>JBCBGM010000021.1:0-45658 GCA_038526735.1 Pseudomonadota bacterium | reverse complement strand
CGCCCGGGGTAGGTGGAGAGCACCAGAGCGATCTGCCGATTTTTCTCTGCCTTATCAGCGAGTCGTGTCCAGTTCTTGACCTTGCTTACCACCGCCTTGATCTGCGCAAAGTCACCTTGGTGGGCATAGCGCGAAAACTCCAGCGCTTCATCGAGAACTCCGGGCTCTTTGAACGAGACAACTCCGCCCGTCAGCCGCCCATCCACCTCCGGCAGAACCACATGCATCGCCAAATCCGCAGGTGAGAGGCCGCGGTCTGCTTCCGCCCAAGCCTCTCGCGTCGAGGTTGCCAGAGCCACCTGAAACACTGGAACATTCGCGGCGTCGAGTGGCGAAGTCCCGTCCGCACCTTTGCCGCTAAACGATGTCGCGTTGATGATCGCCTTGGGTGCCCAGAATGTCACCTGCCGCCGCAACCAGTTCGCCGCGTCGGGGGCTTTCAGCGACGGCGCAAAAAGGCCCATCACGGCAAACCCGGCCTGCCGCAACTCCGCGAAGAGCTTCTTGATCGGGTCGAGGTCCGCGGCGGTCAGATAGGCGCGATAGAAGGTGACGATGACGAGCGGTTTTGCCTCGATGCCCCGCGCAACCAGGGGCGCACAAACGCCGTGCTCCGGCGTCCATGCGCCTACCGTTGGCAGGGTTTTGTCGCCTGCCACAGGGCCCGCATAAAGACCTGCGGCGAGTGCCATTTGCGATAGCGCGGCCTGTGCGGCGACTTCTCCGCCGGTATCACACAGATGCGCCAGACGCCGCAGGGTTGAGAGGGGCAGGGTGGAGACTGCATCGAGCCGCGCATCCTCGCGCCCATCTGCAGGCAGCACAGCCAGCGCAATCCCCTTGCGCTGCGCCAAGGCCTGCACCGACTGGATGCCATAGCTCCAATACGGGATGCCGCCGATCAACCTGATGAGGATGCCCTTGGCCCCCTCAAGCGTTTGCTCAACATACGTATCGACCGACAGCGGATGTTTGAGTGCTGCCAAGTTCGCCAACCGCAAGCTCGGCAATCGCCCTTGTGCGCCACCGCCGCGATGCCACCCCGCCGCGAACGCGCCTAAGTCACTGTCAGAGAACGACAACACCACCAGATCCGCGGGTGTTTGCCCCAGATCTATCGGCGTCTCGCTCTCTTCCAGGCCGTGGCTTTCGCGAAAGATGACATGCATCAGCGGTTACTCGGCCGCCTGCGCAGGGTGGAGGACCGCCTCGATCGCTGTGCGGGAGATGTTGTCATGCTCCGCGATCACCACGAGACGCCCGTTGCGCGCCTCTCCTGCGGCCCAGGGGCGGTCATACTGGTGGCGCACACGGCGCCCGACGGCCTGCACGAGGAGACGCATCGGTTTCCCGGTGACGGCGGCATAGCCCTTGACGCGCAGGATGTTCTGGCTGTCTGCCAGCGCCTCGATTTGCGCGACGAGCTGTGCGGGATCGGCAACCTCTGGGATGTCCACAACGATGCTGTCGAACTCATCATGGTTGTGATCGTGATGATGGTGGTGGTGATCATCGTGGTCGTGGTGACTGTCGTGATGCGACGGGCGCGCCTCTAGGTCATCTTCCGCCGCCGCCTCAAGCCCCAGCACAACGCGCGGATCAACCTTACCCTCAGCCACTTCCACCACGGGCAGGGGGCGCGGAGCCTCTGCCGCGATGATCTCTTTCGCCTTTGCAACGCCCTCTGGCCCGGCGAGATCGGGCTTGGTCAGGAGGATGATGTCGGCGCAGGAAATCTGATCCTCAAACACCTCAGAGAGCGGCGTTTCATGGTCGATGCTGTCATCCGCAAGGCGTTGTGCGTCCACGGCGGCCACATTCGGCGCAAACCGGCCAGCAGCCACGGCCTCGGCATCCGCCAGCGCAATGACGCCATCCACGGTGATCTTTGACTTGATCGCGGGCCAGTCAAACGCCTTCAACAACGGTTTCGGCAGGGCCAGTCCCGACGTCTCGATCAGGATATGCTCCGGGCGCGGCTCCAGCGCCATCAACGCTTCGATCGTCGGGATAAAGTCATCGGCCACGGTGCAGCAGATGCAGCCATTCGCCAGCTCAACGATATTCTCCGCCGGGCATTCGGGGATTGCACAAGACTTCAGGATCTCCCCATCCACGCCCACATCGCCAAACTCGTTGACAACCACTGCAAGGCGCTTGCCCTGTGGGTTGGTCATCAGATGCCGCACGAGCGTCGTCTTCCCCGACCCCAAAAAGCCTGTGACGACGGTTACGGGGAGTTTCTCAAGCGTTGTCATCAATGACCTCCAAAGGTGGAATACGGGCGATGCAGTTTTTGCGGAAGTGCTCTGGCCGTTCGCGCCAGGGCACCACGCCGTCGGTGGTGTCGTGGTACTTTGTGACGCCCTCCAGCACCACGGATGTGTCTGTGGGCGACAGATTGCCGTAAACATACGTCCAACGAGACGCCCCGCCGCGCACCGCAATGGTGCAGCCGTTGGAGCAGTTGGAGAGGCACGCGACACCCTTCACCGCGATCCCGTCGGGCACCGTGCCTTCGCCCAGTGCCGCCAAAAGCCGCGCACCGGGGCGCGTTTCGCTGTCGTCGAAACTCAGCCCATGCTTGCAGGTCTGGCAGACCAGCACCTCCACGGGCTTTCGGGTCGGTTGGGTCACAGTCTGTTCCATATCCATGGAACGCGGGCCAGATGGCGGGAGGCGTGCGCCTGTGTCCCGTCACCGGAACACCCCGTCCGGTTGCGTCTCTGTCGCTCTGGCAGGTCTCCCGGCTTGCGGATCTCGGAAGGGCGATCCCTCCCTGCGGCGGTCTGGCCTTCCCGGATCGCTCCAGTGGCGTCAGACCCCTCTCCGGTCACGGTCGCGGGGGCGGCTGATCTCATCGGCGGGCCGACTGACCATTCCCTTTTCACCTGTTGACACAGGCACCAGCGCCCGACCAGATGCGCCTCGCCGCAGCGCAATGTCAAGCACTCCCGGAGGCCCCGATGGACGATCTCACCGCCCGCCACAATGCCAAGATGAAGCGGATCAAAGCCGCGCGCGATGAGATGATGAAATCCAAGACCGAGGAAAAGGGCCTGATCATGGTTCATACCGGGGCAGGAAAGGGGAAATCCTCTTCGGGCTTCGGGATGATCATGCGCTGCATCGCCCACGGCATGCCCTGCGCTGTGGTGCAGTTCATCAAGGGCAATTGGCAGACGGGCGAAAAGACCTTCCTGCGTGAGCGCTTCGCCGAGGAGTGCCGGTTTTTCGTGAGTGGCGAAGGCTTTACCTGGGAAACCCAAGACCGCGACCGAGACGTCGCCGCCGCTGAAAACGGCTGGCGCATCGCCAAAGAGCAGATCCTCGACCCAGAGATCCAGTTTGTCTTGTTGGACGAAATCAACATCGCACTGCGCTATGACTACCTCGACATCGACGACGTGGTGGATTTCCTACTGACCCAAAAACCCCGCATGACCCATGTCTGTCTCACCGGGCGCAACGCCAAGCCGGAATTGATTGAGGCATCGGATTTGGTGACCGAAATGACTCTGCTAAAGCACCCGTTCAAAGAAGGCGTGAAAGCCCAACGCGGGGTCGAGTTTTGAGAGCGGGCCGGGGGCTCTGCCCCCCTTGGTCGCTCTGCGCCCAATTCCCCCCGAGGTATTTTTATCAAGATGAAGAAAGACTTTGTTTACCAATCATGCGGACCCTGCCGGGGCGGTACAGGGAGAGGTCCCGATGATCGCTCAAGGTGAAGACATCGCATCCGTGCCTCTTTTTGGCCTCAGCGGATGCGATGTTGGATCCTGTCTTCATCTTGACAGAAATACCTCCGCCGGAGGCACGCAAAGAAAGAGACTTCGGCGCGTTAGCGCCGTCCGCTGGACACGGAGTGGGCGATGACGGCGCTTATGCTGCAAGGCACAGGCTCGAATGTTGGCAAGTCGATGCTGGTGGCGGGTTTGTGCCGCGCCGCGCGGCGGCGGGGGCTGTCGGTGGCGCCGTTCAAGCCGCAGAACATGTCGAACAACGCTGCCGTCACCTCGGATGGTGGCGAGATCGGGCGCGCGCAGGCCTTGCAAGCGTTGGCCTGCGGCGTACCGCTTCATACCGATATGAACCCGGTCCTGCTCAAGCCCGAGACGGATGTGGGGGCGCAGGTTGTTGTGCAGGGCAAGCGTCTGACCACGGCGCGGGCGCGGGAGTATGCGGCGCTCAAGCCGCAGCTGTTGAGCGCTGTGCTGGAGAGCTTTGAGCGGCTGCGCGGGGCGCATGACCTGGTGATCGTGGAGGGCGCAGGCAGCCCTGCGGAGATCAATCTGCGGGCCGGCGATATCGCGAATATGGGGTTTGCGCAGGCGGCAAAGGTGCCCGTGGTGCTGACCGGCGACATAGACCGGGGCGGGGTGATCGCGCAGATCGTCGGTACGCAGGCGGTGATGGACCCTCGCGACGCAGCCTTGGTTAAAGGCTTTATCATCAACAAGTTCCGGGGTGATCCGTCGCTCTTTGATGACGGCTACGCCATGATCGAAGAGCACACCGGATGGTCCGGTTTTGGCGTGCTGCCGTGGTTTGGCGAGGCCTGGAAACTCCCCGCCGAAGATGCACTTGACCTGAGCGCGCCGCAGAGCGCGGGCACGGTGCATATCGTCTGCCTGCGCCTCTCGCGGATTGCCAATTTCGATGACCTCGACCCGCTTCTGCAAGAGCCGGATGTGCGGGTCACGATGCTTGCCGCCGGGCAGGCGATCCCCGGCGATGCGGATGTGGTGATTATCCCCGGCAGCAAATCCACCCGGGGTGATCTGGCATTTCTCCGTGCGCAGGGCTGGGACACAGACCTCTTCGCCCATGTGCGACGGGGGGGGCGTGTTTTGGGGATTTGCGGCGGGTTTCAGATGCTCGGGCGCAGTGTCGCGGACCCGAAAGGCATCGAAGGGGACGCAGGCGTTGATCGTGGGCTTGGGCTTTTGGATGTCGAGACCACAATGACCGGCGATAAGCGCCTTTCCGAGGTGCAGGCGGTGCATGCGGCCACGGGCGTGCCGTTTGACGGTTATGAAATCCACATCGGTCGCACAGCGGGGCCTGACTCCGCGCGGCCCTTCGCGCATGTCGAGGGTCGGGCAGAGGGGGCAGAGGCTGCGTCGGGGCAGGTTGCGGGCAGTTATCTGCACGGCATGTTCCGCGATGATGGGTTTCGCGCGGCGTGGCTGCAGTTTTTGGGTGCGCAGAGTGCTGTGAAGTACAGCGACACGGTTGAGCAGACCCTCGATGCGCTGGCGGAGCATGTGGAAGCGCATCTCGATGTTCCGGGGCTTTTGGCGCTCGCGCGGTGAGCATGTGGAAATGCGCCACCGTTTGGCGTATTTGAACTGCGAGACGCACCCAAATCGACAGCCATGACACCTCAAACCCCGCCCAGACCCGATATTCGGCTCTCCACCGCGCCAATGATGGATTGGACGGACCGGTTTTGCCGTCGGTTCTTTCGACAGTTCTCGCAGCAGACCCTGATTTACACCGAAATGGTCACTGCAGAAGCAATTTTGCATGCGGAGGAGCCTGCGCGCTGGTTGCGCAATGATCCGGAGGATGGGCCGGTTGCGTTGCAGGTCGGAGGGTCAGACCCAGAGCGCCTTGCCGCGGCGGTCAAGATCGCTGCGCCGTTTGGGTATCGCGAGATTAACCTCAACGTGGGCTGCCCCTCGGATCGGGTGCAAAACGGCGCGTTTGGCGCGTGTTTGATGCATGAGCCCGCGCTCGTGGCGGAGTGTATCGCGGCGATGCGCGAGGCCTCCCCCGTGGATGTGACCGTCAAGTGTCGCCTTGGGGTGGATGAGCAAGAGGTGGAAGAGACGCTGCCCGAGTTCATCTCTCAGGTCGCGGCAACCGGGTGCACGCGGTTCACCATTCATGCGCGAAAGGCTTGGTTGCAGGGCCTCAGCCCCAAGCAAAACCGGGATATTCCGCCGCTCGACTATGACCTCGCGCTGCGCATTAAGGGTATGTTTCCTCCGTTGGAGATTGTGCTCAACGGCGGCATTGCGACCCTTGATGAGGCGGAAGCGCAGTTGGAGCGGGGCTTTGACGGCATCATGATGGGGCGCGCGGCATACCATGACACGGGCGCCGTGTTGGGCAGTGCTGATCGGTGGATTTTCAAGACGGGGCAGGATGTTACGGCTGAGGAGGCTGTGATCGCTATGCTGCCGTTTATTGAGGAAGAGCTTGCCCTCGGCACCCCCCTCAACCGGATCACGCGGCACATGCTCGGCGCGTTCTCTGGCAGGCCTGGCGCGCGGATGTGGCGGCGGATACTTAGCGATGGTGCGGTGAAGCCGGGCGCGGGCACCGAGCTCGTGCAAGAGGCGCTCTCCCACGTCGCAGAAAAACGCGCCGCCTGACGGCTTTACCCTCCCGCGCTGACGGGGTACGCGCCGCCAGCAACCCACCCGCGAGACTTCTATGCCCGACCTCATCAGCCTTTTGCCCTTCGTCCTTGTGCTTTGTGCGGTGGGTGCATTTGCAGGCGTGCTTGCTGGGCTCTTGGGTATTGGCGGAGGCATCGTGCTGGTGCCCGCGTTTTTCTATGTGTTCTCAGAGATGGGGTTTGAGACGGCGAGCCTGATGCAGGTTTGCGTCGCCACATCGCTCGCCACAATCATCGTGACGTCCGCCAGATCAGCGCAGAGCCATCGCAAGAAAGGCTCGCTTGACATGAGCATCCTCAAACCCTTTGCGCCGGGGCTGGCGCTTGGGGCGATTGTGGGCGTGTTTGTGGTTCAGGGGCTGGAGAGCCGGGTCTTGCAGGGCCTTTTCGGGGTGTTTGGCGCTGTGATCGCGATGTGGCTGATCTTTGGCCGCGAAGAGTGGCGGCTGGCGGAGAGCTTCCCCCAAGGCATCGCCCGCCCGGTCATGGGCTTTGGCGTGGGGGGGCTTTCGACGCTCCTCGGCATCGGCGGCGGCAACATCGGCGTGCCTTTGATGACGCTTTATGGCGTGCCGATCTTGCGCGCCGTTGGCACCTCCGCAGGCTTTGGCCTGATCATCGCGCTCCCCTCTGTGCTGGGGTTTTTGTTCGTGGATGCGGGGGAGGGCGCGCCGCCGCTCACCTTTGGGCTGGTGAACCTGCCCGCGTTTCTGGTCGTGGTCGCGATGACGCTGATCACCACGCCCATGGGCGTTTGGCTGGCGCATAAACTGCCCGCCCGCCCGCTGCGCATCGTGTTTGCGGTCTCAATCTGCATTGCGGCGCTGAATATGGGGCTGCGGGCGATCGCGGGATAGGCGCTCAAAAAGCAATTTTTGTTTGTGCGGCGCAGCATTCACGTGTCAGTATGTGAACTGCAACCAACCTTTCCCAAGACGACTCCGGCGACATCCCATGAGCTTTACAAATCTTATCCCTATCGAGGACCTGCGTGCGCAGGTTGGTGAGGTCGTCGGTCAGTCTGACTGGCAGGTGATTGATCAGGGTATGATCAACGCCTTTGCCGATCTGACGAACGATCACCACTACATCCATATCGACCCTGAGCGCGCCGCCAAGACCATGTTCGGTGGGACCATCGCGCACGGTTTCTTCACCCTGTCTTTTCTCAGCCCCATGGCCTTTGCGACGGTTCCTGTGCCCGACGATCTCGACCATGCGATCAACTACGGGTTTGACCGGCTGCGCTTCACGGGGGCGGTGCCTGCGGGGGCGAAGGTTAAGGCGCAATTCACGCTGTCGCAGCTCGAAGAAAACGGCCCCAAGGTGAAAATGGTGCTCTCCACCACGGTCGAGACCGAGGGCCAAACCCGGCCCGCCATTATCGCAGACTGGATCATTGTGATCGTCCGCCACGTCTCGGGTTGAAGCTGCCGCCCCACTGCGCCACTCTCTGCCCAAACAAAAGGCGGGGAGAGACGGATGGACCTGGGGCCAAGCGAACGGGTTAAACCCTTCATCGAAAAAGTTGAACGGATGGTGCGGGAGGAGATAACTCCCGCCTCAGAGGAGTTTCTGTCCCGTGTCGGAGAGACCGGCGACCGCTGGGAATACTCCCCCCGCATGACCGAAATCCTTGAGGGGTTGAAAGCCAACGCCAAGGCGGCGGGTCTGTGGAATTTCTGGTGGCCGGGGGAGGGGGGTGCTGGCCTCTCGATCGTGGATTACGCTTATCTCGCAGAGCAAATGGGCAAGGCGCATCTGGGGGCTGAAACCTTCAACTGCTCTGCACCCGATACTGGCAACATGGAGGTTTTCCACCGCTACGGGCAGCCGCATCACAAAGAGCGTTGGTTGAAGCCACTGATGGCCGGAGAGATCCGCTCCGCCTATTGCATGACCGAGCCGCAGGTCGCCTCGTCCGACGCCACAAACATGGCGCTGTCCTGCGTGCGCGACGGCGATCACTACGTGCTGAACGGAGAGAAATGGTGGGCCTCCGGTGCCGGAGATCCGCGCTGTGCTGTCTATATCGTGATGGTCAACACGCCCTCCGAAGAGCGCTCCCGCCACCAGCAACATTCGATGATCGTGGTGGATGCCGCGACCCCCGGCATCGAAAAGCTCCGCCCGATGCAGGTCTACGGCCATGACGATGCGCCCCACGGCCACTTTCACCTACGTTTCACCGATGTGCGCGTGCCGGTGGAGGATATGCTGCTCGGAGAAGGGCGCGGCTTTGAGATTGCGCAGGGGCGGCTTGGGCCGGGGCGCATCCACCACTGCATGCGGGCGATCGGGCAGGCAGAGGCGGCGCTGGAGTTGATGTGCAAGCGTGCGCTCAGCCGAGAGGCTTTTGGCAAACCGCTCGCCCAGCTTGGGGCCAACCATGACATCATAGCCAATGCCCGGATGCAGATTGAGCAGGCGCGGCTGTTGTGCCTCAAGGCCGCCTGGATGATGGACCAGGGTGACCCGCGCGCCGCCGCCCCGTGGATCTCTGCTGTTAAGGTTGAGGCTCCGCGTGTGGCGCTACAAGTGATCGACGAGGCGGTTCAGATGTACGGCGGGCAAGGCATCAGCCAAGACACACCCCTCGCAGCCGCCTGGACCCATGTGCGCACCCTGCGCCTTGCTGACGGGCCAGATGCCGTGCACCGCCGTCAGGTCGCGCGGGCGGAGTTGAAACGCTACACGAACCGGGGCGCTTGATGGGGTCACTTCTTATGGTCCGGCACGGGCAGGCCTCTGCCGGAACCGACGACTACGACCGTCTCAGCCCGCTTGGGTGGCAACAGGCCGAGTGGCTGGGGCACTGGATGCAAAGCCACGGCACGCCGATTGACCGGGTCGTGCGCGGCTCGTTGCGGCGCCATCGCGAAACGGCGGAGGGTATCGCCAAGGTCTTCCCATTGCCGCAAGTCGAAGAGGACCCGCGCGTCAACGAGCTGAACTACGACGTCTTGCTTGAGGCCTATATCGCAGCAACCGGCGACCCTGAACCCGAGGACCGGATGCAATTTCTCGACTTCTTCCCCAAGATGTTTGAGGCGTGGTCTGAGGACCATTTTGAGGGGCTGGCAGAGCCGTTTTCCTATTTCACCGGGCGGGTTGCGGCAGGGGTAAAGGCCGCATTGGTTGAAGACAAAACCACCCTCGTCGTGACCTCTGGCGGGGTCATTGGCGTGACGCTGGGCGCAGCTCTTGGTTTGCCCCCACGCCAGATGGCGGAGCTGCTGCTCGACATCCACAACGCCTCCATCCATCGGCTCAACTGGGAGGGCGGGCGCTTCCGCGTGGCGATGTTCAACGCGGTGCCGCATCTGTCACACAGGGAGCGCGCGCATGCCCTCACCTACATCTGACCTGCTGCCGCTGGACCGACTTGAGCCGTATCTGACTGCGCATCTTGAGGGGTTTCGCGGGCCCATCACGGCGGAGAAAACCGCAACCGGGCAGTCAAACCCCACCTTCATCTTGCGCACACCGTCCGGCACTTATGTCTTGCGTCGCAAACCGCCGGGCAAACTTCTGAAATCCGCCCATGCAGTGGATCGGGAGTTTCGGGTGATCTCCGCGTTGGGGGATACTGACGTTCCGGTCCCCGGCGCGTTGCATCTCTGTGAGGATGACGCCGTAATCGGCGCGATGTTCTACGTCATGGATTTTGTCGAGGGCCGCTCCTGGGTCGATCCGCGCTGCGAGGGGCTTTCGGTTGATCAGCGCGCGCGCGTCTATGACCAGATGAACGCCACGCTTGCCGCACTCCATTCTGTGGATGTGACGGCGACGGGCCTCTCTGATTATGGCCGCCCCGGCAATTATTTCGAGCGCCAATTGGGGCGCTGGACGAGCCAGTACCGCGCGACCGAGACTGAGAGCATCCCCCAGATGGAGGAGCTGATCACCTGGCTGGAGGCCAACATGCCGCCCGACGACGGCACGCTCACGCTGGTGCATGGTGACTGGCGGATCGACAATTTGTTGTTTGCGAACGACGGCAGTGTCGCTGCCGTGCTTGATTGGGAGCTTTCGACACTGGGCAATCCGCTCGCCGACCTTGGCTATCAGATCATGCAATGGCAGATGCCGCCGGGCGCTGTGGGGCGGGGGCTGGCTGGCGTTGATCGAGCGAGCCTCGGCATTCCCTCCGACGCGGCTTATGTTGAGACCTATGCCAAACGCGTTGGGCTCTCTGATACGCCCGACATAACTTTTCCGGTGGCCTTTGCGTTCTTTCGCATGGCCGCGATCCTGCAGGGCGTGAAAAAGCGTGCGCTGGATGGCAATGCGTCTGACCCCGAAGGTGGGCTGAAGCTGGGCGCATATGTGCCGATGTTTGCCGAGGCCGCCATGGCTCAGATCGCGCGAGGCTAGGTGATGGGTGCGCTCGACGGTGTCAAAGTCATTGATTTAACACGCGTTTTGGGTGGCCCGTTTGCAGCGCAATGGCTCGGCGACCATGGTGCGGATGTCATCAAGGTGGAGCCTCCGGGCGGCGATGAAACCCGCCACTGGGGCCCTCCGTTTGATGAGACCACACAGGCCGCGAGCTACTTCAACGGGGCCAACCGCAACAAGCGCGGGATGGCGCTCGACCTGCGGCAAGAAGCGGGGCGCGAGGTGCTTGAGCGGCTGCTGCACACCGCCGATGTGCTGATCGAAAACTTCAAACCGGGCACGCTGGGGAAATGGTGCCTGGGCGATCTGGAGGCGCGCTTTCCGCGCCTCATCCACTGCCAACTCACGGGCTTCGGCGCGGATGGTCCCTATGGCGGGTTGCCCGGCTATGACGCGGTGGTGCAGGCGCAGGCGGGGTTGCTCTCTGTGAACGGCACGCCAGAGGCACCCGTCCGCATCGGCATCCCGCTCGTGGATTTGGCCACGGGCCTGTCGGGCGTTATCGGCATCGTCATGGCGCTCTATGAGCGGGAGCGGTCGGGGCAGGGGCAGCGAATTGACCTGACGCTTTACGACGTGGCCGTCAGCCTGCTGCACCCGCAGGCGGCCAACCACATGCTCTCTGGCCAGCGACCAGAGCGCGTTGGCAACGCGCATTCCAACATCTCCCCCTATGACGTGTTTCCCACGGGTGGAGCAGATATCTACATCGCGGCGGGCAACGACGGCTCTTTCCGCAAGCTTTGCACGCAGATCGGGGCGGAGGCGCTACTCGCTGACCCCCGCTTCGCCGATCACCCCGCCCGCAATCGCAATCGCACGGCGTTGCGGGACGCGCTCATCGTGCATTTGCGGGCCTTTGATGGCGAAACACTCGCTTCAGACCTCATGGCCGCCGGAGTGCCCGCCGGTGCGGTGATGGAGGTGCCAGAGGTGCTGGCCCACCCGCACACCAAACACCGCGGGATGGTGGGCACTGCCGAAGGTGTCGCCGTCACGGGCAATCCGGTGGCGCTCACCCGCACCCCGCCCGATGCCACCCGCCGCCGACCCCCGCGCTTTGCCGAGCACACGGATGAAATCTTGGCCGAACACGGGTTCAGCGCCGGCGAGATTGTGCAGCTCAAAGCCTCTGGCGCGTTGCCAGAGGCGGAGTGAGTATCAGCTGCGCAGGATAGAGGTGCCTGCGTAGATCGCAGCGCCGCCAAGCTCTTCTTCGATGCGGATCAGCTGGTTGTACTTTGCCAGCCGGTCAGAGCGCGCGAGCGAGCCCGTCTTGATCTGACCGCAGTTCGTGGCGACGGCGAGGTCGGCAATGGTGGCATCCTCGGTCTCGCCCGAGCGGTGAGACATTACGGCGGTCATCTGGGCGCGATGCGCCATCTCCACCGCCTCCAGCGTCTCGGTCAGCGAGCCGATCTGGTTGACCTTCACGAGGATCGAGTTGCCGCAGCCTTTTTCAATACCTTCGGCCAAGCGACTGGAATTGGTGACAAAAAGATCGTCACCCACAAGCTGGCAGCGGTCACCGATGAGGTCTGTGAGCAGCTTCCAGCCCTCCCAGTCATCCTCGGACATGCCATCCTCGATGGAGATGATCGGGTACGCATCCACGAGGGTCTTGAGGTACTCGGCATTCTCAGCGGGGGTGAGCGTCTTGCCCTCGCCCTTCATCTGGTAGTGCGTGCCGTCGAAATACTCGGTCGAGGCGCAATCGAGCGCGAGGTAGATGTCCTTGCCCGGCGCATACCCCGCCTTCTCAATGCTCGCCATGATGAAGTCGAGCGCGTCGGTGGTGGACGACAAGTTCGGCGCAAAGCCCCCCTCATCGCCGATCCCGGTGTTATGACCCGCCGCCGAGAGCTCTTTCTTAAGCGTGTGGAAGATCTCCGAGCCCATGCGCACGGCCTCTGCGATGCTGGTCGCAGAGACGGGCATGATCATGAATTCCTGGATGTCGATCGGGTTATCAGCGTGCTCGCCCCCGTTGATGATGTTCATCATCGGCACGGGCAGGGTGCGCGCCGACGTGCCGCCGATGTAGCGGTAAAGCGGCAGGCCCACGCTTGCGGCGGCGGCTTTTGCCACCGCCATCGACACACCCAAGATCGCATTCGCGCCCAGCCGACCTTTGTTGTCAGAGCCGTCGAGCGTGATCATCGCCGTGTCGATCGCCGTCTGATCGGTGGCATCCATGCCCATCAGCTCTTCGGCGATTTCGGTGTTGGCAGCGTTGACCGCGTTCAGCACGCCCTTGCCCATATAACGGGCCTTGTCGCCGTCCCGCAGTTCAACCGCCTCATGCGCGCCCGTCGAGGCGCCCGAGGGCACAGCCGCACGGCCCTCAGAGCCATCCTCAAGCAGCACGTCCACCTCGACGGTCGGGTTTCCTCGGCTGTCGAGGATCTCGCGGGCGGTGATGTCGATGATGCTGCTCATGGGTGCTCTCCGGCAAAAAGCGTGGTCTTTGGCGCTGCGCCTACACCATCCTGCGGAAGCGTTGAAGACCGGGCGCACACCCCCGTGACAAAAACCCTCGATTCGCACAAAAACCTCGCCTATATTGGCGCAAACCGCGAGCGAGACGATGGAAAACGACGGGTTCGGTCAGAGCATAACGATCATCCGACGCGAAGAAGAAACCGTATCTGAGGTGGTACAGGGTTTCATGGGGCTGTCGGAGACGGATTTTAACATGCTGCTCGGCGCTGCAGGCGTCGTCGGAATGGCGATTATTCTGTTTCTGCTCTACAACATCGTGACCACGGGCCTCTCGACCCGGCAGGGCGGTGCCAACCTGACCAAGGCTGACGGCTCCTTGCGCGGCGCAAAAGAGCGCGACCCGGACAAGTTCCGCGAATTGCGCAAATCCCGGCAGGATAGTTAACCGCCAGACTTCTCCGCGCGTTTCGCATCGTTCCAGTGAGCGTCCATCTCTTCGAGGTTTGAGTCTGTAGGGGATTTTCCGCCTGCTGCGAGCGCATCCTCGATGTACCGAAACCGGCGCTCAAACTTGGCGTTTGCGCCACGCAGAGCGGCTTCGGCGTCGATGTTGAGGTGTCGGGCGAGGTTGGCGCAGACGAACATCAGATCACCAAACTCCTCTTCCAGATGGGCCTGATCGCCCGCTTGGGCGGCCTCCGAAAGCTCGCCAGCCTCCTCCACGATCTTGGCAACCACGTCAGACGTATTCGGCCAGTCAAACCCCACGCGCGCCGCGCGGTTTTGCAGCTTGATCGCTCTTGTGAGTGCAGGAAGGGCCAGCGCCACACCGTCAAGCGTGCGAGGGCGCTGAGTTTCGCCCTTGCCCGCCCGCTCAGCCGCCTTGATCGCCTCCCAATCCGCGGTTTGTTGGGTGGCACTTTTCTCCCGGCTTTCATCGCCAAAGACATGCGGATGACGGCGGATCATCTTTTCAGAGATGCCGTCGATCACGCGGTCGATGGCAAAGGACCCTTCCTCATGTGCCATTTGCGCGTGATAGACGACCTGCAACAGCAAATCCCCAAGCTCATCGGCCAACTCTTCGCGGTCCCCGGTGCGGATCGCCTCTGCCACCTCATGCGCTTCTTCGAGCGTGTAGGGCGCGATCGTCTCGAAGGTCTGCTCCAGGTCCCACGGGCAGCCGCTCTCAGGGTCGCGCAGTCTGCGCATGATCTCGACAAGGCGCGCGAGCCCTGCACTGCGGTCATATATCAGGTCATCGGTCATGATCTTGGGTTAGCGAAGAGTGCGGCCAGCGCAAACCCCTTGCTTGACGTCCGCGCCCTACGGCCCTCTATTTCGATCAGCCAAAGGAGTGCGCCATGCCCGTGATCAACCGGATTGCCGAATTTGCCCAAGATATGCAGGCGTGGCGGCATCACCTCCATATGCACCCTGAGTTGCAGTTCGATTGTCACCAAACGGCTGCCTTTGTGGCCGCGCGCTTGCGCGAGTTTGGCGTGGATGAGGTGCATGAGGGTTTGGCGGAGAGCGGCGTCGTGGCGGTGATCAACGGGCAGGGTGCCGGGCCAACGATTGGCCTGCGGGCGGATATGGATGCCCTGCCGATCACCGAGGTCAAAGATCACGCCTATAAGTCTCAGACCCCTGGCAAAATGCATGCCTGCGGCCATGACGGGCACACGACGATGCTGCTCGGGGCCGCCAAATACCTGGCAGAGACGCGCCGTTTCGCGGGCAGAGTCGCGCTGATCTTTCAACCCGCCGAAGAAGGCGGTGGTGGTGCCAAGGTCATGTGCGATGAGGGCTTGATGGAGCGGTTTGGCATCACCCAAGTGTATGCGCTTCACAACCTGCCGGGCGCTCAGGCAGGGCACTTCTTGGGACGCCCCGGACCGATCATGGCGGCGGCGGATGTGTTCACGATCCGCATCACCGGCAATGGCGCGCACGCGGCAAAGCCGAATGAGGGCACCGATCCGATTGTCGTGGGTGCCCAAATGGTGACGGCGTTGCAAACCCTCGTCTCGCGCAACATCGACCCGCTGAAATCCGCCGTGCTCTCGGTCACGACGTTTCATGCAGGCACCGCGCACAACATCATCCCCGAGAGCGCTGTTTTGCAGGGCACCGTCCGCACGCTGGATGCGGAGATGCAGCAGTTCATGATCGACCGGATGCATATGGTGGTTGAGAATATCGCTGCGGCTTTCGGTGCCACGGCTGTGCTGGACTACGAGCGTGGCTATCCAGTCACCGTCAACCACGCTGATGCGCTAGAGTTTGCCGCTGATGTGGCGCGCGAAGTCTCTGGCGATGCGGGCGTTGAGGTCGATACCGCGCCGATGATGGGGGGCGAGGACTTCAGCTACATGCTCGAAGAGCGGCGCGGAGCGTATCTGTTCCTG
Organism: Pseudomonadota bacterium; assembly: GCA_038526735.1. Lineage (GTDB taxonomy): Bacteria > Pseudomonadota > Alphaproteobacteria > Rhodobacterales > Rhodobacteraceae > Rubricella. Next base: position 29,998 of record JBCBGM010000021.1, on the reverse strand, counting down.
GGGCAGGGGGAGAGTGCGGGCCTTCACCACCCGCACTACGACTTTAACGATGAGATCAGCCCAGTTGGTGCCAGCTATTTTGCAAAGCTGGTCGAGCGCGCGCAGCCGTTGCCCTAAGGCTCAAGGGGCTAACCACTCGTCTTTGTGCGGTCGAGCACACCCGAAGCAAACAAAACGCCGACGGTGACGACCGCGATGCCGATGGCTTTGATCAAACCAAACGGTTCCGCCAAGAAAAACCATCCGCCCGCCGCAGCGATGGGCGGAACCAGTGCGCCACAGGCCGCGACTTTGCTGGCGGGCAGGTGTTGGAGGGCATAGGCGTAAGTAATCGTTGAGATCACGCCCGAGACGACACCCTGCATGATGATGTGGAAGAAGAGTGTTGAGCTCTCGATCTCCAGCAACCGCACCTCGGTGAAGGGCACCAGCAGCAAAAACGCCAGCGCGGACCAAAAGCACATCATCGCCGCGCCTTGAAGTGCTGGCAGGCCAGAGGCGCGGTAGTTGAGCGTGAAGACGGCCCAGACAAAGGATGCCACTGTAAAGAAGAGGTGCCCCCGCCACGTGCCATCGCCCGATGACGCAATCACCTCCCAACCACCGATGCCCACGGCCCCCGTGAGGATGAGCGCAAAGCCCAGCATCCGCTGGCGGCTAAAGCGCTCGTTCAGGATGAGGAACGATAGAAGCGCCACGTAAAAAGGCAGCATCGAGGGGGCAAAGACCACGCTGTCCGCCACAGGCGCGTATTGCATGCCAGCAGCGAGCAACAGCACGAAGCCGAACCCGCCCAGCAAGGCGACGCGTAGGATGTGGCGGGGCTCCGCTGGGGCGGGCAACACACCGTGACGCAGCAAAACCGGCGCAAGCACCACTGTGGCCGTCAAGAACCGCAGCAGGCCAACCTCGACGGGGCCGAGGCGATCTGTGACGGCAGCCCGTGTGACCAGCAGAAACGACGCCCAGATGAGAATAGTGGCTGCAACCGCAGCCCAAGCCAGCCACACGCGGCGCTGTGCTGGTTCAGACATGAACTCTCCTGATGCGTGGAGCGGGCGATCGGGATCGAACCGACGACATTCAGCTTGGGAAGCTGACGTTCTACCACTGAACTACGCCCGCGCTCCCTCCCGATTACGGAGGGTGGGTGGCCGCGTCAAGACGGCTCTGCGGCTTTCAGAGCGGCCGCAAGTTGCTCATAGGCCGCGCGCCAGGTGGCCAGCACGTCTTCATCACCTACAGCGGCTCCAAATGTGGGCCAGACGATCACGGGGATTTTGACGCTTGGAAGGGTTCTGGGCGCACGCTCCATCAAGAGGGCATCTACGGGCCAATTTGCAACCGCCTGAAGCTCGTCGGCAGAGAGGTCAGCGCCTGCCTCGGCCTCTAGCTCATAAAGTTCAACCTCCGCCCGCCGCGCGAGATATTGATAGCGTGGATGCGATGTTGCCCATGCCCCCGCCGGAAGTGTCGCGATATCGTCGGCGAGGTTTGTAAGCTCTGCCAGCACAGCGCGATCCACCGCAACGCCGCGCCGCTCTAGCGCTGCAGCGATCAGCACGCCTTGTTGGGCGAGCAGGGCAGGGTCCATCCAGGTGAAGGTGGCAGTCGCATCATGCGAATGCGTGTCGCCGCCATGGGAGTGGGTGACGGCCTCGATGGTGATGAACTGATCCTCCAGTCCGCGCGTCGTTTGCACCACGGCACGGCGGGGCAGGCTCACCCGCTCGGTCCAACCGGCAAACCCGGCGCCATTAAGCAAGATCACGTCCGCCGCCTGTATCTCAGCGATTTGCGAGATGCCGGGCCGCCAGAACTCCGCATCGCGATCCGCAGGCACCGGATAAGACACCTCAACCCCGCTGCCCCCCAGCTCTGACGTGAGCCAGGCCAGCGGATAAGCCACCGCCACCACCTTGATCTGCGCCATCGCTGGGACCGCCCAGAGCGCGCAAACCGCCAAGACCAAACGCAGCATCATTCCGCCAAATCCGACGGGGTCAGGATCCAGTAGTCGAAGTGGTCGTTGCCCGCATCGACCTCCACCCACAGGCCGCGCTCATCACCCACCAGCGGCACGAAGGTTGTCTCTTCGCCAGAGACAGGCCCCTCAAAGACCACCTGATCATCGGCATCCAGGATGCGGATCAGCCCCTGTTGCACCGCGCGGCCGTTGGCAAACTTCGCCTCCACGCCAAGAGTTTCCCCCTGACGGAAGGCAAAGACTGACAGCCCATGCGCCGAGGCGACGCCCGGCAGCACGATCAGGCACACCGCGACGAGTAGAGCCTTCATGGCGCCTCCTCAAAATTCACCCAGATGACGGCGCCTTGCTCAACAGCCTTTTCTTCACCGTCAAAAGCGATGGTGTCTGGCCCTTCCATCAGCGCGGCAAAGCCCCACCAGCCGCCCCAGGGTGCGACATAGGAAAACACGCCGTTGCCATCGGCCTTGACCGACTGGGTGACAAAGAGCTCGTCGGAAATGTCGAGCGCACCCTCGGGGCTGTAGAACTCAACCTCCACTTCGGCAAACGGCACCGGCTCTCCGTTTTGGGTGACGACACCTTGGAACATGTTGCCCGCCCATTGCGCGAAGGGGCGCGAGAGCGGCTCAATCTCTACCGGGAAGCCGAGCATCGCATCCCAGCCGCTGTCGTCGCTGTAAGCGGCGACATAGGTCTTGGTGAAATGCTGGATAAAGACATCTTCGGCAGGCTCCCAATAGGGCTGGGGCACCATCGAGAGGATATGCGCGCCGGGGCGGGCAATCTCGATATCAGCGACGAAACCCGGTGCATCCAGAACCGTGGCCGCAGTCAGGTCTATGTCGGTGCTCGCGCCATTCACTGTGACCTGCGCCGCGAGCGGCGCCTCCAGCACCATGCCTTCCGCTTCGAACGGATGGGCAAAGCCGAAGGTGGCAGAGATCATGCGATCCTCATTGCCGCCAAAGATCGGATCGGAGGGAATGATCATGCCGAAATGCGCGGCGGCGGGTTGCAGGGAAAGGCCCGCCAGAACAGTTCCGAGAAGCAGTTTTTTCATGTCGCAAGGATCTCCAAAAGAGTGTCTGCAAATTGGGTTCGCGCCAACCAAATGGCGAGTGTCGCAAGCGTGCCTGCCAGTGCCGACAGGATCACCACTTCAGCTGCCACCAATTGTAGGGTGACGATGCGAGAGGCTCCAAGACGAAATGCGGTCTCCATCTCTTTTTTGCGCAGCTGAATGCTCAGATGCAGCGCCAGCGCGATGGCCAGCAGCGCTGCACCGCCTACGATCAGCACAATCCGGTCGAGAAGTTGGGCAATGGCAAAGACCGTCTCGATCAACCCGGCGATTACCTCGCGCGGCACGGCCACTTGCGCGATGCTCTCTTCATTCAGGTACTGCCCCCGCAGAATCGTTGAGGAGCGTTGGTCAAAGGGCAGGGCGATGATCGCGGAGACCGGAAACGCCCCCACATCGCCGTGGAAGTGGAAGCTGTCCACGTTCTCTGCCGTAATCACCTGAAACTCCACCGCGCGCGCATCAGCGCCCACGAGGTCATCATGGCCATGGCCGATCCCTTCCATCACCCAAGAGGTGCGAATGTCCACAAACACCGCCTGATCATCGGCGGTGCCGGTGGGGGCGAGCACTCCGACGACATTGAGTTGCAGCGGGTAGGAGCCGGTCAGATCAAAGAGGTTTTGCGGGGTGGAGATAACAGCACTGCCGGGGCTCAGCCCTTCTCGTAGCGCGACCTCTGAGCCGACCAAAGCCTCGCCCAAAATCGCAAGGCCGCGTCCTTCGGCGATCTCAAGGTTGCGAAAGCGGAAGTAATCCACTTCCGTACCCACAACGGGCGCATCGGCGGCATAAAACCCCAGATGCACCGGGATCGCTTCGGCATGGCCCGTGTCCCAGATCCGGTCCACCTCGCGGTAGCCCAGCGGTTCTGGCCGGTCTTCTCCGAAATAAAGCGCCGACATCACCAGATCGAGGCGGGAGCCTTTGGCACCGATCACCAGCGGCGTCTGCTCTGCGCGCTCTGTGAGCCGTGCATCCGCTGCCGAGATCACATCGCGCAGGGTCATTGGCACGGCGACGATCACCGCGATGGCCAGCACGATCACCGCACTGCGCCCGGCATGGTGCAGGAGATGCCGCCACGCGAGAAAAAACGCCCCCCTCACGCCGCCACCCGCACGAAGTCTGCGAAATCCACCACCCGATCAAAGCGCGGCAGCAGGTCGTGATCATGGGTCACTGTCACAAGCGTTGCGCCAGAAGCTGCGGCCTGCGCAAACAGGATGTCGAGGATGCGGTCTTTATTGTCGGGATCGAGGTTGCCCGTCGGTTCATCCGCCAAAATCAGCGGCGGCTCTGCCAGCAGCGCGCGGCAAATCGCGATCCGCTGTTGCTCCCCTTGGCTGAGGGCGGCGGGCTTGCGGGCAAGGCGATCCTCGACGCCCATATCGCGGGCGAGCGTCTTGGCGCGTTGGCGCAGGTCGCTCGTTACTGGGAGAAACGGCGAGATGCGGCAGGGGTAGAGGATGTTCTCGGCGGCACTTAAGTAGTCCACCAGCTCAAAGTCCTGAAACACCTGCCCGATATAGCGCGCCCGAAACGCCCGGCGCTGGGATGCAGAGAGGGTCGAGACAGCAACCCCGCCCACCGTCACGCGCCCCGCATCGGGCAAAAGCAGCCCCGCCATCAGGTTCAGGAGCGTCGTTTTACCGGTGCCGGAGGGGCCAACCACGGCCACCTTCTCTCCGTCCGCAATTGTGAGCGCGGGGACAGCCAAGCGAAACCCGCCCGCGCGGCGAAACTCAAGATCGGCGATGTCGATCATTCGGCGGGCGCTTCGATGACGTCACCGGCGTTTTCGTCGCGCCGGATCGAGTGGAGGTCAAACTCCGTCACGCGAAATCCGGGCCCCATCAGCGTGAAGGTCAGGGTGGCCGCATAGGAGTTGCCGCGCTGGTGCTGGTGTTCGGCATGGCCCACCGTGCCGAGGATCTGCCAGTCCGCCTCCATCACGACGGACCTGTCGCTCGTCCAAGTGGCGGAGAGGGTGTTGAGGGTCACGTCATGCACCGCCTGCACCGCGCCATCGCGGGTGGTGAGGGCTGCGCGGCGTTGCAGGTAGAGCTCTTCGAGCACAGGGCCCGCCACAGCCGCTGCAAGCGCGTCGTAAATCGCCTCTTCGCTGCGCGCCTCGAACGCTTGATAGACTTGCACCAACATCTCCCGCGCGAGCAGGTCTGGCCGCATCTTTGCCAGCTCCACCAACTCCGCGCCCTCTGCGCTCAAGGACGGCTCGGAGGGGGGCGCGGTGAAGCGGGCATAGGCAAAAGGGGAGGCCAAAACGATCGCCGCGAGCACGACCACAGCCGCAAGCGTGCTGCGGGGCGGTGTTGTGTCTGGCACGCTGAGGTCGGTCATGGTGAAACTCCGGTTGCCGCTATGTTATGTGGCCCAGAGGCAGGAGCAACCCGATAGCCATGCAAACCCTCGATCAATTGATCAACGCCTATGCGCAGCCGGGGCAGGTGACATGGATCGGTCTTCGCCCCGCCAAACGCGCGGCGATGATCGAGGTGGACAGGGCGAAGGTCACGCTCGCGGGCCTTGAAGGCGACCGCAAAGCCACCCCCGGCAAGCGCGCGGTCACGCTGCTCCAGGCAGAGCACCTGCCGGTCATCGCAAGCCTTTCGGGCCAAAACGTCGATTTCACCGACCTTCGCCGCAACATCGCTGTCAGTGGCCTCAATCTCATCGGCCTCAAAGGCCGCACATTGCGCATCGGCTCCGCAACCCTCCGCATCACCGGCATCTGCGCGCCCTGCAGCCGCATGGAAGAGGCGCTTGGAAAAGGCGGATACGCCGCCGTGCGCGGCCACGGGGGAATGACGGCGGAGGTGATTACACCCGGCCACATCGCACTCGGCGATGCGGTCATACCGCTCGCCTAAAGCTATTCGGGGTCGTGGGAGTGTTTGCGCACCAGCTGGCTGCGCAGATCATGCATCGCCATCATCAACCGATCCGACACATCCTCAGCCTGATCTTTCGTGGCCTTCGATTGCACCCATTGCGCCGCCCAGTGCAGCTGATCGATCAGCCGGTCGATATCCTGCATGTCGCGCTGGTTAAGCTCTTTACGGCGTGCAACGATCCACTTCTCGATCTCATTGCGCTCCAGCGCAGGGATCACAGCGTTGTTATGCGGGCGGATTTCGCCAGAGCGCAGGTTGACCACCGCGATTTGCTCAAGCTCCAAGCGGCGCTGCCGGTTCTCGGTATCCACCCGATAGACCAGCGCGCCGTTGTCGCGTGTGCGAAAATAGAGCCCGCCCAGCATTTGGCTCAGGTCAGCGCCGCGCAAAAGCGCTGGATGCGGGTGCAGGCCTCTTTGAGGTTTTCGTCCGAGGTGGCGTAGGAGACGCGGAAGTTCGGGCTGGTGCCAAAGGCCGCGCCAAATACTGCCGCGACACCCTCGGTTTCCAAGAGTTCAGCGGTAAAATCCTCGTCCGTCTCGATCACCTTGCCCGAGGGTGCTGTCTTACCGATGCAGCCCGCGATGGAGGGATAGACGTAAAACGCCCCCTCCGGCACAGGGCAGGTGATGCCCTCTGCAGCGTTCAGCATCTCCACCACCAGATCGCGGCGGCGGCGGAACGCCTCTCCGGACGTGGAGATATAGTCCTGCGGCCCGTTCAGCGCGGCCACAGCAGCCCATTGCGCGATGGAGTTGGGGTTGGAGGTGGACTGGCTCTGCACCTTGCGCATCGCCTTGATCAGGTCCTCAGGGCCCGCCGCATATCCAATCCGCCAGCCGGTCATCGCATAGGCCTTGGAGACACCGTTGCAGGTGAGCGTGCGGTCATACAGCTCCGGCTCGATCTGTGCGGGCGTGACGAATTCAAACGGCGCATAGACGATGTGCTCATACATATCGTCGGTCATCACCCAAACCTGCGGATGCTTCAGAAGCACGTCCGTCAACGCCTTTAGCTCAGCGGCGGAATAGCCCGCGCCGGAGGGGTTGGAGGGCGAGTTGAAGATGAACCACTTCGTTTTCGGCGTGATCGCCGCCTCCAGCGCCTCGGGCGTGAGCTTGTAGCCGGTCTCGACGGTGGTCTCCGCAATCACCGGCTCACCACCCGCGAGCAGCACCATATCCGGGTAGCTGACCCAGTAGGGCGCGGGGATCACGACCTCATCGCCGGGGTTCAGCGTCGCCACGAGTGCGTTGTACAAAATCTGCTTACCGCCAGTCCCGACGGAAACCTGCGCGGGCGTATAATCCAACCCGTTGTCGCGCTTGAACTTTGCGCAGATCGCCTTTTTCAGGTCGGGGATACCATCGGCGGGCGTGTATTTCGTCTTCCCGGCATCCATCGCCGCCTTCGCCGCGTCTTTGATATGCTCAGGCGTGTCAAAATCCGGCTCGCCTGCGCCCAGCCCAATGATATCGCGCCCCTGCGCCTTCAACTCGGCGGCCTTTGTGGTGGCGGCAATCGTAGGAGAAGGTTTCACACGGGCGAGACTGTCGGCAAGAAAGGCCATCACGGGCTCCGAAAGTTGAGAGTTGAGACGCAGCCCGTGTAGAAGCGCGCTGGGTGCGGATCAAGGGCGTTGCCGGGTGCAACGCCGCATTTGTCGCCTATGTGTCGTTTTGAACGGGGGGATGCGCCCCGGAGCCATGTTAGGAACCAGCTAAACGGAGGCACAACATGGACGGCACCAGCGACGACGCATATTTCAGCGAAGAGATCGCCACCTTCGGCGACCGTGTGGCCGCCGCGCGTGAGGTAGTAGGGCTGTCGCAGGCGCAACTCGCCCGCCGCCTCGGGGTGAAACTCGCAACCATTGAGGCTTGGGAGTCCGATCGATCTGAACCGCGTGCCAACCGCCTGCAAATGCTCGCGGGCCTGCTCAACGTCTCGATCATGTGGTTGATGACCGGTGAGGGCGAGGGGCTTGCGGAATTCTCTTCGGAAGAGGCCGATACAAGCGCCGATGTTCTGAAAGATACGCTCGCCGAGGTGCGCGCTGTGCGTGCTGAGCAACGGCGGTTGGCCGAGCGCCTCGCCCGTCTCGAAAAGCGGCTGCGTATGCAAATCGGCTAAACGCGGGCTGTTGCCAAGCCAACTGACGCTGCCTAAAGCGAGCGCGCATCTGGGAGGAGCCGCATGGCTGTTGGTGTCGACTATGGCGGAACGAAGATCGAGGCGATTGTCCTCGATACGGCTGGCGTTGAGCTGGGCCGCCGCCGCGTGCCGACCCCTAGGAATGACTACGCAGGCTCCATCGTCGCGATCAAAGAGCTGGTGCACGGCCTTGAGGCCGACTTGGGCGTTGAGCCTAGCGCTATGGGCATTGGCACACCCGGAGCCGTCGGCGCGGATGGCCGTGTGGCAGAGGGCAACTCCACCTGGCTGATCGGCCAACCTCTGGGCGCGGATCTCTCGGCAGCGCTGAGCCGCCCGGTGCGGGTGGCGAATGATGGCAACTGTCTGGCTTTATCAGAGGCCATTGATGGCGCTGGGGCAGGGCACCGGGTTGTCTTCACCGCGATCATTGGCACCGGCGTTGGCGGGGGCCTCGTGATCGACCAAAAGCTCGTTGAGGGCAATTCCGGCATGACCGGGGAATGGGGGCACTCGCCGCTGCCCATCGCCGACCCCGCAACAGAGTTCCCCGGCCCGCAGTGCTTTTGCGGCCGGCGTGGCTGCATTGAGACGTGGATTGCAGGCCCGGGCCTTGAGGCGGATTATGCGCGCCAGATCGGGCAGACCGGCACCCGCGTTCCGCAAATGGTGGCGTTGGCGCAGGACGGTGATGCGCAGGCGCGGCAGACGCTCAAGCTGCACCTTCAACGCTCCGCCCGCGCGCTCTCGACGGTGGTGAATGTGATTGATCCGGATGTGGTGGTGCTCGGCGGGGGCATCTCAAACCTCCCGAATTTTGCCGAAGACCTGAACCGTGAGATAAGAGCACATCTCTACTCGTCGCTCTCGACAGTGAAGATTGTTCGCGCCAAGTTTGGCGACAGTTCGGGCGTGCGCGGCGCGGCCCGACTGGCGATGGAGGGCTAAATGCTGCGAGAAGGGGCCAACACCGGCCAATCCGACGAGGACCGCGAGACGCGGCTCAAGCGCATGAAAATCCGCTCCTGGCGGCGCGGCATCAAAGAGATGGATCTGATCCTAGGCCCCTTCGCTGATGGCGCGCTGCGTGCACAAAATGACACGTTTCTCGATGCTTACGATGCGTTGTTGAATGAGTACGATCAGGATTTATACATGTGGTTCAGCGGCCAAACCGCCGCCCCGGCAGAGCATCAAGCAACGATTGAAACGATCATGTCCGCGCGCGCCTGATCCGCTTTACGAAGAATTTACGGTTTAAAGCGACCTTTCATAAAAGTTCTATCGAACGCGAGAGGTTGAGATGCGCGATGTCGTTGAGTCCCCGCCGGTGACGGAGGCCTATGTCGAGGCGCTCTCACTGGTCGAGCGCCTACACCGGTTGCTTTTGGATGTGGTCAAGGATGAGTTTGAGCGCGTCGGCGTGCTCGATATCAATGCGGTTCAAGGGCTCTTGCTGTTCAACATTGGTGAAAATGTGGTCACCGCAGGCGAGCTGCGCTCGCGTGGCTATTACCAGGGCTCAAACGTGTCCTACAATCTCAAGAAACTGGTCGAGGCGGGCTACATGCTGCACGAGCGCTGTGCTGCCGACAAACGCGCGGTGCGGGTCCGGCTGAGCGAGAGCGGGCAGGGTATCCGCGCGCTCATCGAAAAACTCTTTGATCGCCAAGCACAGCGGCTGAATGTTGATGCGATCATCAGCTGCGATCGCTTGCAGGCGCTCACCGGAGATATGCGTCAGATGGAGCGGTTCTGGGCCAACCAGATTCGCTTCATTTACTAAGCTCAGGGCAACCAGCTGGTGTTGTCGCGTGGGGCGCCGCCGATGCGCGGCCAAAGGGCAGGGACAGTCTCGCGATACCGGTCAAAGTCAGGCCGCGTGCGCTTGAGGCGGTCGTCAAGCATTGCCACCCCCGACAGGCGTAGGAGCATCAAGGTCACGAGCAGCGCGTTCGCAGGGGCCCACCAAATGCCTGCCTGAATGGCCACAAGTGCCAGCCCGACCCAGAACAAAATCTCTCCACTGTAAGATGGATACCGCACGTAAGAGCGCAAGCCGGTGGTCAGCAGTCCGCCATGGGGTGTGTCTGCACGAAACTTGTCGAGCTCCCAATCTGAACGCGCCTCGATGAGCACCCCGATGAGGGCAATTGCCGCCCCGATCATCGCCACCGGCCCAAGGGAGCCACTGGTCGTGACCGCCGCTACGATGAGGGTGGCTAGGATAAACTGAATGACGGGTTGAAGGGTGAAGACAATGAAAAAGCTTTTCCACCAAAAGCCCGGGTCTCGCGCCTCCCGCATCTCGGTATAGCGCGCGTCCTCCACGCCCTCGCGGATGCGCCGCAGACCCAGCGTGTAGCCCAACCGCAGCCCCCACACCGATACAAGCGCCAGCGTTAGCGCCACCGTTCCGGTCAACGGCGCGCCATGCACGGCCCAGACAACCCAGGCGATTGCGACAAAGCCCGGCGCCCACCAAAAATCGACGATGCTCGCGTCCTTCCTCCAGACGCTGATCGGCCACAACAGCCAGAAGCCGGCGAGCGCAACCGCCAAGGAGAGTGAATATGGGTCTAGCATGACTGCCCTTTCGCAACGCGGCTTGCCCGACCGCGGTTGGTTTCAGAGCCTTACGAACGCCACCCAAGATTGGATTGCACCAGTGCGCAGATTCTCGCGCAACGGTGTCTTTTTAGAGAGAAAGCCGCATTGATTCACGTTTTTTCAGCGGCTTAGCACTCGAAATTCTTGCGAGTTCATACGAATTTGCTACAAGACGCGGGAGGGTAGCTGGGCACTTCCAAAAAGCATCAGCATCTCAGGGACACAAATTTTGCGCCGGGGCAGGCCGTGAAGGACGAGATTTCATCCTTGCAAGGGTATGATTCCTATAGCATTTCGCTTGGGGATGAGTTGCGCGGTGAGCGCGCGACCAAGGGCAAATCTTTGATCGATGTGCAAAAAGAACTGCGCATCAAGGCCGCCTATATCGCCGCGATTGAGGATGCAGACCTCTCTGTTTTTCCCAACCTTGGGTTCGTGGCGGGCTATGTGCGCTCATATGCACGATATCTTGGGCTTGATGCAGAGCGAGTTTTTCAGCGGTTTTGCGCCGAAAGTGGTTTTGAAGGTGTTAACGCCGGAATGCAGCCAAAATCTCGGGCGGCTGGCTCTGTTTTGATTGCTGCCCTCCCGATGAGCGATGATGACCCGCTCAGCCGCTCAAAACTGGGGGCAAAAACGGCCCCGAAGTTTGATTTTTCTGAAAACATTGCGGGCCTGGCCTCGCTCGCTGTGATGGGCGCGCTGGTTTTGGGCCTCGGATACGGCGGCTGGGCGCTCCTGCATGAGGTGCAGCGCGTTGAGTTTGCACCTGTAGCCCAATCACCTGTTGTTGGCACCAATGTCACCAGCGGTTTTGGCTCTGTGACGGTGCCGAGTGAGGGCAATCCAACTGCGCTGGAGCAGCTCTATGCGCCCCGGCCCGCCGCAACGACACCTCAACTGTTTGAGCCGCGCGACGGACCGATTGGTGTGATCGACCCGGATACCGTGGGCACCTTCGCCGTCCAGGCAACGCCAGACTCACAGACTTTCGGCGAACAGGTCGCCATCGACGCAGAAGACCTCGGCCCGCTCCTTGAGACACCGGAAATCCCTTCCGTCGCGATTGTCGCCACCGCGCCTGCCTGGGTGCGTGTCACCGATGCGAGCGGTTCGGCCCTCTTTGAGAAAATCCTCGCGCCGGGGGAGGAATATGTCCTGCCCGAGGGTGTTGAGGGGCCTCTGCTGCGCGCCGGAAATGCGGGGGGCGTGTTCCTGCGCCTCGATGAGATCACGTATGGCCCGCTGGGCGTTGGGGCGCGCGTGGTCAAGGATGTCTCGCTCACGCCAGAGGATATCGATGCGACCTGGCAACTCGCCGAGGGCGCAGTGTTGACAGATCAACCCGCCACGGCAACCGCCCTCGCGGAGTGAAAATCAGCGCTGAAAAAGTGTCTAGGTTGCGTGACATTCCGTCTGCGAGCGCCTAGGTTCCACCACAACGCCAGTCACCCTCCTAGCAGGTGAGCCATGCACAATCACATCCGCCCGTGGCGCAACATTGACCGCCGGGTGTCTCGTCAAATCAAGGTTGGCCCGGTTGCGGTCGGCGGGGATGCCCCGATCTCGGTGCAGACCATGACCAACACGCTCACGACCGACCCGAAAGCGACGATTGAGCAAATCCTGCGCTGCGCAGAGGCGGGGGCAGACATCGTGCGCGTCTCTGTGCCCGATGCAGACTCCTCCGCAGCTCTCAAAGAGATCGTGCGCGAAAGCCCGGTGCCGATCGTGGCTGACATCCATTTCCACTACAAACGCGCGATTGAAAGTGCGGAGGCCGGGGCCGCCTGCCTGCGGATCAATCCCGGCAACATCGGTTCTGAGGATCGCGTCAAAGAGGTGATCAAGGCCGCGCGCGACCACGGATGCTCCATCCGCATCGGCGTGAATGCCGGTTCGCTTGAAAAAGACCTGCTCGAAAAATACGGGGAGCCGTGCCCCGACGCGATGGTCGAGAGCGCGCTCGACCACATCAAAATCCTCGAAGATCACGACTTCCACGAGTTCAAGATCTCCGCCAAAGCCTCTGACGTGTTCCTTGCCTCTGCCGCTTACATGGCGATTGCGGAGGCGACGGATAAACCGATCCACCTCGGCATCACCGAGGCAGGCACGCATTACGCGGGCACGGTGAAATCGGCCATCGGGCTAGGGCAGCTTCTGTGGATGGGCATTGGCGACACGATCCGCGTGTCGCTCTCAGCTGATCCGGTCGAAGAGATCAAGGCGGGCTTTGAAATCCTCAAAGCGCTCAATCTGCGCCACCGGGGCGTGAACATCATCTCTTGCCCCTCCTGCGCGCGCCAAGGCTTTGACGTGATCAGCACCGTCGCCAAGCTTGAGGAGCGGCTGGAGCATGTCAAAACCCCCATGACCCTCTCGATCATCGGCTGCGTGGTGAATGGGCCGGGTGAGGCCTTGATGACCGATGTGGGCTTCACCGGCGGCGGCAATGGCGCGGGCATGGTCTATATGGCGGGCAAGCAGGATCATAAGCACTCCAACGAGGGTATGATTGACCATATCGTTGAACTGGTCGAACAGCGGGCCGAGCAGATTGAGGCCGAACAGGCTGCCAGCGCGCAAGCCGCTGAGTAGCGATGCGCATGATCATCCTCTTCTCGGTTCTTACCATTGTGGGTTTGGCCGCTGTCGCGGTGATCTTTATCCGCTTCGCCAGTCACCCGGTGGAGGTTTATCACGTCGATCCACTCACCGCGCCCACGCCGGAGACGCCCAACAGCTTTCGCGTGGCGCCAGTGCTGGAGGGGTTTGATCCGGTGACAGAGGAGCGGGTCGATCTGCCCGCGCCAGTCTACGAGGCAAATCCGGCGATCATCGCAAAAGCCCTCGATGAGTTTGCCCTGCGCCAACCCCGCACCATCCGCATCGCCGGCACGCCCGAGCAAGGTTGGATGACCTATGTGCAAACCTCTGACCGGATGCGCTATCCCGATTACGTCTCGGTTCTCATCATGGACATCGCCAACGAGGGCCTCACCACAATCGCGATCTTCTCGCGCTCGCGGTTTGGTTACGGCGACCTTGGCGTGAACGAGGCGCGGGTGCGGCGTTGGCTCCAGCCGCTCGAGTCGTTCGAAACGACCTTTCCTTAAGCGGTGCTGCTGCGCTAGACGCCGAGCATGATTGCAGACGACAAACTCCGCGCCATTGAGGACCGCTTCGGTTACTTGGAAGCGCGCATGGTCGAGGGGTTGTCAGCCTCTGAGATGCAGGCGCTTGGCCGTGAGTACGCCGAACTGCGCCCAGTCGTAGAGCAGATTACCGCCTACCGCGCATTGCTCAGCGACATCGAAGGGGCCGAGGCGCTGCTGGCAGACCCGGAGATGAAAGAGCTCGCGGAGGAAGAGCTCGCCGAGCTCAAAGCGCGCCTGCCGGAAGAGGAACAGGCCCTCAGCCTCTCGCTTCTCCCCAAGGATGAAGCAGACAGCCGCGCCGCGATCCTCGAAATCCGCGCGGGCACTGGCGGCGATGAGGCGGCGCTCTTCGCCGGCGACCTGCTGCGCATGTACCTGCGGTTTGCTGAGGCACAGGGTTGGCGCGTCGAGGTGATGGAGGAGGCCGGCACCGAGCTTGGCGGCTATAAAGAGGTGGTCGCGGCGGTGAAAGGTGAAAACGTCTTTGCCCGGCTGAAATACGAGAGCGGCGTGCACCGCGTGCAGCGCGTGCCCACAACTGAGAGCGGCGGGCGTATTCATACGTCTGCAGCCACGGTCGCTGTGTTGCCCGAGGCAGATGAGGTGGACATCGACATCCGCCAGGAGGACATCCGCATCGATACGATGCGCGCCAGCGGGGCAGGGGGCCAGCACGTCAACACCACCGACTCCGCCGTGCGCATCACCCATTTGCCCACCGGGATTGTGGTGACAAGCTCCGAGAAATCTCAGCACACCAACCGCGCCAAGGCGATGCAGGTTCTGCGCACGCGGCTCTATGATCTTGAGCGGCAACGCCTTGATGATGACCGGGCCGATGCCCGCCGCGTGCAAGTTGGCAGCGGCGACCGGTCAGAGCGCATCCGCACCTATAACTTCCCGCAAGGGCGCGTCACGGACCACCGCATCGGGCTGACGCTCTACAAACTCGACCAGATCATCGCGGGCGATTTGGTCGAGGTGGTCGATGCACTGGTCGAGGCGGATCAGGCTGCGCGTTTGGCGGGCGAGGACAGCCTTTGACCCGGCAAGAGGCGCTTGTTGCTGCACAGAGAGACCTCACCACGGCAGACATTCCAGATGCCGCGACCGATGCGCGGCGGCTGCTGGCTTGGGTGCTTGGCGACGATCTGGCGGTCCGCCGCGACCCTGATGTTGCCCTTACACATGAACAATCCGAAACGCTGCAGCGCGCGCTAAAGCAACGGCTGCAGCGGATACCGGTGTCTCACATCATTGGAACCCGCAGCTTTTTCGGGCGGGATTTTGCGGTCACATCCGACGTGCTCGACCCCCGCCCCGAGACCGAAGTGCTCGTCAGCCATGCGCTCGATTTGCCTTGGAAAACTGTGCTTGATCTTGGTGTCGGGAGTGGAGCGATCCTCGCCACCTTGCTCGCAGAACGGCCCACCGCAAAGGGCGTCGGCGCTGACATCTCGCAAACCGCGCTCACCCTGGCAGCGCAGAACCTTGAGCATATGGGCGCACCAGCGCGTGCCAAGCTCATCGCTTCAAACTGGTTCGAGCAGATCACCGGCACCCACGATCTGATCGTCGCCAACCCACCCTATCTGAGCGCGCAGGAGATGGAAGAGATCTCCCCCGAACTCCGCCACGAGCCCGCGATTGCCCTGTCTCCCGGGGGCGACGGGCTTTCTGCCTACCGCACCATCATCGCCGGGGCCCGGCAGCACCTCAGCCCCGGCGGTTATGTCCTCTTAGAGATCGGGGCGACCCAGGCCGAAGCCGTCACCCAAATTGCAGAGCGCGAAGGATGGCGGCACATCGAGTTGCATCGCGACCTCGATCATCGGCCAAGGGTTGTGATCTTGCGGGATTGAGGCTTTTTCACGCGGTTGCACGGGTTTTTTGCGCTTGAATTCACGGAACTTCGCGCGATATGGTTCCACAAGGCGGTTGGATAGCCCAACCCGAAACCCCACCACGCGACGATCTCGTGGAGCGACCTCAGGTTGGTCGCGGGTTTGATTTGTCAGCTTATTGATCGCGCGACGCGCGCCGCAAAAAAAGACAGAATATGAGATCACCGAACAAGAACCGCTCGCGCAGCAAGTCCAACCGCAAGTCCGTTGGCAATGTCATCAACCGCGTTTTCGAGAGTGCCGGGCCGGAAGGTAAAGTCCGCGGCACTCCTCAGCAGGTTATCGAAAAATATCAGACACTTGCGCGCGATGCCCAGCTGTCGGGCGACCCGGTCGCGCAGGAGAATTTCTTGCAGCACGCCGAGCATTACGTGCGCATGCTGGCTGAGGCCACCGCGCAGATGGAGGCGCAAAACGCCCAGCGGCGTGAGCAGCAGGCTCAGCAGGCCGCCGCGAACGGCCACGCACCGGCAGAAGAGGCGCAAGAGGGCGACGAGGCTCCTGCCGCCGCTGCTGCCGAGCAAAGTGATTCCGGTCTTGTCGAGACGCCAGAGAGCCAGCCGCGCCGCGGTCGTCGTGGTCGTCGGACCAGCAACGGCAATGGCGGGGGCCAACCGGCTCAGGCTGACGCGGCTGAGACTGATGCACCAAGCGAAGCCCCAGCGGCTGAAGCTCCAGTGAGCGAGCCAGAGGCCCCTGTGGTGCCGACCGAGGCTTAACGCCCCGCAGCAACGGCCCGCGCAATCGCGCAAAACTGCTCAATCGTGACCCGCTCCGCGCGCAAGGTTGGCTCTACGCCAGCCGCCGCAAGCACGCCCATCACGTCTGGGTGCACGCCTTTAAGGCTCGACCGCAGCATCTTGCGCCGTTGGTTAAAGGCGGCGGCGACGACTGAGGTCAGCACCGTCCGATCCGCTTCAAACAGCGGCTCCGCCCGCGCCTCGATATGTACGATGCTTGAGGTGACTTTCGGCGGAGGTACAAACGCGCTTGGCGGCACGTCGAAGACCTTGTTCGCCACCCCACGCCACTGCGCCAGCACCGCCAAGCGGCCGTAGGCGGCACTTCCGGGCGCTGCCACAATCCGCTCCGCCACTTCCTTCTGAAACATCAACGTCAAAGACTGCCAGAACGGCGGCCAATTGGGTGTGTCGAGCCAAGACGTCAGCAGTGCTGTGCCGACGTTGTAGGGCAGGTTCGCTACAATCCGTACAGGCCCAGATAGATGCTCCGCGACGTTCACCTTCAGCGCATCCCCCTCGATCACCTGCAACCGGCCCGGATAGGCCCCTTCGATCTCGCCAAGCGCGGGTAAGCAACGCGGGTCTCGCTCTACCGCCACAACACGCCGCGCCCCCTCCATCAGCAATGCCCGGGTTAGGCCGCCGGGGCCGGGGCCGACCTCTAGCACGTCGCAATCGGAGAGATCCCCGGCGGTGCGGGCGATTTTGCGGGTGAGGTTGAGATCTAGCAGAAAGTTCTGCCCCAACGCCTTTTTCGCCGCGAGCCCATGCGTGGCGATCACCTCGCGCAGCGGGGGCAGGCCGTCGTCACTCACGCGCGGGCCTGTGCGATGAGCGCGGCCTCGCGGATCGCCGCGATCAGGCTGTCGGGCCGAGCGATGCCCTTGCCAGCGATGTCATAGGCCGTGCCATGGTCAGGCGAGGTGCGCACGATAGGCAACCCCAGCGTGACATTCACGCCCTCATCAAAGGCCAGCGTCTTGATCGGGATCAGCGCCTGATCGTGATACATACAAAGGGCGACATCATATTTGGTGCGCGCGCGGTCATGAAACATCGTGTCGGCGGGCAGGGGGCCGTGCAGGTCAAACCCCTCTGCGCGGAGGCGCTCCAGAACTGGCGCGATGAGCGTGATCTCTTCGCGGCCCATCGCGCCCTGCTCCCCGGCATGGGGGTTGAGCCCGGCGACGGCGAGGCGCGGATTGGCGATGCCGTAGGTCTCGCGCAGCGCGCGGTGGGTGACGCGGATCGTCTCTTCCAGCAGCGGTTCGGTGAGGGTTTCTTGCACCGCGTCCAGCGCGATATGGATCGTTACGGGCACCACCCGCAGCCCCCCTCCGGTGAGCATCATCACGGGCCTTGGCGCGCCGGTGAGTGCGGCCAAAAACTCCGTATGCCCCGGAAAGGTAAAGCCCGCGCCCTCCATCAGCGCCTTTTTGTTGATCGGCGCTGTGGCAAGGGCGGAGGCCTCTCCGATTTGGCAAAGCGCCACGCCCTTCTGGATCCAATCGATGATATGGGGCGCATGGGCCGGGTCCGGCACACCGGGCGTTGGCGCTGAGGGCAGGGGATGGTCGAGCACGGGGAGGGCATTTGGGGGCAGGTCGCTGAGCTTTGTGATCCGCGCGACCGGCGCCTCTTGTGCCTCCATCTGCGCCGCGCAACCCACCACAACGAAGGGGATGCTCCCTTCCAACGCCCGCCAGGTGGCGGCGATCAACTCCGGGCCAATCCCGGCAGGATCGCCCATGCTCAGCACAATCGGTTTCATCGCCGCTCGATCAACGCCTCACGCCGCAACGTTTGCAAAAACCCCTCAGCATAGCCCGCGACACGCTCGCCAAAGAGCTCATCGGCAATGGCGTTGCGCTCTTCCGGCGTCGCGTCCACGGCGCGGGCGCAGAGCTGCACAATCGCAAATCCACCCGGCACCTCGACGGGTTGAGAGACAAACCCCTCGGTCAGCTGGCTCAGCGCGTTGAAATAGGCAGCGGGCGCGTCGGGCAAAGTGACTGGCCCCTGCCGCCGCTCGAAGTCTTCGCAGGCGTCAAAATCGATGCGAGCGGCGCGGGCGTCGTCCTGCGCGGTGGCGCCCGTAAACCTCTCCTCGACATACACCACACGCACGCGGCTGGCCGCACTCCCAGCCTGAAATCGCTCATCGGTGACGGTCAGGATCGTCACACCATTCGGCACGGGGAAGGGCTGGGAAATCTCCCCAACCGCCAGCACCGATACGATCCCGCGAAACTGCTCAGGCACGCCCTCGACCGATGTCCAACCCAGATCACCGCCCCGGCCAGCGCTGTCACTGCGGGAGAATTCGCGGGCCAGCGCATCAAACCGCGCGCCGCGCTCAAACTGTTGGTAGAGCTGGCGCAGGAACTGTTGCGTGCCCGCCTCGCCGCGCTCAAAGGTCGGGAACGCAATCTCCGAGAGGCGCACTTCGCGCACCGGCGCAATGGCGCGCTGCAAGAGCGCGTCCTCAATCTCGGGCTCACCGGGGCGGGCGCGGGCGGCAAAGCGCCGTTGCGTGGCCTCGCGCCACAAAAGCTGGCTGCCGGTGAGCTGCGACAGGCTCTCTCTATTGAGCCCTGCCTGATCAGCGCGGGCCAAGAGCTCATCCACCGAG
Source organism: Pseudomonadota bacterium (assembly GCA_038526735.1). Classification (GTDB taxonomy): domain Bacteria; phylum Pseudomonadota; class Alphaproteobacteria; order Rhodobacterales; family Rhodobacteraceae; genus Rubricella. The sequence goes on along the minus strand of JBCBGM010000021.1, from coordinate 10,805 downwards.
ATGCCGTTGCTTTGCGCGATCCGCTCCAGCGACACCGCGATGATCTCGTCGTTCAGCGCCAAGCCCTGGCGTTGCGCGCCAAACTGCACCAACGCCTCGTCAATAAGTTGGTCAAGCGCGCTCTCGGGGTTGGCCTGATCGGTCGCGCCAAGAAACTGCAACACTCGGATGCGTTCCTGCACATCAAACTCAGAGATCACCCGGTCATTCACAATCGCCGCGGGCGCAAAGAGCGTGTCTTGCGCAAAAGTGGCCCCAGCCACGCTCGCCAGCGCGCAGAAGAGGAAGAGCCGAAGTCTGTGAAACGTGTGTCTCATGCGGGTCTCACTGTGGTGCAGCGCAGACGCGGCGCGTGCCGCCGCGCCGTGTATCGCCAATGCCGACGAAGCGGAAGGTAAGGGCATATTCTGTCGTTGGAACGACATTTGCCGAGCGTGTGTAATCGCGTGAGGCGGAAAGGGAAACCTCTGCACAGTCAGATCGCCAGACCGCACCCACGCGGCTGTTGATGTAGCGGTTGGCCTCTAGATCGCGGCGCACGGCCCCTTCGGCTGTCCACCACTCGTTGAGTGGAACGGCGGTGCGAAACGCGATCTCGGTACGGTCCACGGGTGTGCCTTCCTCGCCGTCGTCGCGCAAAAACACGTAAGAGCCCTCAGCCCGGAGCCGCCCTTCTTGGTAGCGCCCAAGCACCTCAGAGCGCGCAATTTCGCCAGAGACATCCGTCAGCAGCCGCGCATCCACCCCGATCTGGTCGCGGTAATCTAGCGAAACCGCCGTGACCGTGCTGGACGTGGTGCCATCGAGACCCGAGCCTGACGCAAACTCATCCACCGGCTTTTGCCGAAACACCTGGCCCACGGTTGCGGTGGCGGCCCAGCCGATATCGGTGATCCGCTGATACCGCAGCCCGGCGTCGATGCGGTTGCCATCCTCGTAGCGGTCCTCCCCCGGAAAGCGGGACCGGGCAAAGAGGTTGGTTTCGTCAAAATCGACCTGCTGACTGTCCTCGTTCGGGATGTCGCCCGAGCGCGTCTCTTCTCCAGCCAGCACCAGTTGCACCACAGGCTCGATGATCTCTGACAGGCCATCGCTGGAGCGGAAGAAGGGCAGACGCGCCTCGATCCCGGCAACCGGGCGCAAGCGGAAGACGGCCTCTGACGGAAACTGCGGATCGTCGTTGGTGGAGTAGATGTCGGCATCAAGGTCTGCAAACCCGCGTAAGAGCACGCCCAGACCCAGCGGCCCAGACCGCTCCAACCCGCCACCCAGCGAGACGCGAGAGCTGTCGCGCCCTTCGGTCCGGGTGAGTTGCACCGCACTCGTGCGCACGGTGAGCGTGCCGCCAAACCGCCCTGAGCGGTCAATCACCTCATAGAACTCGCCCTCTGGCAGCACGATGGGAACTTCGCTTTGCTTTTCGTCCTCGCGCAACGAGGTGTAGGTCGCCGCACCCACAATCCAGAACCCGTCCCGCTGAAACCGGTCCACGGTGATGGAGGAGGGCAAACGGTCTGCGCGCGAATACCCAAACTCGGAGAGATATTCGTCGTCAGACACCAGCTCGACCCGCGTGCGCGCGGTCATCCCGTCGCCAAGGTCCGCGCGCCCATCGCCCCGAAAATGCCAGCGCTCGGAGTATTCATCCGTGCGTGGGCTGGGCAGCAAAGATGTGTAAAGATCAAGCGCACCGCTATCAAAACGCTGGCGGTATTCGCCCTCAATGATCGTCCGCTCATTTTGGGTGATAAACGGCGTGATGGTGGCATCGCGGCTCTCATCAATCGCCCAGAAATACGGCAGTTTCGCGCCAACCCCGTAGCGGCTCGACCGGGTGAGATCCGGGGCCAGAAACCCGCTTGCGCGGTCAACGCCCGGCCCCGGATGGCGGAGATACGGAAAGAAAAACACCGGAACGCCAAAGAGATCAAAGATCGCGTTCTCGTAGTGCACAATGTTGGTCTGCTCGTCATAGACCACCCGTTGCGCCCGAAATTGCCAGGCGGGGATGTCATCCTCGGTGCAGACATCACAGGTGCTGGCGACCACCCGAGTGAGCGCACTATAGCGCCCGTCAATTTGCTGGGCACCCCGCGCGGCAATCACCAGATCCTCGTTGATGAGCGCCCTGAAGCCCTCAACGAGGCCATCTTGCAAGCTCTGGTCGAGGTCAGCACGGGTGCCAGAGATGACGGTGCCGTCCGAGAACTCCAGCAAGAAGCTCTCGCTTATGCTCAGCTCCCCGCTCGCCGCGTCATAGACCAGCCCCTCGGTCCGCAGGATACGCTCCCCCGCGATGATCGTCACATTGCCACTGGCGGTGAGGGTCTGCGCATCGGCGTCATAGCTGATCCGGTCCGCGACAAGACCGAGGCGATCGACATTGGGCTCCGATTGCGCCACAGCGGCGGAGCAGAGCAGCGCACAAACGAACGCCAGCAGTCCACGCAAGGGCCAGCGCCTCATCCGTCTTCCAGATTAAACAAGAGGGCCGCGCCGAACAGAAACGCAGAGCTCGGCACCACCCAGGCTGCAAGGAACACCGGCACAGCACCTGACGAGCCCAACGCCTCTGCGATGTCGGCCATAAAGAAGAGCGCAAAGCCCGAGAGCACACAGCCCAAGACCATCGACCCGGTGCTGCCAAACCGCACATGCCGCATCGAAAAGCCTGCCCCGATCAAGACCATCGCCGCAAAGAGCAGGGGCTTGGCCAATTCTGATTGGAAATAAAGCTGATGCCGGACGGAGGAGAACCCCGACGCGTCCAGCGTCTCGATAAATGCGGGCAGCGACCAGAACGAGAGCGCGTTCGGGTCTGCAAAACTTTCAAGGATCAGGTTGGTGGTCAGCTCCGTGGGCACAATGGTGTTGCGCGCATCCGCCTGGCGCAGCTCTGAGCCGTTCTCACCTTCGAGGATGATCCAGCGATCGGCATCGTTGATCACCCAACGCCCCGGCTCAAGCTCTGCCACCGGGGCGGCCATCTGCTCGATCATCTTGCCCGAGGTATCGAAGGTGAAGAGCGTGACGCCGATTAACTCCGTCCCATCGCCCGACGCGCGGTTGGCGTGGATCACGGTATTGCCGGTGGGGTCGGCCTGCCGCAGCCAAAGCCCCTCGTTTGAGATTGTCAGGAGGCTGTCTTGCCCGCGAAAATACTTCACATCGAGCCGCTCAAACTGCGCAAGGGTCGCCGCAGCGAGCGGATTATAAACCCCAAAAGCCGCCACCCCGAGCGACACTGCCAAAATGAGCGGCGCGCCGAGGATCTTCCACGCGGAGACACCCGCCGCGCGCACCACAACCAGCTCAGAGCTTCTCGCAAAGCCCAGAAACGTGGTCAGCGCCGCGATCAGAAACACGAACGGCAGCCCTTTGTTGAGCACGCTCGGCGCATGCAAAAACGCCATCGAGAGGATCGGCGCATCCTCAATTCCGCGACTGCCCGCCTCCCGCGAGAGCTCAACAAAGTCACCGGTGACGACCAAAAGCAGGGTCGCGACAAACACGAACACCAGCTGGCGCGCAAAGCGGAAGACAAGGTAGAACGGCAGCGTAAAGCCCATCAGCCTGCCTCCGGCACAGCGGTGCGGCGCACCATGCGGCGGGTTACGCCGCTTCCGAGCAACACAAGCGTCGCCGCCAGCCCGAGCGCAATTGGCACCGCATAAAGCAGGGGCCACAGGTCTGCGTTGCCGGTCACTTGAGCCTTCGCGCTAAAGCCCGCAATCCGCCCCAGCACGGCAACAAAGATCACGGCAGCGATGCGCGCGGCCAAGCCGAGGCGGCGATAGCTTCCGCTCAGCAACCCGGCCAAAGCAATCAGCGGCAACACCAGCGCATAAAGCGGCGCGCTGAATTGGTCGTGCCCTTCGGCGATGAAGCTGCCAAATCGCCGCGGGTTTTGGTCAAAGGTCTCCAGATCCATCGCCACATTCTCCCAAGCGGGGAACTCGGTGGGGTTGCGGCGGCGGTTGTCGGTGGGGCGGACGATCACGCCCAGATCATAAATCACCCGCTCAAAATCGAGCACGGTCAGCGTGCGATTGGCGGTGTCGTAGGTCTGCGTGGTGCCGTTCACCATCACGATTTGCGCCGCTTCCCCGCTGCGCACGAGCCGGGCTTGTTGCGCGGTGTAGGTCACCCGCTCTTCGCGGCTGCGCTGATCGTGGATAAAGACATCGAGCATCGTGCCATCGCGGCTGGCCTCGCGCACGAATACCGTGATCCCCTGCTGCGGGTTGATGAACCGCCCGCCTTGCAACAGCGCATTCGTCACTTCCGCCCGCAAATCGGCGGTGCGCTGGCGCAACTCCTCGGTCGCCATCGGGCTGAGCGTGGTGGTAAGCGCGCCACTGGCGAGCATCATCAGCACTCCAAACGCCAATACCGGCCGCGCGAGCGCGATGTTCGAGCGCCCCGCCGCCATCATCACGACAAGCTCGGATTCGCCATAAAGGCGGTTGATCACAAAGATCGTCGCCGCCAATGCCGCCAGCGGAATGATCGTCGCGATAACTCCGGGCAACAGCAGCGCCGAAAGCTCAAGAAAGACGAGGCCTGATTGGTTGTTGCGCACCACAATCTCAACGATCCGCAGACTCTGCGTGATCCAGATCAGACCGACAAAGACCAGCGCAAAAAACCCCATCGGGCCCAAAAGCTGGAACAAAACGTAACGATCTAAACGGCTCATCGCGCGGCACCTCCTGCGGGCCGTGGTTGGCATCGGTGCTATGGCGCGTGGCATGGCTGGTCAAGCTGTCAGGCACGCACTACCGTCCCTGCGAACCATAGATCACGAGAGCCCAACACGATGACCCAACCCGCCCGCATTTCGTTTCACGAAACCGACCTTGACGCCATCGCAGAGGCGCAGGGCGCCGTGGTCGTGGTGATCGGCCCAGAAGGCCCCCTGGACCGGCAAGCGCGGCGGGTCAATCGCCTCGCCAAAGGGGCCTTGGCGCGGTTGATGGAGCATGATGCGTGGGCAAAGCTGAGCGAAGGGTCCACGACCACCATCGCGTTCCCACCCGGCATGGCCGCTGACAAGATCGTGGTGCTCAAACTCGACCGCAAAGCCAGCGCTGACAAGGCGCGCGGGGCAGGCGCCGCTTTGGCCAAAGCACTCGGAAAGGGGCCGATGACCGTGCTCGCCGGCGCACATCCACGCGCCCATGACATCGCTTACGGGCTGGCGCTGCGGGCCTATGCCTTCACCGATTACCGCACGGGTGACGATGAAGCACCCGAGCCGCCCGTCGTGCAATTCCACGTCAACCGCCCCGAGCAGACCTCTGCCAAGGCGAAGGATCAGGCCGCCCTCGTTGAGGGCGTCTTCTTCACCCGCGATCTGATCTCCGAGCCCGCCAATGTGCTCACCACCACCGACTTCGCCGCGCGCTTGGCCGCGATGCAAGAGATCGGGCTGGAGGTCGAAATCCTCGAAGAGGATGAGCTTGAGAAGCTGGGGATGCGCACGTTGCTCGCGGTCGGTATGGGCTCTGAAAGCCCCTCCCGCGTTGTGGTGATGCAGTGGAACGGCGGCGGCGATGAGGCTCCGGTCGCGCTCGTCGGCAAGGGCGTTGTTTTCGACACCGGCGGTATCTCCATCAAGCCCGCGGGCGGCATGGAGGAAATGACGATGGACATGGGCGGCGCAGGCGTCGTCGCCGGCACCATGCGCGCCCTCGCGCTTCGTGGGGCAAAGGCAAATGTCGTGGGCATCGTCGGTCTCGTTGAGAATATGCCCGATGGCAAAGCCCAACGCCCCGGCGATGTGGTCAAATCGATGAAGGGTGACACGGTCGAGGTCATCAACACCGACGCCGAGGGCCGCCTCGTGCTGGCCGACATCCTCTGGTACGCACAAGAGCGGTTTGCGCCGGTCGCCATGGTCAACCTGGCCACCCTCACGGGTGCTATCATCATCGCGCTCGGGCATGAAAACGCGGGCGTCTTCTCTAACGACGACGACTTCGCCAAAACCCTGCTCAAGGCCGCCGCGACCGAGGGTGAGGGTGCGTGGCAGATGCCCATGGGCCCGGCCTATGACAAGCTCATCAAGTCCCGTATCGCCGATATGGCCAATGTGGGCGGCCGCGCGGGCGGCTCGATCACCGCCGCGCAGTTCCTCAAACGCTTCGTCAAAGATGACGTGCCTTGGGCGCATATCGACATCGCGGGTGTCGCTTACATCCGCGGCGAAAGCGGCGTGTCGCCGAAAGGGGCGTCAGGCTGGGGTGTGCGCACGCTCGACCGGCTAATCGCCGACAATTACGAGGCGACAGACGCGTAAATGGGCGAGATCCGCTTCTACCGGCTGGAGGGGGAGGGGCCCGGCGCCATCCTCCCCACCCTCGTCGAGCGAAGCCTCGCCCGCGGCCAACGCGTGCTCATCACAGACCCGGACCCGGCCGCACGAGAGGCACTTTCTGCGCGGCTCTGGTCTTACAACGACATCAGCTTTCTGGCGCATGGCCACGCGGGGCAGGGGCACGAGGCGGATCAGCCAGTCCTCCTCTCAGGCCACTCCGACGCACCGAACAATGCGCCTGTCCACATCCTCACCGGCACCGCCCGCGTTGATCTTGGCGTCGCCGACCACTTCGAGATGACCGTGCGGCTCTTCGATGGAACTGACGGTGATGTGCTGACACAGGCCCGCGATGACTGGCGCGCGGTCACGGCTGCTGGAAAAACCGCCGTCTTCTGGGCCAAAGAAGGTGGCAAATGGCTCGAAAAAGCCCGTTCCGGCTAGCGCTCCCGCCCTTCGGTTGGGCGCGGCCGGGGGCGCTGCCCCCGGACCCCCGGAATATTTGAAAACCGACGAAGGGGCAGGGCGCATCCGCCGTCTTCGTCGGTTTCGAAATATTCCGGGGTGAGGAGGCGAAGCCGACGAGGGGCAGCGCCCCTGAGCCAGTATCAGCGGGTGAGCACCATCCGATCGCCTTCTACGGCAATACGGCTGAAGCGGTCGAGGTAGCTCATGCCCAAAAGCGAGATATTCATCTCGCCGCCATTCACCGTGGCGCGGATGTTTTCGTCGACGAACTCGCCAAAGCGCAGCGTCTCGAGCCGCACCGGCGCCAGCCGAACTGTACCATTCGCCGTCTGCGCGATGCCGGTGAAGCGCAGCGTGGCCGGGTCGATCCCGGCCTGCGCTGCGGCGTCTTGGCTGAGGACGATTTCAGACGCGCCCGTGTCGATGATGAACGGAAGTGTTGTGCCGTTCACCTCCAGACGTGCGAAGAAATGCCCGTCGGATTGGCGGGTGAGCACGATCTCGTCTCCGATCACAGCCGGTTGCAGGTTGAGGGCCACGGCAAGGGGCTCTCGCAACCCATAGGCCAGCGTGACGCCGAGAAAGATCAGCACCCATATCGCTGCATTTTGCAGGGCGGCGTTCAGGCGACCGCGGTAATACCAAAAGAGCCCGCTGCCCAGAAACAGCAAAAGCAGCACCGCATAGACCAGCCGGGGCCAATCAGATCCGTCCAAGTTGCGCTCCTATCCAGCCAAGACGCCCAGATCGCGCAGCCCATCGACGACAAATTGCACCGAGAGGGCCGCGAGCAAGACGCCTAACAGCCGTGTCACCACATTCACGCCGGTTTGCCCGAGGACGCGCTCGATGAGGCTCGCCGACATGAAGAGGATGTAGGCAATGCCCAGCACAATTGCAGCCACCCCAAGGAGTGAGAGTTGCGCGGGCAAGTCTCCTGCGTTGCGCTCCATCAGCAGGATGACCGTGGCCAGCGCGCCGGGGCCTGCGAGCAGGGGCAACGCGAGCGGAAAAACGGAAGGATCGCTGTGCGCCTCTTCCGCCTCGGCCTCTTCGGCCTGTTTTTCGCGACGGGCGCGGCGGCGCTCAAAGAGCATCTCAACTGCGATCAAGAACAGCAGGATACCGCCCGAGATGCGAAATGCGGGCATCCCGATGCCCACCGCATTGAGCAGCGCCTGTCCGAAAAAGCCAAACAGCGCCAACAGGGCGAAGGCGAGCAGCACTGCCCGCAGCGCGATTTTGCGGCGTTGGGGGGCAGGGATGCCCGTGGTCAGCGCCACGAAAATCGGGGCGAGCCCGATTGGGTCGATGATCACGAAAAGGGTCACAAAGGCGGTGATTTGTTCGGGCGTCATGCGGCACCTTCTGCGCGGTCGAGCTTCTCTTGCACGGTCATCCAGATCCCTTCCGCGCGCTCCAGGGCGGCCAGCACTTCAGCGCGTTTGCGCTGGAGCTGTTCGAGTTTTTCGAACCCCTCGTCGAGATAGAGGTCAGGGTTGCCGAGGCGGCGGTCGATCTCATCGCGCATCTCTTCGAGCTTCGCCACGCGCGCCTCAGCTTTCGAGAGTTCAGCCTTCAACGGCGCAAGCGCACGGCGCTTTTCAGCACCGGAGGTCTTGGGCTTAGTAGGCTTTGGCTTGGCCTCTCGCACCCCACCACGCTCTGAGAGCAGGAGCGCCTTATACGCTTCCATATCGCCCTCAAAGGGCGCGACCTTGCCGTCTTTCACGAGCCAGAGGCGGTCTGCGGTGGCGTTCACCAGATCAGGGTCGTGCGAGACCAAAATCACCGCGCCCGAATAGGCCGCGAGCGCCTCCACCAAAGCGGCGCGGCTTTCGATATCGAGGTGGTTGGTCGGCTCATCGAGGATCAGCAGATGCGGCGCATCAAGCGTGCACAAAAGCATCGCGAGACGCGCCTTTTGTCCGCCCGAGAGGCGCTGCACCTCAACTTCAGCAATCTCCGCCCCAATGCCGCCTGCTGCGAGGCGCGCGCGCAGTTTCGCTGGCGCAAGGTCGTGCAGATGCCGACGCAGGTGTTGCAGCGGCGTTTCGTCGGCGTTGAGCTCTTCCAACTGGTGCTGCGCAAAGAACCCGATCCGCAGTTTGCGCGCGCGGGTGATGGTGCCGTCGCTCTCTTCCAGCCGCTCGGCAATGAGTTTTGAAAGGGTGGATTTCCCTTGCCCATTCGCCCCCAACAGCGCGATCCGGTCGTCCTCGTCGATGCGCAGGTCGAGGTTTTTCAGGATCGGCGTGCCGCCATAGCCCACACTCGCGCGATCTAGCCGGATGATCGGAGGCGAGAGTTGCTCAGGTTCTGGAAAAGCAAAGGCCGCGACCCGCTCTTCGGGCGTTTGCACCACATCTCCGAGCTTTTCGATCATCTTCAACCGGCTCTGCGCTTGCCGCGCCTTGGTGGCCTTAGCGCGAAACCGGTCCACAAAGCTCTGCATATGCGCACGCCGCTCGGCGATGCGTTTGGCTGCCGAGGCCTCTTGCGCCAGCCGCTCGCGCCGTTGCGCATCAAACGTCGCATAGTTGCCCTGATAGAGCGCGAGCTTGCCGCGATCGACATGCAGGATTGACTTTACCGCCCGGTCCAACAGGCCCCGGTCATGGCTTATGATGAGGGCCGTGTGCGGGTAGCGTGCGACATAGCTCTCCAGCCAGATCGTGCCCTCCAGATCGAGATAGTTCGTGGGCTCATCGAGCAGCAGCAGGTCAGGGGCAGAGAATAGCACGGCTGCCAGCGCCACCCGCATCCGCCAGCCGCCCGAAAACTCAGAGGCGGCCCGCGCCTGCGCCTGCGCATCAAACCCCAAACCGCTCAGAATGGTAGCCGCTCGCGCCTCCGCCGAATGCGCCTCGATATCGGCAAGACGCGTCTGAATGTCTGCGATGCGGCCCGGGTCTGCCGCCGTTTCAGCCTCCGCCATCAGCGCCGCCCGCTCAGTATCGGCGGCGAGCACAATGTCTATGAGCGCATCGGGCCCCGCAGGCACCTCCTGCGCGACACCGCCAACGCGCGACCCGCGGGGCATCGAGATATCACCGCCATCGAGGGTCCACTCCCCGCGGATCAAGCGAAAAAGCGTCGTTTTGCCCGCGCCATTGCGCCCCACCACACCCACGGTGTGCCCCGTCGGGATGACAGCAGAAGCACCTTCAAACAGCGGGCGCCCCTCAAGGGTGAAGGTGATATCGTCGATGCGCAGCATGAGCGCGCTCTTACGCCGGAATGCACGCTTTCGAAAGCCCGAGCGGCAAGGGGTTTTCCCGGCCCAAGCGCGATGCTATGGCGCGCGCAAATCAACACCCACCCTGGAGAGACCCATGGCCCTTGAGCGCACCTTCTCGATCATCAAGCCCGATGCCACCAACCGCAACCTCACCGGCGCGATCAACGCCAAGTTCGAGGCCGCAGGCCTGCGCATCGTCGCGCAAAAGCGCATCCACATGACCCAAGCCATGGCCGAGCACTTTTACGGCGTACACAAAGAGCGCCCGTTCTTTGGTGAGCTGGTCGAGTTCATGACCTCCGCACCCGTGGTGGTGCAGGTGCTTGAGGGCGAGGGCGCCATCGCCAAAAACCGCGAAGTGATGGGTGCGACCAACCCGGCCGAGGCGGCTGAGGGCACGATTCGCAAAGAGTTCGCCCTGTCGATCGGTGAAAATTCCGTGCACGGCTCCGACGCGCCAGAGACCGCGGCCGAAGAAATTGCCTTCTTCTTCGCCGGTTCTGAAATCGTCGGCTAAGCGCCACTAAGTTGATGTGAAGAAAGCCGGGCCAATCTGCCCGGCTTTTTTGTTCGGGCCAACGCAGAGTTCCAACAAGCCCTCCCGCGCCTTCCGCTTGGGCCCAGCCCGCGCTGCGCGCGGGTCCGGAAGTCGCCTCGTCCATGGTGATCTGCGAGTCGCGCCTCCCTCAAGGGTCCGCGGCTCCGCGCGCTCGGCATCCGCCCGCCCGATTAATGCCGTCGCAGGGGCGCTGCCCCTCTGCCGGGCTGCGCCCGCCA
>JBCBGM010000020.1:0-48978 GCA_038526735.1 Pseudomonadota bacterium | reverse complement strand
CGCTGGCTTGACCGAGATGGAGGCGCATGCCCCCGAAAGCGGCTGGCATTCGGGGGCTGAGAGACCCCAAGGCGATGATATCAACGTGGTCATCGCCTATGAGTTTGTCGCCTCGCAGCATCCGCAGCTGACCAACGGCGGGTATCCAAAACTCGCGCGGCTGTCAGAGGCGAGCGGGCAGATCCCGGCCTTCGCCAAAACCCGTTTGAAGACATGACCGATCCGACGCGCATGATCCATGCGCGCGGGTCTTGGTCTGAGATGCGGGCGGGCTTTCGCTGGCCCAAACCGGTGCGGTTCAACATTGCCGAAATGTGCTGCGAGCGCTGGGCCAGAACCCAGCCACAGCGCGTGGCGATGACCTACTTGCGCCCGGATGGAGAGACGCGAGACTATACCTTCGCCCAACTGTCCCGCGCGTCATCGCGGCTCGCCAACGCGCTCGCAGCGCGCGGTCTGCGTCGTGGAGATCGCTGTGCGCTCCTCTTACCCCAAACGCCCGAGGCGCTGCTCACCCATCTGGCCTGCTACAAACTCGGCGCAATCGTGGTGCCGCTGTTCACCTTATTCGGCGCGGATGGCCTCCAGTTTCGCCTGCACGCCGCCGGATGCTCACATTTGGTGACCGACCGTGAAGGCGTCGAAAAGATCGAGACCATTCGCGATCAGCTGCCCCTGTTGCGCGTGGTGTATTCCATCGATGAGCGCATCTCTGGGACCTATGGCTTCTGGCAAGAGCTTGGCAAAGCGGCGGACGCGTGCCCAGTCGCCGATACAACCCGCGATGACCCGGCGTTTATCTCTTTCACCTCCGGCACCACTGGCCCCCCGAAAGGCGCGCTGCACGGGCATCGGGTGTTGCTGGGGCATCTGCCGGCAATCGAGCTGCACCACGACTTCCCCCCCAAACCCGGCGACCGGATGTGGACCCCGGCGGATTGGGCTTGGATGGGCGGTCTGATGAACGCACTCTTGCCGAGCCTCTGGTACGGCGTGCCGGTGGTTGCACACCGCATGGCAAAGTTCGACCCCGACCACGCGTTTCACATCCTCAACGTCATGGGGGTGCGCAACGCCTTCCTGCCGCCGACAGCGCTGAAACTCATGCACCAAACCAGCGCAAGTGCGAGCCTGCGCACTGTCGGCTCTGCCGGGGAGGCGCTGGGCACGGACCTCACCGAGTGGGGCCAATGGGCGCTCGGGACGACGATCAATGAGTTTTACGGGCAGACAGAGTGCAACGCCGTTCTCTCCAACGCCCATACGGTTTACGCGCCCAAACCCGGCTCCACCGGGCGGGCAGTGCCGGGCCATGATGTGGCGGTGCTGAGCACGGAGGGCCACCCCCTTCCGCCAGGCAAGCCGGGGGAGATTGGCATCCGTAAAGGTTCCATGTCGATGTTTCTGGAGTATTGGGGTCGCCCTGACAAAACCGAAGAGAAGTTCAAAGGCGACTGGATGCTCACCGGCGATGAGGCCGTACAGGACGATGACGGGCATATCTGGTTCCGCTCCCGTCAGGACGATGTGATCACTTCATCCGGGTACCGCATCGGCCCCTCTGAGATTGAGGACTGCATCAACCAGCATCCGGATGTGGCGATGTCGGCGGTGGTCGGCATCCCCGACCCGGTCAGAACCGAGATCGTGGTCGCCTACGTGGTGCCCATGGCAGGCCGGATGCGCAACGCGCTGGCCAATGATCTGATCACCCGCGTGCGCGAGCGGATCAGCCCGCATGTCGCGCCCCGCGACATCCGTTTTCTCGATGACCTGCCGATGACCGCGACGGGTAAGATTCGTCGCCGGGACCTGCGTGCACAAGCAGACACGGTGTGAAAACCCTTATCAGCAGGGCTGTCGTCACTGCGCTTGCGACGGTGTTGGCGCTTCTGTTGGTGACTTACACGTTCGGAGCCGCCGCCGTTGATCGCGGTTTGGCTGACGTGCCCACCTCAGAGCGCATCGCGGCGATTGTTGTGCTTGGGGCAGGGCAAAGACCTAACGGGACGCCCGGATTGGCGTCAGAGGCGAGAGCACTGCACGCGGTCGCGCTGTTTAAAGCAGGTGTCGCGGACCGTTTGGTGATTTCTGGCGGTTCGGATCAGCCCCCATCGACAGCGCGTGTTATGGCAGACCTTGCAGTTGCGCAGGGTGTCCCGCGCTCAAGGGTGAGCATTGAAGAAGACTCTTTCTCGACCGCCCAAAACGCGTTGCTCTCGCGCCCATTGGTGGACGGCGAGATCGTCTTGGTCACGAGCCGCCCCCACCTTCTGCGCGCGTGGGTCGCGTTTGAGTGGGCCGGGTACGACATTGCCTACACCAGTGCGCCCGCCGGCGGGTGGACGTGGTCTCACCATAGCTATGAGATCGCCGCTTGGGCCTTTAATGCTGTGAAACTGACACTCTGGACAGGCGCTGGGCTACTCGGGAGGAGCGATGCAGAGCGGATGCCGCTGCTCAACTGAGGTATTTCGAGGCCTCGCGGCGGGCGAAGGCTTTCATTTTGTCGCCATGCTCGGAGAGGAACAGCTCAACCCGCATGGGGTCATGCTTTGACAGGCTGCGCAGCCACCACCCCACCGCCTTTTGGATGAACCAAGCGCGGTCTTCGGTATAGGTCGCGGCCCACCCCAGAACCCGCTCGCGGTGTTGCGTGTCAGCATCTGACAGGTGCCGCCCCTTTGAGTGGGGCAGTGCAAAAATGAGAGCGGCGCGGCGCGCCCACATGTTCTCTGACGTCGTCCAACTCTCGAGCTCATCCATCCGCGCCGGATCCACCACCAGCCGACGGCTGCCCGCACTCGCGGCATGATCCGCCACCGCCCAGGCATCAAAGCTTGGGACCCAACGGATGATTTCCTGCCAGACCTGGGGCTCATTGGTTTTGATCCGGGCCTGCGTCAGCAACTTTCCGGCCGCGATACGCGCCTCGTGGATATTGCTATCCCAAAGGGCACTGGCGGTGGCGATGCGTTGGGGCACATCCATCTCGGAGCGCCAGTCTTTCACAAGCGCATCGATCTGTGGATTGGCGACGCCAAGATACCGGCGTTCAACCTTGTGATAGGCCTGCATCTCCGCCGCTTTTTGCGGGTTTTCGAGCGCGGTGAGCGCCTCAAGTGGGCTCACTCGACGGTGACGGATTTGGCCAGGTTGCGCGGCTGGTCCACGTCCGTCCCTTTCATCAGCGCGGTGTGGTAGGCGATCAGCTGTGCGGGCAGCGCATAGATGATCGGCGCGATCAGGTCGTGTACCGTGGGCATGATCAGCGTTTTGTAGGTGCCGTCCCCTGCCTCTGCCGCACCCTCTGCATCTGTTACCAGCAGCACTTTGCCATCCCGCGCCATGACCTCCTGCATGTTGGAGACGGTTTTGCCAAAGAGCGCATCGCGCGGGGCGAAAACGATTACCGGAACATCGGGGTCAATGAGCGCAATCGGCCCATGCTTGAGCTCGCCGGAGGCATAGCCCTCAGCATGGATGTAGCTGATTTCCTTGAGCTTCAGCGCACCCTCCAGCGCGATCGGATAGAGCGTGCCGCGTCCCAGAAAGAGCACATCGCGTGCACGCGACAGCCACTGCGCAATCGGGCCCGCGATCTGGTTTTCGAGGGCGAGGGCGGCGTTCATCTGGCGCGGGATCTCACGCATCTCGCGTGTATAGTTTGCAACCTCTTCGGCAGTGAGCACACCGCGTTTTTCTGCAGCGCGGAGTGCCAGAGACAGCAGCACGGTCAACTGCGTTGTGAAGGCTTTGGTGGAGGCCACCCCAATCTCTGCACCTGCAAGGATCGGCAGCGCCACTTTTGATTCGCGCGCAATGCTCGACTCGGCAGCGTTGATAATCGAGACAATGGTCGCCCCTTCATCTGCGCAGTAGCGCAGCGCGGCCAACGTGTCTGCGGTCTCCCCCGATTGAGAGACGAAGAGCGCCAGATCGCGAGAGCTCACGGGTGGCGCGCGGTAGCGAAACTCGCTGGCGATGTCGATCTCGACGGGCAGGCGTGCGACTTGCTCAAACCAGTATTTCGCCACAGCACAGGCGTAGAACGCGGTACCGCAGGCGACCATAACAACCCGGTCCACCTCGCTAAAGTCGACCGATTGGGCCGTGCCCGAAATCGCACCGCTTTCGGCATCTACGTAATGGCTCAGCGCGTAGGTCGCGACGGAGGGCTGCTCGTGGATCTCCTTCGACATGAAATGCGTATGCGCACCCTTGTCAGAGAACACCGCATCAACCTGCACCGTACGCACCTCGCGGTTGGCAAGCTCGCCGTGTTCGGTGAAGATCTCTGCACCGTCACGGGTGACGACCGCATAGTCGCCTTCCTCCAGATAGCAAATCTGGTTGGTCATCGGGGCGAGCGCCAGCGCGTCTGAACCGACAAACATCTCTCCATCACCATATCCCAGCGCAATCGGAGAGCCGCGACGCGCGGCGACCAGCAAGTCCTCTTCACCGTGAAAGAGGAAGCAGAGCGCAAACGCGCCTTCGAGCCGGGACAGGGTTTTGGCGGCGGCATCCACAGCGCCCATCCCCTCGGCCATGTAGGTGGCACAGAGATGGGCGATGGTTTCGGTGTCAGTCTCTGTGCGAAACTCCGCACCCTTGGCGGTCAACTCATCGCGCAACGCCTTGAAGTTCTCGATGATCCCATTGTGCACCACAGAGACCGGCCCCGCCGCATGGGGGTGTGCATTGCTGACCGTTGGCCCGCCATGGGTGGCCCAGCGGGTATGCCCGATGCCGATCTTGCCTTGGATCGGATCCTCTACCAGTAGGTCCGCGAGGGCGGCAAGTTTGCCAACAGCGCGGCGGCGGTCGAGGGTGCCATTGTGCACCGTCGCGATACCGGCACTGTCATAGCCGCGATACTCAAGGCGACGCAGCGCGTCCAAGATGATGGGAGCGGCCGCATGATTGCCAATAACTCCGACGATTCCACACATTCTTGTTAGCCTCTTTTCTTTCGGGCTGAGAGTTCGCGCACCTTTGCCATGATCCGCGCAGCCCCCGTTTTGTTGCTCTGTTTGCCCCGCGCAATCGCAAGCTCATCCGCGCCGACATCGTCGGTGATCGTGGAGCCGGCACCGGTGACCGCGCCATCCCCCAAAGTGACAGGGGCCACGAGAGCGGTGTTTGAGCCGACAAACACGCCCGCACCGATATGGGTCTGGTGCTTGCCCTTGCCGTCGTAATTGCAGGTGATGGTGCCCGCACCGATATTGGTGCCGGTGCCAATCTCCGCATCGCCGAGATAGCTCAGATGCCCTGCCTTCACGCCCTCGGCCAGCACTACCTTTTTCGTCTCGACGAAGTTGCCGATCTTTGAGCGGGCGCCGATCACGCTGTTGCCGCGCATCCGCACATGAGGGCCCACACTGGCCCTTTCGCCGATGGTTGTGTCTTCCAGATGACTAAAGGCGCGTACAGTTGCGCCGGATGCCACTTTCACGCCGCCCAGAAACACGACATGCGGCTCAACCGTCACATCGGTGCTAAGCTGCGTGTCAAAGCTGAAATAGGTGCTGTCAGGGTCTCTCAACGTGACGCCGTTTTCCAGCGCTTCAGCGCGTTTGCGCGCCTGAAAGATGCCTTCGGCGCGGGCGAGATCGATGCGTGTGTCACAGCCCATCGTCTCGCTCTCAGGGCAAGAGACGGCGGCGCAGGTCAGGCCGCGACCGCGCGCGATTTCGACGATATCGGTGAGGTAATACTCGCCCTTGGCATTGTCGTTGCCCACCTCGTGGAGGATCGAGAAGAGCTCATCGCGATCCGCACACACAACTCCGGAGTTGCACAAGGTCACAGCCAGCTCTTCGGGCGTGGCCTCCTTTGCCTCAACGATCCGGTCGAGCGCGCCCGTCTCATCGAGGATCAGGCGACCGTAGCGGCCAGGCTCCTCCGCCTCAAAGCCCAGCACAACGACCGCCGCGCCGTCAGCACGTGCGGCGCGCATGCGATGCAGTGTCTCTGGTGTGATAAAGGGCGTGTCGCCGTAAAGAACAAAGACATCCCCCGCGAACCCCTCAAGCGCGGCCTCGCTTTGTAAGACGGCGTGGGCGGTGCCCAACTGCTCTGTCTGCTCAACCGTTTTGGCGCTGGGTGCGAACGCGGCCAAAGCCTCGCGCACACGGTCCCCCCCATGCCCAGTCACAACCACAACCTGCGACGGCTCAACCGCGCTGCCCGCATCGATTGCGTGTCGCAACAGGGGCGCAGAGCCGACCTCGTGCAAGACTTTGGGCAGGTCGGATTTCATCCGCGTGCCCTTGCCCGCTGCAAGAATAACGAGTGCCGTTGCCATTTGGCTTTTCTCCACTGCTCGGCGCGGCTTATAGCATGCAGAGCGCGGCCCGCCATACGCCGTCAGATCAGAATTCGTTTCAATCGGTAACGGAGATGTTGCGGTGCAAAAGAGTGTAATTTTCGACCTGGACGGCACCCTCGCTGACACCAGTGCTGATCTTATCGCCGCCGCCAACGCCTGTTTTGTGCGACGCGGAATTACGCCGCCTTTGGACCCAGTGGCTGATGCACTCACCGCGTTTCGCGGAGGTAGGGCGATGCTGACCCTCGGATTTGATCGGGTGAGTGGCGGGGATGCAGAGGCTGTGGAGGAGGAGTATCCCTATCTCCTAGAGGTCTATGAGCAGCACATCGACCGCGAGACAGGGCTTTATCCGGGTGTTGAGGCCACTTTGGATGCGTTGGCGGCCGAAGGTTGGGCGCTGGGTGTGTGCACCAACAAGCCCGAAGGCCTCGCACGGTTGCTCCTCGAAAAGCTGGGCATCCTGGGCCGGTTTGGCGCGCTTTTCGGGGCCGATACGCTCCCGGTGCGCAAGCCCGACCCCGAGCACTTCTTCGCAACGATGCGCGCTTTGGGGAGCAGCCCAGAGGTGACCATGCTGATCGGAGACACGATCACAGACACCAAAACCGCCAGAGCTGCGGGCGTGCCTCTGGTTCTGGTCGCGTTTGGCCCCGAAGGGCGCGGCATCTCTCGCCTAGAGCCCGATGCGCTGCTTGAGCACTACGATGACCTTCCCAAAGTCGCGCAAAGCCTGATCAAAACCGCTTGACCCTCCCGAGCGAACCTGCGACCACCTCGCCACCGGGACGTTAGCTCAGTTGGTAGAGCACAGTGTTCACATCGCTGGGGTCACTGGTTCGAATCCAGTACGTCCCACCATCCAGCCGCACTCATTCTTCGCCAAAAGCATAGCCCACACCGAGGCGGAAGTCCTCGTTGCTGCTGTTGGCACGGTAGGATCCAAACGCTGTTAGGCCGCGGGCGACGTTGTTGAGTTTCCAGCCGACGAGGACGCTTCCGGTCATAAAGTCGAAGTCGCGCTCTTCCCGAAAGCCGAGTTCTGTTGTTGCGATGCGTTCGTAATCGAGGTTTTCTGCGATCACGCGCAGGATCAACTTATCGCTTTCATAGGTGGAAAATATACCTACCGTCGTGCCCAACCGCTCTCTGTCGTAGTCGAAGTTGTTCAAGCGGTCTTTTGTTCGCCCCGTTCCCAGTGTTCCGAACCCACCGACAAACGGGCCGAAAGCAAGGTCTGTGCCGAGGAGGTCATATCCTAGGCGTGCGGTCAGTTCCCCTTGGACGTAGGAATAATCGGTCTCGTCGCAGTAATATCCGTGGACTTCGAGCATGGCTTGAACGCGGCTCCCCAGGATCGGAGAGTGCCCATCGATACCGCCGCGCGCGCAGCGGTCAGAAGATGCAACATACTCGGTGTAAAGGTAAGCAAATCCATCAGACGGGTCCGCGAGGGTGATCGTTGGAGCCGCTCCGAAGAAAACAAACAGCGACGTGATGACCAGACATCTCGGCTGGAACGCGTTTACAAACATCATCGCGCCCCAGGCCGAAAGCCGACCCCCAATCTCAACTGTTCCACGCTTGGCAATGCTGCGTACCCGAAGACCGCCGTTAAACCGGGATAGAGCCTGTCCAGTTTCCAACCGGCTGTCAAAGACGCCGCTATGAAGTCAAAGTCACGTTCGGAGCCGCCAAACTGATTAGTGACGGTGCGCTCGATATCACGGTTTTCGTAGATCAGCCTTAGAACGAGATCGTCTGTTTCGTGCGTGAGAAACACGCCCAATGTCGGGCCAGTCTCTCTGATATCATAGTTGTAGTTGTTCAAACGGTCGCGTGTCCGGCCGGAGCCGTAAAAACCTACTCCGCCGATAAACGGCCCAAATGCGAAGCCATCGTCGATCAGGTCATATCCCAAGCGACCGGTCAATTCGAAGCCAGAAAACCCATACTCGCTTTCATCACAGAACAACCCGGTCAGGTCGCCAATCAAGTGCACTCGCGTATCAGCCAGAGGTGTCGTGAGATCTATGCCCGGAGAATAGCAACGATCCCCGCCGGGGATGTGTCGGTAGTAGAGATATCCAAATGTCCCCAATCGGTCTGCCAACGCTGCCGTCGGGGTCATTAAGACTGCCAGCGTAGCGGCGAATACAGATAACCTAAACAACGTCTCACGCCTTGGTCCAACTCCTTGGTGGTAGATAGTCAGAAACGAGTGTTTCTCAAGGCCCATCTTGGCCCCTAAACCTCCCACCCCTTCCACCGCTTCACTACGCCCCCTGAGAACTCTGCGGTGATGCGGCCCGCGTAAGGCAGGGCGGCGAGTTGGGGGGCGACGGTGGCTTCGAACTCCGCCAGATCGTTGCTCGCCACGCGCAGCAGATACGCTCCATGCCCGGCCAGCAGGTGACACTCCAAGACCAAGGGCAGCGCCAACACGGCGGCCTCAAAGGCGGCGCGTTCAGTGGTGCCCTGTTTCTCTAATTCTATCCGAACAAATGCCACGACCTCTAACCCCAACCGCGCCGGATTAACCCACGCCCCATATCCCTCAATCACGTTCTCGCTTTCCAGACGGCGAATGCGCCGCTGGCACGCAGACAGAGACAGGCCCACACGCTCCGCGATTGAGGCGAGAGTGATGCGTGCATCTGTTTGCAAAACGCTGAGCAGATACAGGTCTATTTGGTCTAGGTCATGCACGTTGCATCCGCCGCCGAGAACGCAACGGGACGACCGCTGCAGTGGGAGCAAATCAACCAGACTGCCCAAGCGGTTACTTTACCAAGATTTTTGGGAAATCCCTATCCGTCGTCTTTCGCTACTGGCGTCCGGTCGCCGATACCATTTCTAGCTCGCGTTCAAAGGTGCCGTTCAACTCCGGCAGTGCCGGGATCCGCAGCGGGGTGCTGAACGCGCGCGCTTGGCCTGCGGGCACATCTAATGACATCTGCATTTCGGTGTCGCCGATGACGGTGCATCCATCGTTCGTGCAATCGAGCGTGCGGGCACGCAACGACAGTCGCGTGAGTGTTAGCTCTGGGTGATTGTTGGTGATCCGCCCGGAGAGCGTGGTGAGCCGCGGGTCCACGTCGTAGGTCAGGCCGCTGAGAGTGATATCCTCAACACCAATCGCCGCGGGGCTCGGTTGGTCGTTGAGCTGATACTGAACGGTTAATCCAATGAAAACGACGCCCAGCAGCGCGGCGACAGGCCTGCGTGTTTTGGGATAGCTTACCGCCATGTAGCCTAGGGCAAAAACGGCCGCCAAACCGAGGATTATGGGCATTCTCATCTCTCCAGCGCTCCGCTCCGCACCTATGCCAGATCAACGCGTTCTCAACCCTGCGGGATCGGGAGTTTTGTGGTCTCTTTGATCACTTCCATCGAAAGGGTCGAGGTCACGTTGTAAATCGAGACTTCAGAGATCAGCGCGCGGTAGAAGTCATCATAGGCACGCGCATTCGGCACGCGGACCTTGAGAATATAGTCAATCTCGCCCGCGAGCCGGTGCGCCTCCAGCACTTCGGGCCGCGATTGGACTGCATTGAGAAAGCGGTCGAGCCAGCCTGCGTCATGCTCGGATGTACGGATCATCACGAAGAAACAGCTCTCTAGGCCAAGCCGTTCGGCATCGAGCACCGCAACGGTTTCGCGGATCACACCCGTGGCCCGCAGCTTCTTGAGTCGGTTCCAGACGGGTGTTTTCGACGAGCCAACGCGACGTGCGATCTCCTCTAGTGGGAGGGTCGCGTCGTTCTGAATGACGGACAGGATTTTCCGGTCTGTGTCGTCGAGAGGGATGGATGTTTCGGTCATGTCGATATCTTGGAACAGGCATGCCACTGTGGCCGCGAAGTCGGACCTTAGTCCTTATTTCTTCCGCGTTATACCCCCGATCTTGGAAAAATGTTCTAACGACGTAGCTCTTTCACACAGCCAGCGGAGGCGCGTGCCATGAAACACTTCCCGATCTTTGTGTCCCTTGCCGGGCGTCGGGTAGTGGTCTCGGGCGCAGGCGAATGCGCCGTCGCCAAGCTCCGGCTCATCCTAAAAACCGATGCGACCGTCGCGGTTTATGGCGCTGACCCCGATCCGCAGGTGCAGGCTTGGGCGCTCGAAGGCCGTCTTCGCCTCACCGAACGCCCGATTGATGAGGGCGACGCGCTGTGCGCTGTCCTCCTCTATGGCGCGAACGAGGATGCCGCAGAAGACGCCCGCGCCGCCGAGATTGGCCGTCGCGCCGGCGCGATGGTGAACATCGTCGATAACCTCGCGGACAGTGCCTTTATCACCCCCGCCATCGTTGACCGAGACCCCGTGACCGTCGCCATTGGCACAGAGGGCGCGGCCCCCGTGCTCGCGCGTGACATCAAGCGCCGGGTCGAAGAGATGCTGCCCTCGTCGCTGGGTGTGCTGGCGCGGATTGGCCAAGCGTTCCGCGGTGCTGCAGATGCCCTGCCCAAAGGGCGGGTGCGGCGAGACTTCTGGTCAGCTTTCTATTTCAACCGCGGCCCCCGCGCGCTTGTTGAGGGTGAAGAGGCTGCGCGTGAGAGCCTTGAGACACTGCTCAGCGACACGCTCAACGCCACTGCTGAGCCTGGCTCTGTCGCGTTGATTGGCGCAGGGCCGGGTGATCCGGAGCTGCTTACGCTCAAAGCGCGACGTCTGCTGCATGAGGCGGATGTCGTGATCCACGACCGCCTCGTCGGTGCCGATGTGCTGGAGCTTGCCCGGCGCGAAGCAGAGGTGATCTGCGTCGGCAAAACCGGCTTCGGACCGTCCTGGTCGCAAGACGCGATCAACGACCTCATTGTGGAGAAAGCCGGGGCAGGGGCCAAGGTCGCGCGCCTCAAGGGTGGCGATGCGGTGCTTTTTGGTCGCCTCGACGAAGAGATCGAAGCGCTGGATCACGCCAAGATCGCTTGGGAGATTGTCCCCGGCATCACCACTGCCTCTGCCGGAGCTGCCGCCATCGGCCAATCGCTCACCCAGCGTGGGCGCAACACCGATATCCGATACCTCACAGCCCACGATATGGAGGGGTTTGCGGATGCCGAATGGCGTACCCTCGCTGCCCCCGGCTCGGTTGCCGCGGTCTACATGGGTAAGCGTGCGGCACAGTTCATTCGGGGGCGGTTGTTGATGCATGGTGCAAGCGCTGAAACGCCGGTCACGGTGATCGAAAACGTCTCCCACGCGCAGCAGAAAACCCGTGCCGCCACCCTTTTGACACTGCCCGAGGCCGTTGAGGGCCTCGATGGCCCCGCAATCATCCTGCTGGGCCTGACCCCGCGCAAAGCCCGTCCCCTTGAGTTGATGGAGGCGCTCGATGCCTAAACCCTTCACCCCAAAAATCGTTACTGCCAACGACCTGATGATGGGCGATGTGATCTACCTGACCGCAGCCCATGATTGGTCGCGTGACCACGGGGATGCGGCTGTTGCCCAAGATGCAGAAGCCGCAGAGAGCCTCTTGTCAGCGGCACAGGCGCAAGCGCTTAAGATCGTCGGCCCCTATCTTGCTGACACCGCACTCGATGACGCCGGCCGCCCTGGCCCGGTGCATTTCCGCGAGGCGTTCCGCACCCGCGGCCCGTCCAACTACTATCACGGCAAACAGGCGGAGGGCTGAGATGTACAGCTATTCCGAATTCGACGCGCAGTTCGTGCGCAACCGCGTGCAGGAATTTCGCGGCCAGGTGGAGCGCCGTATCTCTGGCGCGCTGACCGAGGACGAGTTCAAGCCGCTGCGCTTGATGAACGGGCTCTATCTGCAACTGCATGCGTACATGCTGCGTGTGGCGATCCCTTACGGCACGCTCAACTCCGCACAGATGCGCCAGCTCGGTATGATTGCGGAGCGGTGGGACAAGGGCTATGGCCACTTCACCACCCGCCAGAACATCCAGTTCAACTGGCCCAAACTGGCCGACGTACCCGACATGCTCGACGCGCTTGCTGATGTTGGGATGCATGCGATCCAGACCTCCGGCAATTGCATCCGCAACGTGACGGCAGACCATTTCGCTGGTGCCGCTGATGACGAAATTGAGGATCCGCGCCCGACGGCAGAGCTGATCCGCCAATGGTCCACCGACCACCCGGAGTTTGCCTTCCTCCCGCGCAAGTTCAAAGTCGCCGTGACCGGCGCTCCGAACGATCGGGCCGTGACTAAAGCGCATGACATTGGCATCCGCATGGTCCGCAACGCTGGCGGAGAGCCGGGCTACGAAGTCACCGTGGGTGGCGGCCTCGGCCGGACGCCGATGATCGGCAAAATCCTCAAGCCCTTCGTCGCGAAGGATGACCTGCTGCCGTATCTGGAAGCGGTCTTGGCCGTCTACAACCAGCATGGACGGCGGGATAATAAGTACAAGGCGCGCATCAAAATCCTCGTCCACGAAGAGGGGCTTGAGACGATGCTGGAGCGCGTCGAGCGCGAGTTCGTTTACCGCAAAGCGGCCTTTGCGGGCGTGCCGGAGGACATCTCAAGCCTGAT
The DNA here is from genome assembly GCA_038526735.1 of Pseudomonadota bacterium. Classification (GTDB taxonomy): domain Bacteria; phylum Pseudomonadota; class Alphaproteobacteria; order Rhodobacterales; family Rhodobacteraceae; genus Rubricella. Next base: position 36,133 of record JBCBGM010000020.1, on the reverse strand, counting down.
CGCTGACGGGTTCAAAGACCCTGAATGGCGCGCCTCGACCATCCCTCCGGTGCTTGATCCGGGGCTGCAAACGTTCCTGCAGACCAACAGCCACCCGCATAAGCGTGACGACCATGTGATCCTGACAATCTCCGTCAAAGCGATTGGGGAAACGCCGGGCGATGCCACTGGCGAGCAAATGCGCGTGATGGCGAGCCTTGCCGAGCGGTTCTCGTATGATGAGCTGCGCATCAGCCACGAGCAAAACGTGATCCTGCCCCATGTGCGGCGGGAGGATGTGGCACAGGTCTATGCTGAATTGCAGGCCGCGGGGCTGGCGACAGCAAACGCTGGGCTGATCTCTGACATCATCGCCTGCCCCGGCATGGATTATTGTGCGCTGGCAACCGCGCGCTCGATCCCTGTTGCGCAGGACATCGCTAAGTCTTTCGCAGATCTCGGCCTGCAACGCCGCATCGGCGCGCTGAAGATCAAAATCTCCGGCTGCATCAACGCGTGCGGGCACCACCATGTCGGGCACATCGGCATCTTGGGGCTAGAGAAGAAGGGCGTTGAGTCTTACCAGATCACGCTAGGCGGCGATGGCACCGAAACCGCCGCCATCGGTGAGCGGCTCGGCCCCGGCTTTGCCTACGATGAGATCGTGCCCGCCGTGGAGCGGCTGATCGCGGCCTATCTCGACCTGCGCAGCTCTGACGACGAGACCTTCCTCGCCGCGTATCGCCGCGTTGGCCCTGACCCCTTTAAAGCGGCGGTGTATCCGGAAGATCAGACCAGTGCTGCGGCCTGATCCCAAACGCCTGAATGCGCTCAACGCGTTTTACCAGCAGGCCACCGCGCCGGAGTTGGTGGCGCAAGCGGTGAGCGGGCTGCATGGCGGGCGCGTGGCGCTGGTCTCGTCCTTCGGGGCTGAGGCTGTGGTGCTGCTGCACATGGTGGCACAGGCGGATCGTGCGACGCCGATCCTGTTTGCAGACACGCAGATGCTCTTTGCGGAGACGATCCAGTACCAGCAAGAGGTCGCAGAGCGGCTGGGCCTGTGTGACATCCGCCGGATTACACCCACCTCGCAAGACGTGCAGGCGGAAGACCCTGACAGCGATCTTCACACGCGCGACACAGATGCTTGCTGCAGTTTGCGCAAAGTGCGCCCGCTGGAAGAAGCACTTCAGTCGTTTGATGTGATCCTCTCGGGGCGGAAGCGGCATCAATCCCAGTCCCGGGCGGCGCTCGCGGTGTTTGAGCAAGACGGCCACGGCCGGCTCAAGATCAACCCGCTCGCGGACTGGACCCGCCATCAAATTGCATCCTACCTCGATGCCCATGACCTGCCGCGCCATCCGCTGGTGGCACAGGGCTACCCATCCATCGGATGCGCGCCCTGCACCAGCAAGGTCGCAGCGGGTGAAGATCAACGTGCCGGACGCTGGCGCGGGCAAGATAAAGACGAGTGCGGCATTCACTTCGTTGACGGAAAAATCGTGCGCGGCCCTGTGCCAGCGGCAGAAAAGGAGAGCGCGGCATGAGCGTTTTGGTGACAGACGCAGGCTTCGGCGCGGATGATTTTGCGGCTGGGTTTGTGCCCTTGGAAGAGTACGCGGGCGTCGGAGGCATCGACCTCGAGAACACCGCTGACGCGGCAGAGATTTTTGCGGCAATTCAGGGCGCAGAGGCGATCCGTATCCCCTTCCCGGCCTTCGCCGACGGGCGAGGCTTCTCCATCGCTCGCCGTTTGCGCCAACTCGGCTACAAAGGCCGGTTGCGGGCCGTGGGCCACGTGCTCGCCGACCAATACCCCCACGCGCGCCGCTGCGGTTTTGACGAGGTGGAACTCTCTGACGAACTTGCGGACCGTCAGGCAGAGGCGGTTTGGGCGGCACCCCGCGAGAGTTACCAGGACCGTCTGACCACCGCACTCTAAGGCGGAGGGGCGCTGCCCCTCACCAACCGCACCGCCTGCGGCGCTCCGCTTGGTTTCACCCCGGCATATTTGGGGACCATTGAAGCGGCTTTAGGAAAATTATTGGAAACAATAAGTCGATGAATGGCCTGTTTGTCTCTTAAATGAGCCGTGCCATATCCCGATGCAACGAAACACTTGCATCAGGAGGCTGTCATGTCTGCCACGATCAATGGTCTGCACCACGTCACCGCAATCTCGGGCTCGGCGCAGGGGAATTATGACTTTTACCGCAAAGCGCTCGGCCTGCGGTTTGTAAAGAAAACCGTGAACTTCGACGATCCGGGCACCTATCACCTCTATTATGGGGATGAGACCGGCGCGCCGGGTACCGCGATCACGTTCTTCCCTTGGGAGGGTATCCGTAAGGGCGAGATCGGCGCCGGGCAGGTCTCTGTCACTCACTATGCCGTGCCCGCGGGAAGTCTTGGCTTTTGGGCGCAGCGTTTGCCCGGATTTGGTGCAACGCATCTTGCTGATGAAACCGTCTTTGGGGAGCCGCGCAGCGTTTGGGCCGATACCGACGGCCTGCGCTTTGCGCTTGTCGAAACTGAAGATGACCGCGCACCCTGGACGGGCGAGGGCATCCCAGCTGACAAAGCCATCCGCGGGTTTCGCGGTGTGACGCTGGCGCTGCGGGATGGGGCCTCCACCGCGCGCATATTGACGGAGGTGTTCGGCTATGAGGCGGCTGCGGAGGAGGGTGCCGTGCAGCGCTTCACCACCGGGAACAGCTCCACAGCCAACATCGTTGACCTGCATGTCGACGCGCAAATGCCGCTTGGGCGCGAGGGTGCTGGCACCGTACACCACGTTGCCTTTGCCGTCGAAAACCGCGCGGCTCAGATGGAGGTGAAAGCGCGGATGGAGGCGGCTGGCATGCTCGTCACCCCGCAGATCGACCGCGACTACTTCTATGCGATCTACTCCCGCACGCCGGGTGGGGTGCTCTTTGAGGTGGCCACGAATGAGCCGGGCTTCACCGCCGATGAGCCACTGGAGACGCTGGGTGAGGCGCTGAAACTGCCCAATCAGCACGAGCCCCTGCGCGCGCGGATTGAGCAGGTCCTGCCGGAGTTGGTCGCATGAGCTACGACCACATTTGGAGAGAGGGGACGGGCACGCCGCTCGTCCTCTTCCACGGCACCGGCTCCTCGAAGGAGGATATCGTTGGGCTTGCTGACCACATCGCCCCCGGCGCGCCCGTTCTGGCGATGGATGGCGATGTGCTGGAGGGGCCGATGCGCCGCTTCTTTAAGCGCACGGGCGAAGGGGTCTATGACATGGGCGATCTGGCGCGTGCGACGGCGAAGATGGCGGGTTGGCTGGACGAGGCTTTTGCCACCTACGGCATCCGCGATGCGGTCGGTGTGGGCTATTCCAACGGGGCCAATATCCTGGCGAATATGGTGCTGACGGGGCAGGGGCCGATCAGGCGATCCGTCTGGCTGCATCCGCTCATTCCGTTTGCGTGGGAGGCTGACTTGGCGGGACATGAGATCTTGGTAACCGCTGGCCAGCGAGACCCGATCTGCCCCTGGCTGCAGACACAGGCGCTGATTGCGCAGCTGCGGGCCTCGGGTGCTGCGGTGGAGACCGCGCTGCATCCGGGGGGCCATGAGCTGCGGATGGAGGAGGTCGAAGCGGTGAAAGGGTTTTTGGGGGTTAAAGCCGCTGCTTGAGTGAAGAACGAGCGCCCCGGCCTGGCGCCGGGGCCTCGATGGACTGGGTGGAATCTCCGCGCGGAAACAAGGCGCACTGCGCCGCCGCGCGCGCTAGTCCGACCGGCAGGTCTGGCGCATTGAAGAGCGACTTGAGTCGTTCACCGCGAGTGCTGATTTACGGGGATAAACTGCGTTGTTCAGCGCTTCGTTGCGCCACACCTCAGATTGAGGTCTCGGATTAAGTCCGTGACGGACTCACCCGATCTGCCCGCGAATACCGCCGGTTTGGGCGCGATCGAGCAGCAGGTGGTCGAGCAGGACGCAGGCCATCATGGCCTCGCCCACCGGCACCGCGCGGATGCCCACGCAGGGGTCATGGCGGCCCTTGGTGATGACCTCGGTGGGCTCCCCATCGATTGTGATCGATTTACGGGGTGTCAGAATGGACGACGTCGGCTTCACGGCAAACCGCACAACCACCTGCTGACCGGTAGAAATCCCGCCCAAGATGCCGCCCGCGTGGTTTGAGGAATACTCGGGCCCGTCCGCGCCCATGAAAATCTCATCCGCATTGGCAGAGCCGGTGAGCGCAGCGGCGGCCATGCCCTCGCCAATCTCCACCCCCTTGACCGCGTTGATCGACATCATCGCGGCGCCGAGATCGGTGTCGAGCTTGCCATAAATCGGAGCGCCGAGGCCGGGTGGCACACCATCGGCCACGACCTCAATCACGGCGCCTACCGAGTCGTGCGCCTTGCGGATACCGTCGAGGTAATCGGCCCATGCGGTCGCTGCATCCGCGTCGGGGCACCAGAACGGGTTGTTCTCTACCTCGTCCCAATCCCGCACCTCCGTGCGCATTGTGCCCATCTGCACAAGACCGCCGCGAATGCGCAGGCCTGGTGCCAGAGCTTCCAAAGCCGCACGCGCCACGCCCCCCGCAGCAACCCGCGCTGCGGTTTCGCGCGCGGAGGACCGCCCACCGCCGCGATAGTCTCGCAGCCCGTATTTTTGGTGGTAGGTGATGTCCGCATGACCCGGACGGAATGTTTTGGCGATGTCGCCGTAATCTTTCGAGCGTTGGTCCTGGTTCTCGATCATCAGCTGGATCGAAGTGCCCGTGCTCTGGCCCTCAAACACGCCCGAGAGGATTTGCACCGCGTCCGGTTCTTTGCGCTGGGTCACGAACTTAGAGCCGCCGGGCTTGCGCCTGTCGAGCCAGTGCTGAAGTGCCTCGGTGTTGATTGAGATGCCCGGGGGGCAGCCATCGACCGTGCAGCCAAGCGCTGGGCCATGGCTCTCACCCCAAGTGGTGACGCGGAAAACATGGCCAAAACTGTTGAGTGACATCGCACGGCTCCTTTGCGGGGTGGTGTAGTGGGGTGGGGGAATGGGTGCAATGTTGTGCGGTTGCGATTTGCGGAGTTCTGCGCTGGGCCTCTGCGCGGACTCGGGGCGCGCAGCGATACCGCGCGCGCCAGACCGACCGTCGGGTCTGGCGCAGTGGAGGGCAAACTTCACCAATCAACGCGAATGCGGTTAGGCAGGGATAAACTGCGTTGCTTTGAGGTTTGCTGTGCCACACCTCGGTCTATCGTGCGCTGAATCTCGCGTTCTCTGTCGAGGTCCCGGCTCAAGGCCGGGATGGGGAGCAATACGCCCCGGGCCTGATCCGGAGCCTCGTTGGCCTGAAAGGAACTTCGCGCGGAATCAACGGCGAAGCCCGCCGCGCGCGCCAGACCGATCGTCAGGTCTGGCGCAGTGGAGGGTGCCGGTGGATGTTCAACGCGAATGCGCTTTTGCTGAGATAAACTGCGTTGTTCCCAATGTAGCTGCGCCACACCTCGGTCTGGCGCGCCCTCTGTTCAGCAAACCGCCAAACCGACGCAGTAAAACGCCCACGATCCATACGCAGCACATTGCATCCCCGTGCTGATGCGTTATCTCGCGGCGCAGCAGGAGGGGTGAGTGCCTTGGATCAGAAAGCTTTTCGCAATGCTCTGGGCGCATTTCCCACCGGTGTGACCATCGTGACCGTCGATGCCCCTGATGGCCCGCTAGGCTTTACGGCCAACTCTTTTGCCTCCGTCTCTCTCGACCCGCCTTTGGTCCTGTGGTCTCCGGCAGTGGCCTCTCCGCGGTTTGAAGCGTTTGTGAGTGCGGAAAAATTCGTGATCCACATCCTTTCCGAAAGCCAAGAGGCGCTCGCGCTCAGCTTTGCGGAATCCGCCAATGCAGGTTTTGCCGGGCGCGACTGGGCGGGCGGAGACTGCGGACCCGAATTCCCCGACACCGCCGCCAAACTGCGTTGCCAGCGTGAGGTCGTGCACCCGGGCGGGGACCACAACATCATTGTCGGCCGGGTGCTGTCGTTTGAGCATGACGCGGCCCATCCGCCGCTCGTCTTCCATCGAGGCGCATTTCCGCGCCTTTCCTGACCTTGCCCGCGCTTCGGCTGCGGGATAGACCCCGCCCGCACCCGAACGAGAGCATCATGGCCAAGAACAAGCCCAAGAAACCTCAGCGCCCCAAGGCGGAAACGCCCAAAGGGTTTCGTGATTATTTCGGACAGGACGTCACCGCGCGGCAAGAGATGCTGCGCCAGATCACCGAGGTGTATCACCAGTTTGGGTTTGAGCCGCTGGAGTCGAGTGCCGTCGAGACCGTTGAGGCCCTTGGCAAGTTCCTCCCCGATGTGGACCGCCCCAACGAGGGCGTCTTTGCCTGGCAGGACGAAGACGACGCTTGGATGGCCCTGCGCTATGATCTGACCGCCCCCCTCGCGCGGGTCTATGCCCAGCACCGCAACACGCTGCCTACCCCCTATCGCCGCTATGCGGTGGGGCCGGTATGGCGCAATGAAAAGCCGGGGCCAGGGCGGTTTAAGCAGTTTTATCAATGTGATGCAGATACGGTGGGCGCGCCGACTGTTGCCGCAGATGCGGAGATTTGCGGGCTGTTGGCCACCTGTCTAGAGGCCGTGGGCATCGCCCGCGGTGACTATGTGGTGCGAGTGAACAACCGCAAGGTCCTCAATGGCGTGATGGAGGTCGCAGGCCTCTCCGGCGACGACAAAGAGGCGGAGCGTGGCATCGTTTTGCGCGCCATCGACAAGCTCGACCGTTTGGGCCAAAGCGGCGTGCGCGCGCTCTTGGGCGCGGGGCGTGAGGATGCGTCGGGCGACTTCACCAAGGGCGCTGGGCTGAGCGAGGCGCAGGCTGATGTGGTGATGGGGTTTGTCTCGGCGGGCCGTGCGACGGGGCCTGAGACTTGCGCGCGCTTGCGCGAATTGGTGGCTGGGTCTGAGAGCGGCCTCATCGGTGTTCAGGAACTCGAAACCATCGCCGAGCTGACCAACGCCCAAGGCTTTGGCCCCGACCGGCTGATCATTGATCCATCCGTCGTGCGCGGTCTCGGATACTACACTGGCCCGGTCTATGAGGCAGAGCTCACCTTCGAGATCCTCGACGAAAAGGGCCGCCCCCGTCAGTTTGGCTCTGTTGCGGGGGGCGGGCGCTATGATGATCTGGTCAAGCGCTTCACCGGGCAGGAGGTTCCGGCTACGGGTGTCTCTCTCGGTGTCGATCGTCTGCTGGCCGCACTTGCTGCCAAAGGCACCGCGCAAAAGCCTGCGCCGGGCCCGGTCATCGTCACCGTCATGGATCGTGACCGCGTGTCTGACTACCAGACCATGGTCGCGGAGTTGCGCAACGCGGGCATCCGGGCCGAGATGTTCCTCGGCAACCCCAAGAACATGGGCAACCAGCTGAAATACGCTGACCAACGCGGCAGCCCGGTGGCGATCATTCAGGGCTCGGATGAGTTGGCGCGGGGCGTCGTGCAGCTCAAAGACCTCGATCTGGGGGCGCGATTGGCGGCGGAGATCACCTCTAATGAGGAGTGGAAGTCTCAGCCCGCGCAGCGCGAGGTGGCCGTGAGCGATCTTGTGGCCGAGGTGCGCCGGGTGCTGGACCGCGACTAGTGGTCACCGCCCGCGCATATTTGCCCGAGGGGCGCATCGGGCACGATCTTGCGCGGCTGCGCGCCGAAGTTGCTCGGCTTTTGGAGCGTTTCACTGCTGCCGGTGCGAGTGAGGTAGAGCCGCCCGCGCTCCTCTCCGCCGAAACGCTGCTAGATCTTTACGGCGAGGATATCCGCACCCGCGCCTATACCACCCTCGACCCGGTGGAGGGGGAGCGGATGCTCCGCCCCGACTTCACCGTGCCAGTCGTCGAGATGCACGTTGCCGCCGGGCAAGAGCCCGCGCGTTACGCGTATGCCGGGCCAGTGTGGCGCACGCAGGAGAGCACCTCGCTGCGCCCGACTGAGTATCTGCAAGTGGGTTATGAGCTGTTTGACCGAGGCGCGCCGGAACAGGCGGATGCAGAGGTTTTTGCGCTGATCGCTGGCGCGGTTGCGGGGCAGGGGCTGTCTGTGGCAACGGGCGATATGGGTGTGATCCGCGCCGCAGTGGCGTCACTCACGCTGTCAGACCGGCGGCGTGCGGCCTTGCTGCGCCACATCTGGCGCCCGGCTCGGTTTACCAAGCTTCTGGAGCGCTTCTCCGCTCCTGCCGCGACGCTTTCAGACCGCCGCGCAACGGCTTTGGCGGCGGGTTTGGATCAGGTGTTGGGAGACATCCCCCTTAACGGTGTGCGCCAAGCGAGTGAAATTACCGAACGGCTAAACTGGCTGGCCGAAGAGGCGCAAGAGCCTCCGCTCCCCGTTGAGCAAGCAGCGGCGCTGCGTGAGGTGTTGAACATCGCGGTTCCCCTTGCCGAGCTGCCAGAAGCGTTGCACAGCCTCCTCGATGTCTTGCCGGAGCTCTCTACGGCCGCCGCGCAAGTTGCCGCTCGTAACGCAGCACTCGCCGAACGAGGCATCGACCCGCAAACCCTGCCTTTTGAAGCGCGCTTTGGGCGCACAACGCTCGAATACTACGACGGTTTTGTCTTTGGTCTGTTCGATCCAAACCGCTCTGATCTGCCGCCCATCGCCACTGGCGGGCGCTATGATGCGCTGACCTCAGCGCTCTCGGGTGGCAAGGGCATTCCTGCAGTCGGCGGGATCATCCGCCCCGAAGCTTTGCTCGCGAGGGCCTTATGACCTTGCGTCTCGCCATCCCCTCTAAAGGGCGCTTGCAGGAGCAGGCGATTGATTGGTTTGCCGCGCGCGGCGTCACGATCCGGCGTGTCGGCTCGGGGCGGGAGTATGCCGGTGTGGTCGATGGCTTGGAAGGTGTGGAACTTGCCCTCCTGTCTGCCGGAGAGATCCCGCGCGAGCTTGAGGCGGGCCGCGTCCATGTGGGAGTAACGGGCCGCGACCTGATCCGTGAGAAACTCCACGACTGGGACGCGAAGGTCCGCGAGCTTGCGCCGCTCGGGTTTGGCTTTGCCGATCTCGTGGTCGCCGTGCCGGACCCATGGGTCGATGTCGAAACGCTCGATGATCTCGATGAGGTCGCCGCGCAGTTTCGCGCGCGCCACTGCCACCGGCTTAGGGTCGCCACCAAATACCACCGCCTCGTCCGCAACTTCTTTCGCAAGCAGGGCGTCGCGGATTGGCGGATCGTAGACAGTCAGGGCGCCACCGAAGGGACCATTGCCAACGAGACGGCGGAGATCATCGCGGATATCACCACGACGGGCGAAACGCTGACCGCAAATCACCTGCGCATTCTGGAGGACGGTTTGATCCTGAAGTCAGAGGCTATTTTGGTGGAGAGCCTACGCGCTGATGCCCCGCAAGACACGCTCGCGGCGCTGCGCGCCAAACTCGGCGTTTAGGTCACGCTTTCGGTCTCGTCCGCGCTTTCTGCGCCGAAGAGCTCAACCTTGGTACAATCGACCGTGTTGAACGCTTCCAAGAGGTCCGCCACCGAGTCGACATTGGCTGTGCCCAGATCGACCTCAAACCGCCAGCTCGTCTCTTTGCCCTCGGGGCCAGTCAGCCGGTGCACCACCCCGTGAAACTCGGGGCTGTCTTCGTCAAACCGGCTCTGGAAGGCCTCAAGATACCAGCGGCGCACCGGCTGCCAATCTGGGGTCTCCGTCTTGGTGTTCACCACGGCCTGCAACTGGTTCCACTTGAACGGCGCGATTGAGACGGGCGCGCCATTGGTTAGGCGCAGCATCAGCGGGTCAAACTCGACGAACAGATCATCGGTGATGTCGAAGTAGCGGCGGTCACGGCCGGTTTTCATCGCCATATCCGCGCGTTGCGGCAGGCCCAGTGGCCCCGACTTCTCTAGCTCACCCTTGTCGTCACGGCGCACCACATCTGTCTCGACCTCGAAATCGCGGTCGAGTGCTTTGCCCATCTCCTCCAGCAGGTGCGACAGGAAAATGTCCCGCACCGGCGTGAGGATGTCGAGCAGAAGGCCCTGGGTGCGCGTCACGCGCGTCTCCTCATCTTATGCCTATGTCAGCCAGCGCGACACTGAGCCCCGCAGGCAAGGCGTCTTCATGGGTCGTTTCGTCGTCAGGCAAGTCAGGCGGGGCATCTTTTGGATCAAGATACCGCCACCCCTGAAATGCCTTACGTGGCATTGCGTGTGTTCTTATAACCGTTTTGTCCAGCACGATGCTACACCGAGAGACTCCGTCCTCTCCGATGACTCGGTCAAGCCGGGCAATACCCTGTCGTGCCAATATGTAGCCTTTGAAGACCCAAAACAAAGAGCCTCCCTGCAAAAGTTCTGCAGACCGCCGTGGCCACATGCGGGTGACATGGGTGTGTTCTTGGGGCAGCCCGCGGGTGCGTTGCAGAGCCGCTTGGCGCTTTTGCCAGTCCAATAGATCCTCGACGCGCTCGGCGCCGACGCAAAGCTTAATGAGGTGAAGGGAAGGGTTTGGCATGGGCACCGGGCTGCCCGTCAGACGGGTCAACGTCAAGCGGGCTTGAGCAAATGCGTGGCGGATCGGCAAATACGTGACAGCCTGAATTTCAGGAGTATATTGCCACCACCACCAACAGGAGCATTCCATGTCCGCTGACGGGATACATCTGAGCCCGGCTGAAGAGGCCTTCGCTGCCCCGATCTCTGCGCAGATTTGGGACATGAAATACCGCTTCAAACAGCCCGACGGCACGCCGATTGACCTCTCGGTCGAAGACAGCTGGCGGCGCGTGGCAAAGGCCCTTTCCGTTGTTGAAAAAGACTCTTCGGTTTGGGAGGAGACTTTCTACAAGTCCTTGATGGGTTTTAAATTTTTACCTGCCGGAAGGATCCTCTCGGGCGCGGGCACCGATCGGACGGTCACACTCTTCAACTGTTTCGTCATGGGCACCGTCACTGATTCGATGGCGGGCATTTTCGATGCACTCAAAGAGGCCGCGCTGACGATGCAACAGGGCGGTGGGATCGGCTATGATTTCTCCACCATTCGGCCCAAGGGCGCGCCGGTTGCTGGGGTCGGTGCAGACGCCTCTGGCCCGCTGTCGTTCATGGATGTGTGGGATGCGATGTGCCGTACGATCATGTCCGCAGGCGCGCGCCGTGGCGCGATGATGGCGACGCTGCGATGTGACCATCCGGATATCGAGGAGTTCATCACCGCCAAGCGGGACGCTGCCCGCCTGCGCAACTTCAACCTCTCGGTGCTTGTGACCGATCCGTTCATGGAGGCGGTCGCGGCGGATGCGCCGTGGGAGCTGAAATTCGAGGGCAAGGTCTACCGCACAATCCCCGCGCGCACGCTCTGGGACCTGATCATGCGCTCGACCTATGACACCGCCGAGCCGGGCGTCATTTTCATCGATCGCATCAACGCCGAAAACAATCTCGCCTATGTCGAGCAGATCGCCGCGACCAATCCTTGTGGGGAACAGCCCTTGCCGCCCTATGGCGCGTGTCTGCTCGGGTCAGTGAACCTTGCGATGCTGGTGGAGGATGCGTTTGAGGATGGCGCGCACATCCCCGCCGACACCCTCGCCGAGCTCGTCAGCAACGCCGTGCGCATGATGGACAACGTGGTGGATGCCTCGCGCTTCCCGCTGGAGGAGCAGGCGGCTGAGGCGAAGGCGAAGCGCCGCATTGGCCTCGGGGTCACCGGCCTCGCCGATGCGCTCCTCATGGTCGGGCTGCGCTACGGTTCTGAGGAAGCCGCCCACCAAACCTCTGATTGGTTGGAGGCGATTACCCGTGCGTCATACCTCACCTCCACCAAGCTCGCGGCAGAGAAGGGGGCCTTCCCGCTGTTCGATGCGGAGGAATACGCCAAAGCTCCAATGATCCAGCGGCTCGGGCCAGAGGTTCAGGCGGCGGTTGCCGAGCACGGGCTGCGCAATGCGCTCCTGACCTCCATCGCCCCTACTGGTACGATCTCGCTCTACGCGGGCAACGTCTCATCAGGTATCGAGCCGGTCTTTGCCTACAGCTACACGCGCAAGGTCACGCAGCGCGACGGCTCCAAATCCGAAGAGGAGGTGGTGGACTACGCCGTCGCCGCTTACCGCGCGAAATTTGGTGAGGACGCCCCGCTGCCAGACCATTTCGTCAGCGCCCAGACCATCGCGCCCGAAGATCACGTGCGCATGCAGGCCGCCGCCCAGCCCTGGATCGACAGCTCGATCTCCAAGACAATCAACATGCCCGAGGACATCAGCTTCGAGGCGTTTAAAGACGTCTACGCACAGGCCTATGCGACGGGCTGCAAGGGTTGCACGACCTACCGGCCAAATCCGATCACCGGGTCAATTCTGTCGGTCGCCGAAGACCTTAAGCCGACCGAGCAACCCCAATCGGTTGAACCCCTCGATCGCCCCGAAACGCTCGATGGGCAGACCTATAAGATCAAGTGGCCCCAGTCGCAGCATGCGCTCTACATCACGATCAATGACGTGATGGTGGATGGCCAGCGGAGGCCCTTCGAGGTCTTCATCAACTCCAAGAACATGGAGCATTTCGCCTGGACGGTCGCGCTCACCCGGATGATTTCGGCCGTGTTTCGGCGCGGTGGCGATGTCTCTTTCGTGGTCGAAGAGCTCAAGGCCGTGTTTGACCCGCGCGGCGGTGCCTTCATGGGCGGGCAGTATGTGCCGTCCATCTTGGCCGCGATTGGTGGGGTGATTGAGGAGCATCTGGTGAGTATCGGCTTCATCGACGGGGCGGGGCTGGGCCTCAAGGCCGATCCGCACGCCGTCGAAGAGCAGCACGTCGCCCCGCCGGGCCCTGCTTGCGAAAACTGCGGTGCGTTCGAGCTGCGGATGGTCGAGGGCTGCATGACCTGCGGCAACTGCGGCCACTCCAAGTGCGGCTAACCGCTGTCAGCCTCGCACTTGCGGGGCTGGTTGCTGCGACGGACGCGCGGGCGCTTCGCGAGTATGTGTTTGAGCTCAACGTGATGCCCCCCACTGGCGCAGCTGAGACGGCATTTGGCGTCTCGGCCTATGTTCTCGACTATTCAAACGGTTGGGGCGCTTATGGCACCTACATTTCTACCCCGCCCGAAACGCTTACCCTCGACGGGCTGATCGAGATCATCGCAGTGTTTGATGATGACGCCCGCGGCCAAGCTTCTGCGCGTGGCGAGTCCGGCCCGGTGGAGTGGCGGCTTTTTGATTACGACCGGCGGTATGTCGATCAGACGGTGCTCAACCTCGGCGCCACTTATGAGCTCAGCGCTAACCTACACGCCTTTGCCGGGATCGGCTGGGCGTGGGAGCAGCCGATGGTGCGTGGCGCGAGGCGAAGCTCTTCGCACCGGCGTGAGGGTGGGGATCGCGGCGCGCAGTTCAACCCGAACGTGGGGCTGCTGATTGGGTTCTCGGAGGTCACACTCTCGGTCGGGTATCAGAGCGCCCTTGAGCAGCTGAGCCTTGGCATCGGCCGCAGTTTTTGAGCGCTAGCGCGCTACGAGGATCGTCCGCGCCAAACCCACTGCATCCTTCGCCGCAGCATCAAACCCATAGGGCGCGTTGACGACGACTGCACCGGAGCCAGTCATCCCCCGCTCAGGCTTGGGCACAAAAGCAACCTCCGAGTGCCAAAGGGGCAGCTTGAGACCCTCAGTCAACGCTATATGGCGGCCCGCGGGCAACACCGGATACCAGATCATCACCACCGCCTGGGGCCATTTGCGCACCAGCGTGTGGGTGAAGGTCACAACCGCCTCGTACTCTGTTTTGACCTCATAGGACGGGTCAATCAAAACCATCCCGCGCAGAGGTTTCGGCGGCGAGAGCGCAAGCACGCCCTCATAGCCATCGCGATGATGGACTTCCGCGCCTGTCAAAGCGTCTGCAAGCGCGCGATGCTCGGCTGGGTGTCTCTCCATGAGAACATGCCGGTCCCCATTTCGCAGCAGATGTTCCGTCACGGCAGGCGAGCCGGGATAGGCCTCTGGGCCATGCTTCGCCCTCTCTGCCGCCAACGCCGCAAAATACGGATGCTCTTGCGTGCAATCGACCGCGTGGATGCCTTGCGCCGCCTCTCCGGTCTTTTGGCTCTCAGCACCGCTCAAATCATATCGCCCGCGCCCGGCGTGGGTCTCCATCATGGTGATTGGGCGGGGTTTGCGCGTGAGCGATGAGAGCAGCGTCGCCAGCAACAGATGCTTGTGTACATCCGCAGCGTTTCCGGCGTGATAGGCGTGTTGGTAAGAGAGCACGTGCCTTAGGCGCGGGCCGAAATCGCGCTGGGCGGAGAGGTGTTCGGAGAGGGCAGGGGCCCAAACATCCGCCGCGCAAGCGCTTCCCCCTCGTGCCGCTTGAGGCTGAGGCGTGCAGCTGGGCCGTACATCGCCTCATCAATGTCGAGTTCTGGGAAGAGCTCAATGATCTCATCCCGGGTATCCTTAGCAAAGGCTCCCAAGCCCTGATGCCCCGGATGGAAGCTTTCAGACGGTGCCCCTTCGGCAAAGACAACTTCGTGCTGGTCAAAGAGGAGGTGGAAATACTCCACCTCTTTGAGATCATCCGCCACTTGGATGCTGTTGCCGTTCACCAGGTACTTCGCCGGCACCAACACTTCGCTTTGCTCAAACATAAGCCGCGTGGTTGCGTTGCCGACGAGCATGCGGTGTTGTGGGCTGACCAGCACATCGCGCTTTGGGATACCGGGGCCAAGAGCCCCCGCCGCGATGCGGATCGGCGCCTTCCGGCGCAACCCCCGCTTTGAGCGGGTGCCCACAGTCACGCTGCCAATCCAGCGGATCGGCTGTACGCCGTTGTCTTGCGTGATGATGAGGTCATCGACTTTGAGATCTTCAACCGCGACGGGGCCAGTGGGCGTCATCAATTCAGTGCCGCGTGCAAAACAGGGCTGGCCCGGATCGCGGGCACCGATGATGTCCATCTTGATGACGTGCGTGCCGCCCGGAATGGTCGTGCCACCGTCAACGCGGGCATTGTAGGTCAGCGTGAACGACTCGGTGACCGTATAAGTCGGCCCACCGGGAATGCCGTTGGTGCCCTCGCGGGTTTCGTTGTTTGTGCCGGCGAGAAAATCATAGCCCGCTTCGCTCGCGGTAAATTGATACACACCGTTGCTGAGGATTGAAAACGTATAGACGTCCTGCACTGTGGTACTGAATCCGGCCCAGCCAGACTGAAAAAACTCAGAGATAAAGGTTGCACCAGGCCGCACGACCGTCAGCGTGACTGAGGCCATGTCGCCCGTCGAGGTCGAACCGCTTTCCTGAAGCGTATCACCATTGGGGCCTGTTCCGCCGACGTTAGAGCTCACGTGAACCCTCCGAGAGTTTATGCCTGCGCATTGTGTAGCGTCCTGCTGCTGTGGGCGAGCATCTCACAAAATGTGTCAGTGCGCCTATGGAATCGCGCCGCACGTAAGAAAAAACAAGACCTCCCGTGCCGTTAACGATGAATTCACGTGCAGGTTTTCTCCCATCAATAAAGGGAGACATCATCGCAATAACCCATAGGTTGTTTCCGGACATCCAAGCACGCGGGCCGCGAAGGGCTTCATCGTTGAAGAGGCGCTGCTCATGCTCTTCATCCAGATACGCAAAAATTAATGCGCCAAGCGGTTTTCCTGTAGGGTCGCGGTAAATCCAGGTTAGGCCCAAGCGGCTGGGTGTAAGGAGAAGATCCTCAAGCTCGCGACCGGTTTTGTGCTTCAGATACGGATCAAACCCCGCCAAAAAGCAGAGCGTTCCATAGATCTGGAGCTCTCCGTCGGTGGGGTTGGCGTAGCGAAAGATCGCGTTCACGGGTGATCCTCTTGAGTCAGTCTTAGCGTTCTACGTCAAAAAACGCTCTGGGTGTGGTTCAAAGGCGGCAGCAATGGGGCTGTTGCGCTTGACTCTACAGGGCAGAGCCGATTTACGCACGGCACCGCGTCTGTTTGGACGTGGGTTTGCGGTTGTGGACCTCGCAAGAGGAAGCCTGTCGTCGCTCGCAAGGGCGAAAAAGGAGACCGCGCACATCACTTGACCATACCTTTTATTTTGAAGGGACGAGACTCATGACGAAGCGGACCTCCGCCAAGTACAAAATTGACCGCCGGATGGGTGAAAACATCTGGGGTCGCGCGAAATCCCCGGTCAACACCCGCGAATACGGCCCCGGCCAACACGGCCAGCGCCGCAAGGGCAAGCTCTCTGACTTCGGCCTGCAGCTGCGCGCCAAGCAGAAGCTGAAGGGCCATTACGGCGACCTGACCGAAAAGCAGTTTCGCCGTACCTACGCCGAGGCTGAGCGTCGTCGTGGTGACACCGGTGAAAACCTCATCGGTCTCCTGGAGCGTCGCCTCGATGCGGTGGTCTACCGCGCGAAATTCGTACCAACGATCTTTGCGGCGCGGCAGTTCGTGAACCACGCCCATGTGCTGGTGAACGGCAAGCGGGTGAACATTCCCTCCTACCGCGTCAATGAGGGCGACGTGATCGAGGTGCGCCAAAAGTCAAAGCAGATGGCACTGGTGCTTGAGGCTGTTGGCTCTGCTGAGCGTGACGTGCCGGAGTATCTGGAAGTTGATCACTCCAAGATGACCTGCACTTTTGTGCGCACACCGGGTCTCGGCGATGTGCCCTACGCGGTGCAAATGGAACCGAACCTCGTGATCGAATACTACGCGCAGAACTAAGTGTCAGCGCAGTGACGAGATTTGGGCCGCCCTCTGGGGCGGCCTTTTCGTTTCAAAGCCGGGGGCTGCCGCCCCCGGCCCCCCGCGCATATTTTTTGGACCATTGAAGAGGGGCGCGGGTTAGGCGCCCCAAATGGTTTGGAGGACCCGCAGCCAGTTTTTGTGGAAGATTTTGTCGACCAGGTCGCGGCCGTAGCCGTGGGTGAGCATCGCTTCCGCGAGAACCGGAAGCCCGGCACAATCTTTGATCTCTGATGGGACAACCGCGCCGTCGAAATCTGAGCCGAGGCCGACGCAGTCTTCGCCAGCCAGTGTGAGCATATGATCGAGGTGGAGCAGCATGTCGCTAAGGGGTGTGTCAGCGCGCATTTGACCGTCTTCGCGTAGAAAAGCGGTGGCGAAGTTGAGGCCCGCGATACCTTTGGTTTCTCCGATCATGCGCAGTTGGTCGTCTGAGAGGTTGCGCGTGTGCTGACACGCGGCTTGTGCGTTGGAGTGGGAGGCGATGATCGGTTGGCCGGAGAGGGTCGCGACATCCTTAAACTCTTTGAGCGTCATATGCGCCGTATCGACGGCGATTTTAAGGTCGGCGCAGCGTTTGACGAGGGCTTTGCCGGCGTCGGTCAGCCCTGGGCCTAGGTCAGAGTCTGACGGAAAGCGGAACGGCACACCTTGGCCAAATGCGTTGGGTCGCGACCAAACGGGGCCCAGGCTGCGCAGGCCGGCAGCATAGAGCACGTCGAGAAGGTGAAGGTTGGGGTCGAGCCCTTCGGCCCCTTCGATATGCATCACGGCGGCGATGTCACCCGCGTGCATCGCGGCCTCGATCTCGGCGGCAGTGGTGCACACCTTCAAGAGCCCGCTTTCTCCCAGCCTCAGCAGCAACGCCGCCTGCTCAAGCGTCTTGCTTTGTGCCCAGTCTGGGGAGAGTTGCGGCGGCAAGGGCAGGTCGTAGCTGGGCTGCATCATCGCGGCCATGTCGAAGGGCGTGTCAGGCGGGTTGGGGACGTAGATCGCAAAGAGCCCGCCCATCAGCCCCCCGGCACGCATGCGGGGGGCGTCGAGGTGGCCCATGCCGTCCCCTTTTGCAAACGCATCAACCGCTTCGCTAGGGCGCCGTTTAGAGAGCAGGTCGTTGTGGCCGTCGAAGGCGAGAAACTGTGTCATCCCATTCGCCTACCACAGGATTGCGGGGCGTCACGCGAAATCATCACGAAGCGCGAACACTGCCATTCCAATTTCGAGACTCGTCTTGATGCAAAAACGCGCGTACGTGCGCGCAATGGCTTTTTTCACCCCAATCCCGCTGGCGGACGCCAAGACACTCCCCCTTTGGAGACGTCCTGAAGCGCTTTTGATCTTGATGGCGATGGGGATGCCGCTGGCGTTCTCGACGTGGAACGCGCTCCTGAACAACTTTGTCATCGAGATTGCCTCGTTCGACGGGCTCGACATCGGCATCCTGCAATCGGTGCGGGAAATCCCGGGGTTGCTGGCGGTTGTGGTGATCGCGCTCTTGTACGTGTTTCGAGAGCAGATCCTCGCGGTCTTGATGCTCGCCACATTGGGGGCGGCGGCGGCGGTGACGGCGCAGTATCCGACCTTTGGCGGGCTTCTGATGACCACGCTGATCTCGTCGATCGGGTTTCATTACTATGAGACGGTCAACCAGTCGCTGCAGCTCCAATGGCTCTCGAAAGAGCGCGCGCCCAAGATGCTGGGCTGGATCGTGGCTGCCGGCTCTGGCGGCAGTTTGGTGGCGTATGGCCTCTTGGTGCTGAGCTGGAAGACCTTCGATCTGAGCTATAATTTCGTCTATATGGCCGGTGGTATCGCCACCGTGGTGATCGCGGTGTTTGCGTTTCTGGCCTATCCGCAGTTTGAGAGCCCCAACCCGCAGTCGCGCAAGATGATCCTGCGCAAGCGCTATTGGCTCTATTACGCGCTGCAATTCATGTCGGGTGCGCGGCGGCAGATTTTCGTGGTGTTCGCAGCCTTTATGATGGTCGAGAAGTTCGGCTTTGAAGTGCATGAGGTCACGGCCCTGTTCCTCGTGAACTACCTCGCCAACATGATCTTTGCGCCGTTTATGGGCCGGTTTGTGAGCCAAGCCGGGGAACGCAATGCGCTGACGGTGGAGTATGTCGGGCTGATCTGCGTGTTCCTGTCCTACGGCGCGCTTTACTTCCTCGATTGGGGCTTGGCGGCGTGGGGCGTTTGGCTGGCGGCGGCGCTCTATATTCTCGATCACCTGTTTTTTGCTCTGGCTTTTGCGTTGAAGACGTATTTTCAGAAGATATCAGACCCCGGCGATATCGCACCCACAGCCGCCGTGGCCTTTACGATCAACCACATCGCGGCGGTGTTCCTGCCGTTTGTGCTGGGCGGGCTTTGGCTGATCTCGCCGGCGGTGGTGTTCAACCTCGCGGCGGGGATGGCGTTTGTCTCGCTGTGCCTCGCCTTGATGATACCGCGCCACCCTGAGAAGGGGAACGAGACGATCTTTACCCGCCGCTTTGCGGCCATGCCGGCCGAGTAGCCTTGGCCACCGCGCAGGCGCGATTTACCACCGGCTCGACCATGCGGCATGTGGTGGTGATGACCACCACGTCGTCGGTGGGTCTGATGTTCATGTTTCTAGTGGACGCGGCGACACTTTTTTGGGTCGCGCAACTGAGCGACGACATGCTCGTGGCCGCGGTGGGCTTTGCCTGGACGGTGCAATTTTTCACAATTTCCGCCGGGATCGGTCTCGCGATCGCCGCAACCGCGCTGGTCTCGCGCGCCATCGGGCAGGGGGATTGGAGCCGCGCGCGGGCGCTGACCGCCGGGTCGTTTGTATTGGCCTTTGGCGTGCAGGCGCTGGTCTCTGGCACCGCCGTGCTGTTCCGAGAGCCGATCCTCGCGCTGATGGGCGCGGACGGGGAGACGCATCGCATCGCGAGCCGCTTTTTGCTGCTCTCGATGCCCTCGCTCCCGCTGATGGCAGTCGGTATGGTGGCAGGGGCTGTGTTGCGCGCGGCGGGAGATGGTGTCCGCGCGATGATGGTCACGCTTTCCGCCGGGTTTGTCGCTGTGCTGCTCGACCCGTTCCTGATCCTCCGCACCGATGAGTTTTTCGGTCTACAACTGCCGATGGTGTTGGGCGTGGGGCTTGGGGTGGATGGGGCGGCCTACGGCGTGGTGGCCTCACGGGCGACCGTCGCCATCGTTGGCCTTTATTTCGTGCTGCGTGCCCATGACCTGGTGGAGTGGCCAAGCCTCTCCGGTCTGATCCTCACCTCCCGCCCCTTTGCGATGATCGCAGGGCCTGCGATTTTAACGCAGATGTCTACGCCCTTCGGCAACGCGCTTTTGACCCGGCTGATCTCGGAGTTTGGCGACTCCGCCGTGGCCGGATGGTCAGTCGTGTCGCGCTTAACGGTCCTGGCGTTTGGCGGGATCTTCGCGCTCTCCGGCGCGATCGGCGGGATCATTGGGCAGAACAACGGCGCGGGGCTGATGGACCGGGTCAAAAGCGCCTATCGCGACAGCCTCATCTTTTGCGCGGTTTACACGGTTGCGGTCTGGGCGACGCTTGCGGCCCTCACCTCTGGTGTGATCGGCGCGTTCAATCTGCAAGACGAGGGGGCGGAGGTGATGATCGCCTTCACCGGCCTCGCTGCTGGAGGGTTTGTCTTCACCGGTGCGATCTTCGTGGCGAACGCGGCATTCAACAACCTCGGCCGCCCGCTCTGGTCGACCGGAGTGAACTGGCTGCGCGACGGAGTGTTGATGTATCCGGTCGCCGGTGCTTTCGCAGGCGGCTTCGCAGCACCCGGCGTGATCTACGGGCAAGCGGTTGCTTCGGTACTGGTCGGATGCGCTGCAACCTTTCTCGCCTGGCGATTTATTGATGGGTTGGTGAAAGAGACCGGCCTCGTGCGGGCTTGAGCCGCCCCCCTCCGCGCCCTACCTCATGGGCAACACAGGAGGACTTCATGCTCTTTGGCCTTTCCCGCAAAAAACTCGAAATGGTCTCTGCCGAAGCGGCGCTGCCGGGCCGTGCGCATCCGATCCCGACCGAAGACGCGCATTTCGTGAACGGCCGCCCGTTGCAGGGCCCTTATCCGGAGGGCTTTAAGACCGCGATGTTCGGCATGGGCTGCTTTTGGGGCGTGGAGCGGATGTTTTGGGGCCTAGAGGGCGTTTGGGTCACGGCAGTGGGGTACGCTGCGGGCTACACGCCCAACCCCACGTATCAAGAGGTTTGCACCGGGCAAACCGGCCACAATGAGGTGGTGCTCGTGGTCTATGACCCCGAGGTGATCTCTTACGAGGCGCTGTTGCAGGTGTTTTGGGAGGGGCACGATCCGACCCAAGGCATGCGCCAGGGCAATGATATGGGCACGCAGTACCGCTCGGGCATCTACACCTACAGCCCGGAGCAGACGGATGCGGCGCAAGCCTCGAAGGCAGTTTTCCAGCATCGTCTGACAAAGGCAGGCTATGGCCCGATCACCTCTGAGATTGTGGCGGCGAAAGAGTTTTACTTCGCTGAAGACTACCACCAGCAGTACCTCGCCAAAAATCCCAACGGCTATTGCGGGATTGGCGGTACAGGCGTGACCTGCCCGATCGGCACCAGCGCATAACGGCAGGGGTGTTCTTGGGCAGGAAACCGGTTAGGACGCCCTGAGCCAACCGGAGCCCGCCGATGACCACCTGGACTGCCCTCACCACCCTCCCCGGAAAAGACGCTGCAGAGGCGCTGGGCGCGGCCTTGGAAGAGACCACGCCCACCCCCACCGGTGTGGGTGTGTTCGAGGTCGAAGATGGCTCAGGCCTGTGGGAGGTTGGCGGGTACTTCACCGAAAAGCCCGACATTGCTGCGCTCGCAATCCTTGAAGCGATGCATGGCGCGCGGCCCTTCGCTGTCTCAAAGCTCGATGATGTGGATTGGGTTGCGCAGGTACGTCGAGAGCTGACACCGGTGCCCGCGGGCCGCTTCGTTGTGCATGGAGCGCATGACCGCGCGCTGATCCCGAGCAACAAGGTCAGTCTGGAGATTGAGGCCGCTATGGCCTTTGGCACCGGGCATCATGGCACAACGCAAGGGTGCCTCCTGTCGCTTGACCGGCTGATCCGAGAGGGATGGTCCGCCGAAAACGTCGCTGACATTGGCGCAGGTACGGCGGTGCTTGCGATGGCCGCTGCTGCGAGCTTTCCGTGCCGCGCAATTGCCTCCGACATCGACCCGGTGGCGACAATGACCGCGAAGGCTAACGTTGCGCACAACGGCCATGGTGCGACGGTGCGCTGCGTCACAGCGCCGGGCTTTCGCCACCCGCTGCTGCGGGCTCGCGCGCCCTATGATCTGGTGTTCGCCAACATCCTCGCCGGGCCGCTGAGAAGGTTGGCCCCGCAAATGGCCGCCCATGTGGCGCCGGGCGGGGTAATCATCCTCTCCGGTATTCTCGCGCGTCAGGCGCGGGGCGTGGAGGTCACCTATGGCTCTTGGGGGTTCCAGCCGATGCACCGTCGGCGGATCGGCGATTGGGTCACGCTCACGTTGCGCAAAGCCTAAAACGAAAACGGGGCCGCCCAAGGCGACCCCGCAATCCTTCACACCGTTTTGCGCCGCTAGCGGTGGCGCGAAACGAGCCGGTCGGCGATGAGCTCAACATCTCCGCGGACCATGCCGAGGTCAGCGAGCTCACGGTTGCTGAGGGTGTGCATACGCTTCGTCAAAGCCGCAGCCTTGCGCCAGTCGTTAAAGGCGCGCAGCGGGGCTGCGAGCGCCTGAACGGCATGATACGCAGCAGCGGCGATTTCAGTGCTCAGGGACGGGGTAGGACGAAGCGAGTGCATGGTGTTTCTCCAGAGATCAGGTGCGAAAGTGAACCGCAAATAGAGCCGGTTTTTCGCCCCCACAAATGCGAAAATTGCCGTAGCTGTTTGCGCAAATTGCATACCTCTTTCCAAAGGGTTAACCCTCTGTCGCCCCCGGAAAAGTGGGTGTCGTTTTTGGCCACAATCTGATTTCCGGCTGGGCTTTGTTCACGCTTCGTGCTACTGCCTTAACAAAACGTAAAACCAAGCGAGCAGGGCAAGATGCGGATCATCGGGATTGACCCGGGATTACGGCGCATGGGCTGGGGCATCATCGACGTCGATGGCCCCCGCATCAGCCATGTCGGCAATGGTGTGTGTACGTCGAGCGGGGACGATCTCGCGACCCGTCTGCTCTCTCTCCACAGCCAGCTGCATGTCGTGTTTTCAGGCGCTGAGATCTCTCAGGCGGCGGTGGAGCAGACCTTTGTGAACAAAGACGCGGTGGGCACGCTCAAGCTGGGGCAGGCACGGGCGATTGCGCTGCTCGTTCCGGCAGAGCTGGGTTTGCCGGTTGCTGAATATGCCCCGAACGCTGTGAAAAAGGTCGTGGTTGGTGTGGGCCATGCCGCCAAAGAGCAGGTAGACCACATGGTCCGCCTGCAACTCCCCAAAGCCCAGATCGCAGGGCCCGACGCGGCGGATGCGTTGGCGATTGCGCTCTGCCACGCCCATCACGCACGCTTTGCGGGCAAGCTCGACCAGGCCTTGGCGCGGGCAGGTGCGCTGTGATTGGTAAAATTACCGGAGTGTTGGGTTACCGCGCGGCCGATCATGCGCTGATCGAGACGGCCTCGGGCGTTGGCTACCTCGTTTATTGCTCGGAGCGGACGCTGGCGACACTGCCGGGGGACGCGCCGGTATCGCTTTACACCGAACTCTCCGTCCGCGAGGACCTTTGGCAGCTTTTCGGGTTCGAAACCCTCGAAGAGCGCGATTGGCACCGGCTTTTGACCTCCGTTCAGGGCGTGGGGGCGAAGGTCGGTCTCGCGATCCTCGGCACGCTTGGCGTGGAAGGGGCGTCGCGCGCGATTGCGCTCGGAGACGCGGCTGCCATCAAAGCCACACCGGGTGTGGGGCCGAAACTCGCGGCACGCATCGTGAATGAGCTCAAAGACAAAGCGCCGGCGGCGATGATGGTCCCTGTCGCTTCGCCCGTGGCGCGCGCAGCTTCGTCGGCACAGTCTGTGTCGAGCAGCGCGGCCACTGCCGAGGCCCTCTCTGCGTTGCTTAACCTTGGCTACCCACAAGGCGAGGCGGCCGCCGCGATTGCGCAGGTCGCCGGGGATGAGCCTGACGCCGACACCGCCACGCTCATCCGCCTCGCCCTGCGCAGACTGGCGCCCGCATGAGTGAGCCTGATCCAAGTCTCCGAGGCGAGGCTCAGCCCGAAGACCTCGACCGCGCCCTCCGCCCGCAAGCGCTTGAGAGCTTCGTCGGGCAGGCCGAGGCGCGCGCGAACCTGCGGGTTTTCATCGAAAGCGCCCGGCGGCGGGGCGAGGCGATGGACCACACGCTGTTTTACGGCCCACCCGGTCTGGGCAAGACGACGCTCGCGCAGATCGTCGCTCGTGAGCTGGGCGTGAACTTCCGCATGACCTCCGGCCCGGTGCTGGCAAAAGCCGGAGACCTGGCTGCGATCCTGACCAATCTGGACGCGCAGGACGTGCTCTTCATCGACGAAATTCACCGCCTCAACCCGGTCGTCGAAGAGGTGCTTTATCCTGCAATGGAGGATTTTGCGCTTGATCTGGTGATCGGGGAGGGGCCGGCTGCACGCACCGTGCGCATCGACCTGCCGCCCTTTACCCTGGTCGGGGCAACGACGCGGCTGGGCCTGCTGACGACACCGTTGCGCGACCGGTTTGGCATCCCCACGCGGCTGGAGTTTTACAAGGTCGAAGAGCTGGTGCAGATCGTCGAGCGCGGGGCAGGCCTGTTGCAGGCCCCCGCGACACCGGAAGGTGCATTGGAGATTGCCCGCCGGGCGCGCGGAACGCCGCGGATCGCCGGGCGTCTGCTGCGCCGGGTGGTCGATTTCGCGATTGTCGAAGGCGACGGGACGGTCACCGCAGAGATCGCAGATCGCGCTCTCACCCGGCTTGGCGTGGATGGCCTCGGGCTCGATGGCGCAGACCGCCGCTACTTGCGCCTGATCGCCGAGCAATATCACGGCGGCCCGGTGGGGATCGAGACCATCGCCGCCGCTTTGTCCGAGGCCCGCGACGCGCTTGAGGATGTGATCGAGCCCTACCTGTTGCAATCCGGCCTCGTCCAACGCACTCCAAGGGGCCGCATGCTCGGCCACCGCGCCTGGGCGCATCTGGGGTTGGCAGCGCCTGCGGCGCCAGGACAGTCGGATATGTTTGACAGCTGACTGCTCTGCCTTTGAGCGCCCCGGACACGATCCGGGGTCTCGATGGTCTGGGAGTAGCACCCGCCCGGCCTAAGGACGAAGCCCGCCGCGCACACCAGACCGACCGGACGGTCTGGCGTGCGCCGTGTATCGCGTTTTCCTTTGAGGTCCCGGATCAGATCCGGGACGCTTCCAAGCTGAAGGCGACCAGCCTCCGGCCACGCCCTCCCTCCCCCTTGGGAGGGCGTTTTTGCATGATTGGCCATCGCACGGACGACATGCAGTTTTGAGAGATAAACTGCGAAGCTTCGACCAAACAAAACGCCCACCCGAGGGAGGGCATGGCCTATCTCTCGCAATGTTCGTGGAGGTCCTGGCTCAAGGCCGGGACGGGCTGCCCCAACTGATCGCCCCCCCCTTTCGCACCCTCTTCTCTCTGCGCTACACCGCCGCCATGACCCCGGACGAGATCACCGCGCTGTTTACCCGTGCCGACGGCACCTTTGCCTTCGCGCGCTGGGGGCGACCGTTGGTGCCAGTGGTGTTTGGGGTGGAGGACGACACGGTCGCTGTCTTAAAAGGGGCTGCGGAGGCGTTGTGCGTGACCGCAGGCCATAAAATGGCGGAGATGGATGCGGAGCTGGGCGTCAACCTGATGGTTTTTTTCTGCCGGGACTGGGCAGAGCTGACCGCCACGCCTGACCTTGACCGCCTCGTGCCGGATCTCGCGCTGTTGGTCTCCAAGCTGCAAGCCGCAGATGCGAACCAATACCGCCTGTTTCGATTTGACCCCGAGGGCGGCATTCGCGCGTCGTTTGTGTTTTTGCGCTATGACGCTCACCTCGCGGCGGTCTCTGCCCAGACGCTCGCGCTCAGCCAGATGGTGCAGACGATGCTTTTGTGGTCCGACCAAGCCTTCCTCGGCACCAGCCCGCTGATTGCCGTGGAGGGCGGGGAGCCGATGTTGCGGCCTGAGGTATCTGCCCTTCTGCGCGCCGCCTATGACCCAGTTCTGCCTAGCGCCGCCCAAGATCCAAGCCACGCGCTGCGCCTCTTTGCGCGGATGCAGAGCGGAGCGTTGCAGTGACCCCCCATCTCTCCACCTTCCGCGTCTACTACGAAGACACCGACATGGGCGGGGTGGTCTATTACGCCAACTACCTGAAATTTCTGGAGCGGGGGC
This sequence comes from Pseudomonadota bacterium, assembly GCA_038526735.1. Taxonomy (GTDB): domain Bacteria; phylum Pseudomonadota; class Alphaproteobacteria; order Rhodobacterales; family Rhodobacteraceae; genus Rubricella. Next base: position 10,051 of record JBCBGM010000020.1, on the reverse strand, counting down.
GCTCTGATGCCGTGCGGGCGGCGGGGATGGAGCAGCTCAAGATGCGCGACGAAGAGGACACGATCTTTGTCGTACGGCGGGTGGAGGCGGATTACCTCAAGCCTGCCCGCTTTGACGACATCCTCACCATCGAGACCGGAATCACCGACGTCAAAGGCGCCTCTTTCGTGATGCCGCAGAGGGTGTTGCGGGGGGAGGAGGTCTTGCTCACGGCCCGGATCACGGCGGCGGTGATGTCTCTCAGTGGCAGGCCAAAGCGGCTTCCTGCCGAAATGCGCGCCAGTTTCGCCACGCTTTTTGGCATCAACCTTTGATTGCGGAAAATTGAGGGTGCATCGGGGTGCATTTCACGGCACTTAGCATATGATTTGGGAAAAGAGGTCGCGTCCGGGGGTTTGGGTCGATCTCATACAGAATGGCAGGCAGGCACTCACATGGAAGCAGAAGCACTCGGCGCAGTTTCTGACCTCGATTTTTCACTGACAGCGCTGTTTTTGCGCGCAACAGTCACCGTGCAGATCGTGATGATCATGCTCTTGGTGGCCTCGATCTGGTCCTGGGCGATCATCGTCGACCGCAGCATCCGCTACCGCCGCGCGCGGGCGCAGAATGCGCTTTTTGAAAAGGTGTTTTGGTCCGGCCAGATGCTCGATGAAATTTACGAGCGGGTCGGCGACAAACCTCGCTCAGCCCTTGAGGCGGTATTTGTGGCTGGCATGGCGGAGTGGAAGAAGTCTGCCACGATCGCCAGTACCGGGCTCATTGCCGGGGCGCAGCAGCGGATTGATCGGGCGATGAATGTGGTGATCGCGCGCGAATCGGAGCGGCTGACCATAGGCTTGGGCGTGCTCGCGTCGGTTGGGGCAACCTCGCCCTTCATCGGGCTCTTTGGCACGGTTTGGGGGATTAAGCATTCGTTCGAGCAGATCGCGATCCAGGGTTCCACAAACCTCGCCGTGGTTGCCCCTGGGATTGCGGAGGCGCTTTTGGCGACGGCACTTGGCCTACTCGCGGCCATTCCGGCGGTGATCTTTTACAACAAGCTCTCGGGTGACAGCGACAAGGTGGCTGGAGAGTTCGAGAATTTTGCGGATGAGTTTGCGATGATCCTGTCGCGCCAGCTGGAACGGCAGGGCTCTTAGGATGGTGGCAACGCTCCCCAAGCGTGGATCTGGCGGCGGGCGCAGTGGTCGCAGGCGGCGCAGTGGTGGCAGCGCGCAGATGGCGGAGATCAACGTCACGCCGTTTGTGGACGTGATGCTGGTGCTCCTGATCATCTTCATGGTCGCCGCCCCGCTGTTGCAGACGGGTGTGGAGATTGAGCTGCCTGAAACCGCTGCAGGACCATTGCCCGAAGAGGATGAAACCCCGCTTACGGTGTCTGTCACCGCCTCGGGTGCCATCTCGCTGCAAGAGAGCGAGGTGGAGGAGGCGCGGCTTATTCCGCTGTTGCGCGCCATCTCGCAGGAACGCAGCTCCAACAAGGTGTTTTTGCGAGCGGATGGGCAGGTGCCTTACGCGCGGGTTGCGCAGATCATGGGCGCGCTCAATGCAGCGGGGTTCAATGACATCGGGTTGGTGACCTCCAGCGGTGGGCCGAGTTTTGACGGCGACAGCGCAGGGGAATGAGGCAAAGCGGTGCGCAACGGGCTTTTGATATCGTTTTCGGCCCACGCTGCTCTGATCATCTTTGCAGTGGCGGACGGGATAATCGCCTCAGAGCCAGAGACGCCTGACGAGGAGATTATCCTCTCGTCGGTTGATATACTCTCAGAGGCTGAGTTTCAGGCGACCTTCTCGACGGCGCCGGATTTTGTGCCGACCGACACCATCGCGCTGGGTGTGCCCGAAGAGCTTGTGCAAGAGGCGGATGCCTCTGATGAAGAAGCGCTCGTCGAGGTGACAGATATTGACGGGCCGGATGACCCGTCCGCCCGCGATGGCGACCCTGACCTCTCGGCTGTGCGCAACGTGGTGCGGGTGGAGACGACGCAAGAAACCGCTGAGCTGACCTCGGTTCTGCCACAAGCGCCGGTGCTGGGCATTCAGCGACCCACCGCTCCGAATGCGCGGCCGACGCGGCCCACACCGGCGCGGCCCACGATGGGGCGGCCCACACCGCCGCGCCCCTCGCTCAACATCGACACCACGCCCTCCGCCCCGCCGCCCGAAGAGACCGAGACCGCGCGCGAAGAGCAAACCGAAGTCGCCGAAGCCACAGAGCAGGCCGAAGAGGCACCCGCAGAGACCGCGCAGGACGAAACCGCGCGTGAGGAGGCGGCGACCGATATCATCCCGCAGATCGCCGAGGATGTGACGGACGCGGGCGAGGAAACTGACCTCGCGCAGATTGATGAAGAGGCCGAAGAGCCCGCCGTGCCCATCGTCTCTGAAACCGATGACCCGGATCTGATCGACCCGGACCAGCAAATCTCTGGTGCGCCTGCGCGCTCAGAGTTGCCGCCCGCGCGCCCTGCGCCTGCCGAAGAGGTACAGCTCGCGGAAAACACCGAGCGCGCGACAGAGGCCGGGGACCCAAACCTCGACAGCAACGGCTTTCCGATCGGCAGCCCGATCAGTGCCGGGGAGCGTCAGGGGCTGGTCGATGCAATCGGGCAATACTGGAACCTCTCGATCCTCGACGGCCTGCCCAACTCGGATGAGTTGACCGTGACGGTTGGGGTCACGCTCAACCAGGATGGCACAATCCTCAACGGTGAGGTGCGCCCGATTGAGCCAGCTGACCCGCAAGGGCCCTACCTGCGCGCGTTTCAGGCGGCTCAGCGTGCGGTCTTGCAGGCGGGCTTTAGAGGTGACATCGACATGCCGCCTGAGAAATACGCCCGGTGGCGGGAGGTGGAGATCACCTTTAACCCCGGCACACAGCAAATAGGATTTTAAGGGATGCGCCTTTTCGCCGTCATTTTGTTGGTGCTCGGTCTCGCACCCGCAGCCAGCCTCGCGCAGCAAGAGGACCCGGGCCCGCTGCGGGTCACCATCGAGGAGGGCATCCGTGCACCCATGCCGTTTGCGGCGCCCCAGTTCATCGCGCTCGATGATCTTGCCGCAGAGCTGTCCGATCCGCTCACCACGGTCATGGTGCGCAACCTCACTGGCACCGGCCTCTTTCGTGAAATCCCGCAGAACGCGCATCTGAGCACGGTCAACAGCGTCTCCACCCCGCCGCAATTCTCTGACTGGCAGGTGATCAACGCGCAGGCGCTGATCGTGGGGGAGATGTCTACGCTCGATGATGGCCGGCTGCAGGTGGATTTCAGGCTCTACAACGTGTTCTCAGAGCGCGAAGAGGGGCAGGGCGTGCGCTTTACGGCGGCACGCGAGGATTGGCGGCGGATCGCGCATAAGGTTTCTGACGCGGTTTACAGTCGGATCACGGGCGAGAGTGCCTATTTCGACAGCCAGATCGTGTTTATTGATGAGACCGGGCCAAAGCAGAACCGCACCAAGCGCCTGGCGTTGATGGATCAAGACGGCGCGAACGTTCGTTTTCTGACCGATGGCAGTGACTTGGTTTTGGCACCCCGATGGTCTCCGAACGGGCGGGACATTCTTTATACGAGCTTCACGCGGGGCGTGCCGCGCGCCACAATTGTGAACACAGAGACGGGCACCCGCTCGACGCTTGATCGGCTGCCGGGGATGACCTTTGCGCCGCGGTTCTCTCCCGATGGGGAAAACGTCGTGTATTCGCGCACGGTGAACGGCACGACCAATGTGTTCGTTCTTGATCTAGAGACGCGCCGCACCCGCCAGCTTACCCGCGGCCCCGCCATCGACACGGCCCCGAGCTTTAGCCCCGAGGGCGATGAGATTGTGTTTGAAAGCGACCGCGGCGGCTCTCAGCAGCTCTACATCATGGGGGCCGATGGCTCGGACCCGCGGCGCATCTCGTTTGGCACCGGTAAATTCGGGACGCCCGTGTGGTCGCCGCGCGGAGACAAGATCGCCTTCACCAAGATCGTGGGCGGGCGCTTCCACATCGGCGTTATGGATCGTGACGGCACAAATGAGCGATTGTTGACGGCGTCCTTCCTTGATGAAGCGCCCACATGGTCTCCAAATGGACGCGTGCTGATGTTTTTTCGGGAAACGCCCGGTCCGCGTGGCGCGGCATCGCTCATCTCGGTTGATGTTACGGGGTTGAACCTGAAATATGTCCGCACACCGAACAACGCATCTGATCCGTCGTGGTCTCCGGTGCGCACAGACTGATACCGCACCCCAGCACGACCCGTGCATGAGAGGAAAACGAAAATGAAGCAGACCCTCATCCGATCCGCCTTGTGCCTGTCGCTGCTGGCCCTGGCCGCCTGCGCAGGAACCGCCACCGAGGAAGACACCGCAGGCGCGGCCACCACCGCCGCGACGACGGGGGTTGAAACATCGACCCTGTCGGGCGGCACGGTGGATACTGGCCCCGCAGGCCCAGTTCTGACAGTGCCTGAGAATACGGTCGAGTTCTTTGAAACCTCTGTCGGGGATCGCGTGCTCTTTGACACCGACAGCAACGCGCTCGACCCTGATGATATCGCGATTCTGACGTTCCAAGCCGATTGGCTGCTGCGCTATCCTGAGCGGACCGCGACGATCGAGGGCCATGCCGATGAGCGCGGCACGCGGGAATACAACCTCGCACTTGGTGCACGCCGTGCACAGGCGGTGTTTGATTATCTTGTGTCGCGCGGGGTGGATCCGTCTCGCTTGACTGTTGCGTCGCTTGGAAAAGAGCGCCCGATCTCGCTCTGCGCGAACGAGATCTGCTGGTCGCAGAACCGTCGCGGCGTGACCGTAATCGACGCTGGCGCGGGCTTCTGATCTGAGCATGCGCTTATGGGTTGGCATTGCGACGGTCGGAGTGACCTGTCTCGTTGCGGGCGGAGGATTGGCGCAGACCGTCACACCTCCTGCCGACGACGCGCTTGATCCGGTGACGGAAGAGGCCGTGCTGATCGACCCCGAAACGGGCCTGCCCGTGGTTGCCGCAACGCCGGAACCGGTCACTCTCACAGGCCCAGATGGCATCCCTTTCACGCTGGAGGATTTGCGCCGCGAGTTGACCTTCATTGGCGAAGAGCTCGACCGGTTGCGCCGTCAAGTGCGCCCCTCGGGCCAGCCCTTGAGCGGGGAGACCGGCACAACGGTGCAGGGTGATGTGCTCACGCAGATCAACGCACTAGAGCAACGCCTGCAAGACGCGAACAGCCGGATTGACCTGTTGCGCTTCGATCTCGAACAGATTGCCCGCGACGGCGGCACGCGCCTGTCGGATATGGATTTTCGCGTGACCATGCTGGAGCAAAGCGATCCGAGCTTCGTGCCGCCGCCCGCGCCGCTTGGCGACGGTACCACAGACCCTGACGCGCAGACCGAAACGCCGTTCCCCGCCAGCGAGATTGCGCTGGCGGAGCAGTTTGCTTTTGATGCCGCGTTAGAGGCGCTCAAAAGCGGGGAATACACCCTCGCAGAAGAGCAGTTTGACGCCTTCCTTGAAGTCTACCCCGACGGCCCGCTCAGCGAAGAGGCGAGCCTGCGCAAGATCGATGCGCAATATGGGATGGGCAGCTACAGCGAAACCGCGCAGGCGTATCTGGCCTATTGGAATGACGCGCCCGCATCTCCACTGGCGCCCGAAGCGTTGACGGGTCTTGGGGCATCGTTTTCTCGGATCGGGCAGCCATCGGCGGCCTGCGCGACCTTTTCGGAGGTGGAACTCCGGTATGCCGCGACAATCACGCCCGAGCTTTCAAGCCGCGTGGCCGAGGAGCGGCGCCTGTCGGGCTGCTGATGCCCGGGCCTGAGCTCTCTCTTCCAACTGATATGCGGGGGCAGTGCCTCGGTCTCGCTGTGTCTGGCGGTGGGGACTCGATGGCGCTGCTGGCGCTGGCGGGGGAGTGGGCCAAGGCGAACGGTTCTACGCTGCAGGTCGCGACCGTGGATCATGGATTGCGGGCCGAGAGCGCCGATGAAGCGCGGTTTGTGGCGCAGGTCTGCGCGGAGCATGGCCTTCGACATCACACCCTGCGCTGGGAGCGGGCGGCCGATGGTCCGTCAAACCTGCAAGAGGCGGCGCGGATTGGGCGGTATCAGGTGCTGGCAGCTTGGGCGCAGCGCGAAAGGCTCGCCGCTGTGTGCCTTGCCCATACGCAGGATGATTGCGCTGAAACGCTCTTGATGCGCCTTGCGCGCGGCAGCGGTATCGACGGGCTCGCGCAGATGCGCACGGATTTTGCGCGCGAGGGCATGCGGTTTTTGCGGCCCCTGCTGGGCGTCAGCCGGGCGGATTTGCGGGAGTATCTGCGTCGAGAGGGCTTGAGCTGGTGCGAAGACCCCTCCAACGACGACAATCGATTTCAGCGGGTGCGGGTGCGGCAGATGATCGAGGCGCTGGGTCTCGATCAATCCGCCCTCGCGCAGACCGCCAAAACACTGCGCGGGGCGCAGGAGGCATTGGCGTTTTATACAAGCGAGCTTGCAGCCAAAGCGGTGCAGGTCGGGCCAGATGGGCTGATGACGCTAGACAGGGCAGCGGTTCTGGCTGCGCCGCAGGACATCCAGCACCGGCTTCTGGCACGGCTGTTTGGCGGCGCGTCTGACCATCCACCCCGCGCCGAAAAGATCGCGCGGGTGCTTGCCGCGCTTGAGGCGGGGCAGGGCGCGTTGACCCTCTCGGGCTTTCAGATCGAGGTGAGCCAGACCGCCGTGGTCGTGTTCAGAGAGCCATCCCGCACCCCAACGGCCATTAATTACACCCCCGGTGCCTGGGATGGACGGTGGATTCTGCGCGGAGAGGCTGCGGGCCTGAACCTGGCACCTTTGGGCGAATCGGGGCTCGCGGCGCGCGATTGGCGCGGCTCTGGCCTGCACCGTAAGGCTTTGCTGACAACGCCTGCGCTTTACAGTGGCGAGGAATTGCGCATCTCCCCGGTGCTTGACCCGCATCCGGCCGTTTCTGCGACGCCATTGCATCCGTGGTCACTGGAAACTTTGCGTTGAAAGCGGCAGGCTGACGCCTATCTTTTAGCGAACGACAGGATCGATTGGCGGGGGCAAATCCGCCCGCGCGACAGGAGACTACCTTGGGCAATACCAAAAATCTCGCATTCTGGGTCGTGGTGTTTTTGTTGGTGGTGGCGTTGTTCAACGTCTTCAATTCCAGCTCCAACTCCACGAATTCCCAGCAAATCAGCTATTCCGAATTCCTCAACCGGGTCGAGAACGGTCAGGTGACCGCTGTGCAGCTCGACGGGGAGATTGTGGCCTTCCGCGGCTCTGACGGGCGAGAGTATCGCACCACCCGACCGATCGAGGCGGACCTGACCCCGACCTTGCGCGACTCCGGCGTGGAGATCACCGCCGTGCCGCAAGAGCAGTCGGGCTTCCTCTCCACCCTGATCGTCTGGCTGCCCTTCCTACTGCTGATCGGTGTTTGGATCTACTTCATGAACCGCATGCAAGGCGGTCGTGGCGGCGGTGCGATGGGCTTTGGCAAATCGCGCGCCAAGCTGCTGACCGAAAAGTCGGGTCGGGTGACGTTTGATGACGTCGCAGGCATCGACGAGGCGAAAGACGAGCTGGAAGAGATCGTAGAGTTCCTGCGCGACCCGCAGAAATTCTCGCGCTTGGGCGGCAAAATCCCCAAAGGCGCGCTGTTGGTGGGCCCTCCGGGCACCGGTAAAACGCTCTTGGCCCGCGCGATTGCAGGCGAGGCGGGCGTGCCGTTCTTCACCATCTCGGGTTCTGACTTCGTCGAGATGTTCGTGGGTGTCGGTGCAAGCCGTGTCCGCGACATGTTCGAACAGGCCAAGAAAAACGCGCCCTGCATCGTCTTCATCGACGAGATCGACGCGGTTGGTCGCCATCGTGGCGCGGGCTACGGCGGCGGAAACGACGAGCGCGAGCAGACCCTCAACCAACTTCTTGTGGAGATGGACGGGTTTGAGGCCAATGAGGGTGTTATCCTGATCGCCGCCACCAACCGGCCCGACGTGCTTGATCCGGCGTTGCTGCGCCCCGGTCGTTTTGACCGTCAGGTTCAGGTGCCCAACCCCGACATCAAAGGCCGGGAGCGCATCTTGGGCGTCCACGCCCGCAAGGTGCCGTTGGGGCCGGATGTGGACCTACGTGTGATTGCACGCGGTACGCCCGGCTTCTCGGGTGCAGATCTTGCCAACCTGGTGAACGAGGCGGCGCTGTTCGCGGCGCGCACCGGCAAGCGCATGGTCACGATGGGCGATTTCGAGAGCGCCAAGGACAAGATCATGATGGGGGCAGAGCGCCGCTCCATGGTCATGACCGAGGACGAGAAAAAGCTCACCGCATATCACGAGGCCGGCCATGCGATTGTGGGCCTCAACGTGCCGCAGCATGACCCAATCCATAAGGCAACGATCATTCCGCGCGGCCGTGCGCTGGGTCTGGTGATGTCACTGCCCGAGCGGGATCAACTCTCGGTCACATACACCAAATACCGCTCGCAGATCGCTATGGCGATGGGCGGTAAGGTGGCGGAAGAGCTGACCTTTGGCGAAGAGAACGTGACCTCTGGCGCGACGAGCGACATCCAGCAGGTCACGCGGATCGCCAAGGCGATGGTCACGCGCTTTGGCATGTCCGACAAGCTGGGCAACATCAACTACTCCAACGAGCAAGAGACCTATCTCGGCTCGCAGGGCAACGGAACCTCGGCCTCGCCCGAGATCCAGGCCGTGATCGACGAGGAGGTGCGCCGCCTTGTGGATGAGGGGTACGAGACCGCCAAGCGTATCTTGACCGAAAAGAACGAAGAGTTCGTGCGGCTGGCAGAGGGCCTTTTGGAATACGAAACCCTTACCGGGGCGGAGATCATGAAGGTCGTCAATGGCGAGCCGCTGAACCGTGGCGATGATGACGATGCGCCCACCACGGGCACACCGTCGATCACCGCCATTCCGAAGCTCGGCAAGAAAAAGCCCGACGGCGGCGAAGGGCCAGAGCCCCAGCCGGTGTAAGCTCAGGGTGATCGACCCAACTTCAAAAGACTGGGACCCCGGAAGCTATCACCGCTTCCGGGGTCTTCGTTTGCAGCCCGCGCTGGATTTGCTGGCGCGGGTCGGGCCTCTGCCGGATGGCCCCGTGGTGGATCTTGGCTGTGGGACTGGTGCCGTGGCGGAGGTGCTGAGAGCACGGTTCCCGGAGCGGCGCTTGGTGGGCGTCGATCACTCCGAGGTCATGCTCGAAGAGGCGGAGAAAACCGGTCTGTATGACGCGCTTGTTCGCGCAGATGTGGCGGAGTGGTCGCCTGCTTCGGCACCCGCGCTCTTGTTTTCAAACGCCGTTTTGCACTGGTTGCCAGAGCATCCGGTGCTGTTTTCGCGGTTGGTCGAAACACTCGCGCCCGGTGGCGTGCTGGCCGTGCAGATGCCCCGCCAACTCCACCGCCCCTCGCATCACCTGATCTACCAGACGGCGGCAGAGCTCTTCCCAGATCGGTTTTCTGGTCAGCCCGCAGCGCAGGTCGCACCCCCGGCGGAGGCGTGGCCGTGGCTCTCTGCCTTGGGCGAGCTGGAGATGTGGGAGACGGAGTTCATCCAGCCCTTGCCCGCACACGCGGAGGCGCATCCGGTGCGCAGCTTCACCCAATCCACCGCTTGCCGCCCGGTTTTGGCGAAGCTCGATACGGCGGAGACGGAGAGGTTTTTTGCGGCCTACGACGCAGCACTCTCGGAGGCATACCCGCTGCAACCGGATGGCGGCGCGGTGTTCCCGTTCCTCCGCCAATTCATCATTCTGCGGCGGTAAAGAGCGCTCGGGCCAAAGGGCCAGATCCCCCTTGATAGGTCGGATCACAGATCCTTATTTGCGCACGCCGGGGTCTTGTCTGAGACTGCGGCCAGACTGGGGAGATCATCATGCCAGCACTCATCAAAACCGACATCGTGGGGGAGGTGGTCTGGCTGGGTTTGGTGCCAGACCGCGATGCCTCCCTCCGGTCCAGCCCAGAAAGCAGCATAGCGTTTGACTTCGCAGGCCCAGTGGGGGAGGCGCATGGCGG
>JBCBGM010000019.1:0-51606 GCA_038526735.1 Pseudomonadota bacterium | reverse complement strand
GCACGACCTCGATGACCTCTCAAACCGCCTTCTGCGCATCCTGACCGGCGCGCACAAAGGGGCCTCCGGAGACCTGCCCGGCGACGCGGTGCTTGTGGCGCGCAACATCGGCCCGGCAGAACTGCTGGACTACGGCAAAAAACTCTCTGCCGTGGTTTTGGAGGAGGGTTCGGTTGGCTCTCACGCCGTGATCGTCGCCCGCGCGCTGGCGATTCCGCTCGTCTTGCAAGCCGCCCGGATCACCCGCGAGGCGATGCCCGGTGACAGCATTCTGGTCGATGGCGACGGCGGCGTCTGCCACCTCCGCCCAGAAGAGCAAGTGCGCACCGCCTTTCATGAGAAGGTTGCGATGCGGCAGGAGGCGCAAAAAGCCTACGCCGCTCTGCGCGACCAACCCGCCACCGCGCGCTGCGGCTCGACGGTTAAGCTGATGATGAACGCAGGCCTCATGGCCGACCTGCCCAGCCTCGACGGGTCGGGCGCCGAGGGCGTTGGCCTCTACCGCACCGAACTGCAGTTCCTGATCCGCTCCACCGTTCCGCGCCGCGCTGAGCAAGCCAATCTTTACGAGCGGATCATGAATGCCGCCGGCGAAAAGCCCGTGATCTTCCGCACGCTCGACATCGGCTCCGACAAGGTGCTGCCCTACCTCAAACCGCAGGACGAGCCGAACCCCGCACTCGGCTGGCGCGCGATCCGCCTTGGGCTTGATCGCCGCGGTGTGATGCGGATGCAGGTACAGGCGCTCATGCGCGGCGCAAAAGGCCGCCCGCTTTACATCATGTTCCCGATGGTCGCCCAGTTCTCCGAGTTTCGCGAGGCGCGCGATCTGGTCTTGAAGGAATACGCGCGCGAAGAGGCGCTCGGCCACGAGGTGCCCTCAGACCTGCGCATCGGCGCGATGCTCGAGACGCCCAGCCTCGCCTTCGCCCCCGATGCCTTCTTCAAACTGACCGATTTCATCTCCATCGGCGGCAATGACCTCAAGATGTTTTTTTTCGCCGCCGACCGTGAGAATGAGCGCGTCCGCCGCCGCTATGACACGCTCAACGTCTCCTACCTGACCTTCATCAGCCAAATCGCCGAGCGCTGCGCCCGCCACGAAACGCAGGTGAGTTTTTGTGGTGAGGATGCCGGCCGCCCGGTCGAGGCTGCGTGCCTCTCCGCCATGGGCCTGCGCAGCCTCTCGATGCGCCCAGCGAGCATCGGCCCCGTCAAGCATCTCTTGCGGCAAATAAATCTCGATGACCTCCGAAGCGTCATCGACCGCGCCGCCGACGACGGAGAACAATGCGTCCGCCCCGCGGTTACGCGCTATCTGGTCGAGATCGGGGCGTCACTCTGACCCGCCCAACCGTTTGGTGAGCTTCTCCAAAGCATCCGCTGAGCGTTTGGAGTTGTCATGGATGTTCACGATGGTGAAAAGCACGCCCCCCACCAACAGCGTGATCACAAAGCCAAAGCAAAAGGTCACCACCCCCACGACAGCCCCCTCGCTATTGTAGCGCAGGACCGACAGCACCAGGGTGCCCGCCACCATCAAGATCATCAGCACCAACACCAGCGCATCAAACATCCGGATCACGATCTCACGCATTCTGGCCCCCCGCTTTGCCCATCTCTTAGCCGTAAGTCGCTGATCACGCCGGAGCAACCGGGTTTTCACCCCAAGGGTGGACCATCCCGGCAACCGCCTCAAAGGCACCTTCTGCCAGCGCACAGCTCAAGATGCGCGCGGGGTTCGTCGGAGGTGGAAACTCCAGCGCTGTATTCTGCGCAAACCCGAACCGCGCGTAGTAGGGCGCGTCCCCGATCAGCACTACACGCAGCCAGCCCAGCGCCTCTGCCCGCTCTAGCGCATCGCGGATCAATAGCCCGCCAAGCCCCTCCCCCTGCCGCGTAGGGTGGATCGCAACCGGCCCGAGCAGAAGCGCCGGGGCACCCCCCGCCCCAATCCGCACCGGCCAATGCCGGATCGCCCCGACCACACTGTCATACTCATCGCGCAACAGATGGCTTAGCCCCGCGACCGGCGCCGCATCCCGCAAGCGATACGACGACAACGCCTGCCGCCCGGGGGCGAAACAGGTGTCATAGAGGTACTCGACCTCAAAGCTGTCATCGGGGGTTTCGGGTAAAAGGCGGATCATCGGACAGTCCGAAAAGACAGGTGCAGTGCGGCGAAAACGGCAGCGCTCAACGTCGGTCTGTCATGGCGGGGCTCCGCATCAGGTCTTGAAAACCGCTAGCACGGCTGCACTCTCGCGTCCAACAGGAAGGACCGCCCGATGTTTTACCGCCCCGCCGATGGCCATGGCCTGCCGCACAACCCGTTCAACGCGATCATCACGCCCCGGCCCATCGGCTGGATTTCGACGCGGGGCGCTGACGGGGGCGATAACCTCGCGCCCTATTCGTTTTTCAACGGCATCGCCTACACGCCGCCGCAGGTCATGTTTGCCTCCACTGGCACCAAACCTGATCGTCAGCGCGGCAAAGACAGCCTTTCGAACCTAGAGGCGACGGGCGTTTTCTGCGTGAACGTGGTCGCGCTCGCGATGAAAGACGCGATGAACCAGACGGCGGGCTTCTGGGGCCGCGAGGTTGATGAGTTCGCCGACGCCGGCATCGAGAAAACCGAGTGCACAGAGATCGCCTGCCCGCGCGTCGCCAACGCCCCGGCGAGCTTAGAGTGCACCGTCACCGACATCGTGACCCTCAAAGGAGAGAACAACTACCTCGTCCACGGAGAGGTCGTCGGCGTCCACATCCGCGAAGACTGCCTGCGCGACGGCCGCTTCGACGTCCTCACCTTCAACCCCCTCAGCCGCATGGGCTACCGCGACTATACCGTGGTGCGGGAGACCTTTGAGCTAAAGAGGCCGGGAGAGTAACTCAGAGAACACCGTGAAAAACCTGAGGTGGCCGCCACCACCTTTGCCCCGCCCCAATCCTGTGCTAGCGATTGCGCAAACATGTTGCGTGGAGAGCTCCCGTGCCCACTCTGACCTTCTTTGAAGGGGTTTCCAGTAACCCGGTCCACCTTTGGGAGGCCTTTTATCTTTTGGGAGATCGTGACGGAGAGCGCGGCGATGGCGCTGGACGCAATGGCTTCACCATCACCTCAGATGAAAAAGGCTTCGAAGATACAGTATCCGGTAACTTTCGTCTCGAAGTGCAGGGCAGCGGTTTCCGCTATGTAGACGGGCGTGAACATGCGACTGAAGGCACGCTCAACACAGTCACCGTCTTTGTCGAAGACATCCCTTTCTACCGTATCACCAATGCCGACATAGACATGCGCTTGTTCTCTGCTGCAAAGGCCAGCGAGGACGCGAGCGTCGACGATTTTGCGATGGAGCGGTTCGTCGGCTCCTTCGACTGGACTTACAACGGCACTTTTTCTGATGATCGGTTAACCACGACCTCGCGCGGTCTGTTCTACGGTGTGGAGGATGGCTTTAACTTCGGCGGTAACGATACGGTCTTTCTTGGCGCTGGAGCGGACTTTATGGTCTTGGGCCGGGGAGATGACACCGCAGACGGCGAAGAAGGAAACGACCAGCTCTTCGGCGAAGAAGGAAATGACACGCTGTCAGGCGGCGAAGGTGTCGATACACTCGATGGCGGAAGCGGCAACGACACCCTCTCAGGCGGCGACGGCGATGACTCGCTTGAGGGCGAAGAGGGCAACGACACCCTCTCAGGCGGCGCGGGCGATGATGCGCTTGAGGGTGGCGATGGGTCAGACACGCTCAACGGCGACGCGGGCGAAGACACGCTCGATGGCGGCGCGGGCAATGACTCGCTGTTCGGTGGCGATGATGCCGACCTCCTCAGCGGCGACGGCGGCAAAGACCGGATCGAGGGCGGCGCGGGCAAAGATCGCCTCATTGGGGGCTCCGGCAAAGACAAGCTTTTCGGTGGTGCCGACCGCGACTCACTCGAGGCTGGCGCTGGCAAAGACCAACTCACCGGTGGCGGCGGTAAGGATGATTTCATCTTTGAGGGCCGCACCGGCAATAACACGATCCGCGATTTTAAAATCGGCACTGACATCCTAAGCGTCGAGGACAGCAACGTGCGCGTGGTGGAGCATTCCTCCGGCGACGTGCTCGTGCGCTACTCCGACGGCAGCATCCGCCTGCGCAACGTCGATTTCGGCGATCTCACCCTAGACGACATCAACCTGCTTTAACTCATGAAACTCGCAATCATCGGCGGCTCTGGCCTCTACGAAATCGACGGCCTGCACAACGCTGAGTGGGTCACGGTAGACACCCCTTGGGGTAAACCCTCCGACGCGCTTTTGACCGGCACGCTCGACGGGCTCGACATGGTGTTTTTGCCCCGCCACGGGCGCGGGCATGTGCATTCCCCATCGACCATCCCCTACCGCGCCAACATCGACGCGCTCAAACGCCTCGGCGTCACGGATGTCATCTCCATGTCGGCCTGCGGCTCCTTCCAAGAGCATATGGCGCCCGGAGACTTCGTGATCGTCGACCAGTTCATCGACCGCACCTTCGCCCGTGAGAAATCGTTCTTCGGCGAGGGGTGCGTGGCCCATGTGAGCTTTGCCCACCCCATCTCAGAGCGCCTCGCGCAGATCGTCGGAGATGCCGCAGAGGCGGCGGGCGTTACCGTGCATCGCGGCGGCACCTATCTCGCGATGGAGGGGCCGCAGTTTTCTACTCTCGCCGAGTCCCGCCTCTACCGCGACGTCTGGAAGTGTGACGTTATCGGCATGACCAACATGCCCGAGGCCAAACTCGCCCGCGAGGCAGAGCTGCCCTATGCCTCCGTCGCGATGGTCACTGATTATGACTGCTGGCACCCCGATCATGACGCCGTGGAGGTTTCGACCATCGTCGCCACGCTCATGGGCAATGCCGATAAAGCGCGTGCGACGGTCAAGGGCCTGCCCGCGCGCATGCCGCAACCGCGCACCCCCTGCCCGCAAGGCATCGACCACGCACTCGACACCGCGCTGATCACCGCCCCAGAGAAGCGAGACCCAGCGCTCGTCGCAAAACTCGACGCGGTCGCCGGGCGCGTTCTCACCTAATCCCTCCAAAACCTTGTAAAACCGCCATAATCCCCTTAATGTCACTTATATGACATTTTTATAACAATGGGGGAGACGATGCAGTTACAAGTCGCACGGGCGCTTATGCCCCTAGAAAATAGACGAGATTGGCCAAACCGCAGGCTCAGCTACATGCCGCGATCGCTCTATCGGGGCTTTCGCTTCTGGCGCCGCAAATAAAACAAGGCCGCGTTAACCAACCGTTCAGAGACGTGGCGTAACGCTTACCTCGCGGCCAAGCCGCAAGCTGCTTGCTCGATCCGGTCAAACCGGACAACCCGGTCGAAACGGAACGAAACGCGCCCTTCCGCCACCCTCGGAAGGGCGCGTTGCTTTTAGGGCGACCCCGCCAGCACTGCGCCGGGATTCAAAATCCCATTCGGATCAAGTGCTGCCTTAATCGCCCGCATCGCCGCGAGCTTTCCGGGGTCGCCGTAGTGCTCCAACTCCGCAACTTTCAGCCGCCCAACCCCATGCTCCGCACTGAATGACCCCTCGTGCCGCATCACCTCTTCGGTCACGATCTCTTTGAGCGCGGATCGCGCGTTATCATAACTGTCCCGACTGCGCCCTTGGGCCGGGAACAGGTTATAATGCAAGTTCCCGTCGCCCAGATGGCCAAAGGCGTTGATCCGAATACTGTCATCAAACGCCCGCAGCTTCTGCCCCGCGGCCCGTACGAAACTCGGCACAGACGACACCGGTACCGAGATATCGTTGGAGACGATCGACCCGATCAGCCGGTTCGCCTCTGGGATTTGCTCGCGAATCTGCCAGATCGTGTAGCGCTGCGCCTCGTTCTGAGCGAGCACCGCATCGGTGATCAGCTCATCCTCAAAGGCCGTCTCCAGCACGCGCTCCAACGCCTCCGAGACGCCACTGCCACCTAGATCAATCAGCACATTCCACGCACCCGGACTCTCCAACGGCACCGGGATTTGCGGCAACTTCTCCGCCAGCATCTCAAACCCTGTCCGCTCCATCAGCTCAAAGGCCGAGAGCGTCTCGCCACAGGCCTTTTGCGTGGCATTGAGCAGCTCAAGCGCGGCATCCAGATCGCGCAACGCACAAAGCGCTGTGGCCTGCTCGGCAGGTCGCGGAAACAGCCGCAACGTCGCCGCGGTGATCACGCCCAGCGTGCCCTCGGAGCCAATGAGCAGGTGCCGCAGGTCATAGCCGGTGTTGTCTTTGCGCAGCCGTTTGAGGCCCTGCACCACCGTCCCATCCGCCAGGACTGCCTCAACGCCCAAGCACAGATCGCGCGTGTTGCCGTAGCGCAGCACATTCACGCCACCGGCGTTTGTTGCGAGGTTCCCACCAATCCGACACGACCCTTCTGACGCCAGCGATAGCGGAAACAGCCGATCCACACCCTCAGCGGCGGCCTGAATATCGGCGAGGATCGTCCCCCCTTCGCAGGTCAGCGTATTGTCCAACGGATCCACCGCCCGGATCGCAGTCATCCGCTCCAGCGAGAGCAGCACCGGTGCGGGCCCACCCTCGGTCAGTTGCCCACCGACCAGACCAGTGCCGCCAGAGTATGGGATCACCGGCACTTGGGCAGCGTTACAGGCTGCGAGTATCGTTGAAACCTCGCCCGTAGACCGCGGCCGCGCCACAGTTCCGGCTTGCCCATGATACCGCCCTCTAGGCTCTTCGAGATGTCGCGGTTCAGGTGGCGAAAGCGTCCCTTCCGGGAGCGCGGCGTCCAACATTTCAAGAAAAGCGGTATCGGCATCTTTGAGCATGACCTGAGTGTATCGCGCTGAGAGCGATTGTCAGGAGGCGAGCGTGGAAAGATCACAACCCGTCCCGGACTTGATCCGGGACCTCGAAGGTTTGTGTCCCATGCGCGGGGTCAAGGCGCGCAGCGCCGCCGCGCGCGCCAGACCGACCGAATGGTCTGGCGCATTTGAGGGTTACTGCGCTGATCAACGCGAATGCGGATTTGCGGAAATAAATCGCGCTTCACGTAGGTCTGCTGCGCCACACCTCGGTCTGGCGCTCGCTCTGTTCCTCCCAGACTACCGAGACCCCGGATCACGTTCGGGGCGTCTTACCCGTCCCGGCCCCGAGCCGGGACCTCGCCCAGCAGCACAACCCTCACCCCCGGGGCGCCGCCGCCCGCTTTAACCGATCATTGATCGCCAACCCCAACCCCTCTTTGGGCACCCGCGCCACCGCAATCGGCCCTTCACCCTCCGCATCCATCCGGTGCAAAACCGAAAACAACCGCGCCGCGGCCTCCTCTAGATCCGCGGCCTCTGACAGCGTCTCCCCACCAAACCGCGCTGGGCCAAAGTCGACCCACCGCTCCCCCGCCTCTGGCGCTTTCGCGTTCAACCGCAACCGCGCGTTGGGCGCATAATGAGACGCCAGCATCCCCGGCGCGGTGATCGCCTCTCCTGCGGCCGCTAACCCACACACCAACACATCCTCCAGAGCCTCGCGCGATACACCACCCGCGCGCAACAAAACCGGAGCCTCACCCACACCCACAATCGTTGACTCCACCCCCACCGGGCAGGGCCCCCCGTCGAGCACAGCGCCAATCCGCCCCGACAACCCTGCCATGACATGCGCCGCCGCCGTCGGGCTGATTTTGCCCGAGGGGTTCGCACTCGGGGCCGCCACGGGCCGCCCCACCTCAGCCAACACCCGCTGCGCCAACGCCGACGACGGCACCCGCACTGCCAAGGTCGAAAGCCCCGCCGTCACCAGCGGATCAACCCCGGCACCGGCGCGCATCGGGGCAACCAAAGTCAGAGCCCCCGGCCAAAACGCCTCTGCCAAACGCGCGCCCATCTCGCCCAACTCAACCAACGCCGTAGCCGCCGCCAGATCCGGCACATGCACGATCAGCGGATTGAAACTCGGCCGCCCCTTTGCAGCATAAATCGCCGCTACGGCGCGCCCGTTGGTGGCATCCGCGCCCAGCCCATAGACCGTCTCTGTCGGAAAGCCGACCGTCCTGCCCGCGCGCAAAATCTCTGCCGCCCGCGCAATACCGCTCGCATCCGCCCCCAACAGTTCCGTCTTTTGAAACTCCATAACGCGGCGTCTTTCTTGAGCGGTGGCACTGTCCCTCGCTACCGATGTCAAAACACCGGGGAGGGCTTTTCTATGACGTATTCAGCACCCGTGCGCGAGATGCATTTCCTGATGGAGCGTGTGATCGGCACGCCAACCCTCGCCCAAACCGAGCGGTATGCCGAGGCCACGCCCGACACGCTCGACGCGATCCTAACCGAGGCCGCCAAACTCGCAGAAAACACCATCGCCCCCCTTAACCGTGCCGGAGACCTGCAGCCCGCCCATCTTGAGAACGGCGTCGTGCGCACCTCCCCGGGCTACGCCGAAGGGTACAAAGCGATCATGGATGGGGGTTGGGTCGGCATGTGCGCCAACCCCGAATATGGCGGCATGGGCCTACCCAACATCGCCTCCATCGCCGTGCAGGAGATGCTCAACTCCGCCTGCCTCTCCCTCACCCTGTGCCCCCTCCTCAGCCAAGGCCAGATCGACGCGCTGGAGGCCCACGCGCCCGAAGAGATCAAGGCCCTCTACCTCCCCAAACTCGTCTCGGGCGAATGGACGGGCACGATGAACCTCACCGAGCCGCAGGCCGGATCAGACGTCGGCGCCCTCAGTGCCAAGGCGGAGGATAACGGCGACGGCACCTATGCGGTGACGGGCCAGAAAATCTACATCTCATGGGGGGATCACGATCTGGCGGAAAACGTCTGCCACCTGGTCCTCGCGCGCCTGCCCGACGGCCCGCCCGGATCAAAAGGTATCTCACTCTTTCTGGTGCCGAAGTTCATCCCCGATGCAGACGGCACGCTGGGCGCGCGCAACGACCTGCGCG
Organism: Pseudomonadota bacterium; assembly: GCA_038526735.1. Lineage (GTDB taxonomy): Bacteria > Pseudomonadota > Alphaproteobacteria > Rhodobacterales > Rhodobacteraceae > Rubricella. Next base: position 42,649 of record JBCBGM010000019.1, on the reverse strand, counting down.
TCGTCAGCCTTGAGCACAAAACCGGCCTTCATGGCTCCCCGACCTGCGTGATGGAGTTCACAAACGCCACCGGCTGGCGCATCGGCGGCCCGCACCAGGGCCTCGCCGCGATGTTCACCATGATGAACAACGCCCGCCTCGGGGTGGGGATCGAGGGCGTGGGGGTCGCCGAAGGGGCCTATCAACACGCGCTCGCCTACGCGACCGAGCGCAAACAGGGCAAAACCCCCGCGCCCGGAGCCACCGGCGCGATCATCGACCACGCCGATGTGCGCCGCATGCTCCTGACCATGAAAACCATGACCAATGCTGCCCGCGCGATCTGCCTCGACACCGCCTTCTCCCTCGACATGGCCGCCGCCACCGGAGAGATGGCGTGGAAAGACCGCGCCGCCTTCCTCACCCCCATCGCCAAGGCCTTTGGTACCGATATCGGCTCAGAGGTCGCCGACATGGGGGTGCAGGTTTATGGAGGCATGGGCTATGTGGAGGAGACGGGCGCGGCCCAATACCTGCGCGACGTCCGCGTCACCCGCATCTATGAAGGCACCAACGGCATTCAGGCGATGGATATGGTCGGCCGCAAAATGATGGATGGCGGCGCTGCGGCCGAAGCGCTCTTGGGAGAGATCGAAGACACCGCAATCGCCGCCCGCACCACCCACCGTGAGCTCGCCGATATCCTGCAAGACCAAGGGGAGACCATCGCGACCGCCGTGCGCTGGATGGTCAAAGCCGACCTCAATGACCGCTTCGCCGGAGCTGTCCCGCTCCTGCGCGCCTTCGCCCTGCTGCTGGGTGGGCACTACGCCCTCAAAGGCCTGCTCGCCGAACCCGGCAACGCCGCCCGCAGCGCCGAAGCGACATTCTTCATCCGCCAAATCCTCCCCCAAGCCGCCCCCCTCGCCCGCGCCGCCATTGAAGGCTCCGAAACCCTCTACGCCATCCCCCCCGACGCCTTCGCCGCGCAATAACGGGGCCCTGCCGCGCCCTTCGGGCTTGGCGATGGCCCACGCCTGCGGCGCGGGTCCAGCCTCCGGCGGGCATATTTGACCGACCATTGAAGCAATACGCTTTGGCTGGAAGGGGCATCGGAGGCTCTTTGCACCTGTCTTTCAATGGTCTTGAAATATGACGGGGGTCTGGGGGCTGGCCCCCAGCTGCGTTGAGCATCGCCACCCTCGCACATCGCTCAAAGACATGCCATCACCCCGTCCATGAGCACGCCACATGAAATCCGCTTTCCGTTCGAGACACCCCCCAGCGAGGGTGAGGCGGTAGAGGTCGCGCCGGGGATCCTCTGGGCGCGCTTGCCGCTGCCGATGGCGCTCGATCACGTCAATGTCTATGCGCTCGATGACGGGGATGGGTGGACGCTCATCGATACCGGCACCAACAACCGCCACTGCCAGAAAGCCCTCGATGCCCTGCGTGCCGGCCCGTTGGCTGGCAAACCGATCGCCCGCGTGCTCATGACCCACCACCACCCCGACCATGTTGGTCAGCTTGGGCGATTGGCGGCAGACGGGGCCGAGGTGCTCGCGACCCGCACCGCTTGGCTGATGGCGCGGATGCTCACCCTGGACATCCAAGAAAACCTTACCCCAGAGGCGGAGAACTTTTACCTGCGCGCCGGGATGGACCCGGCCATTCTCGATGAGCGCCGCACCTCCCGCCCGTTCAACTTCGCCGATATCGTCGCGGCCATCCCCCTCGGCTTTACCCGGATTGATGAGGGCGACCGCCTGCACATCGGCGGGCGCGACTGGACCGTGCGGCTTGGCAACGGCCACGCCGCGCACCACGCAACGCTCTGGTCAGACGACGGAGTGGTGATTGCCGGCGACCAGATCCTCCCGGGCATCTCCCCCAACCTCGGCGTCTATCCAACCGAGCCCGAGGCAGACCCTGTCGGCGAGTGGCTGGAGGCCTGCACCCGCCTGCGTGCCGCCGCCAAAGGCCCGGAGCTGGTGCTGCCCGGCCACAAACTGCCCTTCACCGGGGTGATCCCGCGCCTCACCCAACTGATCGAGAATCACCACACGGCCCTAGACCGCCTGCGCGCCCATCTTGCCGAGCCGCGCACCGCGCATGAGTGTTTTCAGCCGCTTTACAAGCGCCAGATCAGCGGCGGAGAGTATGGTTTGGCGCTGGTCGAGGCCATGGGCCACCTCAACCACCTGTTCAAAGCAGGCGAGATTTCGCGCAAACTGCGCCCAGACGGCGCCTGGGCCTGGCAAATCCGCTAAGTGCGACACCCCGCCCCCCGGAAAACCCCGGGGCGCGTCAGGCTGTCACCCTGATCTTCCTGAAAGAGCATGGTTGCTTACCTAAAAGAGAGCGGCGCATTGACCGCGGGAGAATTCTTATGGCTGAACACAAGCACGGCAGCATGGACATTGCCGAGCAAGAGAAGACCTTTGAGGGCTTCATCCGCTGGGTGATCCGCGTGATCGTTATTTCGATCGCGGTTCTTTTGTTCCTCGCAGTCTTTAACTCGTAATACGCGCCTGCTCGTGCGCGAGAATATCACGCAAGCCCTCCCGATAGGTCGGGAAGGCCAGCTTGACGCCAAGCTCGTCCCGGATGCGCCGGTTCGAGCACCGCTTTGATTCTGCGTAAAAACTCGCAGCCATTGGGCTGAAATCCGCCTCCTCAAACGCAATCTCCGGCGGCAGCGGCGCGCCGAGCAGCTCTGCGGCATAGGCAATCACGTCTTGCGGCGGCGCGGGTTCATCGTCGTTTACGTTATAGGCTGCACCGGGGTTGGGTTGGTCGATGCTGGCCAGCACGGTGGCGGCGATATCCTCCACATGAATGCGGCTAAACACCTGGCCCTCTTTGATAATCCGGCGTGCAGTACCGCGCCGGACCTTCTCAAACGGGCCACGGCCAGGGCCATAAATCCCAGCCAGACGAAAAACATGCACCGGCAACCCGAGGTCGAGCCACCCCGCCTCCGCCGCCACCCGCGCTTTGCCGCGCGCCGTGGCGGGGCGCAGATCGGAGGTTTCATCCACCCAACCGCCCTGCCGGTCACCGTACACGCCCACGGTGGAGAGATACCCGACCCACTCCGCCGGTGCCGCGCGCAACTGAGGCTCATACGCCTTCAGTACCGCATCCCCAACGCCCTCGGCGCCATCCCCGCCCGGAGCAACCGATGTGAGAATATGCGTCGCCTCGCCGATTAACGGCGCCAGATCAGCGCCCGGCCAAACCACAGCCTCTACGCCCTCGGCCTCAAGCCGCGCGGCCTTTTCGGCACTGCGCGTCGTGCCGACAACACGCCAGCCCCGCGCCAGCAGCCGAGGCGCAAGCGCGCGCGCAGAATATCCGTGACCGATGGAGAGCAACATGGGCATGGCGCGACACTACCCACAACACCGCACGCCTGACCAGACCAAGCCCTCCCGCCCGTCGTCACCGCGCCCAAGGGCACGCCTCCTCCCGTTGGGCATAGCGCCTTCGGCGGGAGCATATTTATGGACCATTGAAGCCGGAAATCCGCCGCCAAAGACGCGCGTCTTCTTTCAATGGTCCTCAAATATGCCCGCCGGAGGCGTAAGGCCGGGGACCGCCCGGCACAAGCGCCGCTAACCAGTGGACAGCCTCGTCTCAATCCGCCACCTTTGGGGAAAGCACATGACAGGGGAGAACCACATGTCTCGCTATCTGATCACGGTCGCCGCCGTCGCGCTTATCGCGGGCGCCGCCACCGCGCAGACTCGCACCGACATCCGCGTCGGGATGCAGCTGGAGCCGCCCTCGCTCGACCCCACCGGAGAGGCCGCCGCCGCCGTCGATGAGGTGCTTTATGCGAATGTCATGGAGGGGCTGACCCGCTTCGCCGCCGATGGCTCGGTGCAGCCCGGTCTTGCGAGCACCTGGTCCGTCTCTGACAACGGGTTGGAGTATACCTTCCTGTTGCGCGACGGCGTGACCTTCCACGATGGCACCAGTTTTGAGGCGTCTGACGTCGTCTTCTCCCTCGACCGCGCGCGGGCCGAAGATTCCACCAACGCCCAAAAGGCCCTCTTTGCCGGCATCGAAAGCGTTGAGGCGCTGAATGAACTGGTGGTGCGCGTCACGCTGAGCTCTCCGAACGGCAACTTCCCCTTCAACCTTGCTTGGGGTGATGCGGTGATCGTCGCGCCCGAGAGTGTTGAGAGCATCGCGACCAACCCCATCGGCACCGGCCCGTTTACGTTCACCGAGTGGCGGCAGGGCGACAGCGTCATCCTCACCCGCAACCCGGATTATTGGGGCACCCCGGTTGCGCTGGAAGAGGCGACCTTCAAGTTCATCTCTGACCCAACCGCTGCGCTTGCCGCGATGCTCACCGGCGATCTCGATGCCTTCCCAACATTCCCCGCGCCGGAGAACCTCGCCCAGTTCGAGGCAGACCCGCGCTTCCGCGTGATCGTGGGCTCTACCGAGGGGGAGACGATCCTCTCCACCAACAACACCATGCCGCCGCTCGATGATGTGCGCGTGCGTAAGGCGATTGCCCATGCGATTGACCGTCAGGCGATCGTCGATGGCGCGATGTTTGGCTATGGCACCCCCATCGGCACCCATTTCGCCCCGCATAACCCCGCCTATATCGACCTCACGGGCCTCTCGAACCATGACCCAGCGCTGTCGCGGGAGTTGCTGGCTGAGGCGGGCTACCCGGAGGGCTTTACGACCACGCTCAAACTCCCGCCGCCGTCCTATGCGCGCCGGGGAGGCGAGATCATCGCCGCACAGCTGCGTGAAGTGGGCATTGAGGTGGAAATCTCCAACCTCGAATGGGCGCAATGGTTGGAGCAGGTCTTCCGCGGAGGGGATTACGGCCTGACCATCGTCAGCCACACAGAGCCCTTCGACATCGGCATCTACGCCCGCGATGACTACTACTTTAACTATGTCTCAGAAGAGATGGCCCAGATCATCGACGACCTCACCCTCGCCACCGATCCGGCGGAGCGCGTGGCACTGATGCAGGTCGCGCAAGAGCATATCGCGCGGGATTACGTGAACGGCTACCTCTTCCAACTCGCCAAAACGGGTGTTGCAGACGCGCGGATTGAAGGGTTGTGGGAGAATGCGCCCGCCCAGGCCAATGACCTGACAGGCGTGCGCTGGAGCGAGTAGTGCGGCCCACGTGCAAGCAGATTCTTGACGGGATTCAGGTTTTGTAGCATATATTGGGAGTCAGGCTTGAGCGACGCTCAGCAACGAAAAGGTCTCAAGCCGCCAAAGCTTGAGACCTTTTCTGTTTGAACTGGTCTGCTGGACAGCCGCTGAGCAAACAGGCACCCCGCTTGTTAAGGAAAAGTTTCTTTTCTGAAATTATATCAATAAATCAAGACCTTAGAAAAAACCGTAGTGGTAGAATCACCAAAAATCCGCTACACAATAACCCCGAGGGTCGCTCAAGCCTGACACCTTGGACCCGGCCCTCACTGGTAGAAACCATTGAAGGGAAGTCTAATGAAGCCCAATAAGTACTTGTGCACACGCGCTGGCGAACCCTGCCCACGTTCAGGGGTCTGGGTTTGCTTGACTGACGTTTCTCAGACGAGAGTCCTGCGGCGCGGCGAGACTGTGCCAGCCCTTGTCTTAAGAGACAGCGTATGGTGCCTAAAGCAGGCTTATGACTAAAACTGTTGGGGCGGTAATTGCCGCCCCAATTCAAACCGGCCCTTGCTCCGGATACTCCAACCCGTTCAAATCATACCCGTTCGCCTCCAGCGCCGCCAAAGCCCGCGCCATCCGGCCCTCGTCGATCTCCACATCGCGCGCCAAGATCCACCCCACGCGCCCGCCCGGAGAGCCGACCACCACAACCGAGTAATCCGGCTCCAGATGCAGCACCCAATAGTCGCCCCACACACCGGGCAACCAGGGCGTAAACGTCACCTCCAGCTTGCCAGGGCTGACGACCCGCGCAATCCCGTTTGCTTCGTTCACCTCACCATCCAGCGTGCCTTGGCGACATACATTTCGCACATCGATCCGGCCATCCTCGCGGATTGCGTAATTCGCGTGCACCCCCACGCACCCCTCTTCAAAGAAGTTCGGATAGCGCGCGATCTCAAACCACCGCCCCTGATATCGCTCCACATCCACCGCATCCACGGTAGTCATCTCAACGGACGTATCCCGATACACCTCCCCACAGGCGGCGATGGTGGCAAGCAGGGCGAGGGCGGCAAGGCGTAAATATCTCATACGCTGTAAACTAATCCTGACACTTCTAAAAAACACCCCCACCCCCTTCATCTTGACAGAAATACCTCGGGTGAAACCAGCCGACTCCCCGCAGGGGACGCGGCTGGTGAGGGCAGAGCCCTCCGCCCCACCTTGACCCTGCCCCCAACCCCCGCCTACATCGCGCCCGCAATCAGGAGAGAGATCATGGGATTTCGCTGCGGTATCGTCGGGCTGCCAAATGTCGGCAAATCGACCCTCTTTAATGCCCTTACCCGCACCGCCGCCGCCCAGGCTGCGAACTTCCCGTTCTGCACCATCGAGCCGAACGTGGGCGAGGTCTCTGTCCCCGACACGCGCCTCGACACGCTCGGAGACATCGCCAAATCCAAACAGATCATCCCGACCCGCCTGACGTTCGTTGATATCGCGGGTCTGGTGAAAGGTGCCTCCAAAGGAGAGGGGCTCGGCAACCAGTTCCTCGCCAACATCCGCGAGGTGGATGCCATCGCCCATGTCCTGCGCTGCTTTGAGGATGACGACATCACCCATGTCGAGGGCCGCGTTGACCCGGTCTCTGACGCCGAAACGATCGAGACCGAGCTGATCCTCGCCGATCTTGAGTCGGTTGAAAAACGCCGCGCCAACCTCTCCCGCAAAATCCGCGGCGGCGACAAAGAAGCGGTGGAGCAAGAAGCACTTCTCTCCCGCGCTGAGGCCCTGCTGGCCGAGGGCAAACCCGCCCGCCAAGCCGACGTCGCCCCAGATGAGCTTAAGGCCTGGCGCGGCCTGCAACTCCTCACCACCAAACCCGTGCTCTACGTCTGCAACGTTGAGGAAGACGCCGCCGCCACCGGCAACGCCCGCTCAAAAGAGGTCGAGGAAATGGCCGCCGCACAAGGGGCGATGACCGTCACCATCTCTGCCGCCATTGAAGAAGAAATCGCCCAGCTCGACGACGACGAGCGCACCGAGTTCCTCTCTGACCTCGGGCTCGAAGAAGCCGGCCTCGACCGCCTCATCCGCACCGGCTATGAGCTCTTGCACCTGCGCACCTACTTCACCGTCGGCCCCAAAGAGGCCCGCGCCTGGACCATCCCCGCAGGCACCCTCGCCCCCCAAGCCGCCGGTGTGATCCACGGCGATTTTGAGCGCGGCTTCATCCGCGCCGAAACCATCGCCTATGACGATTTCGTCACGCTGGGCGGCGAGGGTCCCGCTAAAGACGCCGGCAAAATGCGCGCTGAGGGCAAAAGCTATGAAGTGCTCGATGGCGACGTCCTGCACTTCCTCTTTAACACCTGATCCAGCGGCCACGCCTGACGGCGTGAAAACTACTCTTTAAAGGGGGGCTCTGCCCCTCGGTCGCCTGCGGCGCCCTTCACCCCGGAATATTTGAAAACCGACGAAGACCAAGAACCCGTTTCTCCCTTCGTCGGTTTGGAAATATTCCGGGGGTCTGGGGGCTGGCCCCCAGCTTGGGCGCGGTTCCCGCGCGCAAATGGCGCGGCGAATGTGCAACAAATTCGTTGTGTACTTTGGTGCGCCGCAATAACGCTTGGGGCTTCACGGTCGCCGCGGTAGGTGCCCGCCACGCGAATGGATTGCGGAGCTCACCCATGACGATGTCCTCGACCACCCAAGGGGGCGGCCCGAACTTTCGTTTTTCCAAGATCACGCCGGGCCAGATCCGGGTGGAGCTTTTGGCAGGTCTGACCGTAGCACTTGCGCTGGTGCCAGAGGCGGTGGCCTTTGCCTTTGTGGCCGGAGTGCATCCGCTCGTCGGCCTTTATGCAGCCTTTATCGTGGGACTCATCACAGCGCTTATCGGCGGGCGGCCGGGGATGATCTCTGGCGCGACGGGTGCTTTGGCCGTGGTGATGGTGAGCCTCGTGGCCGAGCATGGGGTGCAATATCTCTTCGCGACCGTCGTACTCATGGGCATCATCCAGATCGGTGCCGGTGTCTTTGGCCTCGGCAAGTTCATTCGTCTTGTGCCGCATCCGGTGATGCTGGGCTTTGTGAATGGCCTTGCGATCGTCATCTTTCTCGCCCAGCTCACCCAATTTCAGGTGCCCGGTTCGGCAGAAGTCTCGGGCCATGGCATGAGTGGCGGAGAGTGGCTGTCTGGCATGCCGCTTTACACGATGCTCGCCTTGGTGGCGCTGACTATGGCGATCATCTGGCTGTTGCCGCGCTTCACCACATTGGTGCCCGCACCGCTGGCGGGGATCGGGATTGTCGCCGCCGTGGTCATCCTCTTCGGCCTTGATGTGCCCCGTGTGGGCGACATGGCCTCTATCGAGGGGGGCCTTCCGGGCTTTCAGATCCCGCTCGTGCCCCTCACCTGGGAGACGTTCGAGATCATCCTCCCCTATGCGATCATTCTCGCCGCCATCGGCCTGATTGAGAGCCTGCTGACCCTCAATCTCGTCTCTGACATCACCGGAGAGAAGGGCGGCGCCAGTCAGGAATGTGTCGCGCAGGGCATCGCCAACACCGTGACCGGGTTTTTCGGCGGCATGGGCGGTTGTGCGATGATCGGCCAGTCGATGATCAACGTGAAATCGGGCGGGCGCTATCGCCTCTCAGGCATCACGGCGGCGGTGTTTTTGCTGATCTTCATCCTGTTTGCCTCGCCGCTGATTGAGCAAATCCCGCTCGCAGCGCTTGTGGGCGTGATGTTCATGGTGGTGATCGGAACCTTCGCGTGGAACTCGCTGATGGTGCTGCGCAAAATCCCCACCTCCGATGCCTTCGTGATGATCCTCGTGACTGTGGTGACGGTGATGACCGATCTGGCCATCGCGGTGGTCGTCGGGGTGATCGTCTCGGCGCTGGTTTACGCGTGGCAGAACGCGCTGCGCATTCATGCGCGCAGCTACCTCACACCAGAGGGGGCCAAGGTCTATCAGGTGGAGGGGCCGCTGTTTTTTGGCTCTGCCGAAGGGTTTATGGAGCTGTTTACACCCGCAACTGACCCGGGCCGCGTGGTCGTCGATTTTGCCAATTCGCGGGTGGCGGACCAATCTGCCCTTGCCGCGATTGAGGCACTCGCGGCGAAGTATGAGGCCGCCGGAAAGACCTTGGAGCTGCGCCACCTTTCCCGCGATTGTCATGCGCTGCTGAACAAGGCCGGGCAGTTGGTGGTCGATAGCGAAGATGACCCGACCTACGGCGTGGCCGTGAACTACAGTGTGCGTACCGGCGCGCTAAGCAGCGGGCACTAGGCCACCATTCAGCCCGGAACAAGCGCGCAGCGCGCCAGGCCAGCGCCGGACCGGCCCCGCGGTCTGGCGCTTTTGCTTATCGCACGATCTGTCCAAAACTCAGGCGGCTTTGCAGAGATAAACCGCGCAGCACCAAAACCAGTGCGCCAAACCCCGGCCCGGCGCTGGCCCTCTGATACTGCGATACGGCCACCCCCCGTAACCACCCATTCACCATAAGCAAAAACTCCCGCGCCGGGCTGCAACAAAACCCGCTCCCAACACGTCTGTCTACATGAGGGTGCAGCTGTGGGGGCATGGCTGCCGGTGTGGTGGCAACGTGGCAGAGCCGGGTCGGGGGCGACCCTGGCCGCCGCGTTCGCCGGAGCGGGAGCTGGGCGGTGCTGGATCTGAGCCTGGAATGGACAGTCTCTGACAGCGCCGCCCGACTTCTCGCCGCACCCGAAGCGCTCATGTTGCAGCAAAACGGTGCCAACACCCGCCTGATCGTCGCCTCGCGCGGCGAGCCCGGCTTTGGTGCACTCGACCTTTCAAAATCCGGAGCATTCACCGGCGAAGAGTGGCATAGCGAGGCGGCCTGTGCGGGCCTCACCGGGCTTTCGGCGATGACCGCGACCTCCGGCATGGCGCTAGCAACGGGATGGTCAGACCCCTGCATCGACTTGCCCTTCTCGACTCCACCATCAGAGCCTGCGCCCCGCGCCATCTCCAAACCGCTCAACCACATCGCCCCACATGAGGGCGGCCCCGGCATCGCCCTCTGGCAAGAGAACGCGGCCGGCACGCTCACCCTGACCGACACTCAGAAAGACACCCGCCGCCTTCCGCTCGGAGATACCGTCGCCCATACGACCCTGAGCCTTGGCAAACGCGACTTTGCCTTTACCGCGTCGAGCTTTGATGCCGGGGTTGCGAGCTTCAAGGTCAAGAATGGCACCCTTCAAACCGCGGATATCATCCGCCCCGGGTCTGCCTTTCCTGCCTATCAACCCTCCTGCCTCGACGCGTTTGAGCATGACGGCACTGGCTATCTTTTGGCCGGGGCCAGCGGTTCTGGCACGCTATCGCTCTTTAAGGTGGCCAAGTCCGGCGCGCTCACGTCCCTCGACACGGCCTATGATGATCACGGCACCCGGTTCGCGGGCATCAGCGAGATCGCCAGCGGCACCGTCAACGGCCGCCCTCTCATTGCGGCAACAGGGTCAGAGCGGGGGCTCACCATCTTCGAGCTCACCGACCGAGACACTCTCCGCCCCCTCCTGACCACCGCCGATGGGGAGGTTTTACCCTTGGGCGAAGTCTCTGAAATGCTGTTCGGAGATGTGGGCAGCGATCAGTTTCTGTTTCTCAGCGACCGCGAAACCAACAGCGTCTCCGCCCTTCGGCTGGACATACCCGAGATCGATAAATTGCACGTTGGCAAGGCCGGCAAAGACGCGCTCAAAGGTGGCGCAGGCCATGACGTGCTCGATGGAAAAGGCGGCGCTGACAAGCTCAAGGGCAACGACGGAGATGATCAGCTCTTTGATGGCAAGGGCCGCGACAAGCTCACCGGCGGGGAAGGGGCAGACCTGTTTATCTTCGACGCCGACAAAGCCACCGACAAAATCCTAGACTTTGAGCCGGGCATTGACCGGATCGACCTCTCGGCCATCCCGATGGTGCAGGGCCTGCCCTCGGTCATCATCAAACCCCGCCCGTGGGGGGCACTGCTCCTGGCCGGAGATGAGCGGATCATCATCCGCACCGCGGACCAAAGCACGCTGACGTTTGAGGATTTCGACGAGGACGATTTCATCTTCTAGGGCAGCGCCAAGCGCACCTCGCGCACCAACGCCTCCGCCACCTCATCGATGCGCGGCAGGCCCAGATCATCGGCGTGTCGCACAAGATAAAACGAGCGCAAAAAGCTGATCTGATCAGGCAAAACCTTTACCAACCGCCCATCAGGCGGCACCGCGAAATCATGCAGCACACAGAGCCCATATCCAAAATTGCACCAAAGCTGCTGCACATGCACCGAGGTGCTGGAAAGCTGCGGGGAGAGGCCAAGATCCAACAGCGGCAGATAATCGAGCGCCGGATCAAAGATCATGTCAGAGACATAGCCAAGCATCCGCTCCTTGCGCAGATCCTCGGGCCCTCTGATCCGCTCCGCGATCTCGGGTACCGCATAAAGATGCAGCGTATAATCCGCGATCCGCCGCACCTTCAGCCGCCCGGCCTGCGGGGCAGACACGGTAATCGCCAAATCCGCCTCCCGCTGCGACAGCGAAAACGCCCGGGGCAGGGCTGCAAGCTCAAGTTTCAAGTTTGGATGCTTCTCTGCGAGCTTGGTAAGCGCCGTTGACAGGATGAACGAGGCCACCCCCTCCGGCGCGCCAATCCGCACGGTGCCCGACAGCCCCTTTTCCGCCGGCTCCTCGGGCCGCCGCAACGCAAGTGCGGCCCGCTCCATCGCCTCGGCAGGCTCAACCAAACGCCGCCCCGCGTCTGTCAGCCGAAACCCCTTTTGCGAGCGGTCGAACAGTCGCGCACCGAGTTGCCCCTCCAAAAGCGTGATCCGTCGCCCGACCGTGGCGGCATCCATTCCCAGCGCCCGGCCCGCGCCAGACACCTGCCCGGCGCGCGCGATCGCCAGAAACACGCGCAGATCATCCCAGCGAAAATGGTCCGACATCGTACTACCTTATTGCAAAAATGCAGGATGGTTTTGGAATCTTAACGGTCCACATTGCAAAAATGCAGTACTAAACAATGAATAACACAAAATCGGGGAGACGACCATGGAAGAGCTTTCTCACTATCTCAACGGCAAGCGCGTGCCCGGAACTTCTGGCCGTTTCGCTGATGTCTGGAACCCGGCAGTGGGCGAAGTGCAGGCCAAAGTGCCGCTCGCCTCGCCCGAGGAATTGAACCTCGCCGTCGAGCAAGCCAAAGCCGCGCAGCCCGCCTGGGCCGAGGTCAACCCGCAGCGCCGCGCGCGGGTCTTGATGAAATTTATCGAGCTTCTTCATAGGGATATGGACAAGCTGGCGGAGGCGCTCTCACGCGAGCACGGCAAAACCCTGCCCGATGCGCAGGGCGATGTGATCCGCGGTCTTGAGGTGGCGGAGTTCTGCTTGGGCGCGCCGCATCTGCTGAAGGGCGAATACACCGACGGTGCAGGCCCGGGCATCGACATGTATTCGATGCGCCAACCCGTTGGCATTGCTGCCGGAATCACGCCTTTTAACTTCCCCGCAATGATCCCGATGTGGAAGTTCTGCCCGGCGATTGCCGCCGGCAACGCCTTCATCCTCAAGCCCTCCGAGCGCGACCCGTCGGTGCCAATCATGCTGGCGGAGTTGATGACCGAAGCGGGCCTTCCCGACGGCATTTTGCAGGTCGTGAACGGCGATAAAGAGGCAGTGGATGCCATCCTCGATCATGAGGATATTGCGGCCATCGGCTTTGTCGGATCTACGCCGATCGCGCAGTACATCTACTCTCGTGGATGCGCAAATGGTAAGCGCGTTCAATGCTTTGGCGGTGCCAAGAACCATATGATCATCATGCCCGATGCCGACCTCGACCAGGCCGCCGACGCGCTGGTGGGGGCCGGATTTGGTGCCGCAGGCGAGCGCTGTATGGCAATCTCGGTCGCCGTGCCCGTGGGCGATGAAACCGCTGACCGGCTCATCGAAAAGCTGGTGCCCAAGGTCGAAGCGCTCAAAGTCGGCCCCTACACCTCGGGCAACGACGTCGATTACGGCCCGCTGGTGACCGGAGAAGCCGAGGCGCGCGTACGTAGTTTGATCGACCGCGGAGTTGAGGAAGGGGCCAATCTGGTCGTCGATGGGCGCGACTTCAAACTGCAGGGCTACGAGAACGGCTTCTACGTCGGCCCCTGCCTTTTTGATAACGTTACCAAGGACATGGACATTTATCAGACCGAGATTTTCGGCCCTGTCCTCTCGACTGTACGGGCACAATCCTATGAGGAGGCACTCAGCCTCGCGATGGATCATGAGTACGGCAACGGCACCGCAATCTTCACCCGCGATGGCGATGCGGCCCGCGATTTTGCAAGCCGGATCAATGTTGGCATGGTCGGCATCAACGTGCCCATTCCGGTGCCGCTCGCGTATCACACCTTTGGTGGGTGGAAGAAATCGGTGTTTGGTGACCTGAACCAACACGGGCCCGATGCCTTCCGCTTTTACACCAAGACCAAGACAGTGACCGCGCGTTGGCCCTCGGGCATCAAGGATGGTGCAGAGTTCGTCATCCCGACGATGAAGTGAGGTGGCCGGGGGGCCAGCCCCCCGGACCCCCCGGCATATTTTTAGACCATTGAAAGAGGGTGAAGTCATGGATTTTGCCTTGAGTGACGAGCAGTTAGCGATCCTCGAGATGGCATCGGATTTCGGGCGCGATCGGCTCGGCCCGCGAGCAGATGCGTCTGAGAGCGAGGGGTTGTCGCGAAAGGTTTTGGCCGACGTGGGCGCCCTCGGGATGGGCGCGATTTATGCCTCTGAAGACTATGGCTCTGGGCTGTCGCGGTTGGATGCGGCGCTGATTTTTGAGGGGCTGTCCTTGGGCGACCCGAGCGTTGCAGCGTTCATCTCGATCCACAACATGTGCGTCTGGATGGTCGAGAAATGGGGCTCTGACGCGCTGAAGGCCGAGGTGTTGCCCGACATGGCCTCGCTGGAGCATGTGGTGAGTTATTGCCTGACCGAGCCGGGGTCTGGCTCGGATGCCGCCGCGCTTAAAACTCGCGCTGTAAGGGATGGCGACGAGTGGGTCTTGAACGGCACCAAGGCGTTTATCTCGGGCGGGGATTTTTCGGATTGGTATGTCGTGATGTGCCGCACCGGCGGGGACGGGCCGCGGGGCATTTCGACGATTTTGGTGCCCAAGGATGCGCCGGGCCTGTCGTTTGGGGGCCAAGAGCGCAAAATGGGGTGGAAAGCACAGCCCACCGCGCAGGTGCAGTTTGATGATTGCCGGGTGCCCGCGCGCTATCTCATCGGGGCCGAGGGGGATGGCTTTAAGTATGCGATGGCCGGCCTGGATGGTGGGCGGCTGAATATCTCCGCCTGTTCGCTCGGGGGGGCGCAGGCGGCGCTGTCGAAAACGCTCACCTATATGGGCGAGCGCAAGGCGTTTGGGCAGTCAATCGATCAGTTCCAGGCGCTGCAGTTTCGCGTCGCGGATATGGAGACGGAGTTGCAAGCGGCACGGCTCTTCTTGCGGCGCGCTGCGTGGATGCTCGACCGCGGGGAGCCGGATGCGACGCAGGCCTGCGCGATGGCCAAGCGGTTTGTGACAGACACCGCCTTTGACGTGGCGAACGGATGTTTGCAGCTGCATGGCGGCTATGGCTACCTTGCCGATTATGGGATCGAGAAGATCGTGCGGGATTTGCGGGTGCATCAGATCCTGGAAGGGACGAACGAGATCATGCGAGTGATCATTGCACGCAAGCTGTTGGCGGATCGTGGGAATGGTTGAATTTGTGCGAGACGAGAGGCAGCGCCCGGCCCTGGGAGGGCGATCGCTAGTTTTTGAGCAGGTCGCTTTATCTTTCCGCGCTGTCTGCCAGATGGGCTGCTCATGCGTTTTAAAAGCGCCCTCCCGTTCCGCCGTAGGCGGACCGCTTTTCTCGGCGCACCTTTGGTGCGACGGAGAGGGTCGGGCGCTGCCGATGCTGGTCGCATCGGCTGGAGTTAGGTTCAGATGACCGAAGACCTCCAGCTCCGCATCGAGGGCCACGCCGGGCGGATCACGCTGAACCGTCCGCAGGCGCTTAATGCGCTGACCTATGATCAGGCGAACCGGATTGAGGCGCAGCTGATCGCATGGCGCGATGATCCTGCGGTCAAGCTGGTGCTGATCGATGCCGTGGGCGAGCGGGCGTTTTGCGCGGGGGGCGATATCCAAGACCTTTATGCGCGGGGGCGGGCCGGCGATTTTGCCTTTGGGCGACGGTTTTGGGCCGATGAGTATCGGCTGAATGCGCTCATCTGGAACTACCCCAAGCCCTATGTCGCGATCATGCATGGGTTTGTAATGGGCGGCGGCGTCGGCATCTCGGCGCTGGGCTCGCACCGCATTGTCACCGACAGCACGCAGGTGGCCATGCCCGAATGCGGCATCGGCCTGATCCCGGATGTGGGCGGCACGCTGTTGCTGAGCTGCGCACCGGGGCGGCTTGGGGAGTATCTGGGCATCACGGGCGCGCGGATGGGCGCGGCAGATGCGATTTTGGCCACCTTTGCAGATGCTTACGTGCCTGAAGATCGGCTTGAGGCGTTGAAAACCGCGCTCTCTGAGGGCGATGTCGGGGTTATCGAAGACTTCAACGCAGACCCACCCGAGGGCGCCCTCGCCGCGCAGCAAGCCAAGATTGATCAGCATTTCAACGGTGCGGATGCAGTGGATATCGCCCGATCGCTGGCCTTTGCTGATGGCGAGTGGGAGGCGAAAACGCTGAAAGCACTGCGCCGCAGCTCTCCGCTTTCGGTCGCTTGCGCGGTGGAGGCGATCCATCGGGCGCGGGGGTTTAAGACGATCGAGCAGGCGCTTGCGCTGGAGTACCGGTTTTCGTGGCGATGTATGGAAGAGGGCGAGTTCCTCGAAGGGGTGCGCGCGGCGGTTATTGACAAGGATCGGTCGCCCATGTGGTCGCCTGCACGGCTCGAAGACTTGACCCAGGCGCGCGTCGCGCAAATGCTGCAACCGCTCGGGGCGCAAGAGCTCCGGCTGTGAAAAGGGCCGCACGCTATGCCGATCTTCACAAAGAATGGCCGCCGAGTCCTCTTCGTGCACATACCCAAGACAGCGGGGTCCAGCGTTTATCTCATGTTCGCCGCGAACGGCTGGCAGATTTCACATCTCGACACGCGGCCAGCCAAAGGGCGGGTCGGATATGACTTGCTGCATCGCTACGGCGTGACGCCGGAACGTGGTCCGTTGCAGAGTCTGGAGGGCCCCGTGCGGATCCAACACGTCTCCTACGAGACTTGGTCGCAGTGGGGTGAGTACTATGATGAGGCTTTCAACTTCGCGCGCCACCCCGAGGATCGCTTCATTTCTGCGGTGCGGTTCCAGCATCGCCACATCAAAACCGACGAAACACTGCCCGCGTTCGCGCAGCGTTTCATGAGTGGTCTGAACCGTGCGTTTCGCAAGGGTCAGCGCACCTTTCGGGACAACCACTTTCGTCCGCAATCCGAGTTTGTCGGGCCTGAAAGCGTTGTCTTCAACCTTGCCCGGGGCGGGATGTCAGAGATGTGCACGCGCTATGGTCTGACGCGCGATATCGATGCGTTCAGCAACCAAACGCATGGGGCTTTGGTCCTGTCTGAGCAACAACGTGCTTGGGTGAACAAGATCTATGATATTGATTTCAAAACGTTTGTGTTTGAAAAACGATAAGACTTGGAGGGGATCAACATGAACATCGGCTTTGTCGGTCTGGGCAACATGGGCGCGCCAATGGCCGCCAATCTGGTGGCCGCTGGGCACCGGGTCTGTGGTTTTGATGTGGCCGGTGTCGCGGTGGAAGGTGTCGCGCCGGCCGGCTCGGCGGCAGAGGCGGCGTCGGGGCAAGATGCCGTGATCACAATGCTGCCGAACGGGGCAATTTTGCGAAGTGTTGCCGCCGAGATCATCCCGGCGATGGCTGCGGGGGCGGTGTTGATCGACTGCTCAACCGTGGATGTGGAGAGCGCGCGGGCGGTCGCTGAACAGGCCGGACGTGCGGGGCTGTTGACCGTGGATGCGCCGGTTTCGGGCGGCATCGGTGGCGCGGCGGCGGGCACGCTGACCTTTATGGCCGGCGGATCGGAGGCGGGCTTTGCCAAAGCTGCACCGCTCTTTGAGATCATGGGGCAAAAGGCGGTGCATTGTGGTGGGGCGGGGGCGGGCCAAGCGGCGAAGATCTGCAACAACATGATCCTCGGGATCACGATGATCGGCACCTGCGAGGCCTTTGCCTTGGCCGACAAGCTGGGGCTGGATCGGCAAAAAATGTTCGATGTGGTGAGCACCTCGTCGGGCTATTCCTGGAGCATGAACGCGTATTGCCCCGCGCCGGGCGTTGGCCCGCAAAGCCCGGCGGACAACGGCTATCAGCCTGGTTTCGCTGCGGAATTGATGCTCAAGGATCTGGGCCTCAGCCAGCAGGCAGCAGAGGCAGCGGATGCGCACACGCCTTTGGGGGCTGCGGCGACGGCGTTTTATGAGGCGTTTGTGGCCGGTGACGGGAAGGGGAAAGACTTCTCGGCGGTGCTGCCGTTGCTTGCGGGCATGTCGCGGCAATGATCCGGCTGACGGTGGGCGACAACGCTTTGGCGGTCGCCCCCCATCTTGGCACGTTGCGAGAGCTGCGGTTCGGCGAGGTTTCACCCCTGCATGTGGCCCCGTGGGTCGATGATGCCACGATTTTGGCGGATGAGAGCTTGCTGCCAGTCGAGCGGGAGCTTGCGGGCGATTTCTTTTGTGCGCCCTTTGGCGGGAATGATCTGGACCGCGGGCCGAGCCATGGCTGGTCTGCCAATTCGGCTTGGGAAGAGGTCGCGCGGGGTGCGAATTGGGTCACGCTGGAGCTGGCGCGGCGCATTCAGGGCGCGCGGTTGCGCAAGACGTTGCGGCTGTCGGGAGAGGCCCCGGTTCTGCACCAAACGCATGAGATCAGCGGCGGCGAAGGGGGCCTGACCGTAGCTCATCACCCGATGCTGCGACTGGCGGGCGGTGGGCGGGTGTTCTTCTCCGAAAAGCGCTGCGCAGTGACCCCCGATCAACCGTTGGAGCCAACCGGCGTGCTCTCTTATCCCGCGCGAGGCGAAGACCTAAGAGCGTTTCCCGGGCGGGACGGAGAGATTGATCTCACGCGCCTGCCGATTGGGGAGGGGCACGAGGATTTCGTCTCGCTCATTGAGGCTCCAGGCGCGCGCTTTGGCTGGACCGCAGTGTTGCGAGAGGCGGAGCAAGACATCGTTGTGATGCTGAAAGACCCGCGCGTCTTGCCGCTGACGATGCTCTGGTTCTCGAACTGCGGGCGGGAGTATGCGCCGTGGAACGGGCGACATCTCGGGGTGTTGGGCATTGAGGACGGCTGCGCTGCTGGGGCGGATGGGCATCGTGCGGCCCTTGGCGACAACGCGATCGCGCGTGAGGGCGTGCCAACGCATTTGCCGCTCGGCGGCACCCACCGCGTTGAGCATCTGATCGCTTGGTTCCCGCGCCCGGAAGGCTGGCAAGAAATCTACGATGTCAGGCTTGAAGCAGGGCGGCTGACCGTGGTGGAACAGAGTGGAGAGACCCAATTCATCCCCTGCCCGGACCCGTTCTGATGCCCCTGCCCGTTGCCCTTTCCCCCACGCTCTCCCCCACGCCACCGAAGGCTGTGCTGCCTGCGGGCGCCTGCGATGCCCATGTGCATATGGTCGCCGATGATATGCCCCTGTGGGATGGCCGAGTGGAGGATCCTGCCCCCGGCAGTTTCACCGACTGGTGTGCGCGGTTTGAGGATCATCTGAGCGCGCTCGGCCTTTCGCGCGTCGTGTTTGTGCACTCGATCCTCTACGGCGGCGACAACACGATCACCACCCGCGCGGTGGAGGCGTTTGGCGATCGTGCGCGGGGGATCTGCCTGGTGTCTGACGGGGCCAAAGAGGCGGTGCTCGATGATCTTACGGCTAAGCGCACGGCGGGCATTCGGCTGAACTATGTGCACGGCGGGTTGTTAAGTTGGAACGGGGCGAAGGCGCTGGCCCCCGCACTGTCAGAGCGGGACATGCACATCCAGATGCTGCTGCACACCCACCGCCATATGCTTGAAATTGCAGAGGATATTGCTGCTTTGCCGGTGCCCGTGTGCCTCGATCACATCGGCTGGCCCGACTTGTCGCTGGGGCTGGAAGAGCCCGGGTTTCAGGCGCTCTTGCGGATGGTCTCGGAGGGGGATGTCTACGTCAAGCTTTCGGGCATCTACCGGGTCGAGGGTGTGCCGTATGAGGTGGCCTCTGAGGCGGTCGCGCGGCTGGCGGCGGCGAACCCGGAGCGGTGTGTCTGGGGCTCTGACTGGCCGCATCTGATGCTTGCGGATGCCGCGCAACCCGATGCGGGGGATTTGCTGAATGCGTTCCTCGATGCGGTGCCGTCAAAGGCCGCGCGGCAGGCGATTTTGGTCGATACACCCGCGCAGCTCTATGGCTTCTGAGACCGTCTTTCGGGCTGGCGCGGAGGGCGATCTCGCGCAGATCGAGGCTATCGTTGCGGCGGCCTACAGCGTCTACGTTGAGCGTATCGGCGCGCGACCAAAGCCCATGGATGCGGATTACGCTGACGCCTTGCGCGAGGGCGTGGTCTGGGTGGCAGAGATTGACGAGCAAGTCGCCGGCTTCGTGATTTTGCGCTCTGCGCCGAACCTTATGCTCCTCGAAAACGTCGCGGTATCGCCTGCCTTCCAAGGGCGCGGGCTTGGGCGGCGGTTCATTGCCTTTGCCGAAGAGCGCGCGCGGGCGGCAGGGGTGCCGAAGACCATCCTCTATACGCATGTGAAGATGACCGAGAATGTCTCGCTTTATCGCCGTCACGGGTTTGAGGTGTTGGAGGAGCGCACCGAGCATGGCCTGCAGCGCGTCTATATGGAGAAGGCGCTGTGAGTGACGCGGTCTGGGTCATCGGTGGTGGCCCGGCAGGCCTCGCAGCGGCGGAGGTGATTTCGGCGGCGGGCGTGCCGGTGGTCGTTGCGGAAGGGAAACCCTCGCTCGGGCGCAAGTTCCTGATGGCGGGCAAGTCAGGGCTGAACCTCACCAAGGATGAGGCGGCCTTTGTCGAGGCCTACCCTGAAAGCGACTGGCTGCGGCCAATGGTCGGGGCGTTTGGGCCGGATGCGGTGCAAGACTGGGCGCGGGGCCTCGGGCAAGAGGTGTTTACCGGCTCTTCCGGCAGGGTATTTCCGGTTGCGATGAAGGGCGCGCCGTTGCTGCGCGCGTGGTTGCGGCGGTTGGAGGCGCAGGGTGTGACAGCCCACACCCGCTGGCGCTGGCAAGGGTGGGACGGTGAGGCGTTGGTGTTTCAAACGCCGGAGGGGCCACGGCGCGTTGTGCCCCGCGCCACGGTTTTTGCGCTGGGCGGGGCAAGTTGGGCGCGGTTGGGGTCTGATGGCGCCTGGGCAGAGGTGTTTCGGGCGGATGGGGCAGACGTCTCTCCGTTTCAGCCCGCGAATATGGGGTTTGAGGTGGCCTGGTCGCCTCACATGGCGCGATGGTTTGGAGCGCCGGTGAAGGGTGTTGGGGTGTGTGCTGGCGAGGCGCGCGTTGAGGGAGAATTCGTGGTCGCGCGCCACGGTGTTGAGGGCTCCGCCATTTATGCAGTGTCACGGGCGTTGCGGCAGGGGAGTGAGCTGTCGCTGGATTTACTGCCGCGGTTGGGGCGTGCGGAGGTGGAGACGCGTTTGGCTGCGCGGAGACCCAAAGAAACGCTAACCAACCACCTGCGCAAAGCGCTCCGATTGGATGGGGTGAAGGCAGCGCTCTTGCGAGAGGCAGGCTCGTTGCCCGCTGACCCAACAGCGCTCGCGGGGCGGATCAAGGCGTGCTCGGTGGCCATCACTGGCCCGCGCCCTCTCGATGAGGCCATTTCCGTCGCAGGGGGCTTGGCGCGGGGGGCGTTAGATGAGCGCCTAATGCTCAAAAACCGCCCCGGCACTTTCGCCTGCGGAGAGATGCTGGACTGGGAAGCGCCCACCGGCGGCTACTTGCTCACAGCCTGTTTCGCGACGGGGCGTTGGGCGGGCGAAGGGGTGCTCCGGTGGCTAAAAACCACGTCAGACGAGCCGATCTAACCGGCCCTTGTTTTTGACGATGTTCTTATAATCCCACTGAGTCTCTCGCGCTTCCGATAGCCACACTTGGAGCGCCGACACATTAATCTGAGCAACGTCAGTGAAGCGCAGCGTGCCGGTCTTATAGCTGCCCTCCGCCTTTAATCCTGGCGTGGGGAATGACTGACCGCTCCAAAACATCAGCCGAACACAGGCTTTGAGTTTGCTGTAGCCCACAATCGGGTTGCCGTTGAGAAACCAGACAGGATGCGCGTGCCACATCTTGGGCTCCGCCTCTGGCAAACCGCGTGAAATCTCCGCCCGCAGCACATCACAGATGGCGCGGTCGCTCTCTGTTTGTGCGGCGTGGAAGGCGTCGATCGTGGTCGGTTTTGCCATTGTGGGGCTCCGTACGTTGGTAGGTCTTTATTCCACACTCTCGTCTTGTTGTTCAGGTGAGAGCTTGGCGTCGCTGGCCCTTTATGCGTTGCTGTCGCAAGTGTGCGCCGTCACCCAACCATCCGCCAAGGTTTTACCATGCTCTTGCCTCGTCAAAAGACCCCTGACCTCTCGCTGTCCACACTCGATCACGGGCAGTTTGACCTCTCTGCAGAGACCGCAGAGCGCGGCACGGTGATTTGCTTTTACCGAGGCCTGCATTGCCCGATTTGCGCGACCTATCTGGGCGAGATGCAAAAGCGCGTCGCCGATTTTGCCGAGCGCGGTGTGGCGACGATTGCGGTGAGCTCTGACGGTGAAGAGCGCGCACGTGCGATGGCAGAGAAAATCGGCGCCACAACCCTGCGCTTTGCCTATGACCTGCCGCTGGCAAAGGCGCGCGATTGGGGGCTCTATATCTCCACCTCGCGGGGCAAGACCTCTATTGGCATCGAGGAACCCGCCCTGTTCTCAGAGCCGGGGCTGTTTATGGTGACACCGGAGCAGAGCCTTTACTACGGATCGGTGCAAACCATGCCATTTGTGCGGCCGCATTTCTCCGAACTGGTGGGCGCGCTCGATTTCGCCATCAAGAACAACTACCCAGCGCGGGGAGAGTATACGAGCGCTGTTTGACGTTATGGTCTGAGCGGAGCCAGCCGTAAAACTCTTGCTATAGATCTCAAATTCTCTATTAGGGCGGTGCTACGTTATCTCCATCGACCGCTGATTCCTCTATTTGGCACAGTTTCGACCACGCTGACTGAGCCGGGCCACCGCATGCTGCGGGTGGCGCTAATATAAGGAATACCACGATGGCCACAGGCACCGTGAAATGGTTCAACGCCACCAAAGGCTTTGGTTTTATTGCTCCTGAAGAGGGCGGCCGCGACGTGTTCGTCCATATCTCCGCTGTTGAGCGGTCGGGGCTTGCCGGTCTCAACGACAACCAGAAAGTGACCTACGATCTGGAAAGCGGCCGCGATGGCCGTGAGTCGGCGACGAACCTCGCGCTGGTCTAAAGGGGTCGCCCCATCCCGGTTTTTAGCCGGGAACTGCACGACCGATACAAAACCGAGCACGCGCCAGACAAAGGTTTGGCGCGGCTTTTTTTGAGTGGCACGGTTTAATGCTGTAAATCAGCGTTTGCGCTGGACGCCGAAACTTACCGTCCAAACGCGCCAAACCCCAGGGTTGGTCTGACGAGCGCGGCGTCGCTGCGCGGGGGTGTTCGGATGAGACCTTCGAGGCCCCGGATCAAGTCCGGGCGTATGTCACCTGTCCAGAGCTTGTACCGGGACCTCCATCAAGACGCATAACACAGGCCGCGTCCTCCCGTTCGGAAGGGAGGGCGTGGCCGGAGGCTGCTCGCCTCCAGCCGGATAGATCATATCCGGGACCTCGAACGGATACTGCAAGAGCACCGGGATCTCTAAAAAGCAAAACCCCCACCACTGCGGCGGGGGTCCTGCATTTCTTGATCTGACAACCCTTAGCTCGGGCCGTGCTCGCGGGCGTCTTCGATGGTGCGCAAGCCAGTGGTGGGTGAGGAGACCAGCACCGACATGTTGCCGGGCTTGTGCTCGTTGCGCAGCATCTTCATGTGCGCTTCGGGCAGATCGTTCCAGGCAAACACTTCCGACATGCACGGATCGAGGCGACGCTCCACCATCAGCTGGTTCGCTGACGAGGCCTGCTTAAGGTGCGCGAAGTGCGAGCCCTGCAAACGCTTCTGGTGCATCCACATATACCGCACGTCAAAGGTGCAGTTGAAGCCGGTGGTGCCCGCGCAAATCACAACCATACCGCCCTTTTTGCAGACGAAGGTCGAGACGGGGAAGGTGCTCTCCCCCGGATGCTCGAACACCATATCGACATTGTTGCCTTTGCCGGTGATGTCCCAGATCGCCTTGCCGAACTTGCGCGCTTCCTTGAACCACTCCGCATATTCCGGCGTGTTCACGGTAGGCAGCTGACCCCAGCAGTTGAAGTCTTTGCGGTTCAAGACGCCCTTGGCGCCCAGGCCCATAACGAAGTCACGTTTGTCCTCGTCAGAGATCACACCGATCGCGTTGCCGCCCGCGGTGTTGATCAGCTGGATCGCGTAGGAGCCGAGGCCGCCGGAGGCACCCCAGACCAGCACGTTCTGGCCGGGCTTAAGGTCGTGTGGCTCGTGGCCGAAAAGCATCCGGTAGGCGGTGGCCAGTGTGAGTGTGTAGCAGGCCGCCTCTTCCCAGGTCAGGTGCTTGGGGCGCGGCATCAGCTGCTGCGCTTGCACATTGGTGAACTGGGCAAAAGAGCCATCAGGGGTCTCATAGCCCCAAATGCGCTGGCTGTTGGAATACATCGGGTCGCCGCCGTTGCACTCTTCATCGTCGCCATCGTCCTGGTTGCAGTGGATGACGACTTCGTCGCCGACCTTCCAGCGCTTCACCTTATCACCGACCGCCCAGACGATGCCCGACGCGTCGGAGCCTGCGATGTGGTAGGGCTGGCCGTGGCCGTCGAAGGGGGAGATCGGCTGCCCAAGGGCGGCCCAAACGCCATTATAGTTCACGCCCGCGGCCATCACGAGCACGAGCACTTCATTTGAATCCAGGGTGGGCGTTTCGACGACTTCGAGCTGCATCGCGGTATCGGGGTTGCCGTGACGCTCGCGGCGGATCGCCCACGAATACATCTGCTTGGGCACATGACCCAGCGGCGGGATTTCCCCTACCTCATAGAGATCTTTCACGGGGCCGGTGGCGGCGGGTGCATCGAGCGGGGCCATGTCAGTCTCTCCTTCGCTGAGGGCTACGATTCGCGATTTGCGCAACTTTCGTGCTGCAATAGAGGCGTCTATGTAACGAAATTGCGCGATGCTGCAAGCGTCTTTTTTGCGGCGCGTCAAAAATGCACCTTTGGAACGCAGTTGCAGTATAAACAAACGTGAATGCTGGCATTGGCCCGGTCTCGAAAATCCAGAATACTGGCAAAAAAGAACACAGGAGACGCTATGCGACTGGAGGGAAAAACCGCGATCGTGACGGGTGGTGCCTCGGGGTTTGGGCTGGGCATCGTGCGCAAATTCGCGGCTGAGGGTGCGCGGGTCATGGTGGCCGACATCAACGGTGATGCAGCGAACGAGGCGGCCAAAGAGGTGGGTGGTCTCGCGCAACAAGTGGATGTCGGGAACAGCGCCTCCGTCGGCGCGCTAGAGGCCGCCGCGCTGAATGCGTTTGGGCAGCTCGATATCATCGTCAACAACGCCGGCGTGACGCATCTGCCCGCCCCGATGGAAGAGGTCACTGAGACGGACTTTGTCCGCGTGTTCAACGTCAATGCGAAGTCGGTTTATCTGATGGCCAAGGTGTTCGTGCCGCATATGAAGGCGCATAAAACCGGGGCGATCTTGAATGTGGCGTCCACGGCAGGGGTCTCTCCTCGGCCCAACCTCAACTGGTACAATGCCTCCAAGGGCTGGATGATCACCGCGACCAAGGCGATGGCGGTGGAATTGGCGCCGTTTGGGGTGCGGGTGAATGCGCTGGCCCCGGTGGCGGGTGAAACGCCATTGCTGTCGTCATTTATGGGGGAGGACACGCCCGAGATGCGCGCAAAGTTTCTCTCCACCATCCCCATCGGCCGTTTTTCTACGCCCGAGGATATGGGCAACGCGGCCTGCTTTTTGTGCTCGGATGAGGCGAGCATGGTCACCGGCGTGATCATGGAAGTGGACGGGGGGCGGTGCATCTGATGCAGCCTGGCCCCTCAAACCTGATCACCGATGTGGGCGGCCTGCTCGTAGGCCAGGCAGAGGATCACCGGATCAAGACCGGGGTGACGGTGCTCACGGCGAATGCGCCGTTCACGGCTGGTGTGAGTGTGATGGGCGGTGCGCCGGGCACGCGAGAGACGGACCTGCTCGCCCCCGACAAATCGGTGCAGCAGGTGGATGCCTTGGTGCTGTCGGGCGGGTCGGCCTATGGCTTGGCAGCGGCGCAGGGCGTGATGGATGCACTCGCGGAGGCGGGGCGCGGGTTTGTGGTCGGGCCCGCGCGGGTGCCGATTGTTCCGGCGGCGATCCTGTTTGATCTGATCAACGGGGGCGACAAGGACTGGGCGCACAACCCCTATCCAGCACTTGGGGAGCATGCCCTCGCCCATGCGAAAGAGGAGTTTGCGTTGGGAACGCATGGCGCAGGCACCGGCGCAATCGCCGGTCGGTTGAAGGGTGGGATCGGTTCGGCGTCTCTTCGGATGGGCGGCGTGACCGTGGGCGCGTTGGTGGCGGTCAACAGTCTGGGCAACACTACGGTCGGAGAGTCCGGGCAGTTCTGGGCCGCTCCGTTCGAGATCGGGGCGGAGTTTGGTGGGCGCGGTGCCGGAACTGCGCCGCTGCAAGCCACCTTTGAGACCAAGCTCGACGCTATGGAGCGGGGCAACACCACCATTGCGATTGTCGCGACAGACGCGAAACTCGACAAAGCGGGCTGCACCCGGTTCGCCACCGCCGCGCATGACGGCTTGGCGCGGTCGATTGTTCCATCGCACACCCCCATGGATGGAGACTTGGTGTTTGGCGTCTCCACAGGGAAACAGGAGGCCGATCCGTTGCTTTTGGGCCATGCCGCCGCGATCTGCCTTGCGCGGGCGGTGGCGCGGGGGGTTTTTGAGGCGAACAGCGCAATGGGAGATATCGCGCCGAGTTGGGCGGAGCTTTACGGCAACCAGCGCTAGAGCACCGCGATTGCGGCGAAATTCTGCTGACCGCGGGCCGTAACATCCTCACAATCGTGCGACTTTTGTTGGATTGCTGCGGCAAAGCCCCTCTCAGCCAACAAAGCTCAAGTGAGAAGGTTGCCGCGCCCTACGTCATAAGGTGATAGACGTTCAGACTCGAAGCCAGGTTTTCTGCGAGACCACCCTTGCGCCCCACGTTCCGCCTTATGTTTGCACTCTGCGCGCTCGCAGGTCTGATCGGCTGTGGCGATGACGAGAGCTTTTTCGAGGTCGAGGACACGATTGAGCCGGTGTTTTATGATGTTGAGGTTGAGGGGCTGCCCGGATCGACAATCGAAGCGCAGTCTGAGGCGGTTTTGCAGATTTACCGCCAACAGGCGGATGGCGCGCCTTCGGTTGGGTTTCTGCGCCGGCGCGCGCAAGATGACATCGCGACCATGGCCGCGCTTCTGCGCTCGCGGGGGTTCATGATCCCGGAAATTTCCGTCGAAGTCACCGACCCTGAAAGCGAGGCAGGCCGCGCGCTGGTGGTGATGCAGGTTGATCCAGGCCGCCGCTTTCAGCTTGCGGAGCACCGCATCGCGATCATCAACGCGGCGCCTGAGCCGGTGCCAGTGCAGGCGGAGGAGCTCGGCTCCCCCGTTGGGCGCGGCGCGATTGCCGAAGAGATTATCGGCGCAGAGGATGCCGCCGTCGCGTTTTTACGCCGCTCTGGCTATGCCTACGCAACCTTTGTGGAGCGCGACTCCGAGGCGAACCCGGCCACCGGCACGGTCACGGTGATCAGCACGATCGACGCAGGGCGGCGGTATGATTTTGGGCAGCTGAGCTTTTCCGGCCTTGAAGATGTCGAGCAATCCTATCTTGAGACCTATCTCGGCTGGGAGCAGGGCGAGCGGTTCAACGCCGCGTTTTTGCCAACCCTTGAGGAGGATTACGCCGGCACCTCGTTGTTCTCATCGTTGACCGTCTCGATCCCCGAAGAGCCCCCGGCCACCGAGCAAATCCCTGTGGATGTCGCCGTGAGAGAGCGGCTGCCGCGCACGTTCAGCCTTGGCCTGCGCTTTGACACGGATGTTGGGCCAGAGGTTGGAGGGTCCGTGACCCATCGCAACCTTGGGGGGCGAAACGAGACGGGCACCATCGGGGGCACGGTCAATGCAGAGGTTCAGACCCTCGCGCTGGATTACCGGGTGCCTCAGTTTTTGCGGGATGGGCAAGACCTCGTCTTTCACACCGAGGTAAACCGGTTCGACCAGGACGCGTTCTCTGGTCAGTCCTATGGTGCGTCGGTTGGTTTGGAGCGTCAGGTCTCTCGCCGCTGGCGCGCCGGGCTTGGGGTGGCGTTTGAATATTCTGACATCATCGACTCCGGCAACCCGCAAGAATCGATCCTGGTGGGCCCGCCGGTGTTTGTGGCCTATGACAGCGCGCGCAACCGGCTTGATCCGCGAAATGGCGCGCGGGCGCGGATTGATGCCTCTCCCTACACCGGTACGGTGGACCAAGAGAGCGTTGCGTTTTTGCGGTTTGACGGGCGACTGTCGACCTATCGCAGGCTCGATCCGGGCGGTGAGTTTGTGCTCGCGCTGCGCGGACGCTTTGGGGGTATCGTGACAAACTCCATCGTCGAAGTTCCGGCACCGTTGCGCCTTTATGCGGGCGGCGGAAGCTCTGTGCGGGGGTTTGCGACCGACTCCATCGGCCCCACAGATGGGCGGGGCGACCCGCGCGGGGGCGTCTCTGTCATCGAGGTGGGCGGAGAGATACGCTGGCGGTTTAGCGAGAATTTTGGCGCAGCCTTCTTTACCGAAGCCGGCGTGGTGGATGACAGCCAAACGCCCGAAAATCTGGGCGATTGGCGTCAGGGCTTTGGCGCGGGCTTGCGCTTTTTCTCACCGCTCGGGCCGATCAGGGGCGACATCGCCTCTCCGGTAGAGCGCCGCGCAGGTGAGGATCCGTTCCAGATTTATCTGTCGTTGGGTCAGGCGTTTTGATCCGGGTTTTGTGCATATTTGCGCTGCTTCTCGGCGCGTTTGGCCCCTCAACCGCACGGGCAGAGACGTCGATTTTTGATGTGCGCTCGGGAATCGTGCAGTTTTTGCTGCGCAGTGTGTCTACGCCCGGATCGTTCGAGATCACCGCCGATGTGGTGGACACCAACGAGATCGGCGCGACCCGGCTGAACGGCGTGAAGGTGGCCGATGCCGCCGGGGTCTGGATCGAAATTGAGAGCGTTGCGATCAATTGGTCTCCGCAACGGTTGTTGGTGGGTGAGGTGGAGATTGATGCCCTCGATGTGCAGGGCATGACGGTCCTGCGCCCGCCCGCGCCTGGCTCTGAGGCACCCCAGCTTGAGAATGCGCCGCAGTTTTCGTTCACCGAGTGGCCGCGTGCGCCGATCAACATCGTCATCGACCAATTCAATCTTCAGGGCGTCGACATCCGTGAAGGTGTGTTGGCGCGCCCGATTGCGTTTGATGCGCGCGGACGGTTTGAGGATAGCGGAGATGTGCAGGCAGCAAGCCTGCAACTCTCGCGCACCGATGCGGTCAGTGGCGAGATTGACCTGTCGTATGTTCGGCAGTTCGACACCCGCGATCTGAGCCTCGACCTTGTCGCCTCGGAAGAGGCGGGGGGCTTGGTTGCAGCCTATGCCTCGCTGCCCGACACCAGCGCGAGTGCCTTGCAGCTGCGCGGTTCTGGCCCGCCGCAGGCGTTTGTCGGCACGCTTGAAGCGACTGCCGAGGAGAGTTTCTCGGCGCAGGGCAACCTGTCGCTTAACCTCGACCAACCGTTTGCGGTCTCTGCGAATATGTTGATCGAGACGGGGCCGGGCCTCGCACCAGGTGCCCGCGCGGTGTTGGGCTCCCAGGCCGCGCTCGCGGTGCGTGCACGGGAAAACGCTGCTGGGCTGATCGAGGTGCAGGACGGGTTTTTGCTGTCAGAGAGCTTGTCCGTAAATGCGCGAGGCACGGTCGATCGGGGCAATGAGGTGTTTGACCTTAATCTCTCGGCAGATGCGACCGCCGATTTTGCGCGGGTTTTGCCGAACATCACCTTTGATGCGGCGCGCTTTGTGGGCAGCGTGAAGGGGGATTTCATCTCTGCTTCTGCCAACGGCACGCTGTCGC
This sequence comes from Pseudomonadota bacterium, assembly GCA_038526735.1. Taxonomy (GTDB): domain Bacteria; phylum Pseudomonadota; class Alphaproteobacteria; order Rhodobacterales; family Rhodobacteraceae; genus Rubricella. The sequence goes on along the minus strand of JBCBGM010000019.1, from coordinate 13,103 downwards.
TGGAGGGGGTCGATGCATTCTCGGTGCAGGCCAATCAGACCGATCTCAACCTCGTCGCCCAGCGCACCGGAGAGACCACAGGTCGCCTTGGGTTTGACGGGAGCGCCGCGGGCGCAGTGGTGCAGGGTGTGGTCGTCGGAGATACCACGATGGCGCTGGGGGCTGAGGTGGATGGGCAGATCGCTGATCTCAACCTCCTGCGGCTGGATTCAAGCGTTCTCCGTGTGGATGGGCGCGGACGCTACGATTTTGCCGATGCTGCTGGCACCCTCGACGCACGCATCAACGCCCCCGACCTCGCCCCCTTCGGCGACCGGTTTGAAACGGCGGTCTCTGGCCGTGCGGACTTTACGCTCACAGCGGGTGTTGAGGGCGGCGAAACCACAGCACAGCTGAGCGGCGTCGCGCAAGGGTTCGCCTCGGAGCTGTTGGATATGGAGCTCGCGAATTTTGACGCTGATCTCACCACCAGCCCCGATAGCTTGTCGCTGATCTTTGATGCGGATGCCTCCGATATGCGGCTCGACGCGTTGGGCCCCGATATCCTGCCGCAAGCCGCGATTGGCGTGACGCTGGAACGCTCCGTCGAGGGCGGGGATCGGCTGCGCGTGCGGCGGGGGGTGCTGACCTCGCCGGTGATGACGCTTGATGTCTCTGGCACCTTGGGCGGCGCTGCGGGCAATGACTTGATCTATGTGGCCGAGATCGCAGACCTCTCCCCAATCGCCCGCGCCTATGAGCGAGAGATCTCAGGTGCGGCCTATGCGGAGGGGCGCCTGCAAACCTCCACAGAGGGTGTGCCAACGCTTGAGGGGTTTGCGCAGTTCCAAACCCTCGCTCTGGGAGACGAGGCGCTCGGCACCCTCACGCTCGACCATGGTGTGACCTTCGATGAGGGCGCTGCGGGCTCGATCATCCTGTCGGGCGACGGGGGCTTTTTTGACGGGGCGTTCTTTTCGACCGGGTTTGTGGTTTCTGACGGGGCTTTTGCAGTCGAAGGGTTCGATGGCGAGCTTCTTGATCTGCAAATGCAGGCCAATCTCTCCGGAACGCTTCCCAGCGGCGATGCCGCGCCCACCATCACCGGTGCCATCGAAATCCTTGACGGAAACTTGGCATCCTTCGGGCAGCGTGTTGACCCAGCGCTCGGATTGCGCGGTGGGATCGCTGGACAAATGGCATTTTCGCACGCGCCCGATGCGGGCCAGTTGATCGAGCTTTCGGGCACGCTCGATGCGCTCACGATCACGGAGGTGTTTTTGCAGGAAGGGCGCATCGACCTGAGGGTTGCTGACGCCTTTGGCGACGCGGACGTGCTGCTGGACGCAGCACTCACCACGCTCTCGTTGACCGATGGCACGATCATCGACACGGCGATGCTCACCGCGACAGGCCCAATCGCTGACGTGAGCTTTGAGATTGATACCGCTGGAGATGTCTCCACCCGGCCCTTCTCTGCGATGATCGAGGGGGAGGCGCAGGGGTTTGGGGAACCTTCGCAACAAATCACGTTGCGCCGCGTCGATGCGCAGATTGTGGGCGAAAGCCTGCGCCTTTCTGCCCCCGTCACGTTGCGGCGCGATGCCGAGGCGATTGAGCTTTTCTCCAGCGAGCTTTTGGTGGGCGAGAGCAGTGCCATCGCCGCAGAAGGTCGCCTCACCGCCGAAGGGCTTGCGGGTGAGCTGAACTTTCGCGCGATCGACGTGGTCTTGATCGAACGGCTGGGGTTTGGCGGTTTTCAGGACGGTGAGGTTTCGGGCGAGGTGTTCTTCAACACTGATCCCGACACGCCCTTCGCGCTCTTGTCCGCCAGCGTGCGTGACCTGCGGATGGAGAATGTACCCGAGCGCGTAGACCCCATCCTGATGGACATTGGCGGCCAGTGGGACGGTGAGACGCTGCTCATGGAGCTAGAGGCTTACGGCCCCGTCACCGTGCCGGCAGAGGCGACGATTGCGCTGCCGATGCGCCCCCGCCGCCTCAACCCGATCCCCGAAATTCCCACCGATGAGCCCTTCGCCGCGTCTTTGGTCTGGCAGGGTGATCTCGGCGATATCTTTTCGGTGCTGCCGGGGCAGGATCAATTGCTGAGCGGCGCGACCGCCTTTGACCTCAACGCAAGCGGCACGCTGGCCTCCCCGGTTTTGAACGGAACGGTCTCTCTGGAGGATGGGCGCTATGAGCACTTTCGCAACGGTGTAATCCTCACCGATGTCACGGTGCAGAGCGAGATCATCGACCTCTCAACCCTGCAACTTACGCTGGTCGGCTCTGACGGAGGGCGCGGGCGCGTCGGTGCGGACCTGACCGTGGAATTCACCGACGCAGGCGCGCTTGTCTCTGGCGGGTTGACGGCAGAGCGGGCGGTGATGGTGCGCCGCGATGATGTGACGGCGATGATTTCGGCCGATCTGACGTTGAGTGGCCAGATGGGCGCGCTGCTCCTCTCGGGGCCAATCATCGTTGACCGGGCAGAGGCGCGGCTGGTCAACGCAACCGCCCCGCGTATCCCGACGCTCGGAGAGATCCGCATCACTGGCCAACCGCTGATCATTCAGGATGCGGTGCAGCCGTCGACCATGGAGCTTGACCTTCAAGTGCTGGCCGATGGCGATGTGTTTCTGCGCGGCCGTGGCCTCGACAGTGAATGGAGCATGGACCTCACGGTCGGCGGCACCTCGCGCACCGCCGAGATTTCGGGCGCGATGCAGCGTGAGCGCGGAACCTTCACGCTGATCGGCCGCATCTTCGACATCACCCGCGGCAGCGTCGTGTTTGATGGCACGTTCCCGCCCAACCCGGCGCTCGACGTCGCCATGGAGCGGGTTGAGGATGATCTTACGGGCTTCATCGTGATCTCTGGGCGTGGGAATAACCCTCAAATCACCATCCGCTCTGATCCGGTGCTGCCTGAGGAGGAGGTCCTGCCGCGCCTCCTCTTCGACCAGTCACAGCAGACGCTCAGCCCAGGGCAGACGTTGGCGCTGGCCTCTGGCCTCACCACGCTGCTGACTGGACAGGATGGTCCGCTCGATATCGCGCGCAATGCGCTCGGCGTGGATGTGCTGCAAATCGACCCCGATCAGGATGGCGAGGCTGCCGTCACCGTGGGTCGCTCGCTCACGGATGAGGTGTTTCTGTCGGCAGAGCAGCGCCTTTCGGGCGAGGAACAAAGCACCGTGCGCGTCGAGATCGACGTTCTCGATAACGTGGTGCTCGATGGCGCGGTCTCTGACACCGGGTCAAACTCGGTGGGTGTCACGTTCAGCCGCGATTTCTGAGTTCCTCCGCCGCTGCCTGCACGCTATGACACCCCAAAACAGGAGAGACCCATGCTGTTCGCACTGATCTGCACCGATAAACCCGGCCATCTAGAGGTGCGCAAAGCCAACCGCGAGGCGCATGTCGCCTACCTCAAGGGCTCCGGCGTCGTGACCCAAGCCGGGCCGTTTACCGATAGCGCAGGCGACATGTGTGGCTCCCTCGTAGTGATCGATGTGGCCGACCGCGCCGCTGCCGAGGCTTGGGCCGCTGACGACCCTTACGCGAAGGCCGAGCTCTTCTCAGACGTGCGCATCGAGGCTTGGACAAAGGTGATCTGACCCATGCGCTACTGGCTGTTCAAATCCGAACCCAACACCTGGTCCTGGGATCAACAGGTCGCCAAAGGCGACGCGGGCGAAGAATGGGACGGCGTGCGCAACTACCAAGCGCGCAACAATATGCGCGAGATGGCACTGGGCGACCGGGGCTTCTTCTACCACTCGCTCAAAGAGAAAAGCATCGTCGGCATCGTCGAGATCTGCCGCGAGTTTCACCCCGACAGCACCACCGACGATCCGCGCTGGGAGTGTGTGGATATCAAAGCCGTCTCACCGGTCAAAACACCCATCTCTCTCGAGCAGATCAAACAGACCCCCGGGCTTGAGGACATGGTGCTCGTGAAAAACTCCCGCCTGTCGGTGCAACCCGTGAGCGCGGCCGAATGGGCGATCGTCTGTGACCTGGCGGGCGTGCCCGGCTGACCCCACAACAGGGGGCCAGCCCCCTCACCCCTGCGGGGCTCACCCCCGGAATATTTCAAAACCGACGAAATGGAGGGTGTGTTCTGGGTCCCCTTTATCTTGATAAAAATACCTCGGGGTGAATGGCGCCGCAGGCGACCGAGGGGCAGAGCCCCTTTCTCCGGTTCACGCAAGTGACGATTTTTCGATTTTGAGGCGGCCGTCGGGGAAGCTCTTCAAGAGCTTCGCGGCGTCTTCTTCTGTGCCCGAAAGCCAAACATCGGCTTGGTCTTGCAGGATCACCGGCATGCGGTGGTGGATGTCTTTGAGGTCTTCGTTCGGCGGGCAAGTGAGGGTTGCGAACTGGGCCATTTCGCGGCCCGAGGGGCTGCGCCAGATGTCCCAGATGGCTGCGAAGTGGAGCGCTTCCCCGGGCAGGGTGATCGCCCAGCGGGTTTTGTGGCGTTTCTCGCCGGTCCACTCGTACCACCCCTCCACCTTCAGCACTGCGCGGCGGGTGCCGCTGTAGGCGGTCTTGTCGAAGACGGTTTCGGAGCGGGCGTTGATGATCGTCTCCATCACTGGGCGGCCGCGGGCGTTTTTGCGGCCCACCGGGATCATGCCCCAGCGCATCTCGCGCCGCTCGCCATCGTCGCACATAAGCTCAAACGACTCGCCGGGGGCGGCGTCAGGGCGGTTTCGAAGAAAAACGCGTCCGGGCATGGACGATCAGTCCGCGTGACGCGCGCTGAGGCGACTGTTTTTCTGGTTCTTGTGCTGCGGCACCACCACTCTCCTTGTTGCGCAGGCAAAGTCTTGCGCCCTGAGCGTCGCGTGCATACCCCTCAAGCACAGAATTTTCTTTGTCAGGAGGCCGCTATGTCACTGCGCATCAACGACGTTGTTCCCAATTTCACCGCTGAGACGACCCAAGGCACGATCGATTTTCATGAGTGGATCGGCGACGGCTGGGCGATTTTGTTCTCGCACCCGAAGGACTTCACGCCTGTCTGCACCACCGAGTTTGGTGCGGTTGCGCAGCTCGCCGATGAATGGGCCAAGCGCGGCACCAAGGTGATTGGCGTGTCGGTGGATGGGGTTGAGGACCACAAGAAGTGGCAGTCTGACATTTCTTCGGTCGCCGGGGCGCCAGCGGAGTTTCCGATCATCGCGGATGATGGGCTTGCGGTCTCTAAGCTTTACGACATGCTGCCCGCAGAGGCGTATCTGCCGGACGGGCGCACGCCTGCGGACAGCGCGACGGTGCGGTCGGTGTTTATCATTGGGCCGGACAAGCAGCTGAAGCTCTCGATGACCTATCCGATGACGGTGGGCCGCAACTTTGGGGAGATCGTGCGCGCGCTCGATGCGCTGCAGACCACCGCGAAGCATGGCGTCGCGACGCCTGCGAACTGGGTTGAGGGGCAGGATGTAATCATTCCGCCCAGCGTCTCGAACGAGGCGGCGACGGAGAAGTTTGGTGAATTCACCTCGGTTCTGCCGTACCTGCGCACCACCAAAGCGCCAGGCTGAGGCTTGCAGCTTTTGGGCGGCAGCGCGTAACTGCCGCCCATGACGATTGATCCCAAACTCTGATGCGCATCGTTGGCGGGCGGTTTCGTGGAACGGCGCTGGCCAGTGTGGGTGCGGGCGATGCAAAGGCGCATCTGCGACCTACGACTGACCGGGTGCGCGAGACGCTGTTTAACCTGCTCGCCCATGGACCTTATGGAGATCCGGTGAGCGGCGCGCGCGTGTTGGATTTGTTTGCGGGCACCGGCGCGCTGGGGCTGGAGGCGATAAGCCGAGGGGCGGCCGAGGCGACATTTGTGGATGACGGCCGCAAGGCGGGGGCGCTGATCAAAGCGAATATCGAGACGTTGGGCATCGCCAGCCAAACGCGTCTGCTGCGCAAGGACGCTCAGAAGTTGGGGGCATGTGCCTCTGACCCGTTTGATCTGATTTTTCTCGATCCGCCTTATGGCAAGAACCTCGGCACGCGCGCTTTGAGTGCGGCAGGCGCGGGGGGCTGGTTTGCGCCCAGTGCGCTTGTGGTGTGGGAGGAGGCGGCCATACAGGCGATCCCAGACGGGTTTTCCCTGCGCGATCATCGCCGTTACGGCGACACGCATCTGCATATCCTCTCTGCGGATCCCTGAGGGGTTGCGCAGCACTCTGTCAGGGCGTATCCGCCCCACCTGCGCAGGGATGGGCCCTGCCGGAAGTCTCCGCGACCTTCCCTAAAAAACGGATTGTGACATGACCCGCTCTCTTCTTCCCGCCGTTCTGGCGATGGCCACCGTTGTGGTGGCGTCCAATATTCTCGTTCAATTTCTGCTGCTTGACGGTCTGTTGACCTGGGGCGCGTTTACCTACCCGTTTGCCTTTTTGGTGACGGACCTGACCAACCGCCTGCTGGGCCGCGATGCCGCGCGCAAGGTGGTGTTTGCAGGCTTTGCCGTAGGCATTGGCTGCTCGCTGGTTCTGAGCCAGATCCAAGGTGAGTTTGGGCCGCTGACGACGGTGCGCATCGCAACCGGCTCTGGCATCGCGTTCCTGGTGGCGCAGCTCGTCGATGTGATCGTGTTTAACAGGCTGCGGGATGGCGCGTGGTGGCGCGCGCCTTTGGCGTCCACCCTCATCGGCTCGACGCTGGATACGGCGCTCTTCTTCTCCATCGCGTTCTCTGGCGCGTTCGTCTGGATGGACCCGAGTGAGCCGAACGGCTGGGCGCGCGAGGCTGTGCCACTCTTGCTGATGGGGCCGCAAGCGCCGCTTTGGGTGAGCCTGGCGATAGCCGATTGGGGGGTAAAACTGGCCATCGCGCTCGTCGCACTTGTCCCATTTGGTATGATTACCCGGAGGACGGCCTAGATTTTGCTTGACCGGTGAGTCGGATGTGGCAACCTGAAGGTGGTCTTTAACCAGCGAAAGGAGGTGATCCGATGATCAGTGAACTGTCGGAGAAGGTGATGTTGGTAGCAGAGGAGCACTGCGTCTAACAGGCAGCCCTGTCTAGACTTAACTCCTTGAGGCCCCGGACTGACGGAGTTCCGCCGGATCACCTCTCTACATTCACGGGGGTCGCCGCACAGGCGGCCCCTTTTGTTTTGATCTGAAGTCGCGGGGGCTGCGTAGTCTGCCTTATGTTAGAGACACAAACATTCCTTATCGCCGTGGGTGGGGTGCGCCTGAAATGGTGGGCAAGCCTGCCGTTCTTTGCCCTCGCAGCCCCATCGCTGGCGCAAGCCAAGCGCGCGAAAGGCTGTGTCTTTGCAGAGACGTTTTCAGACGGCCACGAGGTTTTCTCGATCACTGGGTGGTCTAGCGGTATGGCGATGAAACGGTACGCGCGCAGCTGGCCGCATCGGTTGGCCGCGAAATCGTCGCCGTATCTGACCGTGCGCGATCGGTTCCATCACTTTCAGACAACGACACGACCGACCCCGCAAGAAGCCATCGCGCGTTGGCGTGAGGCAGCTTAGAGTGCTGCCATGCGCATCACCGACGCCATAGAGATCGCCGAGTGGGAATTGACCGAGACGTTCGTGCGCGCCTCGGGCCCCGGCGGGCAGCATGTCAACAAGGTCTCTACCGCGGTGGAGTTGCGGTTTGAGGCGGAGCGCTCCCCGAACCTGCCGCCCGACGCCAAGGCGCGGCTCAAGCGGCTCGCGGGGTCGCGGTGGACAAAGGACGGGGCGATCCTGATCACCTCTGACAAGCATCGCAGCCAGGCCTTCAACCGCGAGGATGCGCGCGAAAAGCTCACCGCTCTGATCCAAAAAGCGCTCGTGCGCCCCAAGAAGCGGATCAAGACGCGGCCCACCAAGGGCTCGGTCGAGCGGCGCATCAAGGCCAAGAAAGAGCGGGCGACGGTGAAAGCGGGGCGCGGGCGCGTCTCTATCGACTAATTCATTGATCTGTCACAAAGCGAACACGTGGCGAACGCCGTAAGACCTACGGGTCTTTCGCAGGAGCACGCCATGAACGAGATGTCTGCAACACCGGTTGCACCACCCGCCACGCCTTTTGACCAAAGCACGTATCCGTACGCGACCAAGATGAAGCGCCAGGCCTATGAACGGCAAAAAGCGGCGCTGCAGGTGGAGCTGCTCAAAGTGCAGCAATGGGTGAAAGAGACCGGAGAGCGGGTCGTGATCCTGTTTGAGGGGCGCGATGCGGCCGGCAAGGGCGGTACGATCAAGCGGTTTATGGAGCATTTGAACCCGCGCGATGCGCGAGTGGTCGCCCTCAACAAACCCACCGATGAAGAGAAAACGCAGTGGTATTATCAGCGCTACATCGAGCATCTGCCCAGCGCCGGAGAGATCGTGCTCTTTGACCGCTCCTGGTACAACCGCGCCGGGGTGGAGCGGGTGATGGGCTTCTGCGACCCGACCGAATACCTCGAATTCATGCGCCAAACGCCTGAGCTGGAGAGGATGCTTTCGCGCTCTGGTATTCGGCTGTTCAAATACTGGTTCTCGGTCACGCAAGAGGAGCAACGCCGCCGCTTTGCCTCGCGCGAGACGGACCCGCTGAAGCAGTGGAAGCTATCTCCGATCGACCGGGCGAGCCTTGATAAGTGGGATGACTACACCGAGGCGAAAGAGGCGATGTTTTTCTACACAGACACGAAAGACGCACCTTGGACGGTGATCAAGTCAAACGACAAAAAGCGGGCGCGGTTGAACTGCATGCTGCATTTCTTGGATACGATCCCCTACCCGGGCCGCGATCACCGCGTTGCACGCAAGCCGGATGCAAAGATCGTGGCAACCGCGCAGCATGTGATCCTTCAGGAAGAGCACATCTTGGAGAAAACAGTGCTGACGTCGTGATCAGCATTCGGGGTCGGCACAAACCGCCCCCGCAGGAGCTTTAGAGCATACGGCCCAAGAACTCAGAGAACTCGGCCCAGCTGTCCATGTCGGCTTCGGCGACGTAGTCGCGGGAGCCCATAATCGTGAAGGTGTGGCGCGCACCGCCGTAGATCTCGGCCTGATGCGGCACACCCGCCTCGATCAGCTCACCCATGAGCGCTGCAACATCCGCCATCCCAGAGACCGGATCGGCGGAGCCGTGCAGCAGCAAGATCGGCGCGGAGGTTGCGGTGTAATCTTGGCCAGCGGGCGTGCCCAGACCGCCGTGGAAGCTGACAAACCCGTCCACATCCGCACCGGCGCGGGCCATTTCGAGCACAGCCGCACCGCCAAAGCAGTATCCCATCACGACGATGTTGTCGGTTGCACCGGGGATATCCGCCGCGGCAGCCAGAGAGCCAAAGAGGCGCTGGCGGAAGAGCTCACGGTCACCATAAAGCGCGCCAGTGAGAGCGCGGTATTCGTCAAACCCCTGCGGGTTCACGTCAGCGCCGTACACATCAACGGCAAACGCGGTGTAGCCCTGCTCTGCCAGCATCATCGCGCGCGTCTCTTCGTACTCGGTCATCCCGTCCCAATCATGGACGATCATCACCGTGCCTTTTGAGGCCATGTCGGGGTCATGGGCGACGTACCCTTCAAAGGTTTCTCCGGCCACGGTGTAGGTAAAATAGCTGCCCTCAACATCGGCGAGGGCTGCGGTGGCGGTGAGCATCAGCCCGGCGGTGGTTGCAAGTGTCCGGATCATGGCCGTCCTCCAAAGGTTGTTGATGGGGAGAGACATAGCGCGCAGCAGAGAACAGCCAGAGTGTCGCACGCGTTTAAGTTGATCCAGAGCAAGGACGCTGCCCTTCGCATATGCAACATCGTCCGCAACACAGAGATCGGAGATCACAATGACCCTCGCAAAAAATGTTGGTGAGCTTGAGCGTTTTGTTCGGATCAACCTTGGTCTGGTGCTGCTGCTCGCGGTGTTCTTTGCACCTACGCTGCCGCTCAAACTGATCGGGCTCGTGGGTCTTGTGCCGCTTATCACCAGTATTTTCGAGTTTTGTCCGCTCTACACACTCCTGGGACGCAATCCATTCGCGCGCACCAGTTGAGCCGCTGATCACGAAGCGATGCGCTTTTCGGGGGACGAGCGCAGCGCTTTGGAGGGACCGATCAGCAATTGCCAAGCCCCGGCCAGAAGGCTCGGGGCTTGAGCTTGTTATGGGATTAGCTCGAAAAAACCATTGGACATCTGAGCGATAGCGCCCCAGCGTTGCGAAAACTGATGGGGAGAAGCGAAATGCGTAGCCGCGCCGCCGTAGCCTTTGAAGCCGGAAAACCACTTGAAATTGTTGATGTAAATCTCGACGGCCCCCGCGAAGGTGAGGTCTTGGTCGAGATTATGGCGACCGGCCTGTGTCACACCGACGACTTCACCAAATCAGGCGCTGATCCGGAGGGATTGTTCCCGGCCATTCTCGGGCATGAGGGCGCGGGTATTGTGCGTGAGATTGGCCCAGGCGTGACCAGTGTTAAGCCGGGCGATCATGTGATCCCGCTTTACACCCCCGAGTGCCGGGAGTGCGAATACTGCCTGCACCCGAAAACCAACCTCTGTCAGTCGATCCGCAGCACGCAGGGCGCTGGCCTAATGCCCGATGGCACAAGCCGGTTCACCACCCTCGATGGGGAGAAGATCCATCACTACATGGGGACGTCAACGTTCTCAAATTTCACTGTGCTGCCCGAAATTGCGGTGGCAAAAGTCCGGAAAGATGCCCCTTTCGATATGGTTTGCTACATCGGATGCGGCGTGACGACCGGTATCGGCGCAGTGATCAACACCGCCAAGGTCGAGCTGGGCTCACGAGCGATTGTTTTCGGTCTGGGCGGGATCGGTCTGAATGTGATCCAGGGTCTGCGGCTTGCTGGCGCTGATCAAATCGTTGGTGTCGATCTAAATGAGGGCAAACGCCCAATGGCAGAGCACTTTGGCATGACCGATTTCGTAAACCCGTCTGAAGTGGAGGGTGATCTGGTCCCCTATCTGGTGGACCTCACCAAAGGCGGCGCGGACTACACCTTTGACGCCACCGGAAATGTCGGTGTGATGCGTGATGCACTTGAGTCCGCTCACAAGGGGTGGGGCGAGAGCATCATTATTGGTGTTGCGCCCGCGGGTGCTGAGATCTCCACCCGGCCGTTCCAACTTGTGACTGGGCGCTCTTGGCGGGGAACTGCCTTTGGCGGGGCGCGCGGTCGAACCGACGTACCGAAGATTGTAGACTGGTACATGGACGGCAAGATCGAGATTGACCCTATGATCACGCACAAGCTCTCGCTCGATCAAATCAACGAAGGGTTTGATTTGATGCACGCCGGAACTTCGATCAGGGCCGTGGTGGAGTATTGACCACCACCTATGCCATTGGCGACGTTCACGGGCATTTGGAGAAGCTGCGCCGCGCGCATGATCTGATCATTGCCGACAGGTTGCGTCACGGGGCGGATGATGCGCTCGTGGTGCATCTAGGCGATTTGGTGGATCGTGGGCCGCAGTCCGCCGATGTTCTCGAGTACGTTCAAACACTTTCAAGCAATGACAATCGGGTGGTCACACTGCTCGGCAACCACGACCGGCTGTTGTTGTGGTGGGTGCGGGATGGGCGTGAGGATCCGCGGCTGTATCCGGGCCTCAGCTATCGGTCCGATGTCATCGGCGGGGCGGCGACGCTGCTGTCGTATGATGTTGACCCGACCGGGCCCCGCGACGAAGTCTTGGCGGAAGCGCGGGCGAAAGTCCCGAAAACGCATCTCAACTTCATCGCGACGCGGCCACTGACTTTATCGCGCGGCGAATGCTTTTTTGTGCATGCGGGCATCCGCCCCGGCGTTCCGCTCTCGGCCCAAGCGACCGAAGACTTGCTGTGGATTCGCGACGAGTTTCTTTACGATACGCGTGATCACGGGGCGCTTGTTGTGCACGGCCACACCCCGGTTGAAGTGGAGCAGATGCACTTTGGCAACCACCTCGATGTGGATACCGGCGCTGCGTTTGGCGGGCCGTTAACCGTGGTTGCGATTTGCGGGCGGGAGGTCTTTCGGTTGACCGATCAGGGGCGAGAGTCGGTGCGCCCTGCGGCCACCTCCGCATCCAAAAGCGCGCCGAAGAGCACCGCGTAAGCAGACAGATAAAACCACATGATCAGTGCGATAACCGCGCCGAAACCGCCGTAAATCTCGTTGTAATCATCGAAATTGCGCAAATAGGCGGAGAAGGCCATTGAGCCGATGATCCAGAGCGTTGTGGCCGTGACCACCCCGTAGGTCAGGTGAAACCCACCTGCACCCTCCGCCCGGCGGGGGCCGAAACGGTACAGCGTTGCGATCGCGCCCATTACAGCAAAGACCCCAAGAAGGATGCGCAGAACCTCCAGCGCGGTTGCAGCAAAGGGCCCTAGGGGGATGAACGCGAGTACCACTGGCGCGATGACAACGGCGGTGAGGGCGACAATTGCGAAGAGCACCAAAACCACCGTCAAAACCAGCGAACGGGCGAGCCTATCCCACCAGGCTCGGGGCGGCGCACGGCGGTGAACTTGGTCTAAACCTGCGATCAGCCCGTTGACCCCTGCCCGCGCCAGCCACAGCGCGAGCAACACCCACAGGCCCAGCGCCAAACCGTGGCGCGAGGTCTCTGACCCGAGAAGGCGCAAAAGCTCCCCCTCAACGATGCCGTACACCTCGGTCGGAAGGATATCGCGCAGCATCTCCATATGTTGGGGGATGACCTGCGGATCGGCCCAGACACCATAAAGCGCGACAAGAGCCGCGAGGGCGGGAAAGAGCGCGAGCGTCGCATAAAACGCAATCCCTGCGGCCAGCAATTGCACGGAGGTTTGCGCGGCGGTCGCAGAGATCGCACGCGCGAGGGTGGTGGCTTTTTCAATCATCTCGGTGGGATTTATACCCGATAAAGCGCCCGATACTTGTCATTCAGATACGCAAGAAGGGCTTTTGGTGTGGGTGTGTGGCCTACCGCGCTCTCCATCAGCGGGATGGGCAGTTTTGTGCGGCATTGGGTGTGGATGTGCTCAGCCATAAACGCGGTGAGGCTTGAGGTGTCGCCCCGCGCCACCTCGGCATAGAGGGTGGGGGTGGCGTGTTTGAGGGTGGCAACCAGCTCCCCGGCATAGATGTTGCCGAGCGTGTAAGTCGGGAAATA
>JBCBGM010000018.1:0-54972 GCA_038526735.1 Pseudomonadota bacterium | reverse complement strand
GTTTAAAGGCATCGGCGTGCCGGTGATCACCGACTACCAGATCTGGAAGAACAACCCAGAGAAGGTCTTCGGCATGACCGCGTCCTTCGTTGAGGAGAACCCGAACACTGCACTTCTCGTCACCAAAGCGCTCATCCGCGCTGCAATCTGGCTCGATGAGAACGACAACGCCAACCGCCAGGAAGCGGTAGAGATGCTGTCGCGCCCCAACTACGTGGGTGCGGATGCTGACGTGATCGCGGCCTCGATGACCGGCACCTTTGAGTTTGAAAAAGGCGACGTGCGCGAGATCCCGGACTTCAACGTGTTCTTCCGCTACTATGCGACCTACCCGTTCTACTCTGACGCCATCTGGTACCTCACTCAGATGCGCCGCTGGGGCCAGATCGCCGAGGCAAAAGACGACCAGTGGTATTTCGATGTTGCTGAAAAGGTCTACCGCCCCGACATCTACATGCAGGCCGCTGAACTGGTGATCGCAGACGGGTACGCCTCTGCTGAAGAGTTCCCGTTCGGCACCGATGGCTTCAAAGAGCCGACCGATGCCTTCCTCGACGGCATCACCTACGACGGCACGCAGCCCAACGCCTACATCAACAGCCTTGAGATTGGTCTTTCGGGTGTTGAGACCGTGGCGTCCATCGCTGACTAAGCCAACAAAAGCAGGGGGTTACGGCCCCCTGCACCTTTCCTGTCACAGCCATTCCCTGAGCCGCCGGAGCGCACCATGACCGCCCTGACCGACCCCGAAATCCAGGCAGAACGCGAAGCACGCCGCGAGCGCCTGTTCACCCGCATCAACAAGGCCGACAATACCTTTAAGGTGCTCGGTCTCAGCTGGATCACGCCGCTGCTGAAAATCATTGCCGGCGACAATCCAAAGACAAATGCACAAGAGATCTGGCGCCTTCTGGGTGTGCCGATCGTGGCCATCGCCGTTTTCCTGATGCTCTGGGGCACGCTCGCGCCCCGCGTTCAGACCTCCCTCGGTGCCATCCCTGGCCCCGCCGCAGTGTGGGAGCAGGTTGAGGTGCTTCACGGTGAGGCGCAGTCCACCTGGGAAAGCGAGCGTGAGTTTTACGAGCGCCTGAACGCCCGCAATCAGGCTCTGATCGACGCCGGCCATGCAGATCGTGTGCGTGAGCGCGTTTATACCGGTGCGCCGACCTACTATAGCCAAATCTGGACGTCGCTTCAGACCGTGTTCTTCGGCTTCCTGATCGCCACCGCCGTTGCTGTGCCGATTGGCATCGCCTGCGGTCTCAGCCAAACCTTCAACGCTGCGATGAACCCGATCATCCAGATCTTTAAGCCGGTCTCGCCGCTCGCATGGCTGCCGATTGTCACGATGGTCGTCTCGGCGCTTTATACCAACCCCGACGGCTGGTTTGAAAAGGCCTTCCTGACCTCCGCCATCACCGTGACGCTCTGCTCGCTCTGGCCTACGCTGATCAACACCGCGCTCGGTGTGGCCTCCATCGACAAAGACCTCGTCAACGTTGGTAAGGTTCTGAAACTCGACACTAAAACGCGGATCCTGAAGCTTGTGCTTCCGTCTGCGTTGCCGCTGATCTTCACCGGATTGCGTCTTTCCCTGGGCGTTGGCTGGATGGTTCTGATCGCGGCAGAAATGCTTGCGCAAAACCCGGGCCTTGGAAAGTTTGTCTGGGACGAGTTCCAGAACGGCTCCTCCGACAGTCTCGCGCGGATCATGGTTGCGGTTCTGACCATCGGCATCATCGGCTACCTGCTCGACCGCCTGATGTTTGCGATCCAGTCGATGTTCACCTTCTCGTCGAACCGGTGAGCGACATGAGCATCCTCTCTCTCAAAAATGTCTCAAAGGGCTATGGCGGTACGCCGGTTCTCAAAGACATCTCGCTCGACGTGCAGGACGGAGAATTCGTGGCCATCCTCGGCTTCTCCGGCACCGGCAAGACGACGCTGATGAACATGCTGGCAGGCCTTGAGTTGCCCGACAGCGGTGAGGCCACCTTCCGCGGGGAGCCGATCACCGGCCCCTCGCCCGAGCGCGGCCTCGTGTTCCAGTCCTACTCGCTGATGCCGTGGTTGACGGTGACGGGGAATGTGGCGCTGGCCGTGGATGCGGTGCACGGCGACAAGTCAAAGGCAGAGCGCTATGAGCTGGTGAGCCATTACACCAAGATGGTGGGCCTCAGCCACGCGGTGGACCGCCGACCGGCGGAGCTTTCTGGCGGGATGCGCCAACGCGTGGCCGTTGCCCGTGCTCTTGCGATGCAGCCTGATTTGTTGCTGCTCGACGAACCGCTCTCTGCGCTCGACGCCCTCACCCGCGCCAACCTGCAAGACGAGATCGACGCGATCAGCCAGATCGAAAAGAAAACCATCGTCCTCATCACCAATGATGTGGACGAGGCGATCTTGCTCGCTGACCGTATCTTCCCGCTCAACCCGGATGGCACACTCGGTGAGGCATTCGAGGTCAATATCCCCCGCCCCCGCGAGCGGACGGCGATGAACAATGACCCGATCTTCAAGTCGCTGCGCGGCAAGGTCACGCAATACCTGATGCAGGTTGGGATCGATGCAAAGACAGAGGGCACCAAAGTGCTGCCCAACGTCACCGCGATCCACCACATGGACCTTGCGCCCAAGGCCTACCGCGATGCGGCCCCCGACACGCGACACGACAGCCGGTACTTGCAGTTCAGCCAAGTCCATAAGGTGTATCCCACGCCCAAAGGCCCGCTGACCGTGGTCGAGGACTTCGATCTGACGTTGCAAAAGGGCGAGTTCATCTCGATCATCGGGCATTCGGGCTGCGGTAAGTCCACGGCACTGACAATGGCGGCGGGTCTCAACGAGATCTCCAAGGGCGCCATCGTTTTGGACGGCAAGCACGTTGAGGGCGCTGACCCCGAGCGCGCGGTGGTGTTCCAGGCGCCGAGCCTGTTCCCATGGCTCACCGCGAAAGAGAACGTCGCAATTGGCGCCGACCGGGTCTACCCGAAAGCCAGCCAGGCCGAGCGGCAAGATGTGGTGGAGTATTATCTTGAGCGTGTGGGCCTTGCCGACGCGATGGATAAGCCCGCCGCCGCCCTCTCCAACGGGATGAAGCAACGCGTTGGCATCGCCCGTGCCTTTGCCCTCTCGCCGAAACTGCTCCTCCTCGATGAGCCGTTTGGCATGCTCGACAGTCTCACCCGCTGGGAGCTGCAAGAGGTGCTCATGGAGGTGTGGTCCCGCACCCAGGTCACCACCATTTGTGTCACGCATGACGTGGACGAGGCCGTGTTGCTCTCTGACCGTGTGATCATGATGACGAACGGCCCCCGCGCCACGATCGGTAAGATCATGGACGTGGACCTGCCGCGCCCCCGCACCCGCAAGGCGCTGCTCGATCATCCTGATTACTACACTTACCGCGGTGAAGTGCTGCAATTCCTGGAGGATTACGAGCACGGCCACACCCCAAAGCCTAAGCCAACAACGCCTACGAGCGTTGCAGCGGAGTGAGCTGATGACCGACGACGACATCACACTGGTTCAAGGCGATTTTGCCATCGTCAAAACAATCGACGAACAGGCAGCCGCCCTTTTCTACGGGCGCTTGTTTGAGATCGCTCCAGAGGTGAAGCCGCTGTTTAGCGGTGACATGGCTGAGCAGGGCAAAAAGCTCATGACCACGCTGGGCGTGGTCGTGAATGCCCTGCGCGACCTCGACAGTGTGATGCCGGCCGTCGTGAAGCTGGCGCAAGATCACGTGGGCTACGGCGTGAAGCCTGCCCATTATGATCAGGTGGGTGCCGCCCTTTTGTGGACGCTTGAGCAAGGTCTTGGTGACGCATTCACACCCGATCACCACGATGCGTGGGCACGCACCTATGGAACGCTGTCTGGCGCGATGATTTCCGTCGCGTACCCAGACGCGACCGCTGCCCAATGACCTTACGGCTGGTCGTCATCGGCGCCGGAATGGCCTCTGGTCGCGCCCTTGAGCATCTCTTTGAGATGGGCGGCGACTATGAGGTGACGCTGTTTGGCGCAGAGCCGCGTGGTAACTATAACCGCATCATGCTGTCCCCCGTTTTGTCGGGGGAGAGCACTTTTGAAGAGATCGTCACCCACACCGCCGACTGGTACGCCCAGCATGGTGTGACCACCCGGTTTGGCGAGCGGGTCGAAGAGATCGACCGTCAAAACAAGGTCGTTAAGGCTGCCGGCGGCGATGTTGTCTACGACAAACTCCTGATCGCCACCGGATCTGATCCGTTCATCATCCCTGTGCCGGGCAAAGACCTTGCCGGGGTGATGTCATACCGCGATCTGGACGACGTCGAGCTGATGAAATCCTACGCCGCCCGCCCTGGGGCCAAGGCGGTTGTGATCGGTGGCGGATTGCTTGGCCTAGAGGCCGCCGCCGGGCTGCGCCTGCGCGGGATGGAGGTCACCGTCATCCACCTCGCAGGCCACCTGATGGAGCGGCAGCTTGATCCGGCCGCTGGGCTGTTGCTCAAGCAAGAGCTGCAATCGCGCGGCATCACCGTGTTGACCGAAGCAAACACTGCAGAGCTGCGCGGGACAGATCACGTTGAGGCCGTGCTCCTGAAAAGCGGTCAGATGATCGAGACAGATATGGTCTGCATGGCCGCCGGCATCCGCCCCGCCTCGGGCCTTGGCAGAACCATCGGGCTTGAGTGCAACCGTGGCATCATCGTTGACGACCAGATGCGCACCAGCGACCCCGACATCCTCGCCGTGGGCGAATGCGTGGAACATCAAGGGCAGGTTTTTGGCCTCGTCGCCCCGCTCTACGACCAAGCCAAAGTCGTCGCGCAAACGCTTCTTGGCGCAGAGGCTGCATTCGTCGCGCCCCAAATCTCCACCAAGCTCAAGGTCACCGGCGTTGACCTGTTCTCTGCCGGAGATTTTGCAGAGGGCGCGGACCGCGAAGAGATTGTGTTCACGGATCCGACGCAGCACGTCTACAAGCGGCTCATCCTTGAGAACGAGCAAATCGTCGGTGTCGTCATGTACGGCGACACGGTTGATGGCCCGTGGTTCCTCGACAAGATCGCGTCGGGCGAGCCGGTTGGCGCCGCCCGCGACACGCTGATCTTCGGGCCAAATTTTGTCGAGACAGAGGATACCGCCCCACCGTCCACCACACCCGTCACCACCGCAGTCTATGCGGAACGCTCTTCGGTGGCGGCATGAGTGTGCGGGCGTTTGAGGTTGCCGTGCAACGGATGTCTGCTCTGCGCGGGGGGCGCGAGCGGCACGATGGAGCACGGCCTTGTTCGGCGCGAGGCGTCGAATGACTACCGGGGGGGATATACCCGCGGGGACGGGAGGCGGCATGGCGTCTCCCGTCCAGACCACCTGCGCCTATTGTGGTGTCGGCTGCGGCGTCGTCATGCATCCGACCGACAAGGGCGGCTTTGTCGCCAAGGGCGATGAAAGCCACCCGGCCAACTTCGGGCGTCTCTGCTCAAAGGGGTCAGCACTTGGCGATACGCTCGAACTAGACGGTCGTCTGCTCCACCCGATGATCGGTGAGCGCGTAGCGCCGTGGGACACGGCGCTCGACCTGATTGCTGACAAGTTCACGCAGGCCATCGCCGAGCATGGGCCCGATAGCGTTGCGTTTTACGTCTCTGGCCAGTTGCTTACCGAGGATTACTACGTCGCCAACAAGCTGATGAAAGGCTACATCGGCTCCGCGAACATCGACACGAACTCTCGCCTGTGCATGGCCTCCTCCGTGGCAGGGCATAAGCGCGCGTTTGGCGAAGATATCGTCCCCAACACCTACGAAGATCTCGAAGAGGCCGACCTTGTGGTGATGGTTGGCTCCAACCTCGCGTGGTGCCACCCGGTTCTGCATCAGCGCGTAATGGCGGGCGGGGCGAAGACCGTCACGATCGACCCACGCCGCACGATGACGGCCGAGAGCTCTGACATGCACTTGCCCCTTGCGCCTGGGTCGGATGTGATCCTGTGGCGCGGCTTGATGGGCTATCTCAAAGAGCACGGGCATTATGACAGCGGGTTTGCGCAGCATCTCAGCGGTCTCGACGCCGCCGCCCCCGCCCCGAGCATCGCTGAGGTTGCCGAGGCGAGCGGTATGTCTGTGAACCAAGTCGCTGAGTTCTATGCGCTTTGGGCCTCCACGCCGAAGGTCGTCACGATTTATAGCCAAGGTGTGAACCAGGCGACGGACGGCACGGATAAGGTCAACGCGATCCTCGACTGTCACCTCGCGACGGGCAGGATTGGAAGGCCTGGTTCTGGCCCGTTCTCCGTTACCGGTCAGCCCAACGCGATGGGCGGGCGTGAGGTGGGCGGGCTCGCCAACATGCTCGCTGCCCATCTCGATATTGAGAACGCCGACCACCGCACCGCTGTGCAAGACTTCTGGCAAAGCCCCGCCATCGCGCAAAAGCCTGGCCTGCGCGCGGTGGATATGTTCCGCGCTTGCGCGTCTGGCCAGATCAAGGCGTTGTGGGTGATGCATACGAACCCCGCCGTCTCGCTGCCAGAAGCGGATGCGGTACGCGATGCCATCGCCAACGTACCCTTCGTCGTCGTCTCCGATATCGAGGATCGCACCGACACCACCGTGCTTGCCGATGTCCGCCTGCCTGCGCTCGCCTGGGGAGAGAAAAGCGGCACCGTCACCAACTCAGAGCGCCGCATCTCGCGCCAACGCCCGTTTTTGCCTGCCCCCGGCGCGGCCAAGCCCGACTGGTGGCACATGGCCGAGGTCGGCAAGCGGATGGGCTGGGAGGATGCCTTCAACTGGCAGACCGAGGCGGAGATCTTCGACGAATACGCCCGCATGACCGCCCTCTCGACGCAATTTGGCAAACGTCTCGACGTCACCGCGCTCGCGGATGTGGACTATGAGACGCTTGCGCCCGTGATGTGGCCAGTGGGCGGGCCAGAGCGGCTGCTCAATGACGGCCAGTTCCCAGCGGGCAAAGGTAAGATCCTTGCGCCGGAACCCAAAGAGCAGCCCCGCCCGCGCTTCCGCCTCAACACCGGGCGCATTCGCGATCATTGGCACACGATGACCCGCACCAGCCGGTCCTCGAAACTGTCGCTGCACATCGCCGAGCCCTTCGTCGAGGTGCATCCGAACGACGCAAAAGCACTTGGGGTAACGCCCGCAGGGCTGGTGCGGCTCTCCACCAAGCACGGCGAGATGATCGCCCGCGCGCTGGTGACCGATCGCGGCCGACCCGGGGAGCTCTTCGCCCCCATTCACTGGACCGCACAGACCGCCTCCGCCGGACGGGTGGACGCGCTGGTGCCTGGCGCCACCGACCCGATCAGCGGCCAACCCGCCTCCAAGTCGGCCGCGGTAGAGATTGAGGCGCTAAAGCCCGCATGGTTTGGGTTTGCTGTCTCCGTCGCGAAACCCGCACCAGAGGCTCTCTACTGGGCCCGCGCGAGAACGACCAAGGGTTGGCAGGTGGAGCTTGCAGGCACTGAGCCGCCCGAGGATTGGGTTGAGGCGGCGCGCAGTCTCTTTGGCGCAGACACCGCCCAGCCGATTGTTGTGGAAGATCGCACCCGGGGCATCGTCCGCGTGGCCTTTGTCGAGGAGGGTCGGTTGATCGGCGCGCTCTTCACCGCGCCTGACCCGGTCGCCCTCTCGCGTGGTCACGTCCGCAATCTGCTTGGTGAAGGCAACGCAGCCCATGCGCTCGCAGGTCGCCCCGATGCCGGGTTGCCAGACCCTGGCCCGACCGTTTGCGCCTGTTTCGGGGTTGGCCTCAACACCATCCTCGACGCCATTTCTGGCGGCGCTGTGACGGTTGATGCGGTCGGGGCGGCCCTGAAAGCGGGCACCAATTGCGGCGCCTGTCGGCCAGAGATTGCGGCGCTCCTCCCAGAGCAATCCATCGCGGCGGAGTAGCCCCATGCAGACCTTCCCGATGTTCCTGAAAATGCGCGACCGCCGTGTGGTCGTGTTTGGCGGTCGGGAAGAGGCAGCGCAAAAAACGCGACTGATGCTCAAGACCGAGGCGCAGATCGTGGTCGCGGCAGATACGCTCTGTCTCGAACTGGCCGAACTTGCCCGGAGCGGTCGTGTGCTTCACCATGCCGGACCGGTGACCGCTGCAACCCTCGACAACACCGCACTCACCTTTTGCGCCTCCGGCTGCCCCGCTGCCGATGCCGCTCATGCCGCCCTCGCTAAATCCTGCGGCGTACTGGTGAACGCCGTCGATCAGCCCGACATCTGTGACGCCTACACCCCCGCCCTCGTTGACCGTGACCCAGTGGTCGTCGCCATCGGGACCGAGGGCACCGCGCCCGTGCTCGCGCGGCAAATCAAGAGCGACCTTGAAACCCGTCTTGAGCCCGGTCTCGGCAGGTTTGCCGCCGCAATGGGCCGGATGCGCAGCGCTGTAGCTCAACGGGTGCACAAATCAGAGCGCCGCGCGTTTTGGGCCTGGGTGTGGAACACTTTGCGCACGCAGCACGCCCTCGGGGATGAGGATGCCGCCCTTTCGCAACTCACCAAAGCAATCGAGCAAGGCCGCGCACCCGACACGCTGAAAAAAGGCATGGTCTCTCTCGTCGGTGCAGGGCCGGGAGGGGCAGACCTGATCACCCTGCGCGGCATGCGGCGACTGCAAGAGGCGGATGTGATCCTTTATGACCGCCTCGCTGACCCCGAAGTGCTCGAACTCGCCCGCCGCGATGCGGAGCGCATCGATGTGGGCAAAACGCCCGGAGACACCCTCCGCCCTGCCGCATGGCAGCAACAGCGCATCGAGCGGCTGATCGTGCAATATGCGCGCGAGGGACTGCGGGTTGTACGGCTCAAATGCGGTGACCCTGGCGTCTTTGCCCGCACTGCCGAAGAGCTAGAGGCCTGCAAAGCCGCTGACATCGACGTTGAGATCATCCCCGGTGTCACCGCCGCCTCTGCCGCTGCGGCGCAATTTAACGAAGTACTGACAGAGCGGCGACGCGTCGATGCCTTCACCGTCGCCTCCGCCCGCGACGTGACTGGTCGCAGCGCCACCAAAGCCGCGCAGGCGCTGCGGGCCGGGGAGCAGGTCGCGTTTTACATGGGGCTCGGGACTGTCGACAGCTTGCAAGAGAGCCTTCTCGCTCATTGCCCCGCCGATTTGCCCTGCAAAGCGGTTGAGCGGGCCGGATATGCGGATGCGCGGCAGATCACCTGCACGCTCGAAACGCTCGCCCAGACCATCCGCGCCGAGGCGATCACCGGCCCAGCGGTGCTGTTCATCTGTTGGCCCGCCGACCATGCGGCGACCGCTGCACAAGCCGTCCGCGCCTAGGCGATCACTGCGCCCAAGCCTTCTGACACGCGGGCGGCTGCGTCACTCACCGCTTTGCCAAACCCCTCAACCGCTCGCTCCGAAAACCGCCCCTGTGGCCCAGAGACGGAGACGCCCGCAACCACCGTGCCCGTCGCATCCCGGATCACGGCGCCCACACAAGACATGCCGATGAACCGCTCCTCACGGTCAAACGAATAGCCCCTCGTGCGGGTCGCTTCGAGATCAGCAAAGAGCGTCGCCGGGTTCGTCAGCGTATTCTCGGTAAAGCCCACGAGCCCTTGTCGCGAGATCAGCCGCTCAACATCGTCGCGCGCCATCTCTGCCAAGATGGCTTTGCCCGTGCCAGACGCATGCATCGGCGTGCGCGTGCCGGGGTGAAAAAACGCACGGATCGGGTTGGGCGTCTCTCTCTGGCCAACAAAAACCACCTCTCCGCCATGGGGCACGGCGAGGTTCGCGGTCTCTCCGGTGGTATCGACGAGGGCGCGCAAGACCGGCTGGGCGACATCGATAAGCGTTGTACGGCGGAGGAACGACGCCCCCGTGCGAAACGCCTCCACCCCCACACTCCAACCTTGGCTGGCCTCATCAAACTCCACAAACCCATGCTTTTGCAGGGTCGTGAGCATCCGGTAGGCAGTGGCGGAGGGGATATCGAGCGCCTCGGAAACCTCGGTCAAGCTGCTGCGCCCGCTCTCTGACAAGCGCATCAACAGGAGCAGTCCACGCTCTAGCGCCTGCACCGTTCCAGGCTCCGATGCTCCACTATTGCGCGGCCTTCCCCGTGATCGGCGGATGGGTGTTTCATCATTCATCGAAAGGCTCCGAATCTGCACTCCGCATACCATAGTATTTTGAAAAAAATTTTCAAAATCTTCTAGAGGGAAAGGACTGAAAAACTCAAAGCGCTGTTTTCATGTCTTTTTTTTGATTTAATAATAATTTGAAATCTTTTTTCAAAAAAATTGAAAATTATGGTGGTCTGGATACGTTGATCAAAACAAAGAGGAAATGCGCCATGTCTGACCAGAACCCGGTGTTCATCCCCGGCCCCACAAACATTCCCGACCGCCTGCGTGCGGCGATGAACGTGCAAACCAGTGACCACCGTGCCCCCGATTTTGTGGAGATGTTTGCCCCGGTTCTGGAGCGCACAAAGGCGGTGTTTGGCACCACCAAGGGCAAGGTCATCACCTTCCCCTCTTCTGGCACAGGTGGTTGGGAAGCAGCACTCTCAAACACGCTCTCGCCGGGAGACAAGGTGCTTGTAGCGCGCTACGGGATGTTTTCGCACCGCTGGATCGACATGTGCGAGCGGCATGGGCTCGATGTGCAGGTGATCGAATGCGCCTGGGGCCTCGGCGCTCCGGCAGATAAGTTTGCCGAAGTGCTCGCCGCCGACACCGCGCATAAGATCAAAGCGGTTCTCGTCACCCACAACGAAACCGCGACCGGCGTGGTGTCTGACATCGCCGCCGTCCGCCAGGCCATCGACAGCGCGGGGCACTCGGCCTTGCTTATGGTCGATTGCGTCTCGTCCCTCGCGTCGATGCCGTTTGAGATGGATGCCTGGGGCGTCGATATCGCCGTATCTGGCAGCCAGAAGGGTTTCATGATCGCAACCGGTATGGCGATCTTGGGCGTCAGCCCGAAAGCCCTTGCGGCGATGGAAACTGCAAAGCTCCCCCGCACGTTCTTTTCCTTCACAGATATGATGAACGCGAACGCCTCTGGCGGCTTTCCCTACACCCCGCCCTTGTCGCTCATCCACGGCCTCTCCGCCGCGTTGGACATGCTGGAGGAGGAAGGGCTGGAGAATGTCTACACCCGCCACACCCGCCTCGCTGAAGGGGTCCGCCGCGCTGTGGCCGCTTGGGGGATGACGCTGGTCGCGGCCGAGCCGTCGCTCTACTCCGACACCGTGAGCGCGATCTATGTGCCCGAAGGGTTCAACTCCAACGAGCTGACCGACCACGCCTTTAATGCCTACGGTGTGTCGTTTGGTGTGGGTCTCGGAGAGCTCAACGGCAAGGCCTTCCGTATCGGGCATCTGGGCAGCCTGACGCCCACGATGGTGCTCTCGGGCCTTGCCACAATCGAGATGGCGATGGCCGATCTGAACTATCCGATTACCTTGGGAAGTGGCGTCGCCGCCGCCCAAGAGCACTTCCGCAAAACCGTCGCCGCGCCGCAAGCGCTGGCCGCCTGAGGGAGATTACGATGAAAGACATGAATTCACCCGCCGCCCTGCTGAGCTACGCAGATGTCGAGGCCGCCCACGCGCGCATCAAACCCTATATCCACGAAACGCCCATCTTGACCTCAACCTACTTCAACGAGGTCACCGGAGCGGAGTTGTTTTTCAAATGCGAGAACTTCCAAAAAGCGGGCGCCTTCAAGGTGCGGGGGGCATCGAACGCGGTCTTCGGGCTGGACGATGAGGTCGCCGCTAAAGGTGTGGCGACCCACTCCAGCGGGAACCACGCGCTGTCGCTGTCATACGCTGCGGGCCGTCGGGGGATCCCATGCACCGTTGTGATGCCCCGCACCGCGCCCAAGGCCAAAAAGGCCGCCGTACGTGGCTACGGCGGCAAAATCGTCGAGTGTGAGCCCTCCACCTCCAGCCGTGAAGCGACCTTTGCAGAGGTTGTGGCAGAGACCGGGGCGGAGTTTGTGCACCCCTATAATGACCCGCGCGTGATTTGCGGGCAGGCCACCTGCTCCAAAGAGCTGATGTCTCAGGTCGAGGGGTTGGACACTGTGATCGCGCCGATTGGCGGGGGTGGGATGGTCTCTGGCACGTGCCTGACGCTGTCGAACATCGCCCCCAACGTCGAAATTTACGCCGCAGAGCCCGAGCAGGCCGACGATGCAGCGCGCTCCTTCCGCGCGGGGCATATCATTGCAGATGATGCCCCGGTGACCGTCGCGGACGGGCTCAAGGTGCCGCTAAAAGAGAACACCTGGCATTTCGTCTCCAACTTCGTGACCGATGTGCTCACCGCGACCGAGGAAGAGATCGTCGAGGCGATGAAGATCACCTGGCAGCGTATGAAAATCGTCATCGAGCCTTCTTGCGCGGTGCCGCTCGCGACCATCCTGAAAAACCCTGAAGTGTTCCGCGGCAAACGCGTCGGCGTGATCATCACCGGCGGCAACGTGGACATGAACACCCTGCCCTGGATCGGGCGGTGATGGGGCGGATGCGACCAGCATCCGGCCGCACCCGACCTCCCGGATGGGAGGGCGCATGGCAAACGAGATGCGACGTCGAAAGAATAGGGGCCACGGCACCATAAAGCACATTGCACCAGTGCCGTCCTGCGCCCTCCCGAGGTCGAACGCGGCCTTCTGAAACGAAACGAACACACAGACTTATCCCTGCGAAACAGGAGCAAGACATGAAAGACGTGATCAACTACGACGGCCTCGAAGTCGGCTATGACGTGCCTGCGCTGCCCGGCATGGACGAGGCAGACATTCAGACCCCCTGCCTCGTGCTCGACCTCGACGCGCTTGAGCGCAACATCAAGAAGATGGGCGACTGGGCCAAGGCGCACGGTATGCGCCACCGGGTCCACGGTAAAATGCACAAATCTGTGGACGTCGCACTTCTACAAGAAGAGCTCGGTGGAGCCGTTGGTGTGTGCTGCCAGAAAGTCTCTGAGGCGGAGGTCTTTGCGCGGGGTGGCATCAAGGATGTGTTGGTCTCAAACCAGGTGCGTGACCTCAAAAAGATTGAGCGGCTGGCACAGATCCCCCACCTCGGCGCCCGCGCGATTTGCTGCGTCGATGACATCGAAAATGTCGCCGACCTCTCCGCCGCAGCACAAAAGGAAGGCACGACCATCGAATGCCTCGTCGAGATTGACTGTGGCGCAGGTCGGTGCGGCGTGACCACAACCGATGACGTCGTGCAGATCGCCCAGGCCATTGACGCGGCTGAGGGCCTGAAATTCTCGGGCATCCAGGCCTATCAGGGCGCGATGCAGCACCTCGACCTCTTTGAAGAGCGCAAAGCCAAGATCGAAATTGCAATCGCGATGGTGCGCGGTGCGGTCGATGGACTGAAGGCGGTTGGGCTGGAGTGCGATATCGTCGGCGGTGGCGGCACCGGATCTTACTACTTCGAGGGCACCTCGGGGGTGTATAACGAGCTTCAGTGCGGCTCCTACGCGTTCATGGATGCAGACTACGGGCGCATCCTTGACGAGAACGGCGACCGCATCGACCGCGGCGAGTGGGAGAATGCGCTTTTCATCCTCACCTCGGTGATGTCCCACGCCAAGGCCGACAAGGCGATCTGTGATGCGGGCCTAAAAGCGCAGTCCGTTGACAGCGGCCTGCCGGTGATCTTTGGCCGGGATGACGTGGAATACGTCAAATGCTCCGACGAGCATGGCGTGATCATGGACCCTGCGGGTGCGCTCAAGGTCAACGACAAGCTCAAGCTGGTGCCGGGCCACTGCGACCCGACCTGCAACGTGCATGACTGGTACGTCGGCGTGCGCGGCGGCAAGGTGGAGACACTCTGGCCCGTGAACGCCCGCGGAAAAGCGTATTGAGGGGGCGAGGATGAACAAGATGCTCTCTCTCGCTGACCTCGCAAACGGTGAAACCCTCGTTGTGTCTGAGGAGGCCTGCCAGCGACTGGTCTCTCGCGACGCCGCCTTCACAGCCGTTGAAAGCGTGTTCGGCGCAATGGCGCGCGGCGATGCCTACAACTTTCCGGTCATTCGCGAGGCGATTGGCCATGCAGATGCGCTCTACGGCTTCAAGTCTGGCTTCGACAAGGCGGGCATGGCGCTTGGGGTGAAGTCTGGCGGCTACTGGCCCGGCAACATGGACAAAGGCCTGACCAACCACCAATCGACGGTGTTTCTGTTTGACCCAGACACCGGGCGCTTGGCTGCTCTCGTTGGGGGGAACTACCTCACTGCGGTGCGCACCGCGGCGTCCTCTTCGGTCTCCATCGCGCATCTGGCGCGCAAGGACGCGAAGGTGCTGGGCATGGTCGGTGCCGGGCATCAGTCGCAATTCCAGCTGCGCGCAGCCGCAGAGCAGCGCGCCTTTGAAAAGGTCGTCGCCTGGAACCCGCACCCGGAGATGCTGCCCAAACTCGGTGCTGTTGCCGAAGAGCTCGGCCTCCCGTTCGAGGCTGTCACCCGCGAAGAGCTTGGCGC
Organism: Pseudomonadota bacterium; assembly: GCA_038526735.1. Lineage (GTDB taxonomy): Bacteria > Pseudomonadota > Alphaproteobacteria > Rhodobacterales > Rhodobacteraceae > Rubricella. The sequence continues at coordinate 40,481 of JBCBGM010000018.1, read as the reverse complement.
ACAGGCGGACGTGATCATCACCATCACCTCGGCCTTTGAGCCGCTCTTGATGGCTGACTGGATCAAGCCCGGCACGCATATCGCCTGCATGGGAACTGACACCAAGGGCAAGCAAGAGGTCGATGCGGCGCTCGTTGCCAAGGCCACGGTCTTTACCGATGAGATTGCGCAGGCGATCTCTATCGGCGAGGCTCAGCATGCGATTGCGGCGGGCACGCTCACCGAGGCGGGTATCACGCCTATCGGCGACGTAATCAATGGCGCGCATCCGGGCCGCACGTCTGACGAAGAGATCACGCTTTTCGATGGCACGGGCGTTGGCTTGCAGGATCTGGCCGTTGCCGCAGTAGCCGCCCGTTTGGCCGCCGAAGAGGGCAGCGCTCAGCGCGTTTTGCTGTAACCAAACCCACGTGAGCGCAGCCACGTGTTGCGCTCACCGATTGCCCTCTACTCATCGTTGTCCAACAAATCCTCGACCTTCTTGCCGGGCGGCACCCATCCCCGATCAGAGCGGGTGACAAACTCTCTAGCGCCCCCGCGCAGCTCTTTCTCTTGCTGCTCCATCAACTCGCGGGCCTTTTTCACGTAGGCCTCGTTGTCTTGAACCGGGATGTCTGGGTCGTAATGTGGCGCGATCTCACGCAACGCGCGCTGATCCCGCTCAACAAATCCGCGCGCGTGGAGTTCGGCGTCATAGGCGTGCATGCCGAGCGCTTCCAGCGCCGACCGCCCCGCCCGCACGCCGCTGTCGAACGTTTCCCGGATGATGTCATCGGCGCCCGCTGCGTAGAGCTCATACACATGGTTGCGCCCCACCGCGCGGGCAACGATGTGCACGTTCGGATAGGCGCGCGTCACAAAACGCGTCAGCTCGGTGATCTGCTGCCGATCATCCATCGCGATCACGATCATCCGCGCGTCAGCAATGCCGGCCGCGGCCAAAAGATCGGGCCGCGTCGCATCCCCAAAGAACACCTTGAAACCGAAGGTGCGGAGCATCTCCAATTGCTCAGAGGAGTAATCCAGCACGATGGTCTGAAAGCCCGCCGAGGTGAGCATGCGGTTGATGATCCCCCCAAACCGCCCATGCCCGGCGATAATCACGGACCCCTCGATGTCTATCTCATCCGCATCTTCGGCCTGCTCCTCGACGTAGCGCGGCACGATCAATCGGTCGAAGGCGATAAAGAGAAGCGGCGTAAAGATCATCGAAAGCGTGACGACGAGCAGCAACTGATCTGCGAGCGCCTGCGGCAACACGGTGTTGCCCACAGCAAACGACAGCAGCACAAAACCAAACTCTCCGGCCTGCGCCAGACCCAGCGCCATCAGCCAGCGATCCGAGCCATTGACCTTGAAGAGCCACCCCAGAAAGAACAGCACCCCCGCCTTGGCCGCGATCAGCCCGAGGGTCATCCCCAAGAGCGGCAGCGCCTGTGAGGTCAGCAGCTCAAAGTCTATCGCCGCACCGACGGTCATAAAAAAGAGGCCCAGCAGCAGCCCTTTGAACGGCTCGATATCGGACTCTAACTCGTGCCGGTACTCGGAGTTCGCGAGCACGACCCCTGCCAAAAACACACCCAAAGCGGAGGACAGCCCCACAAAGGTCATCAAAAGCGCAATGCCGATGACCAGCATCAGAGCCGTCGCGGTGAACATCTCCCGCAGTTGCGACCCGGCGATGAAGCGAAAGAGTGGGCGGGTCAGGCGGGAGCCGCCCAAGATCACGATCCCGATCGCGCCCAGTGTGACGAGCGCGCGCAGCCAGCCGGGCAACGTCTCGACAAAACTCGGGCCAGCGTCGCCGTGATCGTCACCATGACGGTCATCGCCGTGGCCGTGGTCCCCGGCATGCTCTGCGACCTGCGAAAAGCTCTCCACCAGATCGGGCATCGCCAGGAGCGGCAGAAGCGCCAGCATCGGGATGACCGCGATGTCCTGCATCAGCAAAACCGCAAACGAGGCATTGCCCCCGTCAGATTTGCTCAACCCCCGCTCCCCCAACGACTGCAACACAATCGCTGTGGAGGAGAGCGAAAAGATCAGCCCGATAGAGAGCGCAAAGGTCCACGGTTGGCCAAACGCCATGGCTGCGCCCGCAACCACGAGCGTGGACAAAACCACCTGCAATCCGCCCAGCCCGATCAGCTGATGCCGCATCCGCCAGAGGACCTTTGGCTCCAGCTCAAGCCCCACGATGAACAGCATCATCACAACACCGAACTCAGCAAAATGCTGGACGGAGACCACATCGACATTGAGCGCACCAAGCACCGGTGCCAGCACCATCCCGGCGATCAGGTATCCAAGGACGGAGCCGAGACCAAAGCGTGTGGCAATGGGCACGGCGATGACACCGGCGACCAGAAACAGGAACGCGAGCAGCAGAAGATCACCCATGCGCCGTCACTCTCAGCGGCAGGGTTTCAGCACTCAAAGTGTCAGAATTCACCGCTGCCGCGTCGTCAAACCGATCATCGCGCAGTGCCTCCAAAAGCTGGCGATACCCCTCCACATGCGGGGCAACGCGCTCCTGCCGTTTTGCCTTGAGCGAGGCGAAAAGGACGTATGGCGCCAAAAACTCCATCTTGCACAAGCGCGCCGTCTGTTCGAGCGGGGTGAGAAGGGTGCGCAGCCTGAAGTGGTTGTAACCGCCTTCGTCATAGGCCTCTTCCGGGCCGCCTGCGGTAACCGCGAGCATCATCTTTTTGCCCGCCAGCGCATCGCCGCCGTCGCCATAAGCGAAGCCAAACTCAAGCACCAAATCTTGCCACTCTTTGAGGATCGATGGCGTCGAGTACCAAAAGAGTGGAAACTGAAACACGATCACATCATGCGCGCGCAACCGCTCCTGCTCTTGATCGATGTTGATGTCGAAGCGCGGGTATTCGGCGTAAAGATCGACGCAGGTGATCCCCTCCAGCGCCTTCGCAGCCTTCCACATCTGGCGATTGACGGTGGAGTAGCGCTGCCCCGGATGCGCAAAATAGACAAGAAGCTTGGCCATCGGCTCTCCTCGGCGGCGTTGGGCCACCTGACCGCGTGCGCACCGACCTGTCTAGCCCATATCTGCCGGAGGTTGATCGACCGTGGCGATCCACGGCTTGATGTCGAGCAGCGGCGTGCCGTCAAAACAGTCCATGGCATCAATCTCAATCACCCCAAGTGCTGCATCAATCGCAGTGATCTGCACGCAGGCCTGCGCGATGGAGTTCGGCCGCACCGGACTGCGGAGGGAGAACACACCCCGCGGCCCCTCCACATGCCCAGGGCGTTGCACGATGATGTCGCGCCGCGCCTCAGCCATCCAGTAAATCGCGATGATGAAGCTGCTGGGGGACAGCCCCTGCAACCCGGGCCGGTAGGCCGCATCGATCAGCAGTTTCGCGGGCTCCCCCCGTTCCCGCGCCGCGCGTACGTTCTTGGGGCAGTTGCCCCGAGACCACGGAGATGAGACCCGACCGATAAACGTCACCGGCGCATGGGGTGCGGACGCCGGATCAAACGGAAGGGTCTGTTCACCATCACGGGCAGTGTCAGGCATCGTGGCTCTCCGGTCGCACTCCCCTTGGGCTAGGGCACACGGCCAGCAAAGTCCCTGCGGCGCAACGCCTAGTCGTATCGCAACTCGGTCGCCTTGCCGCGGAACACGACGTAGGACAGCGCGGTGTAGAGCAGGATCATCGGGACAACGAAGACGGCTCCCACGAGGATGATGATCAGCGATTCAGGCGCAGAGGCGGATTCGTAGATCGTCAGCTTCTCGGGCACGACATACGGATAGAACGAATATGCGAGACCGAAGAACGCAAGCACGTAGAGCACGACCGTGGCAACGAACGGGAACCACGCGAATTGGTCATTCGGTGCGGGCAACCGGCGCAAGGCGATCCAGAGCATGGCGATCAAGAAGCCCGACATCAGCGGCAGTGGCGCCAGCATGAAAATCTCCGGGATCGAAAACCATTTTTCAAAAATGCGTGGAGAGACCAGCGGCGACGCAAGCGAGATCGCTCCCACACCCAAGATCAGCCCCCAGATGCCGCCTTTGGCCCATTCCACCGCCTTAATCTGCAACGCGCCATCGGTTTTGTAGATGATCCACGCCGCGCCGATGAAGCTGTAGCCCACAGTCAGAAACACGCCCGTCAGCGTCGAAAACGCCACCGTCGCCCAGCTCCATTCTAACCCCATGATGTACATGCCCAGCATAAAGCCTTGGCTGAGCGACGTGAGCAGCGAGCCTGCGAAGAAGCTGAAATTCCACATCGGCTTTTGCCGCTTGGGCGCTTTCACGCGGTACTCGAAGGCAACACCCCGCAGGATGAGACCGATCAACATGAGGAACACTGGCAAATACAGCGCCGTCAGGATCTGCCCGTGCGCTGCTGGAAAGGCGACCAGCAGCAGGCCGATCGCCAGCACCAGCCATGTCTCATTTGCGTCCCAAAACGGCCCGATGGAAGCGACCATGCGGTCTTTCTGCTCGTCATCGGCGAGCGGGGTGAGCACCCCCACGCCGAGGTCAAAGCCGTCGAGCACCACGTAAATCAGGATCGAAAAGCCCATCAACGCTGCAAAGGTGAAGGGCAGCCAGATGTTGGGGTCGCCGAACAGGTCCATCATCGTGCTTACTCCGCCGGGGTAGCGACTGGACCCATCGTGGGCAGGGCGGCACCCGCCGACGGGCGCTCTTCGATCCGTTCACCCTTGGCTGCTTTCGCCGCGAGATAGGTGATCGTGAACATGTAGGCGAGCGTGAGTGCCGCATAGATCACGAGGTAGCCAATCAACGTCGAGAGCACGAGTGGAGCGGGCACATCAGCGACTGCATCCTTGGTGCGCAGCAGGCCATCGACGAGCCACGGCTGGCGGCCGATCTCGGTCGTGTACCAGCCCGCGAGCGTTGCCAGCCAGCCAGAGAAGGCCATCCCGGCGAAGCCCCAGAGCGCGATCGTCGGCAGACGGTCCACCTGCCAGCGCTGTCCGGCTGCGTTGCGGCGCGCCATCAGCGCCAGTGCACCCCAGGTCATCACCAACATCGCCAAGCCTGTGCCCACCATGATCCGGAACGACCAGAAGACGGGCGTGACGCGCGGGTGCATCACCTCGCCCTCTTCGGTCACGAAGTCATTCAGTCCCGGCACCACGCCATCGGGCGAATGCTTGAGGATGATCGAGGCTAGGTTCGGGATGCCGATCTCGAAGTGGTTCATCCGCGCCTCTTGATCGGGGATCGCGAAGAGCAAGAGCGGCACATTCGGCCCCGTCTCCCAGTTCCCCTCCATCGCCGCGATCTTCTGCGGCTGGTGCTCCAGCGTGTTCAGGCCGTGCAGATCACCGGCAAAGATTTGCAACGGAATAAGCACCGCGCCCAGCGTGATCCCGAACCGCAGCGTGGTGCGAGCGCCGTCAGAGCGGTCACCCCACAGCAGGCGGAAGGCAGAGATGCCCGCGATCAGGAAGGCCACCGTCAGGCCAGAGGCCAATAGCATATGCACCAACCGGTAGGGCATCGAAGGGTTGAAGATGATCTCAAACCAGTTCGCGGCATAGACCACACCATCGCGGATCTCATACCCCGCTGGCGTGTGCATCCAGGAGTTTAGCACAAGGATCCAAAACGCCGACATCGTCGTGCCGAACGCCACGAGGAAGGTCGACAGCGTGTGCAACCAACTCGGCACCTTCGAGGCGCCAAACAGCATGATCCCAAGAAACACCGCCTCGAGGAAGAAGGCCGTCATCACCTCATAGGCCAGCAGCGGCCCCGCGATATTGCCCACCGATTCCATAAAGCCCGGCCAGTTGGTGCCAAACTGGAACGACATCGTGATGCCAGACACAACGCCCATCCCGAACGACAGCGCAAAGACCTTTACCCAAAAGCGGTACGCATCCATCCACTTCTCAAGGCCCGTCTGCGTGTAGCGGACTTTGAAAAACAACAGCACCCAGCCCAAGGCGATGGTGATCGTTGGGAACAGGATGTGGAACGAGATGTTTGCGCCAAACTGAATGCGGCTAAGAAGAAGGGTGTCCATGCGGTCTCTCTTCGTGGCGTTTTTGCAGAGGTTGCTCTGCGGAGTGAGCTGTCCATCCGGGGGGTGGGATACGCCGCCATCCGAATTTTCAGTAATTTCTGAAATTCAGATAACACGGAGTCTCAGACTCGGAAATACCCCCGCGACAGAATGCGCACACCGCCATAACGAAAAAAGGCGGAGCCCTGCGGCACCGCCCTTCACCAGACAAAAAAGCGCGCTTACTCCGCCGCTTGCGGGCGTTTCGCGTCGTTGATCAGGTCGAGGATATTTCGCGCGGCCTCTGGAATGTTGGTGCCCGGGCCAAAGATCGCCTTCACCCCGGCATCATAGAGGAATTGGTAATCCTGCTGCGGAATCACCCCACCGCAAACCACGATGATATCTCCCGCACCTGCGGCCTTCAGCTCTTTGACCATCTCGGGCGCGAGCGTTTTATGCCCCGCCGCCTGGCTTGAGATGCCGACAACATGCACATCGTTATCGACGGCATCTTGCGCCGCCTCGGCGGGCGTCTGGAACAGCGGGCCGACATCCACGTCAAAGCCGATGTCCGCAAAGGCCGTCGCGATGACCTTTGCACCGCGGTCATGGCCGTCCTGGCCCATCTTCACCACGAGCATGCGCGGGCGGCGACCCTCGGCCTCGGCGAAATTCTCGACGTCTTTCTGGATCTGCGCAAAGCCCGCATCGCCGTCATAGGCCGCACCATAGACACCCGCGAGGGTCTTCACCTCGGCGCGGTGGCGGCCAAAGGTCGTCTCCATCGCCATGCTGATCTCACCCACACTCGCACGGGCGCGGGCGGCATCCACCGCAAGGGCCAACAGATTACCGTCACCCTTCGCACCCTCTTCGAGCGCCTTCAAAGCCGCCTGACAGGCCGCCTCATCGCGGGTTGCGCGGATGTCTTCCAAGCGCTTCACCTGGCTGACACGCACCGCGGCGTTGTCGATATCGAGGATGTCGATCGGGTCTTCTTTATCGAGGCGGTATTTGTTCACCCCGACGATCACCTCGTCACCCCGGTCGATCATCGCCTGACGCCGCGCTGCCGTCTCTTCAATCCGCAGCTTGGGCATCCCCGAATTCACGGCCTTGGTCATGCCGCCCATCTCTTCGACCTCTTCGATGAGCTTCCAGGCATCATCGGCGAGCTTCGCGGTAAGGCTTTCGACGTAATACGACCCCGCCAACGGATCGACGACCTTTGTCACACCCGTCTCTTCCTGCAAGATCAGCTGGGTGTTGCGGGCAATGCGCGCGGCAAACTCGGTGGGCAGGGCAATCGCCTCATCGAGAGCGTTGGTGTGCAGCGACTGGGTGCCGCCGAGCACGGCCGACATCGCCTCATAGGCGGTACGGACGACGTTGTTGTACGGGTCCTGCTCTTGCAGAGACACACCAGACGTCTGGCAATGGGTGCGCAGCATGCTGGATTTGGGGTCTTTCGGCTCAAACTCTTCCATGATCTTCGACCACAACAGCCGCGCCGCGCGCAGCTTGGCCGCCTCCATGAAGAAGTTCATGCCGATGGCGAAGAAGAAGCTCAGGCGCCCGGCAAACTTGTCCACATCCATGCCCCGCGCAATCGCGGCGCGCACATATTCGCGGCCATCCGCCAGCGTAAACGCCAGCTCCTGCACCAGGTTCGCGCCCGCCTCTTGCATGTGGTAGCCGGAAATCGAGATCGAGTTGAACTTCGGCATCTCGGCTGACGTGAACTCGATGATATCCGCAATAATCCGCATGCTCGGCTCAGGCGGATAAATATAGGTGTTGCGCACCATGAACTCTTTCAGAATGTCATTCTGAATGGTGCCCGAGAGCTTGCCGCGGTCCACTCCCTGCTCTTCCCCCGTCACGATAAAATTCGCCAGCACCGGGATCACGGCACCGTTCATCGTCATCGAAACAGAGATCTTTTCCAGCGGGATGCCGTCAAAGAGGATTTTCATGTCCTCCACGCTGTCGATGGCCACACCAGCCTTGCCAACATCGCCGATCACGCGCGGGTGATCACTGTCATAACCACGATGTGTCGCCAGATCGAACGCCACCGAAACCCCCTGCTGCCCAGCAGCCAAAGCCTTGCGGTAGAACGCGTTCGACTCCTCAGCCGTGGAAAAACCTGCGTACTGGCGGATCGTCCAGGGTCGGCCAGCATACATCGTGGAGCGCACACCGCGGGTGAACGGCGCTTCACCGGGCAGCGTGCCGAGGTGATCAACACCCTCAAGATCATCGGCGGTGTAGAGCGGTTTGACCGGGATGCCCTCGAGCGTATCCCAGGTCAGGTCATCAAGGCTGCGGCCCCGGAGTTCTTTCTCAGCCCGCGCCTGCCATTCCTTCAGACTGTCCGACATTGGCTTACCTTTCTTGCGCGCGATCACGCAATTTTCGCTCAGCACCTCTCCCCTTGGCGCTTGATGTGACTATTTCTCATGACAAGAGGAGACCTCGCATGAAATTTGTAGCTCTGTCAGCCATGTTAACACTCGTTGCAAGTGTCGCATTGGCGCAAGAGGACCCATTGTCCGAGTACCGGTGGACAGCGCGGCCCATCATCGTGTTTGCCGACAGCCCGCTTGATCCGCGCGTGCGCCAGCAACTCGATATGCTGGAATCGCGGCAAGCGGAGCTCGATGAGCGCGACGTGGTGGTCATCGTGGACACCGAGGAGGGCAGCGCGCTGCGCACCGAGCTGCGTCCGCGCGACTTTATGTTTGTGCTGGTGGGCAAAGACGGCGAGGTCAAATACCGAAAGCCTGATCCAGTCAGCGTGCGGGAGATTTTGCGGCTCATCGACAGAATGCCCCTGCGCCAGCAAGAGATCGGACGGAGCTAACGGGGCTCTGCCCCCAACCCGCCGCCGTGCCGCTGGCACATCGGCAGGTTTCCCCCGAGGTATTTCTATCAAGGTGAAGACCGGACCGGTCAGGGCATGGGTGCGCCACGGCTGGCCTCCAAAACAGCGTACCAGTCGCGCCGGGTGAGTTTGATGTCATATGCTCCTGCAGCGGCGGCGATCCGGGCGGGGGTTTGCGAGCCGATGAGCGCGATTGGGTGTGCCGGGTGCGCAAGGACCCAGGCGAGGGCGACGAGATCGCGGGACGTGCCTTGGGCGTTGGCGATACGGTCAAGCTCTACAATGACATTTGCGAGGCGTGGATGGTCGCCCGTGCCGGTGGCCAAGGCGCCGCCACCAAGCGGAGACCAGGCCATCGCGCACATCCCAAACTCCTGTGCGAGATCGAGCGTGCCGTCATCGAGAGGAGCGCTGCAGAGCGCGGAAAACTCCGGCTGGGTCGCCACCAGCGGCACGTCGAGATGCGCTTGCAGCGCACGAGTTTGTGCGGGTGTGTAGTTTGAAACCCCCACCGTGCGCGCCTTGCCGGTTTGCACGAGCTCGGAGAGCGCAGCCGCGACCTCTTCGTGGCTTGCGAGAAAATCGGGGCGGTGGATTAGGAAGACGTCGAGCACATCGGTGCGCAGGCGTTTGAGCGAGGCTTCGGCGGAGGCGATGAGCGTGGATTTGCGGCTGTCATAGGGTGCGGGCGGATGAATTCCGGCCTTCGTGACCAAAACGATCTGACCGCGTAGTGCGGCATCCGCGGCGAAGAGATCGCCCAGCCGCTCTTCCGCCTCGCCAAACGCCGTCTCGCCATAGCCATAAATCGCTGCGGTATCGAGCAAACTCATGCCCGCCGCCCGCGCCGCGTGGATCTTGGCGCGCGCCTTTACGACGGGCGTGCCCGCAAAGCGCCAGCACCCATAAGCCAAACGCCCGACCGTGAACGGACCGAGCGTTGTGGTGCGGGGAAGCGGAAGAAACGCGCTCATCTGTGCCGGATCAGGCCGATCACTCGAACTCCATGATCACGTCATCCACCGCAAGGCTCGCGCCCGCTTCGGCGTTAATCTTGGACACCACCGCCTTTTTCTCAGCGCGCAGAACGTTTTCCATCTTCATCGCCTCGACGGTGCAGAGCGCCTGGCCCTCTTGCACTTCGTCGCCCTCGGCCACGGCGATAGAGACAACAAGCCCTGGCATCGGGCACAGCAGCATCTTGGAGGTATCCGGCGGCAGCTTTTCGGGCATCTTCGCTGCAAGCTCTGCCGCGCGCGGGGTGCGCACAAAGACGCGCCGCTCTGCACCGCGGTAGCGCATCACGTAGCCATCGACCGCATTGGCGCATTTGATCGCCATGCGCTCGCCATCGATGCCCGCGATGATTAGCGGATCACCCGGAGACCAGCTTTCAAGGTCCAGCAGATGTTGGGAGCCGTTCACGGTGACGCGGAAGAGCCAATCCGCCTCGTCCTCGACCGAAGTTTCAAAGCGCAGGTCACCCATGGTCACTGTCCGCTCAACGGGCACGCGGCGGCCGCGGTTGTCCATCGTGCCGGAGATTTGCGCGGCGCGGCGATCTTCCACCAGCTTGCAGGCAGACGCGATGGCGGCAAGGCGCGCGGCGGCAGTCTCATCGAGGGGCGCACCTTCAAAACCGTCGGGATATTCCTCGGCAATAAACGCCGTGGTGATGTTGCCTGAGATGAACCGCTCGTGGTCATAGACCGCCGAGAGGAAGGGCAGATTGTGGCCGATCCCTTCGACCTCAAATGCATCGAGCGCGCGGCGCATTTCCTCGATGGCCGCATCCCGCGTTTCGCCCCAGGTGCAAAGCTTCGCGATCATCGGGTCGTAGTACATGCTGATCTCGCCGCCCTCAAAGACGCCGGTGTCGTTGCGCACACGGCCTTCGATTTCGGCGGGTGGGCGATAACGGGTCAGGCGCCCGATGGAGGGGAGGAAGTTGCGGAACGGATCCTCGGCATAAAGGCGGCTTTCGAGCGCCCAGCCGTTGATGCCGATGTCGCTTTGCTTGAGCTCCAGCTCCTGCCCATCGGCAACCTTGATCATCTGCTCCACAAGATCGACCCCGGTGATCAGCTCGGTGACCGGATGCTCCACCTGCAGGCGGGTGTTCATCTCAAGGAAATAGAAGTTGCGATCGCCATCGACGATGAATTCAACCGTGCCAGCAGAGCAATAATCCACCGCCTGTGCCAGCGCGACAGACTGCTCGCCCATCGCCTTGCGGGTGGCCTCATCCAGAAACGGCGAGGGGGCCTCTTCGATGACCTTCTGGTTGCGGCGCTGGATCGAGCATTCACGCTCGTTGAGGTAGATGCAGTTGCCGTGTTTGTCGCCGAGCACCTGAATTTCGATGTGGCGGGGCTGGGTGACGAACTTTTCGATAAAGATGCGGTCGTCGCCGAACGAGTTAGCCGCTTCGCTTTTTGACAGGGCAAAGCCCTCGCGCGCCTCCTCATCGTTCCAGGCGATGCGCATCCCCTTACCGCCGCCGCCCGCAGAAGCCTTGATCATCACCGGATAGCCGATCTCCGTGGCAATCGTCACCGCGTGCTCGGCGTCATCGATCAGACCCATATAACCGGGAACGGTTGAAACTCCGGCCTCTGCCGCGAGCTTTTTCGAGGTGATCTTGTCACCCATCGCCTCAATCGCACCCGCAGGGGGGCCGATGAAGGCGACGCCCATCGCCTCCAGCTTTTCGGCAAACTCCGCCCGTTCCGACAAAAAGCCATAGCCCGGATGCACCGCGTCAGCACCGGTTTGCTTGATCGCATCAAGGATCTTGTCGATCACGATGTAGCTTTCCGCAGCCGGCGGCGGGCCGATATGCACCGCCTCATCCGCCATCCGGACATGGAGCGCGTTGCGGTCGGCGTCAGAATAGACCGCCACCGTCTTGATCCCCATCTTGCGGGCCGACTTGATCACCCGGCAGGCAATCTCTCCACGGTTGGCAATCAGGATTTTCTGGATCATCGGGCGGTCCTTGCGTGTGTGTCTAAGTCGAGTGGAAGGCGATCAATCCCAAACGGGATCGCCCAGGTTAAAGTCGTCGGAGGTCGTAAGCGTTCCGGCAGCGATGCCCAAGGCGGCACCAAGCCCCATGCCGCCCGCACCCCCAGCGATGCCGATGGTCGCCCCCATCAGCCCACCAGAGAGCGCGCGATCTTCGGGAGAGACGCCGCAAGCGCTCAGAGCAAAGGCGCAGATGCAGGCCAGAATGGTTTTGCGGATCATGAGAGTTCCCCTCGCAGTGACAGCACGGTCATGGCGTGCCCTCGAATGCTGCAGGAAATGCCGTTTGCGCGGCGCCCACGTCAAGGCGGAGCAATGTCTCGTAGGAGCAGGGGTCAAACGGCTCCAGCGCGATCACCTCGCGCCCAAGCAACCAAGAAAGGCGCCCGGCATCCAGATTGCCGCGCTCAAACGGCGCGTCTCCGAAATAGTCCCAGAGGGCTTTCACAAAGGCGGTGTCGGCCTCGATATCCGCGTGCCTGCGGTCGCGATACCGCTCGCGCGGCTTTAATGGAGTTGCACCGCCCTTGTTCTGGCGCCGTAGGGTGAAGTGATAATCGGTGCCGGTCAGCCGAGAGGGGAAGCCACGATGCTTCAACATGCGGCCCTCCCGTCAGGAAGGGCGCGCGTCAGTCTTTCTCGTCGGAGCCCAGCCCCATCACGGCGATGCCCATATTGGCTGCGCCGAAGGTGAGCGAGGTCTGGAAGAACAGCAGGAAAGTCGCAAGGCCGGAGGTGTCTTTCTCCAGCATCGTGCCGAGGCCCATGACGTCGAAGTAGATACACACAAGCAGCAAAATGCAGGCCAGCGCGATGCCATTGGCCGTATGGTAAATCATGAAACGAATAAGCTGCGGCATGGTCCAGTCCTGCGGGGTCTTCATGTCTGAGCCTCCTAGTTAGGACATTCTGTCGCAGCGTCACGCTCTTTTTGGTTTTTACGAGGAACGTCATGCAGCACTCCTGCGCTGCGCCGCAAACCTCCGCCAACGGCGTTGGTTTTCACTGCAGGAGAGGATATCCTCAAGCCGGGCCACGATGCTGGACCGCGGAAAGTGCTGCACCGCAACCATGCCCCCCGCGGCCACCTGATACCCGGCTTCAACCGGCGTCACAGAGACGAGCGGCGTAAACCCACGCACATTTTGACAGGCGCGCCAGATGTCTTGCCGGATTTGCAAGGCAAGACGACGGCGGGAGAGATGCTCGCCCGCCAGATGCGCCTCGCAGCGCACATCCCATCGGATCGGCAACCGCCGCGCGAGGGTGAGCGTCTCCCCCTCGATCAAAATATGTCCCTGCCCACTCATGGGAGCTCGGCGGCCACTCGAGGGCGCAAAGGGAATAGGTAGACGTCAGGCATTATGAACAATCCAAAGGATCACGCCCGCCCATGGGGCGGGTCGGGCGTGATCCGTGCCGCTGCGCGCCACGGGGTATGCACTCAACCCGTTCAAGCTCACCTCACAACGGAATGTTGTCGTGCTTTTTCCACGGGCGCTCTTCGCGCTTGGTGCGCAGCATTGCGAACGCGCGAGAGATGCGGCGGCGGGTGCTGCGCGGCATGATCACCTCGTCAATATAGCCCTTCTCAGCCGCCACAAACGGGTTTGCAAAGCGGTCCTCATAATCCGCAATACGGCCCGCGATCTTTTCGGGGTCGTTCAGCTCAGAGCGATACAAAATCTCCACAGCGCCCTTCGCGCCCATCACCGCAATCTCTGCCGTGGGCCAGGCGTAGTTGATGTCGGCCTTCATGTGCTTCGATTGCATCACGTCATAGGCCCCACCATAGGCCTTGCGCGTGATGACCGTCACCTTCGGCACTGTCGCCTCACCGATGGCGAAGAGCAGCTTCGCGCCGTGCTTGATGATGCCGTTATACTCCTGCGCCGTCCCGGGCAGGAAGCCGGGCACATCCACGAGGCACAAAATCGGGATCTCAAACGCATCGCAGAAGCGCACAAACCGTGCGGCTTTGCGGCTGCTGTCAATGTCCAGGCACCCCGCCAGCACCATCGGCTGGTTGGCGTAGACACCGACCGTCCGCCCCTCAAGGCGAATGAAACCAGTGATCATGTTCTTCGCGTAATCAGGCTGAATCTCGTAAAAATCGCCTTCATCGGCGATCTTGTAGATCAGCTCTTTCATGTCATAGGGCGTGTTCGGATTGTCGGGGATCAGCGTGTCGAGGCTTTCGTCCTGACGCTCCGCATCATCGAACGTCGGGCGGAGCGGCACGCCCTCACGGTTGTTGAGCGGCAAGAAATCCATCAGGCGACGAATTTCGGCCAGCGCCTCAACGTCGTTCTCAAACGCATTGTCCGCGACCGAAGACTTCGAGGTGTGGGTCTTCGCCCCGCCCAGTTCCTCGGCGGTAACGGTCTCGTTGGTCACCGTTTTCACCACGTCCGGCCCGGTGACGAACATGTAAGACGAGTCGCGCACCATAAAGATGAAGTCGGTCATCGCAGGCGAATAGACCGCGCCCCCAGCACACGGCCCCATGATCACGCTGATCTGCGGGATCACGCCCGACGCCTCGATATTGTTCTGGAACACGTCGGCATAGCCCGCGAGAGAGGCGACGCCTTCTTGGATCCGCGCACCGCCCGAGTCGTTCAAGCCAATCACCGGCGCGCCGACCTTCAGCGCCATTTCCTGGATTTTGCAGATCTTCTCGGCGTGCGTCTCAGAGAGCGATCCACCCAGCACCGTGAAATCCTGACTAAAGACAAAGACCTGACGACCATTGATGGTGCCCCATCCGGTAATGACGCCATCGCCCGGATACTGCGTCTCCTGCATCCCGAACTCGGTGCAGCGGTGGGCCTTGAACATATCGTATTCTTCAAATGACCCTTCATCGAGCAGCAACTCCAGCCGCTCGCGCGCCGTCAGCTTGCCCTTGGCATGCTGGCTGTCGATCCGCCGTTGGCCACCGCCCAAGCGCGCCTGGGCGCGCCGCTCTTCGAGTTCTTCCAGGATGTCACGCATTGGCAGCCTCCAATTTCTTCGCAGTTGCACTAACCGCTGTGCAGGCGCAGCGCAATAGAATTGCGTGAGCCTTTCTGGGTTTGCAATTTTTGTGCTCAGATCGGGTTTCTACCCATGATCGAAGCAGCTGGATGCAAGAAATAGACCGTGCGCTCCACGCTTTGGAAATCAGCGAAACGCCGCAGCCCCGAAACCGTTTACAGTGCCACGTAGAGACGGATAGCGTGCCAGCATCAAGACAAACGCAGGGGACCTCACATGGACATGCAAGGCAGCTTCGTCATCGCAGCAGATCGGCCAACCGTCTGGGCTGCCCTCAACGATCCTGAGGTGCTCAAGCAGTGCATCCCCGGAACGAAAGAGCTGACCGGCTCCCCAGAAGACGGGTTTGAGGCCACCGTCGTGCAAAAGGTTGGCCCCGTGAAAGCCACCTTCAAAGGCAAGGTTGCGCTTGAGGATGTTGTTGAAGGCGAAAGCTACAAACTCGTCGGCGAAGGGTCGGGCGGTGTTGCAGGCTTTGCGAAGGGCGGCGCAGATGTGTCGCTCGCCGATGCCGAGGGCGGCACCGAGCTGACCTATGTGGTCAACGCCAAGGTCGGCGGCAAACTCGCGCAACTCGGCTCTCGCATCATCGACGGGTTCGCGAAAAAGATGGCGGATGAGTTTTTCTCCAACTTCAAAGATGGGCTTGAGCCTCCGTCGGAGGACGACGCGGCCGAGGAAGAGGGTGAAACCAAAAAAGGCTGGTTCGCAAAGCTGCGGGGCAAATGATCCGCAGCACCGACAGCGTTTCCCCCTATGATTGGGGAGAGGGCGCCAAAGGCTGGCGCTGGTGTGACACGCCGGGGCTCTCTGTCATTCGAGAAGAGATGCCCCCCGGCACAGCCGAAACCCGGCACCGTCACGCCAAGGCCCATCAGGTGTTTCACGCGCTAACCGGCGCACTCACGCTAGAGATGGAGGGCACCGTGCACACGCTCCTCCCCGACACCGCCCTCAACGTGCCCCCCGGCACCGCGCATCAAGCGCTCAACCTTGGGCCGGAGCCCTGTACCTTCCTCGTGATCTCCGCCCCATCTACCCGCGACGATGGGGAGGAGCTCGCATGATCACACCAGACTGGGTGCGCATGATGGCACGCTACACCGCATGGCAAAACCAATCGATCTGCAGCGCGGCCAACGCCCTGCCGAACGCTGATCGCCAAGCCCCCCGCGGCGCGTTCTTCGGCTCGATCGAGGGCACGCTGAACCACCTGTTGTGGGGCGACCGGATGTGGATGTCCCGCTTTGCTGGCACCCCAAAACCCAGCGCGCCCTCTATCGCCGAGAGCGTAAACGAAGTCCCCGAGTGGCCGCAGTTCTTGATGGCCCGCGCCGAGATGGACCAGATGATCGCTGCATGGGCGGCGAGTGTGACCGAGGAAGACCTCGCCGGCGACCTGACCTGGTACTCCGGCGCGGCGGGGCGCGAGGTCTCAAAACCTATGGCATTCCTCGTCACCCATTTCTTCAACCACGCCACGCACCATCGCGGGCAAGTCCACGCCATGCTGACCGCTTCAGGCGCGCGCCCCGACGACACCGACCTCTTCCTGATGCCGTAAGGGGAGCCGATGCACATCAACCCCACCTCAGAGAGCTTCGCCGCCTTCCGCGCGCTGCCGCAAGACACGCCGCTCCACATGCTCAACCTCGTGCGCTTTCGCGACTGGGCGGCATACGAGGACAGACGGAAGGTGACCGGCGCAGAGGCCTACGCCGAATATGGCCGCCTCTCCGCCCCGGTTCTCACCCGGCTTGGCGGGTCGATCCTGTGGCGCGGCACCTTTGAAAACACCACCATCGGCCCGGCGGATGAGCACTGGGACGCCATCTTCATCGCGCACTACCCCAGCGCCGCCGCCTTCCTCGAAATGCTCCGCGACCCAGCATACCAAGAGGCCGTCACCCACCGCACCGCCGCCGTCGCCGACAGCCGCCTCATCCGCTGCGGGGAGGCAGGGAGCGGAGCGGGGTTTGCGGGGTGAACTCTTCCGTTTCAAAGCAGCCCGCGCAAAGGTTTGACAGCGCCTCAAACTGGGCGTAGCGCCCAGTGATGACCGACAGTCCAATCTCCACCAGCTCCGCTCGGGCGGCGGCGAATACCGTGCCGGAGCATATTCGCCGCACGCTCAAGCTTGCGTGGCCGGTGATTTTAAGCCGGGTGGGCATGATCGGGTTTTTGACCATCGACGTGATCGTTCTGGGCCGCGCGGGCGCCGAAGAACTCGCCCGCTACATCCTCGGCCTGTCGCTTTCAGATTCGTTGATGGCCTCGATGGCAGGGTTGATGGCGGGTGTGACCGTGCTCACGGCACGCGAGACCGGTGCGGGCAACGACGGCGCCTCTGGCACGATCCTGCGCCGCGGGATCGTCTTTGGCGTGCTCATCGGGCTGGTCACCGCACTCGTGTTACAATGGGCCGAACCGATGTATCGGGGCCTTGGCCAGACACCAGCGCTCGCCACCTCTGCGGCGCCTGTCACCGCGATGGTCGCCTGGGCGCTGCCGTTCTGGGCGATCACCTTCGCCTGCACGATGTTTCTGGAGGCGATCCACCGCCCTCTCATCGGCACCTACGCGGTGGCACTGGCCAACGTCGTGAACCTCGGCCTCAACATCGTTCTGGTCTTTGGCCTAGGCCCATTTCCAGCGATGGGCGCGGTGGGCACCGCATTCTCTACGGTGCTCGTGGGCGCGGGGATGGCAATCGGCCTGATGCTCTACCTCTACCGCCTCCTTCCAGAGCGCGAGACCCTGGGCCTCACAGGCCCTGGAAGCCAAGCGCCGGGCGTCGGAGAGCAGACCCGCATCGGCCTCTTCACGGGCCTGTCGTACCTGCTTGAAGCGAGCTCCTTCGTCGCCACCACGCTCATGGTCGGATGGCTGGGCACCCTCGCGCTCGCGACCTTTGGCATCTCGTTCCAGATCCTAGGCCTCGGCTTTATGGTCGCCTTCGGCCTCGCTGCCGCCACCCAAGTGCGTGTGGGCAACGCCTGGGGCCGCAAAGACCCGCGCGGCATGGCGCTGGCGGGTTGGACGGGGTTAGGCCTCGCCATGGGCTTTTGCCTTCTTGTCAGCCTGCTGGCCCTGTTCATCCCCGACACACTCTTGCGCATCTTCTCCAACGACATGGTGGTGATCGCGGCGGCGAGCGGGATCCTGTTCTGGGTCGGCCTCGCGCTGACGTTTGACGGGATGCAAACCGTAATGAACCACGCCTGTCGCGGGCGTGGAGATACGGTAGTGCCGACCGCCCTGCACTTCTGCTCGTACTGGCTGATCATGGTGCCGATGGTGTGGCTGCTGGCGATTTATGTGGGCCAAGGCGTGCCGGGGGTGTTTCAGGGCATCCTGATCGCGAGCATTTTTTCAACGGTGGTGCTGACCCTAAGGTTCCGCTCACTGGCCCGGCGGGTCTAGGACAGGGGCGCTGCCCCTCTGTCGCCTGCGGCGCCATTCACCCCGAGGTATTTCTATCAAGATGAAGAGGGGGAGGCGCTTAGAGCTGCGCCATCACCTCGTCAGAGACATCGAAGTTGGCGGTGACGTTTTGCACGTCGTCGTCATCCTCAAGCGTGCCGATCAGTTTCATCAGCTTTTGCGCACCCTCAAGATCGAGCTCGGTGGTGGTTTGTGGCTTCCAGATGAGTTTTTGCGTTTCAGCCTCGCCCAGCGCCTCTTCGAGTGCGTTGGAGACATCGTTGAGGTCGGTGTCGGCGGTGTAGATAGTGTGGCCGTCGTCAGTGCTTTCGACGTCTTCGGCACCGGCCTCGATGGCAGCTTCCATCACCGCGTCCTCGTCACCCGCGTCAGCGCCGTAAACGATCAGCCCCTTGCGATCGAACATGAAGCTCACCGCCCCCGTCTCTGCCAAGTTGCCGCCGTGCTTAGTAAACGTGGAGCGGACGTTAGAGGCGGTGCGGTTGCGGTTATCCGTCATTGCCTCAACGATTACGGCAACGCCACCCGGCCCATAGCCCTCATAACGGATCTCGTCGTAGCTCTCTGCATCGCCGCCCATCGACTTCTTGATCGCGCGGTCGATCACGTCCTTGGGCACGGATTGAGACTTCGCCTCTTTGACCGCCAAGCGCAGGCGCGGGTTTTTGTCGGGATCAGGATCGCCCATTTTGGCGGCGACGGTGATCTCCTTGGCGAGCTTTGAGAATAGCTTCGAGCGCGCGGCGTCTTGCCGGCCCTTGCGGTGCTGGATGTTGGCCCATTTGGAATGCCCTGCCATGGCGTGTCTCCCGAACGTCTGACGTCTTTCGGGGATATAGCGCCCAAGCTGGGCGGGCTTCAAGCCGCCGTCAGGGGCCAGATCAGCGGGATCAAGAGGGCCGAAATCATCCCAAGCGAGATATTGAGCGGAATGCCCACGCGCAGAAAGTCGGTGAACTTGTAGCCGCCGGGGCCATAGACCAGCGTGTTGGTCTGATAGCCGATGGGTGTGGCGAAAGAGGCGGAGGCCGCGACCATCACTGCCACCACCAGCGGGCGCGGGTCGATGCCAAGCTCCACCCCCAGCGCAATCGCCACCGGTGTGACCACGACCGCGACGGCGTTGTTTGAGACGAGCTCAGTCAGCACCGAAGTCATCAGATAGACCGCCCAAACGAGCAAAGGCGCTGGGAGCACCATCAACCACGGCGCGGCACTCTCTGCGATGACCGTGACTGCGCCTGAGGCATGCAGGCCCGTCCCGACCACAAGCATCGAAAAGATCAGCGCGAGCAGCCGCGCGTCTATGAAGCTGAACGCCTCTTCGGGGTCGATACAGCGGGTGAGGAGCACGGCGACCACTCCGAGCAAAGCCGCCAGATAGATCGGCAGCCACCCAAAGGCCGAAAAGATCACCACAGCGGCCAAAGTGCCCAGCACCACCGGCGCGTGCTGGCGGCGGTAGGGGCGCTCTTCGGGCTCGGCGATATTCACGAGATCAACGTCGCGGGCGAGGCGCTGGATGTCTTCGGGCGCGCCTTCCAGCAGCAGCGTATCGCCCACACGTACGATCACCTCGTCAAGTTGGCGGCCGAGGTTCTGGTTCCGCCGATGCACCGCCAGCGGATAGACTCCATACCGCCGCCGCAAGCGCAGCCCGCCAAGCGACCGGCCCACGAGCTTGCAGCCCGGAGAGATCAGCGCCTCCACTGTGACCGATTTGCGCGACGACAACTGATCGATCATCGCGAGCGCGCGGGACTCTTTCAGCCCCAAGAGCTCGTTCACCCCGGTGCGCAGAACCACACGGTCGCCGGCCTCAAGCTTCACCTTCGGAAACTGCCGCCGCAGCGACTCGTCCCCGCGCAGCACGTCGATCACGCGCATCCCGTCGCGGGTGAACAAATCGACCTTCATCACATTCTGCCCGATCACCGGAGAGCCCTCGGGCACCGCCACCTCGGTAAAGAACTTCAGCGTTTTGCGCTCGGTCAGAAAGCCCGACATTGAGCTGCGGTCGGGCAGCAGCTTTGCTCCCACAACCCGCAGATACAAAAGCCCAAACGCCACCAACACGATGCCCAAGGGCGTGACCTCAAACAGCGTAAACGGCTCCAGCCCCTGCGCCCGCGCCACGCCATCGACAAGCAGGTTGGTGGAAGTTCCGATCAGCGTGCAGAGCCCACCGAGAATCGCCACGTAAGACAGCGGAATGAGCAGCTTAGAGGGCGCGAGGTTCAACTCGCGGGCCAAGCCGATCACGACTGGGATCAACATCACAACCACGGGCGTGTTGTTCATGAACGCCGACATTAGGATCACGAACGCCCCCAACGAGGCCAGCACGCGCACGGGCCGCTTCTTTGCCTCGCGCGCGATCTGTGCTGAAAGATACGACAGCGCGCCGGTGCGGACCAATCCTCCGGTCAGGATAAACATCGCAGCAATAGTCCACGGCGCGGGGTTGGAGAAGACCGACAGCAACTCCGCCTCGGGCACCAACCCCAGCAAAACCATCGCGCCCGCACCGCCCATCGCCACCACCTCGGTGGACCAACGCTCGGTGACGAACAGGACAAACATCGCAACAACGACCAACAGCGCCACAAACGGGGCTGCACTGGCGTCGATCAGGGTCAGCTCCATAGAGGGGCTCCGACAACGGTGCACGCGGGCACCAGGCACGGTTGCGCAGAATGACGGATCAAAGGGGCGCGCTCAAGCCAGTTTACGATCTGCAACCGTTGGCCGCGGCTGCACGAGGGTAAGCCCCAGAAACAAAACGAGAAATGCGGCCCAGACCCAGAGCGAGTAGCGCTCTCCGAGGATCACCATCGACCAGAAAACCCCAAATCCGGTGACAACATAGGCCACCTGGCTCGAAAACACCGGCCCCGCGCGCCCCACGAGGAAGATATAGCCAGAATAGGCCACACCGTGGAGCACACCGTTGCCCAAGATCGCCCAGGTGCCAGGTGGGAGTTCGGCGAGGTTGACCCAGCGCTCTCCGGTCGCTGCGAACGGAAAGGCGATGATCGTGCCCACCACCGAAGAGCCAAAAATAACCTGAATGGGCGTGAGGCCACGGGTGCCGATCTTGGCCACCAGATTGCCCTCCAGCCCGTAGCAGAGCGGTGAGGCCAGCGCGACGAAGATCCAGATCGCGGCAATGCCCGCAGGGAGGGCGGCATCCGGCGCGAGGATCATGATGACCGCGATTGCTCCCAAACCCAGCCCTGCAAAGCGCCGTGCCTCGGGCTTCTCCAGCCCCAAGAGCAAGGCAAAGGGCATCGCAAACATCGGCACCCAGGCGATGTTCATCGCGAGAATGCCCGCCGGGAGATGCGCGGCGGAGGCAAAGGAAAACGAGTTCGGCACCAAGGTGCCCAGCCCCGCGATGAGCAGATAAAACGGCAGGTGCTTTCTGGAAAATCCAAGCCCCTGCCTTGTCGCCAGCAAAATCACCGCCAGCACGACCATCGCAATCGCCAGCTGCCAAAACACCAGCGCAAACGGGTGATGGCCCGCAGTGGCGGCGATCTTGATCAGCGGAATGGTCAACCCCCATACCGCCCCAATCCCAAGCAGGGCCAGATACATCGACCGGGTCATCGAGGGCTCTGCCCCCCTGCCGGGCTGCGCCCGCCATTCCCCCCGGAATATTTGAAAACCGACGAAAGCGGGGTCATGTCGCGTGGGTCTCTTGCAGTCGGCCACCGAGGCGGAAGGGCGCTACGGATTTGGCGAGGCCGGTGCGGTCGTCCGTCTCTATAATGACGCCGGAGAGGGTGGCAGGGCCCTTGGCTGGGGTGAACCGCTCTTTCGGCATACCGGTGAGGAAACGGCGCAGCGGCTCTGTCTTTTCCATACCAATGACGGAATCATAGTCGCCGCACATGCCCGCATCGGTGAGGTAGGCCGTGCCCTTTGGGAGCAACTGCGCATCCCCGGTCGGCACATGGGTATGAGTGCCGACCACAAGGCTCGCCCGACCATCGCACCAATGCCCCATCGCCATTTTCTCCGACGTGGCCTCGGCGTGGATGTCCACCACCACCGCCTGCACAACAGCACCCAGCGGGTGTTTTTTCAGCACGGCCTCCACGGCGGAGAATGGGTCGGCAAAGGGGCGTTTCATAAACACCTGCCCCAGCGCTTGCACCACCAAGAGCTTGCGCCCCATCGGCAGGTCATAAACCCGCGCCCCCGCGCCGGGGGCATCCTTGGCGTAGTTCAGTGGGCGGAGGACCCGCGGCTCTTGCGCCACAAACCCCATCATGTCGCGCTGGTCGAAGGCGTGATCGCCCAGGGTGAGCACATCCACACCCGCCGCCAAGAGATCGCGGGCATGCGCGGCTGAGAGGCCTGCGCCGCCCGTCGCGTTTTCGCCATTCACAACGACCGCGTCGAGGCGATGCTCGGTGCGCAGGCCTGGCACGTGCTGCGAAATCGCAGCCCGGCCCGACCGGCCCATCACATCACCAAGAAAGAGAATACGCATCCCCGCGCCCTACTCCTGTGCCAGCGGCCTCACAACCCCTCTCTCGGTGATGATCGCGTCGAGGGGTTGATCCGTGGGCTCCAGCGGCAGGGTCTCGGCTTCTTGCGCGGCGTAAGCGAAGCCAAATGCTTGCACAGGGCCGCGGGCGCGCAGCCCCTCCAGCGTGCGGTCATAAAACCCTCCGCCATAGCCCAGCCGGTAGCCAGAGCGGTTAAAGGCAACGAGGGGCACGATGAGCACTTGCGGCTCAAGCCATGCGCCCGATTGTGGGATTAGCGCCTTGAAGGCCCCCTCAATCAGCGCGTCTCCAGGGGCGTAGGCGCGAAACGAGAGCGGTAGGCCGGGACCTTGCACGACGGGCAAGCACATCTGATGACCACGGGCTGCGAGGGCGGCAATCGCGGGCTGCGGGTCAAGCTCTGTGCGGATCGGTAGGTAGGCAGAGATGACGGTGGGTTTATGACCCTTCAGCTTCTTTAAGAGATGCTCAGTCGCAGCCAATGCTGCCCCCTCAAAGGTCGCATGCGCCTCTTTCCGCCGCGCAAACGCGGCCTTCCGCGCGGCCGCCTTTGGGGAGAGAGGGTCAGTCGCAGACAAACCGCACCCGATCAAACTGAGCCCGGAACGACGCGACTTCTGCCGCCAAATCCTCCGGCGTCTCGCGGTGCGCGGCCTTAACGATGAACCCCGCCAACACCTCCGCGTGTTGCGGCCCCGCACCCCAACGTACCGCCTCGGGCGTGCCAAGGCGCAGGCCGTTGGCGTCTCCGGCCACCTCGGGCACCGGCAGCCCGATCCCGGAGGTCAACAGCCCCGCCTTACGCAGATGCTTCGCCAACCGGTGCCCGCTGCCAAACGTCGCTGCCTCTAGTGCGAATTGATGCGAGGCCGTGCCGCCGTTGAAGACAGGCATCCCGCGCGCAAGCAGCGCCTCGGCCAGAGCCTGTGCCGTCTCCACCATCGCTTGCGCATACGCCTGCCCATGCTCAACCCAATCGACCAAGCCAATAGCCAGTGCCGCCACACGCCCCACATCAAAATTCGCCGTCAGCCCCGGAAACGCGATCGCATCGATCCGCTCGGCAAGTCCCGCATTATTCGTCACGATCAGCCCGCCCGCAGGCCCGCCGAGCGACTTGTACGTGCTCATTGTCATCACATCCGCGCCCAGCGCCAACGGATCCTCCCAGACACCGCCCGCGATCAGACCGCACTGATGGGCGGCGTCAAACAACAGCTTTGCGCCCACCTCCCGCGCAATCTCAGCCACCTCCGCCACCGGATGCGGCTGTAGGTTCAACGACCCACCCAGCGTGATCAGCTTTGGCCGTACTTCTCGCGCCAAAGCCGCAAGCCCCTCCACATCGACCGAGTAGCGCGCCACATCCACCGGCGCCTCGACGATGTTGAGCCGATACAGCCCCGCCGCCCCCGCCACGTGGTGCGTCACATGCCCGCCAACACTGGCAGGCGGCACCAGGATCGTATCCCCAGGCTCCGTCAGCGCCATGAAGGCATAAAGATTCGCCATTGCGCCCGAAAACACCCGCACCTCGGCAAATCGCGCGTGAAACACCCGCGCAGCCATTTCAGCGGCGATCACCTCGATCTCTTCGACCGCCTCCAGCCCCATCTCATACTTATCGCCCGGATATCCCAGCGACGGACGGCTGCCCAATCCAGCCGACAGCAAAGCCTCCGCACGTGGGTTCATCACATTGGCCGCAGGGTTCAGGTTAAACGCCTCCGACGCATGGATCGCGGTGTTCCACGCCGCCAACCGCTCCACCTCGCCGACGACTGACGACGGCTCAACCGCCGCCGCTAGATCCTGCACCCGGTTCTCACAATCCTCCGGCACCCAGCCGCGTCGTTCGAGCATGGCCCCTCCTTGGTCGTGGCCACCCTGACCCTGAGGAGCGGAGGTTGCAATCACGCACCGCTCTTCATCTTGACCAAAATACCTTGGGGGAGGGCGCGCAGCGACCGGGGGCAAAGCCCCCCATACAAAGACTCAAAACCTAATCAGAGAGAAAAAGCGGCGGGACCATCGCGACCGTTGAGGAGTGTTGATCCTCGAGGCCTGGCAATCCAGGTGGGTGCCAGATGCGATAGGCCAGGACCAGTCGCAGAGCCAGCTCCCGTTCGAGTTTCGTTAGGGCCTCCGGGATGTGGTCCTCGTCACGAGAAGGACAGAACCCGCCTGTCGCAAACATAATCACCCACAGGGCACTTGAACAGGGGGCGCGGCTTGACAGCGCGTTCTTGCTCTGTTCCGCTCGCGCCATGCAATTCAGCGACCTCACCACCCTTGCCCCCGGCCACGCCCTTGCACGCGGTGTGTGGCGGCATCTGGCGGGGTTGAATGCGGTCGCAGTGCCCGAGTTTACACCCGCCCGGGGTCTGCGCTGTGATCTCACAGCCCTCACCAGCGATGGGGAGATCTGGATTGTGGAGTGCAAATCCTCGCTCGCCGATTTCCGGGCAGACAGCAAATGGCATCACTATCTGGAGTATTGCGACCGCTTCTTTTGGGCGGTGGATGAGAGCTTTCCGCAGGATATCCTACCCGCCGATGCCGGGCTGATCATCGCCGATGCCCATGACGCCGCCATTTTGCGCGCCGCCCCGCTCGACAAATTGCCCGCCGCGCGGCGCAAGGCGCAAACCCTAAAACTCGCCCGCGCCGCTGCGCGCAGGCTGCACGCAGCGCTTGATCCGGGCGCCCTCGCCTAGCGCTTCTTTTTCTTTGGCGCAGGCTTGGCGTTTGCACCTTTCGCCCGCTCCGCGGCTGCCGTCAGCTCTGCCGCAATTTCAAGCGCCTCTTCGGGGTCGAAATCCATCGGCAATTCCACGCCGTCGGCCTCAATATACAAGCGGACCATCCCGAGGTCGGTCGGACCGATCTGTAGATTCGCGGCAATGCTGCTTTCGGAATTAATGCCCATGGCTGGCTCTCCTGCGGCTGATCCCGCGCAGCTACGGTGCTATGCGTGGGGTTTCAAGCCTTGCCGGGTCTTGCATCGGGCTGAGCGCAACGTTATGCGCCTGCGCAGTGCCGACGTAGCTCAGTAGGTTAGAGCGCTTGATTGTGGATCAAGAGGTCCCCCGTTCGAGCCGGGGCGTCGGTACCACTCCTCTCTGGCCAGGCTCTTAAGCGTGACGCGGCGCCGTTGTCTGGCTCAAAAACATGCCTCGCTCACAAGTCTACTGGAAGGGTCGCAGCTGCCTCCTGCCAAAGCACCTCGCTGCTTGCGCACAAGAGCCGCCCTTCCTTCAACACCGGCGCATATGGCCGACCATCCAAAAGCCGCGCCACTCCGCCCGCCTCTTGCAAGATCAAAACCCCGGCCGCGTGATCCCACGGGTGCAGAATCGCGGACAAAGACAGGTCCGCATGACCCTGCGCCAGCATCCGGTATTCATGCGCCGAGCAGCGCAAATTTATCGTCCGCGCCATCGCTTTTGTCAGCCCACCCACCGCAGGCCGTGCCTCCGGCGGATACAGATATTCACTCACAAACCCAACCGCCTTTGAGAGCGGTCCGCCCGCGCCCACAGACAAGCGCTCCCGCCGATCCCCTCGGCAAAACCACGCCCCCTCGCCGCGCGCCGCCTCGACCCAGTCGTCATTCAGCGGGTCATAGATCGCGCCGAAAACGGTCGCTCCGTTTTCGACGACAGCGAGGATCATCCCAAACACCGACAGCCCATGGGCAAAATTCCAAGTGCCATCGATCGGATCGAGTATCACGCAAAGTGGATCGGTGCCGATGCGGTCTTGCAAGGAGGGGTCGGCCGCAACCCCTTCTTCGCCCACAACGACGGCATCGGGCAGAAGCTGCGCAAGGCGAGCAATGAGATGCCGCTCGGCCCCAAGATCGGCTTCGGTGACCAGATCATCGACCCTGCCCTTGGAGCGCACCTGTTCGGGCGAAAGTGCGCGAAAGCGCGGCAACACTTCGGCTTGGGCGGCGTCCCGCAAGGCGGTGATGAGGTCTTGGGTGGGGAGCATGGGGCGGTCTTTCTTGGTTGTGGAAGACTGTGCGCGCCGCGCATCACAAAACGATGACCCAAGGGGCGTAGCGGGCGAGGGGCGCTGCCCCTCTGTCGCCTGCGGCGCCATTCACCCCGAGGTATTTTTATCAAGATGAAGGGATCAGAGAGCGGATTGCGCTGCAACTGACGTCATCACCTCTGAGAGCGCGTGGGTAAAGGAACCGGCAAAGCTGCGCATCACGCCGATTTGGAGCGCTTCGTCGGTCGCGATCAGGATCGCGGACATATGCGCTACGTCGCTTCTGGCGCAGGTGCCAGGGGTAAGATGCGACGGATCAACCGGGCAAAGCCGCGCGAGAACAGCGGCCCACTCGCCGCCGAGATCAACCCACGCCCACGCGTCGGTTTGGTCGGTGGTGGCGGTGTTCTCAGGCGCGTCGCAGTCCATTGCAAACCACTCGTCGAGGCCTGTCCACACCATGCGCCCAGCCCCTTCCGCGCGCCAGGTTCCCGGCGCAGGCAGCGACAAGGCCGCGCCTTTGAAAGGCTGCACCGACGTCACGCGCTCGAACACAACCTCGCGCGCGGAGACCCCGCCTGCGGTCAACGACCAGCCTTGCAGCGGCGACTGAGACACGAGATTAACCACGCAGCTTCACCCCCTCAGGATCATGGAAGACCGGCGGCACGATCCGGCAGAGCGTTTCTTTCTCTGCCAGCAGATCAACCGCGCGAATGGTTTCGCCCATGCGGTTTGGTCCATCTTTCACAAAGCCCAAGCCGATACGTTTGCCCAAGGTCGGAGACCAGCATTGCGACGAAATATGCCCCTGGTCACTGTCTTGGGTCACTGGTGCGTCTTGCGCAAAAAGATGCGCTCCCGCCCTCAGGCTTTCGCCAGGGCGGATCACTTCCAGCCCCACGAGTTGTGGCCGGTGCGGCCCATGCAGCCCCTCGCGCTGGCTCATCACCTTGCCAATGCAGTCTTTCTTGGCCGAAACCATCCGCCCCATCCCGATGTCAAAGGCGGTGGTGCGGCCCTCGATCTCTGCATGGGTGATAAAGCCCTTCTCGATCCGCAGGACATTGAGCGCCTCCATCCCGTAGAGGCCGCCACCCCGCGCCTCAGCCTTTTCCGTCAGGAGCCTCACCAAGCTGTCGCCATAGCGCGCAGGCACCGCGACCTCATAGGCGTGCTCACCCGAGAACGAAATACGGAAAAGCCGCCCTTGCACTCCCGCAACCGTAACATCGCCACAAGCCATGAACGGATAGGTCTCATCCGTAATCGGCTCGTCGATGATCTCTTGTAGAAGCGCCCGTGCCTCGGGCCCGGCGACAGCAAACTGCGCCCATTGCTCGGTGACCGAGATGAAACGCACGTCGAGCTCGGGCCAGAGCACCTGGCTCACAAAGGCCAGATGCGCCATCACCTGCCCGGCCGCCGCGGTGGTCGTGGTCATCAGGTAATGCGTCTCGCCCAACCGCGCGCAGGTGCCGTCATCCATGACGATGCCATCCTCACGCAGCATCAGGCCATAACGCACGCGCCCCACTTTAAGGGTGGAGAACATGTTGGCATAGACCCGGTCGAGGAATTCGGCGGCACCCGGTCCCTGAATGTCGATCTTACCCAAGGTGGTGACATCCGCCACGCCCACGCTGCGGCGCACGCGCAGCGCCTCCCGGTCGCAGGCGTCGCGCCAGCCGGCATCGCCCGGTTCGGGGAACCACGCCGCCCGGTGCCACAGACCCGCCTCGATAAAACTCGCACCACGCTCCCGGCTCAGCGCATCCGAAGGCGTCAGCCGGTGTGGTTGGAAATGATCGCGCCCATGCCGCCCGGCCATCGCGGCAATCGGCAATGGGGTGTAGGGCGGGCGAAAGGTGGTGGTGCCCGTCTCGGGGATCGACTGGCCGGTCAACTCGGCCATGATCGCCAGACCGCCGATATTCGACAACTTGCCCTGATCGGTCGCCATGCCAAGCGTCGTGTAGCGCTTCATATGCTCGACGGAGCGGAAATTTTCCTGATGTGCGAGTTTAACGTCTTTGACCGACACATCGTTCTGAAAATCGAGCCACGCCCGGCCCTTGCCCGCGACATGCCAGAAAGGGGTGAGGTCATAGGGCGCATCCTCAGCCTTAGGCACCTCTGCCGGAGAAACGCCCAAAACCTCTGCCGCCGCCTGTGCGCCAGAGGTTAGTGCGCCGTGGGTGGAAAATGCGCCGTTCGCAGCGCCCGCCGCGACAAGGCCCGGCACAGCACCCGGCGTGGGCACAAAGGCCGCGATATCTTCGCGCCATGTGGGCCGCCCGTTCATGTGGCAGGTCAGATGAACCGAGGGGTTCCACCCGCCCGAGACGGCGAGGCAATCCGCCTCCACTGCGACTTCGGTGCCATCCGCCTTGCGCACGGTGACAGAGCGCAGGCCCGACCGCCCGATACCCTGCGAGACCACCGCGCCAGAGTAGGTCCGCACGCCAAGGTCATGCTCCACCGCGCGCGGATCAATGAGCGCGGTGACCGTCACCCCCGCCGCCTGCAGATCGCGCACTGTGCGCGGGCCATCGTCAGAGTTTGCAAACACCGCCACGCGCCGCCCCGGCGTCACACCCCAGCGGTTCAGATACGCCCGCACGGCCCCGGCCTGCATCACGCCGGGGCGATCATTGTCGCGGAATGCGATCATCCGCTCATGGGCACCACCGGCGAGCACCGCGTGCTCTGCCGTGATCCGCCAAAACGTGGCACGGGGCAGGCCCTCGGGCAAAGCGCCCAGATGATCCGCGACCCGCTCAAGCGCCCCGAAAACACCGCCGTCGTAGGCGCCTGTGACCGTGGTGCGCGGCATGATCCGCACGTTGGGCGCGACCTCAAGCTCGGCGATCACACCCGCAACCCACTCGACGCCCGAGGCTCCGCCCACCTCCAACCGCTCTGCCAAAAGCCGCCCACCGGGGCGCGCATCCTCATCCGCTAGGATCACCCGCTTGCCCGCCCGCGCGCCGGTCAGCGCCGCCATCAGGCCCGCGGGCCCCGCGCCGATCACCAGGAGATCGCAATGAGCGTAGGCGGTGTCATACGCCTCCCCATCATCCGCGCCCGAGAGCGCGCCCAGACCCGCCGCCCGGCGGATTAAGGGCTCATAAAGCTTCTCCCAAAACGCCACGGGCCACATGAAGGTCTTGTAGTAAAACCCGGCCCCCAGGAACGGCGCAAAAAGATCGTTCACCGCCAGCGCATCGAATTTGAGCGAGGGCCAGGCGTTTTGGCTTTCCGCTACCAACCCATCGTAAAGCTCTTGCGTGGTCGCCCGCGTGTTGGGGTCCACCGACGTGCCCCGACGAAGGCGCATCAACGCATTCGGCTCATCCGAGCCCGCCGTCACCACGCCGCGCGGGCGGTGATACTTGAACGACCGCCCCATCATCCGCACGCTATTCGCCAAGAGCGCAGAGGCGAGCGTGTCCTCCGGATGCCCGCTCATCCGCTTGCCGTCAAAGGTGAACGAGAGCCGCCGGGCGCGGTCGATCAGGCCACCGGATTTGAGCCTCATTCCCGCCCCTCCCGCGCCAGCGCGACCGAGAACACCTCATGCGTGACCGTATCCCGCTCCACCCGCAGCCAAGCCCCGCAGCCCTGCCCGTGAAACCACAACTCCGCATGCCGCCCAGCAGGATTTTCGCGGATATGGACATACTCATGAAACGCCTCCGCCCCCGCATCCGCCGCGGGGCGCACCACCAAGAGCGCGTCGCCCTTATACGAAAACTCGCGCACATCCCGCGCGCCACAGAGAGGGCAGACCAGGCGCATTCTTAGCGCGCCTTTCCGGAAAGCTGTATTGCTTGACTAAAAGTGGCTTCGAAAGACGGGCCGATAGGCAAGTGAACTTTAGAAACCCCACCTGACACTCCACCAACAAGTACCCAACCTGAACGGACGTGAGCCTCGATTTGCTCCGCAAGCTTGACTGAGGCTTCAACCGATGCCGCGTCAGGATCTTTAGGGTCAGTCGAATAAGTGCTGAAAACTCTATACTCCATTCAGCTCATCTCCTCTAATGCAAATTCGGCTGGGCGCCGGTGGCTTCTTCGTCGATGACGTAGCCCCGCGCGAAACGGTCGAGGCGCAGCTTTGTGGCCGCCGGGTGGTACTCCCCCGTCGCCAGCAGATGGGCGAACACATGCCCGGACCCTGGTGTCGCCTTGAAGCCGCCGTAGCACCAACCGCCGTTCAGGTAGAGGCCCCCCACCGGCGTGCGGTCGATGATCGGGGAGCCGTCCATCGTCATGTCCATGATCCCGCCCCAAGAGCGCAGCACCCGCGCCTTGCCGATCATCGGGACCATGCTCATCCCCGCCTCCATCACATGCTCGGCAGCGGGCAGATTTCCGCGGCTGGCGTAGGAGTTGTAGAAGTCGAGGTCGCCGCCAAACACCAACCCGCCCTTGTCGGACTGGCTGATATAGAAATGCCCCATCCCAAAGGTCACCACGCCCGGAATGATCGGCTTCAGCCCCTCCGAGACAAACGCCTGCAACACATGGCTTTCAATCGGCAGGCGGAGCCCGGCCATCTGCCCGACCTGAGAGGTGCGCCCGGCCACGGCCATGCCCACCTTCTTTGCGCCGATAAAGCCCTTCTCCGTCTCCACACCAACAATCCGGCCCTGCTCAATCCGCATCCCCGTGACGGCACAGTTCTGGATCAGATCGACCCCGCGCATATCCGCCCCGCGCGCAAAGCCCCAGGCCACCGCATCATGCCGCGCCGTGCCTCCGCGCCGGTGCAACAAACCACCCCGGATCGGGAACCGCTCACTCTCAAAGTTCAAAAACGGCGCATAGCGCTTTACGCCCGCGCGGTCCAAAAGCTCCGCGTCGTCGCCCTGGATCTTCATCTGGTTGCCGCGCCGCGCGAACGCATCAAACTGCCCGTCCGAGTGGCACAGGTTCAGCACCGAGCGTTGCGACATCATCGCGTTGTAGTTGGTGTCTTGCTCTAACCGCTCCCAGAGCTTCAGCGAATGCGAGTAAAACTCCGAGTTGCCGGGCAGCCCATAATTCGCGCGCACAATCGTGGTGTTCCGCCCCACATTGCCGCCGCCCAGATAGCCGCGCTCGATCACCGCGACATTGGTGATGCCGTGTTCTTTGGCGAGATAAAACGCCGTGGCCAGACCATGCCCACCGCCGCCAATGATCACGATGTCATACTCAGGCTTCGGCTCAGGCGTCCGCCAGACCGGCTTCCAGCCCGTGTTCCCCGTCAGACCTTGTTTGAGAATTTCCCACGCGCTGTAGCGCATCGCCCGTCCTGCTTTGCAACGAGACCACTGAACCCTGCGCGCGCTGCCCCATCAAGGGCGATTGCGACGGCTGCGTGTCGTTTCCAGAACCTTAGGCAGAGGCCTTGAGCGTTTCGAGGCCCGCGAGCCACCCGAGGCCCTCTTCCGTCGCGCCCTGCGGGTGATACTCCAGCCCAACCGTCAAGCCCGGCGTCAGATGTGCGGCATCTTGCAAGATGTGCTGATACGGCAAGTCCCCAAGGCTCGGCTCATGCCGCCCGGGCGTGCCGGCGATCTGATAATGGCCGATCTCATGAGCAAGCGCGGCCAACCAAGGCGTGACATCCCCGTGCAGCCGAGCGCAGTGGTAAATATCAAACTGCAAGCGCACCTGCACACCCAACTCGCGCAACTCACCGATCGTGTGCGCCGCCGCCGAGAAACTGTCGAGGAAGTAGCCAGGCACGTCATGCCCGTTCAGCGGCTCAATCATAACCTCGATCCCGTGGGCCCCCGCCTCTTGCGCAGCGTACCGAAGGTTCTCGTGATAGGTCGCGCGCAGCTCACGGCGGGTTGCCCCCGCGGGCACAAGGCCCGCCATCACATGCACGCGCGGCACATTCAGCGCCCGCGCAGCGCCCAGCGCCTCCGCGATACTCTCCCGAAACTCCGCCTCCCGGCCCGGCAAAGCGGCAAGTCCACGCTCCCCCGCATCCCAATCGCCAGCGGGTGCGTTGATCAGTGCGACCTTCTGCCCCTCATGCTCAATACGGCGCGCAAGCAGATCAAGCGGCCACTCATACGGAAACAGAAACTCCACATGCTCAAAACCCGCCTCGCGGGCCGCCGCAAACCGATCTGGAAACGGCAAATCAGCAAACAGCGTTGTCAGGTTCGCAGCAAAATTCAGGCGCGGCATATATTCGGCTCTCGTCTCGGCACACGTCTGTGCCATCTTCTTTTCAAAGGTTGTAAGCACTAAGAAGCAGGTGGCAATCCACACCTTGATCAGTGTCAAATTCGTACTTTCAAATATCCAAATTCGGCCAGGCAGGTCCATGCGCGAAAAACTCATCTCGGTCCTCGACTCAAGCGCGTTCAAAAACGCCATAATCGTCATCATCCTGCTCAACGCCGTCACCCTGGGGCTAGAGACATCAGCCACCGCAATGAGCGTCGCAGGGCCACTTCTGATCGGTCTCGACCGTCTGTTTCTGGCGATTTTCACGGCGGAGATCGTGCTCAAACTGATCGCCTACCGCGGCAAATTCTTCCGCGACGGGTGGAACATCTTTGACTTCGTGATCGTCGCCATCGCGCTGGTGCCCTCGTCAGGCTCCTTCTCGGTGCTGCGGGCACTGCGCATACTGCGGGTGTTGCGCGTCATCTCCGTCGCCCCACAACTCCGACGCGTGGTGGAGGGGTTCGTCTCGGCCCTGCCCGGCATGGGCTCTGTCTTCATGCTGATGGCGATGATTTTTTACATCGGCGCCGTGATGGCCACCAAACTCTTTGGCGCGAGCTTTCCAGAGTGGTTCGGCACGCTGGGCAAATCCGGCTACTCGCTCTTTCAAATCATGACTCTGGAGAGTTGGTCGATGGGCATCGTGCGCCCGGTGATGGAGGTGTACCCCTACGCCTGGGCCTTCTTCGTGCCCTTCATCATGGTCACCACCTTCGCAGTGGTGAACCTGCTCGTCGGTCTCATCGTGAACTCCATGCAAGACGCCCACGCCCAAGAGAGCAACGCCAACACCGACGCCTACCGCGAAGAAGTACTCTCTACCTTGAAACGGTTGGAAGGGCGGCTGGACGCGATAGAGCGCGAGCGCAGTCGCTGAGCGACAAAAACACGACGGCATTTTTACGATTTTACGCTGACCACGCTTAAATTGTCGGTTTTGCCATAGAAAAACCACAGCAAGCCGCCATGTAGGGTGCGAAAAGCGCGCGCGGGGGGGCGTTGCGCTTTCTGTTTGGACGGGGGCTTTTCACGTGTCGACTTTGTCGGTCAACACATCTGCGACGGCTGAGCAAATGGCCGAAGAAATCCTCGGTGAGGGTTTCTCGATCAATGCTGCGCAGACGTCATTCTCCGGCAACAACCTCACCTCGGGCATCTACAGCGATGCCAACACCGATCTGCCCGGCGTGCTGCCTTCTGACAGCGGCGTGGTGTTCTCCACAGGTCTGCTCTCAAACTTCGCCAATGATGCGGGCGCCAACAACCAAGCTGGCGGCCGTTCAACGGATACCAACGGCGTCGACAATGACCCTGATTTCAACGCAGAGGCAGGCGGCGCAACCTTTGACGCGTCATTCATCGAGATCACATTCACGCCTGACACTGGGCAAACCCAGCTAAACCTCGAATTCCGCTTCTACTCCGAAGAATACAACGAATACGTCTATTCCGATTTCAACGACGTCGCGCTGGTGATGTTCGACGGAGCGCAGGTGCCCATTTCGGTCGGCACCGGCTCCATCTCGGTCAACTCAATCAATGACGCCGCCAACAATCCTCCGCAGTTCGGCGATGAGGCAGACGATCCAAATCCGGGCAACGGCCAGTTCGACAGCTCCGCGCCCAACCTCTACATCGACAACGGCTCGGGCACCTTCGACACTGAGTTTGACGGCTTTACGGTGACCCTGTCGCTCGACATTAACGTCACCCCGGGCACCCAACACACCCTCAAGATCGGTGTGGCCGATAAGGGCGACGCGGTCTGGGACTCGGCCTTTGCCATCGCGTCAAACGTCACGGGCGGCGTGGTAGACGTGGACCCGGTCGCCGTGGACGACAACGTGAGCGTTGCGCGCGGGTTTTCGACCGTGGCGGACCTGCTCAGCAACG
Organism: Pseudomonadota bacterium; assembly: GCA_038526735.1. Lineage (GTDB taxonomy): Bacteria > Pseudomonadota > Alphaproteobacteria > Rhodobacterales > Rhodobacteraceae > Rubricella. The sequence goes on along the minus strand of JBCBGM010000018.1, from coordinate 5,407 downwards.
ATACCGATCCTGACAACCCGGCCTCGCTCTTCATCAGCCAGATCAACGGCGTCAACGTGGTGGCGGGCAGCCAGGTGCAGCTCAACACCGGGCAGATCATCGAGCTTAACAATGACGGAACGATCACCGTCATCGGCAACTCGGCGCCGGTGGGGCAGACATTCTTCTCCTACACAATCTCGGACGCGGACGGGAACACTGACTCAGCCTTTGTCACCCTCGACACCACGACCCCCTGCTTTGTCGAGGGCACCGGCATTCTGACGGCAACCGGCTCCCGCCCGGTTGAGACGCTGCAACCCGGAGACCTCATCGTCACCCGCGATCACGGCCTGCAACCCCTCGTCTGGATTGGTGAGCGCGAGGTGACAGGTGCCGCGATGTTCGCCACCAACGGCGCACTCGCCCCCATCATCATCCCCGCAGGCACTTTTGGCCCCGGCTGCCCTGCCCGCACGCTGCATGTCTCGCCTGCGCACCGGATGCTGCAATCGGGCAACCGCATGCCCCTCGTCGTCGGCCAATCAGAGGCGCTGACCCCGGCGACCCTCCTGAAGGGCCACCACGGTGTCACCCAGCGCACGGGCAACGCCCCCGTCCGCTACCTCCATCTGCTTCTCGAAACACATCAAGTGATCTACGCTGAGGGAGCGCCTACAGAATCGCTCCACCCTGGCAGCATCGGCCTGCAGGGCTTCAGCGAAAAATCCCGCGAGTCGCTGTTCCGCATCCGCCCAGACCTACGCGCCGACCCCGGCGTCTATGGCCCGACCGCGCGCTATGTGCTCTCTCGCCGCGAAGTCCGCGCCGTGATGGCGGCCTAACGGCGGAACAGCACAAACACCTGCGCCGCCCCCCAACCCGCGACCAGCGCCACGAAAATCGACATCAGCCCGTAAACCAGCGGCTGCTCGTGCGCGAGCGTGAACAAAAACCGCTCCAGCCCAGTTTTTCGCACGGCGATTGTGGTCTCGTAAAAGTCCACCACGTCCTCGCCACGGGTCAGAAACACGCGGGCAATGTAGTCGCCCTCAACAAGGTTTGCGGGCAGGTCAATCTGCGTGGAAAACAGTGTCTCATCCGTCAGCTTCACGCTGCCGGGCAAGCGCCGATACAGCCCCTCCGCCTCGCGAATGCGGATCACCGCCTCCCGAAACGACTGCACCTCCGCCACATCGCCGGGCGCATCGATAAGCTTCACGTGATGCTCATAGCCAATCGAATGGCGCATCATTTCGGTGAATGAAATCACCTCGTCGAGCGGGCCGGTGCTCGCCAGCGCAATGAAATGCGGCGCGCGATCAACCTCGACCGCATCCGTGTTCACCCAAATTCCCAACCGCCGCGCTTTACGCCGCACCAAGACCGGGCCAGAGGGGCCGACGACCTCCACCACCACATTCAGCGGCGCTTCATCGGGCGGTGGGGCGACGCGCGACACCGCGCCAAACACAAAGATATCCGACCCCTCAAACGACGTCGTGATCGAGATGTTGGTCTGACTGAGATCCGCCACCACCTGCTCTGCACGCAGCGGCAGCGCAAGAAGCAGGAGCACACAGCACAGCCGGATCATTCGCCCGCCCCTAGCGTGTAGAGCTCATCGGGCGTGACGATCAGGTCAAACAGCAGCTTGGCACACACCAGCAAGACCATCCCCGCCAGCAAAATCCGCAACTGCTCGGCCTTGAGCTTTACCCCGACCATCGCCCCAAACTGCGCGCCCACAACACCGCCCAACAACAGCAACACCGCCAAAACCGCATCGACCGTGAAGTTTTGCGTGGCGTGCAGCAGCGTCGTCACACCGGTCACGAACATGATCTGAAACAGCGACGTGCCCACGACAACGCGGGTGGGCATCCCCAGCAGATAGATCATCGCAGGCACCATGATGAAGCCTCCGCCGACGCCCATAATGGCGGCCAGAATCCCCACAAACAGCCCCACCACAAACGGCGGGATCGCGGAGATATAGAGGTTAGACGCCCGAAACCGCATCTTCAGCGGCAAACCATGCACCCAGGTGTGACGCTTGCGCGGCTTCGGCGCGCCCGGATTTTTGCGCGCCCGGCGGATCGCGTTGAGGCTCTCGACAAACATCAAGATGCCCACAACGCCCAGAAATACCACGTAGCAGAGCGAGACGAGCAGCTCGACCTGCCCCATCGCCCGGAGCACACGAAACACCTCAACCCCAATAAACGAGCCCACAATACCGCCCGAGAGCAGCACCAGCCCCATTTTGAAATCGACCGTCTTGCGCCGCAGATGCGCCAACACGCCCGAGAAAGAGGAGGCTACGATCTGGTTGGCCTCGGTCGCCACAGCCACCGCCGGAGGGATGCCGATGAATATCAAAAGCGGCGTCATCAAAAACCCGCCGCCCACGCCAAACATGCCCGACAAAAACCCAACCAACCCGCCAAGACCCAGCAGAAGGTAAGCGTTAACCGCCACTTCCGCGATGGGGAGGTAAATCGTCATTGCCGGTCCTGCCTGTCGGTGTGTGCATCCTGCACAGCAACATGAGCACACACAAGGCGCGGATCAGCGCGGAAGCATCGGGGCGTAGTCTTTTGGCGCGGCCGGCAGGATGCCGGTTATCCCGATCGCCTCTACCCACTCCTGCGCCTCTGGCTGTTTCAGGGCGCGAGAGAAAGCCGCAAAAGCTTCCTCAGCCCTGTCCTGCAACGCCGGGCCAAGCAAAAACGGCGTCGACGCATAGTCATCCGTTTCACCAATCACGGTAAGGCCCGCGGTCTCTCCCAACCGATCCGCCAACCGCCAACAGACCGCATCAATCGCAGCCACCCGCGCCGCGCCGCCGCGCAGCGCGGCAAGAGATGCGCGGTGCCCCCCCGAAACCTTGGGGTTGTGCAGAGCCAACCCACGCCCGGCCAACCACCGGTTAAACACATGGCACCCCGACCAACTGTCAGGCCCATTGATCACGGGGGCCGACAAAAACTCCTCCAGCGGGCGAACTGCATCCTCATCACGGCACACAATCAGCGAATGATACGTCCCTGGACCATGCCCCGGCATATCCCACAAAGGCCGAGCAAACGGAGCCGCCGCCCCAATCTCCTCCACCGCGACATTCCACCCACAACACCAGCCGATGCTCAGATCAGGGTCGCGCCACACCGGCGGCAGCGGCACATCGTGCACAAGATCAGGCAGCGGGACATCAAGCTCACGCTCCAGCAGACGCCAGAACGCGGTCAGGCCAGAACGAAACTCCGGCCAGTCATACATGCCCAGATGCGCAATCACCCGCCCGAACGCCGCCGATATGGATGCACCACAGGCTCTCGCCGTTTAAAGAGATAGGCCTGCAAAACCGACCAATACCCTTTCACCACATAGCCTCCGTTGCGCATCTGTGCTGCCTCCCGCTCCGCGTCATAGAGCCGGGGCAACCGATACCAAGGCACCGACGGGCGCTCATGGTGCAGGGCGTGCAAGGAGTTGTTGAGGAACAAGAGCCGAAACGGCCATTCCGCCTCCACAATCGCAGAGCGATGCTCCGGCGCGGCCTCGGCACGGTGCTCGATATAGGTGCGCACCGCAAGAAGCGCATGCGCAGGCCAGACCACCGCCACCAGATACAGCCACAGCGGCACGCCCACCCAAACGAGCCAGGCAATCACCACCGCCAGCGCTGGGATATGCAGCAACCACTGCCCCAGAACCTTCTGATCGCCCGCGCGGATCTTGCGCCAATCAGAGCGGGCAAACCCAAAGAACCCAAGCCACGGCCCGATGATCAACCGCCCAGCAAAGGTCGCGTTGAAGTCGAGCAAGACCCGCAGAACCGGCCCCATATGCCCGTGATCGCCCTCGGCGACATACCAACTCTCCGGGTCATCGTAGGGGTCGGTCAGCAGCGGGTTGTTGTGGTGCTTGAGATGCATCCACTTGAACCGGCGATAGGGGTAGAGCACCGAAAGGGCGGGAAACACCAACGCCTCGTTCAGTGCCGCATTCCGCGTCGGATGCCCGTGCAACACCTCATGCTGCAACGAGGCATGAAAGCAAGCCGCAACCGCAGCCGCAGCCCACCAGAAAAATCCCAACTCCTGCGAAAACGCCGTGGCCGCACACCAAACCGCATAACACCCCACCAGCGCAAAAAGCGTGGGCCATTCGATACGTTGTCGGGAGAGGGCGCGTCGTAATTCCGTCGTCCTCATGGCGTGAAGCGTTGCTGCATTTGCGAACACAGGTCAATCCCCCAAGCGTCGCACCCTTGCGGGGAGAAAAACGCCCCGGACCTGATCCGGGGCCTCGCTGTTTTGAAAGGAGCCCCCGCGCGGCCTCCAGCGCGAAGCCCGCCGCGCGCGCCAGACCGACCAATGGTCTGGCGCGCTCTGCGTCAGGTGGTCCTTGGAGGTCCCAGCTCAAGGCCGGGAAGGGAATGCCTCAGCCGGAAGCGACCAGCCTCCGGCCACGCCCTCCCTCCCGCTTGTGAGGGCGTTCTTGCAGCGTTCCTGGCGGATCGAACCAAATGCGGTTTTGAGGGATAAACTGCGCTGCTCCTGCCTAAGCAAACGCCCACCCGAGAGAGGGCGTGGCCTCTCGTTGCGCATAGCTCTTCGAGGTCCCCGATGAAGGCCGGGACAGGTAGTCCCTCCCCGGACCTGATCAGGGGCCTCGGTGGTTCAGGGGGATACTTATCCGCGGAATCCAGTCTCGCAGCGACGCCGCGCGCTAGACCGACCGCATGGTCTGGCATGCGCGGTGTTGTGCATCGTTCGGCGAGGTCCCGGCTCAAGGCCGGGACGGCTATCTCACATCGGCCACCTCACTCCCGATGATATGGCCCACCCGCCAAGATCGTCGTGGCGCGGTAGAGTTGCTCTGCAACCATCACCCGCACCAACATATGCGGCCAGACCATCTTGCCGAACGACAGGCACAGATCCGCGCGCTCCCGCAAACTTGCGTCCACGCCATCCGCACCCCCGATGACAAACACAGTGTCCCGAACACCATCATCCCGCCACCCCGCCAAACGCGTAGCAAACACTGGAGAGGCCAGCACCGCCCCCCGCTCATCGAGTACAACAACCTTCGCACCCTCAAGCAGCTTCGCGGCCAACAACGCAGCCTCTGCCGCCATCCCGCCGCCCTTGCGGTCCTCAACCTCAATCACCTGCGCCGGCCCAAGCCCCAGCGCACGGCCGGTTTTGCTGCAACGTGAGAGATAATCCTCCACCAGCGCAGCCTCTGGGCCGCGCTTCAACCGCCCGACGGCGGCGATTGTCAGGCGCATAGGCTCAGATCAATCCGCAGAGGCGCGCCGGGCCAAGAGCTCCTGCGGCGAGAGCCACATCTTCTCGATCTCGTAAAACGCGCGCACTTCCGGGCGATGTGCTGGTGCATCTCTTCCGCCCGGAAG
>JBCBGM010000017.1:0-56818 GCA_038526735.1 Pseudomonadota bacterium | reverse complement strand
CGAATATTGAATGGCACCAGACTGTATCTCTGACTGCAGCGCCTGACGCACTCTTGAAACGCCGCGATATGGTCGCCGTCGGGCAGCGCGTCAAGCTCGATCGTTTCAACTGCGGCGGAGGGCTTTTCCTCACCCTCTTTGCGGACCACCAGTGCCGAAAACCCCATATCGCTCCCCTTATCCTTAGCGCCATTGCACGCGTTTCAGGGGCATTTTGCCCCGTTTCGGCGGCACCGTGGCGGTCAAAACGCGCGGATGTCAAACGCAATTGCTATTTTCGGGGCGATCTTATCAGCGCGGATTGCAGGAGCGTTGCTCAGGCATGAACCAAAGGGCCCTCCCGAGGGGCATTGCTGTCTCTTTTCACTGCTTTGGCCCCTCGTAGAATTCGAAATGCTGGGGCATCCCATCATCCTCAAAGAGATGGGCGAGCCGCCCACCGAGTTGGGGCGCATGGGTAGCTTGCATTGGCCCGGTTGCGACCATATCGCGGCGTTTCAAGAGTGCCTCGACGGCGTTGATCATCGAATATTGAATGGCACCAGACTGTATCTCTGACTGCAGCGCCTGACGCACAGCTTGATAGAGGCTTGTCTCCGTCTCGCGAGACTGGCGCGGCGCAGCCCAGTTGCGCGCGGCATCGCGCATTCGGTTGGCCGCCCCAAGCAACAACTCTCGCAGCAGGTCAGCGCTCAAATCTTCGCGCAGCACATAGTCTTGCGCGCCGTTTCGCATCGCTTCTACAGCCGTTTTGGTGCAGGGTTTGCGCGCCACCACCAGCGCCGGGATCTGGCTGTTGACCGGATGCGCCCGCAGATCACTCAGGGAGTCGATGGCACGGCTGCACACCAAGACCGCGTCAAAGCAGTCTTGATCGAGGAGTGTGCAAAAGGCCGGGTGCGTCTCCGCCACGCGCACAGAGACGTTGAGTTTGGTGGCGTGGCACGCTGCGGCCAACTCTTGTCCCCGATCCTCAGTAAGATCATAGATCAACACCCTGATCTGGCGTTCCGAAGGATTGTTCGGAATATCAGGGCGCTCATTCTGCGCAAAGGCAGTCATTCCAAAAGCCATCATACGTCTCCCATTTTTTATGGTGAAAGACTTTTGCTCAGACGCCTAATTTTTTATAAAAAAAAATGGGTGTTGAATTCAAGAAATCGAATAGCGAGATTTAGAAAAAACTTCAGATTTATTTCAAGTTTTCCGTATCCGTGAATTTACGTTCGATTATTATGGCAATAATCGCCAGACATTGCGCGTGTCTTGGGTCAACGTTGCGCGGTCAGACGGGCGCAGGTTTTGGCGCAAGAGCAAATCCATGTCATCGCCCACAGCCTTCGTGTGGATGTGGTAGAGGTGCCCTGTCGGGGTGGGCGGCTCCAGATCGCTCACGTCCACAACCGAAACGCCCCAGAGCCGCCAAAATGGGTTATCCGCCTGGCCCAGCCGCGGATACCCGTGCACCTGGCGCGAGAGATTGAGCGGCCGATCAAGGGCTGAAACATAGACCGTGATCCCCTGAGAGACCTGATGGATTTGCGGCAATGCGCGCTCAAAAATGTCAAAGTCCATGTCAGGCGCGACCAAGACCACGTGTCCGAGCGAAATGTCGGGCCGGCGAAATGCGACCTGTTGCGCCGCGAGCGCAACCCCTCGCGCGCCAAGGCTGTGACCGATGATATCGAGGGGGGTGTCGGGGCCCAGACGCTCCGACATCTCGATCATCAGGTCCGCAAGATCTGGCACGCTCCAGTAAAGATCCGCCTCATCGCGGGAGTAATTCGCGACATCCCCATCAGAGGGCCAGGTGAACCACAGCAAGCGCCCTTCAAGATGCGCATTTGCCTTTAATAGGGCGGCCCGGCGGCATCCTTTTTCGAAGTCGATGTTATAGCCGTGCACATAAAGCACCGGGGGCGCTGCGAGGGCTGGATCATCGAGGATATCGAGCGGGTCATCGCCTGGGAGCAGGCTCACGCTATTAATGCTCAAAAGCGGCTCGCGCATTAACGCGGGCACGGCATCGAGCGCCGGCAAATATCCGCCCAACTCGATCGCCTCGACCACGCATCGCCCCGCCCGCAAGCTGCTCCGCTGATCCCCAAAAAACACGCTCGGGCCCTCGGTTGTGCCAAGGTCGCGGGCGCTTAAGAACGGGATCTCAATGGGCTCTGCAAAACTCGGCGCCGCCAGAAACAGGCACCCCAGCAAAACTGGCCAAAGTGCGTGCGATCGCCACTCAGGGTGCTCAAGTCTCATCGTGGTGGCCGATCCTGCGGTATCCTACGTTAGTCTGCGCCATCATTTGGCGCATTTCATGCGCCCGAATGCAGCAGGGATACATATAGGGCGCCGCGCCCGCTGCTGCATCGTCAAACGTTAGAGCAAGAGCGAGCTTGGCCCCCCGGCGGCAGCCCTGGACGTCCTCCAAAAGACAAAAAGGCCGAGGCGTCGCAACCCTTTGACGCCCCGGCCCCGCGTGCAGGTGTAGTGCCTTGATCAGAGCCCTGCGCGCATCTCCTCAACGAGAGCCGCGTTCCAGCCGCGGGCGGCATCGAGCGCGAGCGCCTCATAGGCCGCCGGATCAATGGAGACCTGCGCGGCACTGCGGCTGCGGTTGCTAACGGTCGCCCCAAGCAAGCCACTGAGCACTTGTTGACCACTGTTGTCGCTCTCTTCCACCGCGCCAATGGTGCCAAAGGGCTCGGCGGAGGCGACGGGCTGGGCAAGAATGTAGGTGCTGCCGAAGGAGGCGCGCCCGTTTTCGGTCACTGACAGGTCCGCGACCGTGTTTGGATCGAGCGTAAACAACAGATCAGCGGAGGCTGAGGCGGTGCGCGCATAGGCTGCGCGACCGCCCTCAGTAGCTGCAAAGTCAAACACGACGTTGGGCATCAAGATCGCTGCATCCAACTCCTCCGACAGCGCAGTGGGCGTGCGGAAGTTGATGTTTGCGGCCCCGATCTTTTTGTAGCCCTGCACGCCCTGGCCGCTGGGGCCCGCGACAAGCACAGTGCGCTCTCCGTAAACCGCGCTCACATCTTGCTCATAGCTGGGGCTGCCGAGCTCCAGGATTGCGGCATTGGGCGCGTTTTGTAGCTCAGACGTTGGCACCACGTCAAAACCAGCGGCGGTCAGTTGTGCAATGAGGTCGGCTTGGGCGGCGGTGGCGATACGGATGAGGAGAGCTTCATCAATCCCGTTTGCCTCAAGCGCCACGGTGCTGCTGGCAGTGCCACGGTTGCTAAAGACGCCGCCGCCTGCGCTCGAAGTGGCCGAGGCAAAGGTGTATCCGCCAACGTTATATCCAGCCACTGCAACGCGTGGGCGGAGGCTCACGTAGTCGGCGTCCCCGATGCCAATTTCGACGTTGACGGGAAAAGGTGCGCCCGCCGGTGCAATGGCGACGTCTGCGCCGTTAGAGGCCGTGGGCCCCGGCAGTCCCGCACTATCGGCGCAGGCGCTCAGGAATGCCGCGCTGGTCGCGGCAATCACGATGTTCTTGATCATTTGGGTTGTCCTTGTTCGTCAGGGTTGCGTCGTAAGAGATCGCAAACCGACGGTGCTCCTGTATTCACCCCCAGGGGTGAGCGTGCGCAAACCACCAAAAATACTGGAAAATGAAGAAGGGCTGACACATAACCCGCCCATGAATGAGCGTTTAGATCGGCTTATCGACACGGCGTATGACCTGTCTGAGGATGCCGAGCATTTCGAGACCTTTCTTGCCGAGGCAAAAGCCTTTCTCTTCGATGATCTGGAGGCGGGGCAGGTCGCGCGAGATGGCAAAGCCACCGATCAAGATGACCCGATCGTGGATCGCCACACCGAGCGGGTGCAACGGCTGATCAAGCGCTCGCTTGCCTCCCAACGTGGTCAAACCGGGCGCTTTCATGCAGTGCTGGAGCTGAATGCACGCTCAGAAACCGTACAGGGCAATCCGGCGGCCGCGCGCCTGATGAACTGCAACTTCCCTACCCGGTTGGAGGGCCTCCCCCTCGACGTTGAGGCGCTGCGCTTTATCCGCAAATTCAAAGAGGGTGGGGAGGCGCCGGCAAAATCCGATGAGGTTATCCTGGCGACGGTAGAAGCGCCCGAGGTGCGCTCTTGTATGGCGCTCATCCAACGGCCCGAAGATGACAGGGGCCTGACCCGTATCTCGATCTCCTACATCGATTGGTCGGAGGCGTTGCTGCGCCGCGTTGGTGGCGCGTTTGGCCTCTCTGATCGAGAGACCAAGGTGCTGAGCGGCTATCTGCATCAACAGAGCCAAAGCGAGATTGCCGAGAGCCTTGGCCGCTCGCTCGATACGATCAAGACCCAGTCCAAAACCATCCTGCGCAAGACCGGCTGCGCGCGTATGAGCGATGTGGTCAACCTCGCAGCCTCCATCGCGTATCTCTTGCGCGACATGCCAGAGGCCGAGACTGCGCCGAGTGCAGAGCCTCCTTGGATTACCCCCACGGTCGATATGCGCCGCGCGCAAATGGCCGATGGTCGAGAGCTCGCATGGTACCGAGTAGGGGAGGGCACGCGTCCCGTCCTGTTCGTGCACGGGCTCATCCAGGGGCCGTTTTTCACTCAAGCGTTCCAGCGCTTGCTTGCGCGCGAAGATCTCTACCTCATATGCCCCTCCCGCCCTGGTTTCGGCTTCACCGATCCAAGCCGCACGCGCGAGAATTATAATGCGACGGTCGTGGCAGACAGCCTCGCGCTGTTGGGCCAGCTGGGCGTAAAACGCTGCCCGGTCTTGATCCATCAAGGCGGCTCCAGCCATGGCTTTCGCATCGCCACAGCCATGGGAGATGCATGCCGAGGTCTTGTGATTGCCGACGGTGGCGTGCCCGTCCATCACCCAGACAGCCTGCGCTACATGGACAAAAACTCCCGAACGATGGCGGCGGCGAACCGGCGCTCTCCGTCGATCCTGAAGATGATGACCCAGCTTGGGATCGCCGCCTATAAACTGCGCGGCGTGCGCGCCTTCCTCAAGGAACTCTACGCCTCAGACATCGATACACAGATGCTGCGTGATCCTGCCCTTTTTCCGGTTCTGGCCTACGGCGCGTTTCACGCCAGCGAGCACGGCGCAGAGACGTGGGTGCGCGACGGCAATGCCGCGATGCAAGATTGGGAGGCGGACCTTACCGCCTTCACAGGGCCGCAGCATTGGCTCTTGGGAACTGAAGCGCCGATCCTGTCATATCGCTGGATAGAACGACGGCTGGCCTCAATCGACACCGCAAATGTAGCGGTGCTGGAGGGCGCAGGGAACACGCTCCTCCACACCCACACGGGCCCCATTTTGCAGGCCGTGTCTGACCTGAGTTGAGGGTTTGAAAAGGTGGCAACGCGCGGCTTTCCCCAAGGATACGACAATGCTCAAAGGCGGACTTCAAGCCAAAGCATCCTCCACACAACGCGCAACCGACGCCGCATGATGAGAGATCGCCTGATCAGTCGACAAAGAGCCCCATCAGCGAACCACACGCTTCGTTGTGGTGCTGTCAAAGACATGCAGCCGCGCAGGGTCTGCCGCAAAGCCCAAGGGCTGGCCTTTGACAATCGACTCAGGCTCTAGGGACTTCACGATAAACTCGGTGCCATCCGCACTTTCGCAATGCACCAGGGCGTATTCCCCAAGGTTTTCAACAAGATCGGGCGTCGCAATGAGCTGAGCTTGATCGTGCGGTACAACGGTCAGATGTTCAGGCCGCGCACCCAAAGCATGCCCGCTCTCGGGCAGCAACGTCCGGCCGTGCTCTGTCAGATCACCTGGGGCGAAGAAGTTCATCTTTGGGCTACCGATGAACCCGGCGACGAACATGTTGTCGGGGCGGTGGTAGAGGTCCACCGGTGCGCCGACCTGTTCGATATTGCCGCCACGCAGCACCACGATCTTATCGGCAAGGGTCATCGCCTCCACCTGATCATGGGTCACATAGATCATCGTCGTGCCGAGACGGGCATGCAGCCGCGCGATCTCGATCCGGGTTTGAACACGCAGGGCCGCATCAAGGTTTGAGAGCGGCTCGTCAAAAAGGAACACGTCAGGCTCGCGCACAATGGCGCGGCCGATGGCGACCCGCTGGCGTTGCCCACCCGAGAGCGCGCGCGGGGTGCGGTCAAGAAGCGGGGTGATCTCCAAGATCTCTGCCGCTTCGCGCACCCGCGTGTTGATCTGATCCTCGGGCATTTTCGCCTGTTTCAGACCAAACGCCATGTTCTTGAAGACGGTCATATGCGGGTAGAGCGCATAGGTCTGAAACACCATCGCCACGCCGCGCTTTGCGGGCGCGACCTCGTTGACAACAGTGTCTCCGATCGAGACGTCACCGCCCGAGATTTCCTCAAGGCCCGCAATCATCCGCAGGAGCGTAGACTTTCCGCAGCCCGATGGGCCGACAAAGACCACGAATTCCCCATCGTTGATGTCGAGGTCGATGCTCTCGATCACCCGCACCTCACCGTATGCCTTTGCAACGTTTCTGAGCGTCAAACCTGCCATTGTTCATCCATCCGTTGAATTGCGGCCGTGATCCCCGGCACGAAGGTTGCGTAGGTTTTGGGGAGGTCACCCCAGAGCGTCTCGTCCGAGGCGAGCGCCTCTTCCGCGCCATGTGCAAGAAGCGGCGCCAGCGTGGCGGCAAAGGGCTCGTGATAGGGCGTAGCGCTCTGGCCTGCGGCGGCGCGACGCGCAAACACGATCCAACTCGCGATGCAATCAAACCCCGCTTTGGGCACAATCCCGCGCGCAAGACACGCAGCCAACGTTGGGCGGATGTAGATCGGCATTTTGGAGTAGCCGTCCATACAGATCCGCTCAAGCTGGTCGCCAATGCCCGCGTTCTCAAACCGTGCAGCGACGGCGTTGAGATAGAGTGCGGTATCAAACGGGATCGCATCGCCCAAACCGTGAAGAACCTCATCCCGCTCCCACGCCTCAAAATGCGCCCGAAGGGATTGGTCCTGCATCGCCTGGTCAAAGGTTTGATGCCCCGCCAGCGCACCAAGATAGGCAAGGCCGGTGTGGCCGCCGTTCAGGATGCGAATTTTGGCTTCCTCATAGGGTGCGACATCGGCCACGACCTCTACGCCTGCCTTGGTGAGGTCAGGCATTGGCCCAGCGAAGCGATCTTCGAGCACCCACTGCGTGTAGTCCTCCGCGTGCACTGGGCTGGTCGCATGCTCGGGAAAGAGCGTGGAGATTTCGTCGTTGAGAGACGTCGTGACGCGCGGCGTAATCCGGTCCACCATCGAGCAGGGAAAGGTCACATTCGCCCTGATCCACGCGGCAAGCTCGGGCTTACCAGCAGCCTCCACAAAGCTGAGCATGGCGTTTTCAACAACGTGACCGTTGCTGCGGATGTTGTCGCAACACAAGATCGTCAGCGGGCCGCTGCCGCTTTGCATCCGCCGCTCAAGCGCGCGGGCGAAAAACCCGTAGATCGTGTGAGGCGTGGCGGGGGAGGACAGGTCTGCGCTGATCTCTGGAGCATCTAGGTTAAGGCTCCAGTCGCTGCGGAACGCATAGCCGCTTTCGGTCACCGTCATCGAGGCAACGCTGACGCTGGGCCGTTCAAATAACTCCAACGCCTGTGCAAGGGCCTGCGCCGCATCGACGAAAGCAACATGCGGGCGAACAGCGCGGTAGCTCAGCGTATGATCGGGTGCGATGGATTTCAGAACATAGCCCTGAGCCATCTCAGAGGCCTCCGCAAACGAGGCTGACTGGGCGTCGCGCAGATTGATCGCCGCAATGCCCCAGCGTAGATCGCCCGTACGCTCCATGTAGTCGTCGAGATACACCGCCTGATGCGCACGGTGAAATGCCCCGTAGCCGATGTGAATCCAGCCAATTTCGCAGGCAGATTGATCATAGCTGGTACGAAAGAGGGCAGGGGTCTTCATGTGAGTTCTCTTTGGCTCGGACGCAGCTCTGCGCGCACCAGATCGCGGTAGGCCGAGGGGGTCATTGCCTTTACACGCAAGAATTGCCGGTTGAAGTTGGCGATGTTGCGAAAGCCAACCTCAAAGCAGATCGTGGCCACCTTTTCGTCCGTTGCTTGCAACATCGCGCAGGCTTGCCCAACCCGGACCTTGTTGACGAAATCGGTGAACTTGGTGCCGGTGAATTTCTGAAATCTGCGAGAAAAGGCCGTGGGGCTCAGATGCGCCATCGCAGCGGCCTCTTCCAGCGACATCTCTTCGGCAAAATGCGTGGTGATGTGATCAACGACATCGCCAATCCCGCGCCCACCCGCCGCATAATCCGGAAAGGCCACCGCCTGTTCGGAGAGTCGCTTCTGGTTTGGGTGCGCGTTGACTGCGTTAAGAAGCATCAAGAACCGCAAAATCCGCTCAGCGCCGCGCGCATCGCGGATCGAGGCGAGGTGCATTTTTGCGATCGAGAGGTCAAAGTCGACAAACTCGATCCCGCCGCGGGCGCGCTGGAGCAGGTCGTCAAAGGCGCGAAACTCCGGAAAGCCCTCGGCCAAGTGGTTCATGCTTGCGTCGCTGAACTGCACGAGCATGTCCCGCAACGGAACGGGTTCGTAGTTGCCGACCTCATCGGTTACCCAATTGTGCGGCAGTTGCGGGCCAACAAGATAGAGCGAGCCGGGTTTGAACTCGCCAATATGCTCACCCACAAACGCCTTGCCCGTTGTCGAGGTCAGGAGATGCAATTCATAGACCTCGTGACTGTGCCACCGGCACAGGTCTGTGGGCCAGCCGTGCTCTAGGTAGCGCACCGACTCTGACGCGTTGTCGACGAATTCAAACTCAGGCTTCAAGATCGACATCAGCTACCTCAACACATTTCCGCCATCGACGCTGAGCGTCTGGGCGGTCATGTAGGCGGACTGATCAGAGGCGAGAAAGACAGCGACGCGGGCGACATCCTGCGGGGTGCCCATAGCCCCCAGCGGCACGGCCTCCCCGACTTCACGTTTTTTCTGACCAATCTCTTTGCCCTCGAACTTGGCAAAGAGGGCATCCACCGTGTCCCACATCGGCGTGTCTATCACGCCGGGGGAGATTGCGTTCACCCGCACCTTGTGCGGCGCCAGAGCGAGGGCGGCGGATTGGGTGTAGCTGATCACGGCGGCCTTGGTGGCGCAGTAATGGGCGACCAGCGCCTCCCCGCGATGACCGGCTTGGCTGGCGAGGTTGATGATCGACCCGCTCTTGCGATGCGCCATGGACTGCGCGGCAACCTGCATCAGCGCGTACATCGCACGGACGTTGACGGTGAAGAGGCGATCGTACTGCGCAAGGTCCGCGTCGAGAACTGAGCCCATGTCAAACAGAGCTGCGTTGTTCACCAGCACATCCGGTTCCGTCGCCGCGATCCAGTCGCAGCACGCTTGCATGCCCTCGGCGGAAAGCAGGTCAAAGGCGCGGTGCTCCGTCGTGCAATTCCCGGCAAACACCGGCCCCAAATCCGTTGTCAGCACCCGCGCGCCGAGGGCGGCAAAATGCTCTGCAATCGCCACGCCGATCCCACCATTCGCCCCGGTCACGAGGCAGGTTTTGCCAGCGAGGGACGTGGGGGCCGCATCGATCACTTGACCGCTCCGAACGTGAGGCCCTGAACCAACTGCTTTTGGCAGAACCAGCCGAGCACGATGATCGGGCCGACGGCTGCCGTAGACACCGCCGAGAGGCGGCCAAAGAACAGGCCTTCAGGTGCGCGGTTGCCCTCGATCAGCTTCGACAGGGTCGCCGCTTCGGTCGTGGTCAGGCGCACGGTCCAATAGGCCTCGTTCCAGCAGAAGATGAAGCACAACAGTGCCGTAGACGCGACCCCACCCCAGGCGAGCGGAATGAGGATGTCTTTGATCTCACCCCAAGTGGTGACGCCGTCCATCTTGCCCGCCTCAATGATTTCGCGCGGGATCTCTTTGAAGTAGGTAAACAGCATCCAGACCACGATCGGAAGGTTGATCAGGCACAGCACCAGAATGACGAGGAAGTGGGTGTCGAAAATCCCCAGAAAGTTCTTCGTCAAGAACGTCATCGGATAGAGCACTGCCGCAGCTGGCAGCATCTTGGTAGAGAGCATCCACATCAGCACGTCTTTGGTGCGTTTGGTCTGGTTGAACGCCATGGCATAGGCGGCAGGCACCCCGACAAAGAGCGCAAAGACCGTGGCAAAGGTCGCGGTGATGACGGAGTTGATGGCAAAGCGCCAATAGTCGTAATTCTCCGTCATGTTCAGATAGTTCTCCAGCGTTGGCTGGAAGAGGATCAGGTTCTCGGGCTTGACCGCATCGGCATCGGTTTTGAAGCTCGTCAGGATCATCCAGAAAATCGGGAAGAAGAAGATAATCGCCACGCTCCAGGCCACGATGGGCAGGGCGAATTTCACGAACTTCGTTTCTTGTGCGACAATAGCCATGGTCTCAATCCATCAGGGTTTTGGAGATCATCCGCAGCAGGAAGATCGCGACGATGTTGGCAAGGATGACGGCAAAGATACCTGCGGCGCTCGCAGCCCCGATGTTGTTCGTGGCAAGCTCGCCGATCAGATAGGGCAGGTTCTTGTTCCCGTTGCCGCGGCTGACGATCTCGATCTCCGCATAAAGCGAGAGGTGAAAGATCGCCTGGATCATCACCACAATCGCGATGGGGCGGCCCAGATGCGGCAGCGTGAGGTTGCGAAAGCGGCTCCAGGCGTTGGCGCCGTCGAGAATGGCCGCCTCTTTTTGTTGCTGATCTTCAGATTGAAGGGATGTCATGAAGATCAGCACCGCAAACGGCGTCCACTGCCATGTCACCATGATGATGACCGCAATGGCCGACGTCTGCGTCGCACGGAAAGAGATCGGCTCCAGATCGGGCCAAAGGGAGAAGAAGGCCCCCAGCACCGGAAAATCTCTCAACCCTGCGATCATTTCGTTGAGGCCCGTTACGGCGATGCCCTGCAGGCCCAGCACCGGATCGAGGATCATGTTGATCCAAAGCACGGCATTCACCGCAGGCATCACAAAGAACGGGGAGATCAGCAGCACCCGCACGATCCCGCGACCCGGAAAACTGCGGTTTACAAGCATCGCGATGGCGAGGCCGAAGATCACCGTGAACACGATGATCGCGGTGACCATGAACACCGAGTTGTAGATCGCCAGCCAAAACCCGTCGTTGTTCCAGACGAACTGGTAGTTGCCGAAACCGCGCCAGTTCTCGATTGACGGCGTGGTCCACTCGGGCCTCCGCAGGCTGTTGAGCACGTAGCGGATGAACGAGAAATAGAGCGTCATGCTCAGCGGCACGAGCATCCAGATCAGTAGCAGGATGACGGCAGGCGTCTGCAAAAGACGCACCAGCGTTCTGTTCTCCATGATGGCTCCTCCCAAGGACCCAGGTTAGGTGCGCGGTCTCTGTGGACCGTCACAGGCCTTTAGAAGAAGCGGCCAGCGCGCCGCTTTGTCAAAAGGTCTGGTGGGGTGGAGGGGGCACTGGCCTGCCCCCTCCGGTCGCAGGGCTTACTCGTAGTAGCCCGCTTCACGCATGATCGCGTCAGCTGCGGATTGTGCATCCGCCAGCGCCTCTTCCACCGACTTTGCGCCGGAGAGGGCCGCTGCCATTTCCTGCGCGACGGCAGAGCCGACCTGCGGGAACTCAGGGATCGCAGCGAACTGAACACCCACGTAAGGCTTCAGGTCAGACGCTTCGGGAGCGGCGGACTCGATCGCTGCAAGCTCAGCATCGGCAAATGCTGCCGCTGCCTGGAAGCCAGGCTGCTCGTAGGTGGACGCGCGCTGACCGGTCGGAACCGAGCCCCAACCAAAGTCAGGATGCGCTGCCACGGCCTGCACATACTCTTTGGAGGTTGCCCACTCGATGAAGTCAGACGCTGCTTCCGCGTTAGGGGAGCCCGCCGGGATCGCCATCGCCCAAGCCCAGAGCCAGTTCGCACCAGCAGCGTTACCTGCGTTCGGGGACTGTGCGTAGGCCACGCCGTCTACCTCAAGGAAGGAGGCAGCGATTGTGGCGTCGATCCACATGCCACAACGGCCTTCGTTGTAGAGCGCGAGGATCTCGTTGAACGAGTTACCCTCAGAGCCCGGAGGGCCGTAGGTGCCCAGGAGATCAACGTAGAAGTTGATCGCCTCGTTCCACATCGCTGAGTCAAGCTGCGGTCGGCCTTCTTCATCGAACCAAGCGCCACCGAAGGAGTTCACCACGGTGGTGATAAACGCCATGTTGTCGCCCCAGCCCGGCTTGCCGCGCAGGCAGACGCCGTAGACGCCGTTGTCGGGGTCGTGGATCGCCGCTGCCGCGTTCTTGATGCGCGCCCAGCTGTCGTTGTCGTTGATGGTGACACCTGCTGCGTCCGTCAGGTCCTTGCGGTACATGACCATTGAGCTTTCGCCGTAGAAGGGCGCGGCATACATCGTGCCCTCGTGGCTGAGCCCAGCGCGCATCGCGGGCAGGATGTCATCGACGTCATAGTCTGCGCCAAACTCAAGGGGCTCGATCCAGCCAGCGGCACCCCAGATCGGCGCTTCCTGCATACCGATGTTGATGATGTCGTACTGGCCGCCACCGGTTGCGGTGTCGGACGTCACCTGCTCGCGCAGAACGCCTTCTTCCAGCGACACCCAGCTGAGCGTCACGCCGGTCTCGGCGGTGTAGGCCTCGGCAACGGACTGCATGTTGATCATGTGGCCGTTGTTGACGATAGCGATGGTGAGTTCCTGCGCGGAGGCCTGAGATGCAACAGCTCCCGCAGTCATCAGCGCAAGCGCTGAGACGGTCAATTTCTTCATGGTTTCCTCCCAAAAAGGTTGCCCGGGTTTGTCCCGTGACGCTCTTAGACAGCGATGAAAATCGGGGTCAAACCACTACGAAACGTGCTGGGTGCTATACTTTCTTGCTTCTTCGGTGTCGTAAATCCCATGCAGTGGAGGTTTTTGTACATCTTCGGTAGGTCACGGCGGCGCGCTGGGGGGCACCCACCTGCTATGCGCGACGGGCCAATACCGTTCGTACGACTGCGCATCCGGTGCGTCGTCCCCGTCAGCCGATGCAGCCAATCGGGCACTGCCTGCACACGAACTGAAACTGTCTAAAGCGTAGGCTCCGCCCCCTGTCCGGTGTGAGGTCAAGAAGGTCTTCCTCACTAAATCGGCGGTGCTCACCAGTACAAAGTGAGGGCGTAATGGCCACGTCTTCCTCCATAATCACAAAACTGCCACCAGATTGTCTTTGTCGCGTGCACATTTTGAGATATCCAACGTATTGGGGAAAACTGTTGTTTGGAGTGCGTGATGCCCCCCTCACGTAAGTCTGTTGGCGCCATCTTTAACGGGCGCAATCGTGCCGACACCTACGACGGCACACCCGATGATGACCGCTTCTCTGGCAATGGCGGCAATGACACGCTCTCTGGCAAGCGCGGCAACGACGTGATCGAGGGCGGCAGCGGCAAAGATCGCATCAAGGGCGACCAAGGGAATGATCAGATCGACGGCGGCCGCGGCAATGACCGGCTGTTTGGCGACGCGGGCGACGATTTTATCGATGGCGGCACCGGCAATGACCGGATGACGGGTGGCTCCGGCGCTGACATTTTCGCACTGAGCATCGGCAAAGACCGGATCGAGGATTTTGAGATCGGCGCCGACAAGGTCGATCTCCGGGGCCTAGATCTGACGCTCGAAGAGGTCGCAACGGCCCTCGCCAACGCCTCTGTCGTCAAGAAACGGCTCGAGATTGATTTTGGCGACGGGCGGTTCTTCAGTTCAAGGGGCTCAATCTTAGCGATCTTCAGAACATCGATTTTATCCTGCCCAACACGATCCCCTAAATTTCAGGCCGCACAGAGCGCAACACGCGCGAAGATGCGCGGGGCGCAGTCTCTGGCCAACTCACCGCCACCTTTGAGGACGGTTCGACGACAAGTTTCACGGCCGTCGATCCCACTGATCTAACGGGAGATTTCGGCAGCTTTGTTTTCGATGAGACCTCGGGCCGCTGGTCCTATCAAATCGACAACAGCCTCGCGGCGACCCAGGCACTTGTGAGCGGTGAGCGGGTTGAAGAGACGCTCGTGGTGCAAGACCTCGGCGGCACGACTGAGACAACGATCACGGTGGAGATCCGTGGTCGCGATGATGACGCTGAACTCACCGGCCAAACCCGCTTTGAAGAGACCCTGTCAGATGCTGCCCTGATCGAAGGGCAGATCATCCTCGACGACCCAGACCGCGACCAAGACCGTTTCGCGCGCGTGTCCCGCGCAGACCTGTCGGGCAAGGCGGGCGCGTTCACGTTCAACCGCAACACCGGCGACTGAAGCTATGAGCTCGACGCTGACAAACGCGCGTTCAAACGGTTGGACGAGGGCGACACGCTGGTTGAGCGTCTGGAGGTCACAAGCCTCGACGGCTCTGCGAGCGAAACCATCGTCGTGCGCCTGACCAAAGACACCAGTGTCTCGCTCAAGTTTCACGGCTTTGGCGAGGGTGCCGGGCAAAACACCGCGCCGGAGCTGTCTTTCAAGGCGGAAGTCGGTGCAGAGATCGAGGTGGACTGGGGCACGGGCGAGGGGTTTGTCGCCGCAGGCACTGCAACGGGCCTGCAACAAATCCTCACGCCCCCAACGCCTTATGCGAGCGATGGCAGCTATACCGTTGTGCTCAAAGTGACCGATGCCGCCGGGAACAGCGCTGAAAACTCCGCTGAACTGACGCTCGACACGACACCGCCCGCGCCCCCGGCGATCACGCGCATTCTCGATGACACTGGGGTTGAGGGCGACTTCATCACCGCAAACGCCGCCGTGATCGTAGAGGGCACCGCTGAGCCGGGCAGCACTGTGACGCTCTTTGCCGATGGGGCGGCTATTGGTGACGTTATAGCCGGGGCCGACGGCGTGTGGCGCGTTGACCTGCAAGCATCGCCGCTTCCGGAAGGCACGACAAACCTCACCGCACGTGCGCGCGACGGGGTTGGGAACACGTCTGACCTCTCAGCCGCTCAAAGCGTGACCGTGGATAGCAGCCTGACCGTTGCCTTGGTCGCCCTCGCCGAACGCTCCCGCGTTGACCGGGATGCGACGCGCAGCGCAGACCCGCAACCCAGCGTCCAGTTCTCAGCGGATGCGGGGGCGACGGTCGAGATTGATTGGGGCGACGGCAACGGGTTTCGGGCTTTCGGAGAGGCCATTGGCGCCCTCCAATCGATCGAAAAGTCAGAGGCCTATGCCACCGACGGCAGCAAAACCGTGCAGCTGCGCATTTCCGAGGGCGCCGGGCATGTGGTCAACCGCACGCTCACCTTCGACCTCGACACGACAGCGCCCGAGACCCCTCAGATCGGTGGCTTCAGCCCTGACACGGGCACAGCTGGCGATCAGGTCACCTCTGCCAGCGAAATCACGATCTTCGGCACCGGTGAGCCGCTCTCAAGCATCGAGATTGTCTCAAACAACACCGTTGTTGGTCGCGGCACGGTGGGGGCAGACGGGCGTTTTGAGGTTGCGGGCATCCAGCAGGCAACCGTTGACACAACACTCACGTTCCAGGCCCGCGCGACGGATGCTTTCGGCAACGCCAGCGGCCTGAGCGCGCCTCTTGCCGTCACGACTGACCGCACCCCGCCCGAGGGGTTTGCGATCATCGAGACGGGGCCTTTTGGCTCGTCTGACGAAACACCTGTGCTCAACATCCTCGCAGAGACCGGGAGCACGATCAGCGTCGATTGGGGTGACGGTGAAGGTTTCACCGCTCCTGTGCCCGCGAACGGTATCTCTACCGCGCGGCAGATTGAAAAGTCGGGCGGCTATCCTGCGGACGGCATTTTCACGATCACCGTGCGCATCGCCGATCCGGCTGGGAACACCACCGACAGGACAGTGCAGTATACGTTCGACGGCACGCCACCCACCGCACCCCAGATCACCCAGATCGACAATGACACAGGCACCTTTGGTGACGGGATCACGAACTCCAAGACCTTCACGCTTTTCGGCCTTGCAGAGCCCGGCACAAGCGTTGTCGTCAAAGAGGGTACAGCCACTCTTGGCACCGTGCAGGCCGACGCTAGCGGAAGCTGGCAGCTGGCCTTCCCCAGTTTTGACCGACCGGATGGGGCCTACAGCTTTACCGCGACAGCGTCCGACAATGTGGGCAACGAGTCTGCGCCCTCTGCCCCCTTTACACTGACGCTCGATACCCAAACCCCAACGCCCGTGCTCAATGCGATCACCGAAGGGGAAACCATTGGCTCTGACCGCCCGACGCTGCACGTCGCGGCGGAGACTGGGGCGTTTCTCTTTGTTGATTGGGGAGATGGGGCAGGGCAGATCCCGATGGGGGTGGCGCAGGGCGCGCCCGTGACTGTCACCAAACCCACCAGCTACACCACCGACGGTGATAAGCATGTGGTGGTGCGGGTTCAGGATGTGGCGGGCAACGCCTCCTTCCAGTCGATCAATTTCACCGTGGATACAACGCCACCCGATGCGCCCACAAACCTGAGGCTGGCCACGGCCAGCGACAGTGGCGCTGTGGGTGATGGGCTACCAACCTCCTCTCGCCCACGATCACGGGCACCGCGGAGCCGGGCACCACCGTTCTCATTCTCGCACGCGGCATCGGCGGTGAGGAGGTTGGGCGCACCACCGCCTCCGAGACGGGTGAGTGGAGCTTTGCGCTGGGCGATGCGGCCGCCACTCAAGGCGACTACACCTTTGGCGCGCGCAGCATCGATGCGCTGGGCCGCAGCTCTGGCGATGCGGCCTTCAACTTCCAGATCGACACGACCGCGTCTCCGATCAACCCAGATTTCCGCGACTCTGTCATCATTGGCCCGACTCGCTTTACGGCAGACGCAACACCTTCGTTTTCACTGCTCATCGAGTTCGGCACGACCTATGAGGTCGATTGGGGGGATGGGAACGGGTTTGCTCAGAGCTTCGAGGGCGCGGCTGGCATCACGAAGATTATCACCAAACCGACGGACTATGTCGATGACGGGCCAAAGGTCGTCACGATCCGCGCTGTTGATGCCGCTGGTAACCAGAGCAGCAGCGGAAACCCACTTACGCTAGATCGTAGCGGGCCCGCCGCCCCAAGCAACGTGGCCATTCGGGATACAAGCGGCACCGATCTTGGGACCGTCACCAACGAAACTGCGCTGGTGTTTGTCGGCACCGGAGAGCCCGGATCGACCATTGAGCTGGTGTTCAACACCCTCGTTTCCGCAACCACCGTCGTGGCCCCCGACGGCACTTGGCAGATGCCGGCGCAAGGCCCGTTCGGCGAGGCGGAGCTCACAGCCAAGTTGACAGCGGTCAACCAGCTGGGCCTGCGCTCTGACACGGCAGTGTTTGGCTTTGAGGTTGATCTCACAGACCCTGTTGTCTCCTCGATTGACGTCGGTTCAGAGGTCGTCGGCAGCTCAGACTTCCCGACCCTCAACACCAACGACCCGCAAGGCGTGTTGACCGTCGCAACCGAGGTTGGCGCGCAAGTGAGCGTGTCTTGGGGCGACGGAAATGCGCCCTCCACGGGCACGGCGACCGACGGCACCGTCACCCTGACACAGCCCACGCCCTACGCTGCCGATGGCACCTACAACATAACGATCACCGTGGAAGAGATTTCGGGCAACGTCTCCACCCGCAACGGTCAGCTGATCCTCGATGCCACCGCGCCAGATTTCACCATCTCGGCCAGCGCCAGCACTGACACCGGGGTGAGCGACAGCGACGGGCTGACCTCGGCCACCCGCATCAGCATTCTGTTCGACCGCGAAGATCGCTTCGACACGATCAGCTACCGCTGGGAGGGCGAGGCGAGCTTCACCCCGCTGACGCAAACGAGCTTCATCTTCGCTGATTTCTTTAACCTGCCAGACACCGCCGACGGCACCTACACGTTTGAGGCGCTTGCAACAGACCGCGCCGGCAACACCACGCTGAAAACGCTGGAGATCACGCTTGACGCAACGCCGCCTCCGCTGAGCGCGCGGCTTGATCCGGCCTCTGACACCGGGCTCTCCAACACCGACGGGGTCACCAACGACCCATTCCCGCAGCTTCTGGCCACCACCGAGGATGGCGCGGCGATCAAAGTTGAATGGGGTCTCAACAACGGCGAAACGGCCTTTTACACCGGCACTGGCGTTGAACAGACCCTCTCGATCAACGAGCCGTTTTTTGGTGATGGGCCGCAGCAGATTCGGGTGACGGTAACGGATGCGGCGGGGAATACCTCGGTCGAGCTTATAGACTACACGCTGCTGTTTGACCCCGACGGCACCCTCACCATCGACGCCATCTCGCAAGATCACGGTGTTCTGGCCGACTTTGTGACCAGCGACACCACGCTATCGGTCTTTGGCACCGGAGAGGCGGGCACGACCGTCACACTCAAAGACGGCGACACCACGCTTGGCACCGCGACCGTTGACGGTGATGGCGACTGGCGCATTGACCTCGCCAGCCCTCTGCCCGAGGGCAGCACCACCCTCACCGCGACGGGCGAGGATCTCGCAGGCAACGCGGTTTCCACCCAACAGATCGTGACCATCGACACAGAGGCTCCGGGCGACGGGCCAGCGACCGCCCTTACGCCTGTGGGTGCTCCAGTTAATTTGGACAGCACCATCTCAGAGACCAATCTCAGCGATCAGTCTCTCACCAAACTCACGAATGGGAACCTGCTGTTCGTGACCGATGTGCGGACAAGCGCGATCTCTGAGGACGATGCCGAGGGTGCATGGGCCGCGATCTACAGCCCCAACGGGCAGGTCATAAGCCCTCTCACTCAAATCCGAAACGACGACAGCCGGGTCACCTCTGTGGTCGCTCTCGAGGGCGGTGGGTTTGCCCTCATCGGAGAGGTGGTTGATTTTGCCCGAGACGCTGAGAACCCCGGCGGCATCTTTTACCAAGCGTTCAATGCCGACGGCACCAAGGTCAACGCAGACCCGGTTTTGCTGTTTTCAATCCCCTTCGCCAGTTCACTCCCCACTGACGTAAAGATTGAGGCCATCCAGTTGACCGATGGTCGGGTGGTGGTCGCGTACCAAGACAAAGCCGCTGTTGTTGATGCAAACGGCGCGAACCCGGCCGCTGTCGCCCTCGACTACGGAACACTCACGACCGTCTCTACAGAACCAAGGCTCGTGGCCACCTCAGACGGTGGGTTTGCTGCGGTGATCGAGGGCCTTCGGGCCTCATCAGATGATCAGCCGGTCTTTTTGACCCGCTACACCTCCGACCTCGTGAAAGTCGGGGACAGCACAGAGGTTGGGAACTCCGAAAACTCAGCTCAAGTGAGGTTCGACCTTGCAGAGTTGGACAACGGCAACATTGTCCTGACGTGGTATCAGCTCGATTTCGATGTCACGTTTTCCGAGCAAGGCACCGTCTTCTTTCAGATCTTCTCACCCGACGACGCAGCGATCACAGAGCCAACACGCGCCAAGTCGACGGACGCAGGCTTTCAGCAGCAGCCAAAAGTTGACGTGCGCGATAACGGCGACTTCGCGATCACCTGGGTTGAGAATGACCAGCGCGCGGATGGCACCGCAACTCAAAGCCTCCAATCACGCCTTTTTGCTCCGGATGGAACAGCGCGAGGCCCGGAAAGCTCTCACATTGACACAGCGCCGGACGGGTTTCGCAATGGAGCGCCGATTGCCAACACCCATGGCATCATCAGCGGCGACAGCACCTTCGCCGTCTATGGTTACAGCACTCCTGACTTCAGCGACTCTGATCGGTTTCTGCAGAGGTTCGAGTTCCTTCCCGAAGAGCCCTTCACTGTCGCCCTCACCGATGCGCCCGAGACGGGCCAGCCCGTGCGCAAGGTGCAGCCAAGCCTCGATGTGCTTGTAGAGGATAGCGCGGAGATAGAGATCGACTGGGGCGATGGGCGCGGCTTTCAGGATACCGGTGACGGCACAGGCGAGATGCAGAGCTTCGCATTGGATCAGCCCTACGCAACCGAAGGCGAAAAGACAGTTACCGTCCGCGCCACCGATCTTGCGGGCAATCAGTCAACCCGCGAGGTCACGTTCGAAATCTCCGTCGAGCTTGATGCGCCGATCCGCATCACGGGTGACGCGACCGGCAACACCTTCGGCTACTCCATGTCGTCCCTCGGAGATATCGACGGCGATGGTCTCGACGACTTCCTGATCGGCGCTCCCCGCGCCGGGGCGCCCTTTGACGGCGAAAATGACCTGGCCTTTGGGCCGGGCCTCGCGGTGCTCGTTCCCGGTGCTGCGCTCAGCACTCTGGGCAAGGCGGAGGACTATGGCGTCAGCTTGGGTGAGTTGTTCCAGCAAGACGGCGTCTACGCGCTCATCGGTAAGACCAACGGAGATTTCGCCGGAACCGGCATTGCGGGCAACGGAGACTTTGATGGCGATGGCAAAAATGACCTCCTGATCTCTGCCCACCATGTGGATGACCGCGCGGGGAATGCCGGCAAGGTCTACCTCTTGTCTTCTGCGGCGCTGAACGACGCTGACCTGCAATCTGGCGCCACCGCAGACCGTTTGATCGAGCTCGACGACATCGCAAACATCACCGGCGGCTGGGTGTTCGAGTCGAGCGTGTCCAACGACCTGATCGGGACCGAGGCGACCTTCCTTGATGACATTGACGGCGACGGCAATGCCGAGATCGCCTTTAGCGGCGCCTTCTCGGATGTGTCAGGGTCCGATGCTGGGCGGGTCTTCGTCGCCCTTTCAAGCCAACTCGCCGCCGCTGATGCGGCCGATGGAACCTCCGATGGCACCATCGTTCTGGGCGAAACTCTGCCCACGGGCGTGATCACCTTCGAGGGCGATGCGGGCGATATTGCGGGCTATTCTGTGACACCGATAAGCGACCTGAGCGGGGACGGCAAAGGCGAGATGCTTATCGGCTCCAAGGGGTCACTCTATGTCGTCACATCGGAGTTCATCGCAAGCCAATCGCCCGGCGGTGCGCGCCTTAACCTTGCGACACTGGCTGCGGATGTAAACGAAGACGGCGTTTGGGCTTTTGCCGAGCCTACGGTGGCAGGATATGGCCTCGTCGCGCGCCCCGCAGGCGATGTCGATGGCGATGGTTTTGAGGATGTTCTGGCGGTGTGGGAAGACTCCCAGCGCACACCAACGATCCCCGGCACCGTGTCGCTCATCAGTGGAAAGCGCCTCTCTGAAGTCATCACAGGCGAACCCCTGAGCACCCCGTTCGAATACGGTTTTATCGGCGATGCGAACGACGGTCTCGGCTGGTGGCTGAACGGCATCGGAGACGTAGACGGGGATGGCAAAGACGACATCGCGCTTGGTGCGCATCGCTCAGGCGAGAACGGTGCGCAATCGGGTGAGGTCTATGTCATCAGTGGCGGTGCGCTGACCGCTCTTGATGCTGCCGATGGCACAAGTGACTTCGTCATTGAGCTGTCCCAGACGATGGGCGCCGACGGCCTTTGGCACATCACCGGCGAGTTTGCGGATGCGCACCTGGGGTTCGAGATCGTCCCCTTGGGCGACGTCAACGGCGATGGGCTTGATGACTTTGGCATCTCTGCAAGCGGCGGCTTTACCGATGAGCCGAACTTCGAGCATCCCGGCGACGTGTTCGTGATGCTCGGCGGCCGTCTCGATACAGCCGACGCACTCGATGGCACGGCGGATGGCGAGATCACCCTTGCGGCCGTCTTCCCCGACGGGGCGCCCGCGCCCGTGGCCGCAGGCAACCTTCGCTTTGACAGTTTGAATGCCGAGAACGGCGTCACAACAACCCAATCCACCCCGAGTGCTCTGACCGGAACGGCAGAGGCTGGGCTTGTGGTGGTCGTGCTGCAAGATGGTGAAGAGGTCGGTCGCCAAACCGTTGGCGAGACAGGCACATGGTCCTTTGACCTATCCACACTGTCGCTCGGAGAGGGTGAGCACAGCTTTGCGGTGCAGACCGAAACGACATGGGGCACGCCATCTGAGACGGCGCCGTCCCTCACGCTCAACATCGACCAAACCGCACCGGCGCTTGAGCTGGGCGCGTTGGAAAAAGACGGTGGGAACATTCGCCTCGATGTCGGGCAAGAGGGCCTGCAAGCCTTTTCTCAGCTTGGTGTTTTCCCCGATGGTGGCTTTGTGGCGGCGTGGTTTGATCTTGCGCCGACCGATATGGATAGCGACGGGGGGCATGTCACGGTCGCAGTCTTTGATAAAGACAACACCGCGACCGTTCTTCCCTTCACCGCCAACTCTGAGATCGCCGGAGACCAGTCTCCACGCGCCGTCTTGGCGCTGGATGATGAGCGGTTTGCAGTCGCCTATTTTGACCCCAGCCCGAACGGTGGCGGCAATGACAGCGGCCTGATCCGCATACAGCTTTACAACCGCGACGGCACGACGATCGGAGGTTCGCACACGCCATTCCCAGCCGATGATGATGTGCAAAACGATGCGGCCATGGTCTTGCTGCCGGATGGGCGGATCGGCGTGGCCGCCGCAACAGGTGGCTCTGCCTCATACGACTCAGTCTACACCATCTTTGATCCAAGCGATGGCTCGTTCACCCCGGTCACGCGTGAGGGCAAAGGGCAGACCGATGAGAGATGGCCTGAGCTGCACCTCCTCAATGATGGCAACCTTCTGACAACGCACTGGAATTTCGACGACAGCTTTACCGTCTTCAAGACCGATATCACCGGCGGCACCGATCTCGGCTCCGCCAATCTTGCCCGCGATCTAGACCGTGATTGGGACGGGCCAAACGGCGACATCGCGATCCTGCCCGGCGACAAGATCGTCATGGCCTACGCGAAAGACACTAAGCTCTTTGTGGAGTTGCGCGACAGCTTCGACACGCCGGGTACACCGGTTGAGCTCACCGCCGCGACCCCGCTTGAACCAAGCGATATCGACGTTGCCAGCCTTCCAGACGGGCGCTTTGCGGTGGCATTCACCGGGCGGCTTGATGGGATTTCGGGGAGCACCGGCTCAACCTTCGTGCAAGCCTTTAACATCGACGGCACGCCCAACGGCGATCTGATCCGGGTCAACACCGACACAGACGGGCGCCAGTATTACCCCACCCTACAGCCCGATGGGGACGACGGGTTCATCGTGAGTTGGACGGATGGGAACGGCGCCTCTCGCGATATTCAGGCCCAACGCCTCTCCTTTGACGGGCCCGCCTATGCAACAACCCTCGCGCTCTCTGAGGCGAGCGATAGCGGCGTGGCGGGCGACTCTACCACCAACATCACCAAGCCCATCATTGACGGGACAGCAGAGCCGGGTGCCCTCGTGCGGGTTTTTGTCGATGGTGTTGAGGTGGGCGATACGACGGCTGACCCTAGTGGCGTCTGGAGCTTCACGCTGGGTGGTGAGAGTGGGCTCAGCGATGGCCTCTACGCTATCACCGCAACTGCCGAAGATGCGGCGGGCAATGTTTCAGAGCCGACTGATCCGACCCCCATTCGCATAGACACTCAAGGCCCCACCTTGGGCGGGCAAGACGTGACCGCGTCACCCTTCTCAGCGGGCGGCAACGTCTCATTTTACGACAACATTCAACGGGGCGACATCGAAGCGCTGGCTGCGAACGTCTTCGGCGAGCATGCCTACATCATACGCGACAGTTTCGTGAACACGTCCGCGGGCACCACGACGTTGACGGAACGGATGGTGATCAAAGACACCTCCGGCAAAGACATCGTGGTGTCTCAGTTTGTGTCCCAAACAGCACCTATCGGTACCGTTCAGGTTCTTTGGTCAAGTGTGAGCGACGGGTCGAACCTGACCGCACTGTCTGATGGTGGATATGTGTATTCCTCTGAGCGTTTCACTGCGGATGGCGGCGAGGAAATCGTGCTTTTGAAGCTAGATCCGTTGGGTAACATCCTGACCGAGATGACGCTTGATCCGCCTGGCTTCCGGGTCACCAACGAGGTCCATGAGATCGAAGAGATGGCCAGCGGAGAGCTCTTGATCCTCACCGCCGAAGATCAAAACGGCCTTGAGCGCCCGGTGTTGCGCAAGGTGAACCTTGAGACGCAAACCACAACCGAGCTGCATGTTGATCTCTCGGCCCCGTTCAGTTTTGACGTCGAGCACTTGCGCCTTGAAAAGCTCCCAGACGACAGCTTCGTCATTTCACTGCAACGCAACGGCGCAAGCAGTGTGTTTACGCAGTTTCTCACGAGTGACGGAGAAACCTATTTTGGCGAGTTGACGGGGCGCGGTGGATACACCCGACACTATGATATTGTTGGGGATCAATTTGGAAACGTCGTGATCATGGAGGATGATGGCTTCACCATCGACAATCCAAATTACGACCGCTCGTTCGGTGACGCGCCCCCACACTATTTAGTGGATGAACTGACAGGCGGGTATGACGCGGTGCGCTTGGCGGATGGCACAATCGTCAAGTTGGCAACGCGGCTGGTCAATGAGTTTGGCGATGTCGATCAGTTTTTCGCCCGGGCCTTTGATCCTGATGGGGAGGACATCGTCGGCTTTGCAGACTCTTTTGCCGAAGGCTTCCGCTCAAATTTGGCCGAGGGGCATATCGCGTCTGGCGGGTTGGACACATTCGCGATCGCGCATGGGGTGGATACTTGGATGGTCACCCTAGATCGCTCCGAAGAGATCAGCCTCCACCCCGACACGCTGCTCTTCGATACACCCCTGCCAGAGCCGGTCACAAACGACACCACTCCGACGATCCAGTTCGTGGCAGAGCCGGGCGCTGAGCTTTGGATCGACTGGGATTTTGTCGGTGTGCTCGATCTTGAATATGTCGGCGAGGGCACCGGCGCTCTACAGGAGTTGACCTACACCGAAGGGTATCCGGGCGACAATTCCTTCACCACCATCGCCCTGCGCGCCATTGACGATGCCGGAAACGAGACGACCCGCATCTTGGAGATAGTGATCAACACCGATTTTGGGTGAGGTGCCTGAGGGGGCTTTGTGCGCAGCGGTGCAAGCAGCCTGTGTGCTGCTAGCACTGACCACGCGACAGCGCCCTCTTAACCGCACTAGCCCCGTCAATGCTGGCCCCGTCTCAGCGTTTCTCTCAAGAAATCGAGCGTCACGCGCACCTTTTGCGGCAGATAGCTTCGGGACGGATAGAGCGCCCAGGCCGCGGTGTTGAAGTCAGTCGCAGCGCACTCATGGTGGGGGAAGACATCAACCAACGCGCCGCTCTGAATGTCTCTCCAAACGAGCCAATCCGCCAACAAAGCCGGGCCCAACCCATCGAGCGCGGCCTGACGCAGGGACAGCGCATTCGCGATCACGATGCTGCCTGAAACCGGCACCTCGATGGGCGGGCTCCCTCCAGAACGAAACCTCCAGCGTGTCCGGTAGTCTGGCAGAGCAAACCGCAAGCACTTGTGATTTTGCAGATCATTGGGCTCTGACAGCCCCTCACTTTTTGCGAGGTAGTCTGGGGAGGCGACAACCCGATATCGCGTGTCGATAAGCTTTGCGCTCACCACGTCTCCGGCAGGCGCGGGCATGAGGCGGATCGCCAGATCAATCGAATTTGCGGCCAGATCGAGCGTCGCGTCGCTTGGCAAAATCTCCAGCGAGATATCCGGATAGCGCGCGGTAAACGCAGACAGATGCGGCACTATGCAAGTGTGGGCGAACGCAACCGAAGTTGTGAGGCGCAGCGTGCCCGCAGGGCGGCGCGAAACCGCGCGCGCGGCATCATGGGCTTGGTCAAGCTCTTCCAGAAGCGGAACAAGACGCGCGAGATAGGCCTCTCCTTCCTCCGTCACTGAAAGGGACCGCGTTGAGCGTTGGAAGAGGCGCAGGCCCAGGCCAGCCTCTACCCCAGCCACCGAACGAGAGATAGCGGACGGATCCACTGACAAAACCCGCGCCGCCGCGGCGAAGCTGCCATGCCGCGCGACAAGCGCGACGATCTTGAGGGCTGCTGTGTCCATTCGTGCGTTTATCGCACGGCTGACTGGCAGCCCAAAGCCTTTTTCGACGGTTTGGGCAGGAGTATCCCCAGCCCAATGCCTGCCCACTCTAGGAGAGCCGCTATGAGCACTGTTCAGAACAAAACCGTCATCATCACCGGCGCCAGCCGCGGGATCGGAGAGGCCGCCGCCCGGTGCTTCGCCCGGGCGGGCGCCCATGTCGTGCTTGCGGCCCGGTCAGAGGCGCGGATCACGGCAATTGCGCAAGAGCTTGAGGCCTCAGGCGGACTGGCAAGTGCGATCAGATGCGATGTCTCTAACCCCAAAGACGTCGAGGGGTTGATCGCTTTTGCGCAGGAGAGGACGGGGGCGATAGACGTTCTGATCAACAACGCGGGTGTGATTGATCCGATCGCCCGTCTCGCAGACAGCGACCCTCTGGCTTGGGGCCGAGTTGTCGATGTTAATCTCAAGGGTGTTTATCACGGCTTGCGCTATGCCCTTCCCCAGATGCAGCGCGCTGGAGGTGGCACGATCATCAACATCAGCTCAGGCGCTGCGACCGGCGCATTGGAGGGGTGGAGCCACTATTGCGCGACGAAAGCTGCGGTTCTGTCGCTGACCCGCGTTGCGCATAGAGAGTATGGTGCACAGGGCATCCGCGTTGTCGGTCTTAGCCCCGGCACAGTCTCCACCGACATGCAGGTCGCAATCAAAGCGTCTGGCATTAACCCGGTCAGCCAACTTGATCCGAGCGTCCACATCTCGCCAGACTGGGT
Source organism: Pseudomonadota bacterium (assembly GCA_038526735.1). Lineage (GTDB taxonomy): Bacteria > Pseudomonadota > Alphaproteobacteria > Rhodobacterales > Rhodobacteraceae > Rubricella. The sequence continues at coordinate 30,129 of JBCBGM010000017.1, read as the reverse complement.
CGCGAGGGCCTTGGTCTGGCTTTGCGGCTCCGAGGCAGACCGGTATCTTGGCAGCGACTTCTCTCTCAAAACCAACGAAGGCCGCGCCGCCGTCGGACTGCCCGCGGTTGAGTAGGGATCAAAAAGCCTGTCTGAAGGTGCGCCTTACCGTGCCCGGAACGAATGACCGCCGCCCAAAGCTCTTGCATCATCAAGACAGCGGACCTGCGCTTCACAACACTCCGAAAACAACCCCAAAACCCCCAAGACGGCATCAAACCCCGCGCCGAACTCTTCGACGGAAGCAGCATAGTGAAAGGTCAAGAAGTCTGGTGCTGCTGGAGAGAATCGAACTCTCGACCTCTCCCTTACCAAGGGAGTGCTCTACCTCTGAGCTACAGCAGCGCCGTGGCGCGCTAGATACATCAACCCGTCCCGGGCGCAAGCCCTTTCCCCAAAGCCTTGAGAAGCGCGATTTATCAAGTTTGATGTGTGAAATTTCAACTACAAGAATCATTAAAAAGAATGTACATTTAGATGTTAGATATGGCTTTGAGGTTAAAATGAAAACGATTTTATATGTGGTATTTCTACTTACGTCAGGAGTTGCAGCATCAGCTCAGACCAATCAAGAGGCAGAGCAACCCTCTTCAGAGCGTCTTCCGGGCATTATTTCACGACTTATAGCTTCGATTGACGGGTTGGAAAGCCAGGTCGCGACGCTGTCTAGCAACGTGACTAGTCTAACGGGCGAAGTTCAGGATTTGCGTGAACAGGTTGAGGTCCATAGTAAAACTACGAGACCATATCCGCGTTTTGTAACAACTGGTCAACTCGGTGACACAACAAGCTGCGGTGGTAGATTTGACAACACGATTCCGGAAGACTGCCGTGTGCGGGCGAGGGAAATATGCGGTGAGTTTGGACTGGTCTTCATCAATATTGCACTTCGGGAGTTTCCGCCTGGAGGTGTCATCTGTGGCTTCTCCGAGAACAACCCAGGTGCGATTGCGAGCCCGTTGCTGCCTGAGTAAATCTGCGTCTAAACGAAGCTTTTGGGCGAAGGTGTCACGCCGCTAGACGCCCCGGCGTGCCTGCGCTATCCCGCGACCATGGCTGACGACCGCTCTAAAAAGCCCACCGAGAAAGACGCAAAGGCAGAGCGCCTGCGTGCCGCCCTCCGGGCCAATTTGCAGCGGCGCAAGGCCCAGAAACGAGCGCGCGCCGACAAGCCCGCCAAGCCCGAGAGCTAGAGCAGTATGGACCGTATTCGCGTCACCGGCGGGCAGCGCCTCAATGGCGAGATCGAGATTGCGGGCGCGAAAAACGCCTGCCTCACCCTCATGCCCGCAGCCCTCCTGACCGATGAGCCGCTGACGCTCACCAACGCCCCGCGCCTCTCTGACATCGCGACGATGACAGCCCTCCTGCGCTCGCTCGGCTGCGAGGTCGCGGCACTGCAAGAGGGCAAGGTGCTGGCGCTTGGCTGCCAGTCGATCACCAACCACACCGCTGAATATGACATCGTGCGCAAAATGCGCGCGTCTATTCTGGTGCTCGGCCCCATGCTCGCCCGCGATGGCCATGCCGTGGTCTCGCTCCCCGGCGGCTGTGCCATCGGCGCCCGCCCGGTGGACCTGCACCTCCGTGCTTTGGAGGCTCTGGGTGCAGAGCTGGAGCTCCGCGACGGCTATGTCCACGCCAAAGCCCCCGGCGGCCTGACAGGGGCAGAGATCGATTTCCCCGTCGTCTCTGTCGGAGCCACCGAAAACGCGCTTATGGCCGCGACCCTCGCCAAAGGCACCACCACGATCAAGAACGCGGCCCGCGAGCCTGAGATTCAGGATCTCGCCCGCTGCTTGCGCGCCATGGGGGCGCAGATCGAGGGGGAGGGGTCTGGCACCATCACCATCCAAGGCGTCGAAAAACTGCACGGTGCGACCCACCGCGTGCTCCTCGACCGCATCGAGCTTGGCACCTACATGCTCGCCCCCGCCATCGCGGGCGGTGAGGTGCTGCTCAAGGGCGGCACCCGCGCCCTCGTCGCCTCTTTCGCCGACAAGCTGGAGGAGGCGGGGCTGCATGTCAGCGAAAGCCCCGCAGGCCTCACCGTTGCCCGCAACGGCGGCGACATCGGGCCGCTGCATGTGGTGACCGAGCCGTTCCCCGGCTTCCCGACCGACCTTCAGGCTCAGATGATGGCCCTCCTGACCCTCGCGAGCGGCACCTCAGTGCTCGAAGAGCGCATTTTTGAGAACCGCTTCATGCACGCGCCAGAGCTGGCCCGCATGGGTGCCCGCATCGACGTGCAGGGCGGCACCGCCACGGTTACGGGCGTAGACAGCCTCCGAGGTGCGCCCGTGATGGCGACAGACCTCCGCGCCTCCGTCAGCCTGGTGCTCGCAGGCCTCGCGGCAGAAGGGGACACGCTCGTCAAACGCGTCTACCACCTCGACCGCGGCTATGAGCACCTTGTGCGCAAGCTCTCCGGCGTCGGCGCCACCATCGCACGCGAGAAGGATGACACATGACAGACGCCCGTTTCGAGGACGGCGCCGAGCGCCCCTTGCGCCTGATCGCCGCCGATGCGGCCGACGTTCAGGTGCTCTCTGCGATTGTGCAAGACGCCGTGCTCGCCGCCAGCGACATCTCCTGGAAGCCGAAAAAACGCCAGGCCGCGTTCCTGATCAACCGCTTCCGCTGGGAGGACGCAGACGCCGCCAAGGCCCAAGGCCGTCCGCCTGAGCGGGTGCGTGCGATGCTTGTGATTGACGACGCGCACGCCATGCGCGGCGCGGGCATCACCCCGCAAGACAAAGATGCCGTCCTCTCGATCCTCGCGATCACCCACACCACTGAGGAGGGCAGCGATCGGCTGACCCTCACCTTCGCAGGTGACGGAGAGATCGCGCTCGATGTCGAGGCGGTCAACATCACGCTCAGCGACGTCACCCGCCCCTATGTCGCCCCGTCAGGCAAAGTCCCGGGCCACGATCTCACTTAGCGGAGCGCACAGCCCGCCTTCGTCTTGTGGGACAATCGGCAAAGGCCGTAGGGTTGTCGGATCGTCGTTCTAGCTTGGGGGGGCGCGTGCGCAGTTTTGTTTTCGTGTTCCTCTGGGGTGTCGCGGCGCTGACCTCCGGCGTCGCCAATGCGGGCGCGCCCTCGATCTTACATCTCAATGCACTCGTGCACGACGATGGGGCCGAAACCCTTAAGGGGCAAAGCCGAATATCTCGGGTGTTTGGCCGCGAGATCGGCGTCGCCTCCGGTTTCAACAATGACTATCTGGGCGATGGCGAGGATCGTTGGCAAACCGCCTCTTACTTCCGCTCCTGGCTTTATGACCGCCCGATGGACGGCTCCGGAATTACCCTTGGCGAAATTCTGGAGCTTCGCCTGCGCGGCCAGATCATCACCCCCCAACGCCTCTCTGGCCCCACGCGTGCCGGTGAGCGGCGCTACGCTGGGGTTCTGGCCCTTGCCGCCTTTGCCCGGCGCGCCCGCGGTGAATGGGATACGATCCTGGGGGCTGAGTTGGGCGTACGAGGCCCAATCTCGGGCATGGGGGCGTTGCACACAGTTCTCCACGACGCCCTCGCCGAAAACGAGCCTAAGGGTTGGAACAGCCAACTCGACAACGCGCTCTTCGGTGGCCCCATCGCAGAGGCGGGCCGCACCTTCACCGATGCGCGCAGCCAACTCATGGTCCGCCCGTTTGTGTCTGCCCACGCCACCGATGAGGGGATCGTGCGGGTCGGCGCAGACCTGTCGTTTGGCGTAAACGTGCTCGCCCGCCGCTCCACCCGCGATGTAGTTACGGGCCTGCGCATGCCCGTGCGCGATGGCCGTGGCCCACGCGGCATCCGCGCCGAGATCGGCACCGACGTCGGCTATGTCGCCTACAGCCAGCTTATGCCCGGTCGCCATTCTGTCTCTCCCGGAAGGCTCCGCCGCCGCATCCGCGCCGCGCTATTTTTTCCCGCAGGCCCCCTCGATGCCACCTTCGGGCTGACCTTCCTCGGCCCCGAGTTCAAAGGGCAGCATGTGGGGCAAACCATCGGCACCATCGGCCTCAACTTCCGGTTTTGACCCGCCGAGAGGCTTGAGCCTCTCTCTGCCCCCCGCTAATCCAGCGCCAAACCAGCCCGGAGCCCCCATGCCCGTCTTCCTCAGCACTGCCGATGATGATTTCGAGATCGCCTTCACCCAGCTCTTGGGCGCCAAACGCGAGGCGGATGCGGATGTCGATGCGGTGGTGGCAGAGATCATCGCCGATGTTGCTGCGCGCGGTGACGCCGCCGTCCTCGACTACACCACCAAGTTCGACCGCATCACGCTGACGCCCGAAACGCTCGCCTTCACAGCCGACGAGATTGACGCGGCCATCGCCACGATCCCCACTGAGCAGCGCGAGGCCCTCGACCTCGCCGCCGCCCGCATCCGCGCCTATCACGAGCGCCAACGCCCCGAAGACGCCTACTGGACCGACCCCACCGGCGCAGAGCTGGGCTGGCGCTGGAGTGCTGTGGAGGCCGCAGGCCTCTACGTCCCCGGCGGGCTGGCGTCTTACCCCTCATCGGTGCTGATGAACGCGATCCCAGCCAAGGTCGCAGGCGTGGATCGTCTGGTCATCACCGTGCCCACCCCTGACGGCGCGGTGAACCCGCTGGTGCTCTACGCCGCACGGATCGCAGGCGTGACGGAAGTGTTCCGCATCGGCGGCGCACAGGCCGTCGCAGCACTCGCCCATGGCACCGAGACCATCCCAAAGGTCGATAAAATCACCGGCCCCGGCAACGCCTTCGTCGCCGCCGCAAAGCGCCGGGTCTATGGCACCGTGGGCATCGACATGATCGCGGGCCCCTCAGAGATCCTTGTGATTGCCGATGCTGACAACAATCCTGACTGGATCGCGATTGACCTGCTCAGCCAAGCCGAGCACGACGAAAGCGCGCAATCGATCCTAATCACCGACGACGCCGCCTTTGGAGCCGCAGTTGGGCAGGCGGTGGAAGAGCGTCTCAAAACCCTTGAGCGCACCGCCATCGCCGGCGCCTCCTGGCGCGACTTTGGCGCGGTGATCACGGTCAAGGACATGGACGAGGCCGTGGCGCTGACTAACCGTCTGGCCCCCGAGCACCTCGAAATCGCCACTGCGGATGCGGAAACCCTGCAAAAACGCATCCGCCACGCCGGCGCGATCTTCATAGGTCAATGGACGCCCGAGGCCATCGGCGATTACGTCGGTGGCCCCAACCACGTGCTGCCCACGGCCCGCTCCGCCCGCTTCTCCAGCGGCCTCTCGGTGCTCGACTTCATGAAACGCACCACGCTCGCCCGCATGACCCCCCACGCCCTCGCCGCCATCGGCCCCGCCGCCGAAACCCTCGCCAAATCCGAAAGCTTGGAGGCACATGGCCTGTCGGTCCGCGACCGCCTCGACGCCCTGAATGAGGACACCCCATGACCCACGCTCGCCTCACCCAGGTGCATCTCGATGACGATGGCCTTCCGGCCCCCACCCCGGAAGTGGAGCAAGAGCGCCGCGTCGCCCTCTATGACCTGCTCGAAGCCAACAACTTCGCCCCCGCCGCCGACGATGCGCCAGACGGGCCCTACCACCTTAACCTCGGCATCAAAGACCGCCGGCTGGTGTTTGACATCGCCACCGCCGACGGCACCCCCGCGGGCACGTTCCTGTTGTCTCTCTCCCCGTTCCGGCAGGTGATCAAAGACTATTTCCAGATCTGCGAGGCCTATTTCGACGCCGTCAAACGCCTGCCCGCGAGCCAGATCGAGGCCATCGACATGGGCCGGCGCGGTATCCACGACGAGGGCTCGAACCTGCTTTTGGAGCGGCTGGAGGGCAAGGTGATCACCGATCACGAAACCGCCCGCCGCCTCTTCACCCTGATCTGCGTGCTGCACTTCAAGGGCTGATCCGGTGCTGGCGCCCCGCCCCAGTTCGGTGCTCTTTTGCTGCGACCACAACGCGGTCCGCTCCCCCATGGCCGAAGGGCTGATGAAAAAGCTCTTCGGGCAAACGATCTATGTGCAGTCCGCAGGCGTGTTCCATGATCTTGAGATTGACGGCTTCGCGGTCGCCGTGTGCAGCGAGCTCGATATCGAGCTCACCCGCCACCGCGCCCGTTCGTTTCAAGAGATGGAGGAATGGGGCGACGACATCACCCAGTTTGACCTTATCGTGGCGCTCAGCCCCGCAAGCCTGCGCCACGCCCAGGAATACACCCGCACCAATGCCATCGACGTGGAATACTGGCCCATCCTTGACCCCACCGGTGTTGGCGAGGCGCGCGAAGACAAACTCACCGCCTACCGGCAGGCGCGCGACATGATCCGCCAAAAGATCGAAACTCGCTTCGCGTGAAAAGTCACTCCCGCCCGTCGTCACGGTGCCAAGGGCACCGTTCCTCCCGTTGGGCCGAGCGCCGCTGCGCGGCGGAGAGTCCGTTGAGAGGCGCTTGAGGGCGCCGCTGCTCCCTCAAGTCGCCTTATCCAGTGTGGGGATGTGAGTCGCGTCTGCCTCAAGGGGCCGCGGCTTCGCCGCCGCCGTACCGGCGCCCTTGACCCAGCCCCGACTCACGGTCTTCATCTTGATCGAAATACCTCGGGGTGAATGTCGGGTGCAGCCCGGCAGAGGGGCAGAGCCCCCAAAAGCAAAACGCCGCCCCGAAGGAGCGGCGTTTGCATTTCAAGAGAGTGGCAGTGTTACCCGCGGGCCTTCAGCGCAGACCATCCGCCAGCGACCAGCAGGGCCGCCAGCGCGGCCTTGATCGCATCACCCAACAGGAACGGCGCGATGAAATACTGCCAGTAGAAACCAAAGCCCTGCGCCGCCCAGCCTGCGTCAACGCCGGAGAGCACGGCCAAGTACATCGGCCACAGGATGCCCGGCACGTAGAGGATCGCCGAGGCGAACACACCCACTAGGGCTGTGCTCACGAACCCGCTCGCAAGGCCCGTCTCCGCCGCGCGGCCTGCGATATAGGCCATCGCAATAAAGCCGATGATAAAGCCGCCGGTCGGCCCCATCAGCGTCGCCAGCCCAAGACCCGCGCCCGCAAACACCGGCAGCCCTGCCGCACCCTGCGCCACGTACGCGATCAGCGCACCCGCACCCAGGCGCGAGCCCAGCGTGAAGCCCACAAACAAGATCGCCAGCGTCTGCAGCGAGATCGGCACCGGAAACATCGGCACTTTGATCTGCGCGGCAATTGCCACCAACCACGAGGCCGCCAAGATCAGCACGATATGGCGAACCGCGCTGTCAGAGCGCCACAGGGCATTGGCGAGGGGTTGGGGCTGTTGCATGGCTGTGCTCCGTCTGATCTGAAAACCAATTCCGCGCGCTTGTGCCGCGCCCGCGCCCCCCCTGTCAAGCGAAGGTCTTGTCTTCTGCCGCTGCACACGGCACATGGCGCGCCATGGCCAAACGCTTTGAAAATCAGGTCGCTCTCATCACCGGTGCCTCGCGCGGGATCGGATACGCCACCGCCCAAGCGCTCGCCGCCGAGGGCGCGCATATCGTCGCCGTCGCCCGCACCGTTGGCGGGCTCGAAGAGCTCGCGGACGTGGTGGAAGCTGTGGGCGGCGCCATCACCCTGGTGCCCCTCAACATCACCGACGATCCGGGCCTCCAGCGGCTTTGCGCGGCGGTCTATGAGCGCTGGGGTAGGGCGGATATGTGGCTGCACACGGCCGTGCATTCTCCGCCGCTCACCCCCGCCACCCAGGTGCAGGAGAAGGACCTCGACAAGAGCCTCGCCATCTCGATCCGCGCGTTCCAGCGGCTGGTTACGATGGTGGACCCGCTCTTGCGCGCCGCCCCCGCAGGCCGCGCCGTGATCTTGACCGAAGACACACCGGGCAAACCCTTCAACGCCGGGATCGGGGCCGCCAAAGCCGCCCAGGCTGCGATTGCCGCAAGCTGGCAGGCAGAGACCGCCCGCACGGGGCCCAAGGTGACGCTCCACACACCCCCCGCCACCCCCACAGCCCACCGCGCCCGCAGCTTCCCGGGTGAAGACAGGGCGGGGCTCACACCGCTAGAAGACGTGGCGGTTGGTATTGTGGAGGTGTTTGGGGGGTAGGGGTTTTGTTTGGCTTGACCTAGCGCCAAAACCCTAAGTGTTTTGATGCTGTTGTGTGTTTGCGTTAGGCCTAAGGGAATGTCTGCGGCGAGCCCATTGTATCTGATGCTGCGCTGCGCATGAATGTCTGCAAAGGAGCCCCCCGCCAGTGATATGGCGAAGGGCGTTGGTTTATCAAAGAGCCTTGCGGAAGATCACCTTGTCATCGCCCGCAGCCCAGAAATCGCGGATACGCGCTTCTTCATCGTAGCCGTTTTGGGCGTAAAACTTGCGCGTCTGAGCAAAGTCATCCGTTCCCGATGTATCAACGATGAGAACCCGCTGGCCCTTGCCTTGAAGGTGTTGCTCCGCAGCGGCCAGCAACGCGGTTCCAAGGCGCTTACCCTGAAGATCAGGCCGGATAGCGAGCGCGAGCATGTTCCACGTCCCGTCTGCCAATTCCTCGGGCACCGTGTAGCACAGGCCCACCGCTCCACCATCGAAATGGCAGGTTAGCCAGAACGCCTCGGTCTCTCCGGCTAGCGCAGGCGCAAGCATGTCGGGCAGCATTTCACTTGGAAACAATTCTGTCTGGTCCAGTACACCTTGCAGGGCCGGCACATCATCGTTTGTTGTTGGTTTGATGGTTGGTTTTGTCATGAGTGCTTTCCTTAGCGATTATCGTGTTGAGCGTTGACGGAACCGATCCCAAGCCGTGTGGCACGGTACGGATGTCCGTTTACTGATTTGATGAACCGCCTCTTCTTCAGGCGGTCGAAAAGCCGCAAATCACAATCGGCCACAACATGGCGATCGCGCGTGAAGCAGCGGATATCGCGTATCTTGCCGTTCGAAAGACGCTCGAAGTGGATGGCTCCAACCTGCGCCAGAACGTGCAAAACACGCTGTTCGTGTTTTGAGATTTTCAAGGGATTGTCTCTTGAGTTTATGTCAGCCGAAAAGGCTTCCGGTATCGCGCTCGGAAGTCTTTTGGTTCAATTCGGTCCAATCGTGTGGACTTTAGCGGCGGGCCGCAATCGTAGACATAAAATCTCCATCGCCCCGCTTGAACGCCGAGCGTACTGTGCGGATACATCACGCGCATGATCCAGGCAAGTGGACGTTCGGTACGTGATGCTGAATAGCGGCAAAGTCCGCACACCCCCCCCTCAATAAATCTTCCGCCCCTTTTTCCCCTCATACGGGTTCTTGGGCTTCCGCAGTTCCAGCCGGATAGGCACCCCCGGCAGGTCGAAATCCCGCCGCAGGCCGTTCACCAGGTACCGCGTATACGACGCCGGCAGTGCGTCGGGGCGGGAGCTGAAGAGCACAAAGGTCGGCGGGCGGGCCTTGGCTTGCGTGATATAGCGCAGCCGGATGCGGCGGCCCGAGGGGGCAGGGGGCGGATGTGCCGACGTCTGCGCCTCCAGCCATGTGTTGAGCTTCGCCGTCGGCAGCCGCGTGTTCCACAGCCCATGGATCTCAAACACCGCCTGCGCCAGCCGCTGCAACCCGCGCCCCGTAATCGCCGAGAGCGTGATCAGCGGCGCGCCAGAGAGTTGCGGCAGCAGCCGGTCGCGCTCTTCAATGAGGCGCGGGAGCAGCCCATCCCGCTCTGCCGCGAGATCCCATTTGTTCACCGCAAACACCACCGCGCGACCCTCGCGCTCTGCCAGATCGGCGATGCGCAGATCCTGCGTCTCGAACGGCTTTGTCACGTCCATCAGTACGATCACCACTTCGGCAAAGCGCACCGCCCTAAGCCCGTCAGAGACGGAGAGCTTTTCGAGCTTGTCCTGCACCTTGGCGCGCTTGCGCATGCCGGCTGTGTCAAAGAGCTTTACCGCGCGGTCGCCCCAGGTGAGGTCCAGCCCAATCGCATCGCGCGTGATCCCGGCCTCTGGCCCGGTGAGCAACCGATCCTCCCCCAAAATCGCGTTGATCAGCGTGGACTTTCCGGCGTTGGGCCGCCCCACCACGGCGATTTGCAGCGCCTTGCCCTCAACCGCCTCGTCCTCCGCCTCAAGGGCGGCCACTTCAGCCTTCAATGCCTCCTCATGGGCATCGTGATAGGGGCGGAGTGCTTGAAACAGCGCCTCCATTCCCTCGCCATGTTCCGCCGACAACGGCACAGGCTCCCCGAGGCCCAGTGAGTAGGCCTCATAAAGCCCCGCATCCGCCGCTGACCCTTCGGACTTGTTCGCCGCGAGCACCACACGCCCATCCGCCTGCCGCCGCAAAATCTCGGCAAAGACCTGATCGTCGCGGGTCACACCCACGCGCGCGTCAATGACAAAGATGCACACATCCGCCATCTCCACCGCGCGGGTGGTCAGTTTGCGCATGCGACCCGGCAGGCTCTCGTCGGTGGCCTCTTCCAGCCCCGCGGTGTCGATCACGGTAAACCGCAGATCGCCCAGCCGCGCATCGCCCTCGCGCAGGTCACGGGTCACGCCAGGCTGATCATCGACAAGCGCAAGGCGCTTGCCCACGAGCCGGTTGAACAGCGTGGATTTGCCCACATTCGGGCGGCCGACGATGGCGACAGAGAGGGTCATAGAAGTGGCCTAAAGTTAAAGCGGGTTACTCATACGCCGAAAGCAACCCCGTGCGCGAGAGCAGATACATCCGCCCCCCCGCAATTGCAGGTGCTGCGGCAAGCCCGCCCTCAACGGTGAAGGACGAGACAACATCGCCGTCTTCCGGATCAAGCGCTGTGACCGTCCCGTCAGAGCCTGCCAGCCAGACCCGCCCACCAGCCACGACAGGGCCGTAATAGACTGCGGGGCGCTCATCGTCGAAGAGGTCGAGATGCGTCTGCGGAAATCCGCGCGCCCAGACCACATCCCCGGTCTCGCGCAGCACCCGCAACAAGATCGCGCGGTCCGTTACCACATAGATAGAGCCGCCGCCCACTGCGATGAGGTCCTGCGCGCCATTCTCCAGCTGCCAGAGCCGCTGCGCCTGCGATCCATCGAGCGCCAAGAGCGTGCCCGTCTGGTTGGCGGCATAAATGTTTACTCCCGCCACCACTGGTCCGCCGGTCACGTCGCTGATGATCCCCCGCGCAAGCTCGCGCCGTCCGGCGCCCACCGTCAGGCCCCAGACCTGGCGGCCGTTTTGCGCGGTGATCGCCAAAAGCTCCCCGCTGGTGAAGGGCACAATCGCGAGGCCATCCACCAAAGCAGGCGGCGCGGTATCGCCCGTCGTCGCGAGGCCCACGGCCCCCTGCACTTGCCAGACACGCCGCCCCGTCTCTGCCTCGATGCCATGCGCCACGTCAGCGGCATCGCGCACCACCACCCGGTTGTCAGAGACGGCAGGCCCCGCGCGAAACGGCGCGTTGAACTGCTCCAGCCAGAGGATATCGCCGGTTTCAGGGTCCACCGCGCGCAACTCGCCAAAGCCGGTGGCCACATAGAGCGTGCCATTCCACCATGCGATGCCCCCGCCAAAGGCCGAGCGGTCACTCTCGTTTTCGGGGATGGTGCTGTCAGTCCACAGGACCTCTCCGTCAAGCGAGGTCGCGGCCAGCAACCCATTGCCCGCAAACGTAAACACGCGGCCGTCCGCCACCACGGGCGGCGCTTTGGGCAAGCCTGACCGGCCCACGGGGCCGACACGGCGCGCCCAGACAGGCTCCAGCACCTCGCCCAAGGCCGGGTTCACCGCGCTGCGCAAAGAGCTTCCGCCCTCGTGCGTCCAGTTTGCGTTGTCCACCGGGCCGGGGAGTTGCACGGGTGCCGACCCCTCCACCTCTACCGTCACGGCGGAGGTATCCCGAATCGGTATCCGTTCGCCCGGCAGCCGGTCGTCTTCGTAACAGCCCGCCAGAACCAGCCCGGCAAGCGCAAGAGAAAGGGGCAGGCGGGCCATCAGCGGAGGGGTTTACTCGTCGAGCAGACGGGCAGGGGTGGGCACATCCCCCCCGAGCGCCACGATCAGCGTTTGTGTGCGATCGCGCAGCGCTGCTGTAACATCCACCGCACCAAAAATACGGTTCAGGTCCTCAAGGGCGGCCTCTCGGTCGCCGTCTTCGATGAACGAAACCGCCCGCTGCTCCAAAGCCAACAGCGCAAACGCCCCATCTGCACTGATCATCGGATCAAGGATATCGCGGCGGTCAGCAGGCGCGCCTCCAGCCTGCTCCATCGCGGCCACCATGCGGATCAGCGCCAGATCGCGGAGGATTTCGTCGCCCGCATGGGTTTCTGCCAACGCCTCAAAGCGGGCCACGGCTTGTGTAGGCTCTCCGGCGGCCAAAAGCGCTGATCCTTCAAGAAAACCGACCATCGGCGCGCTCTCAGCACCCTCAATCGCGGCCAAAGCTGCCGCCCGTGCGGCCGGGTCTGGCTCGCGGTATGCGAGATCAATCGCATCGCCCAAGGCGCGCGCCTGCGTCTCCGCCTGCGCTTGGCGCCACTCGTTGAACCCGGCACCGCCAACAATCACGAGCACCACCAACGCCGCGATCCAGCCATAGCGCGTCAGCATCCGGTTGAACTGATCGCGGCGCAGCTCTTCGCTGACCTCGTCGATAAAGCTGTCGGGGTTGCTCACGGGGGCGGTCTCCGGTCGGTGGCTCGCGTTAGACGTGAGCAGATAGCGCCCCCGTCGCCGGGGTTAAAGGTGGATTTTATACACTTTTGGCTGAGATTTGGCGAACCTCGCGTTATCCCGACACATTTCGTTAATTTACAAATCCCTGACAAAAATTTTCCGTGTTGCCTTGCAGCATGCTATAGACGTTCGTAGCTGAACGGCATCGATCTCTACTCCTCGGACATTCCATGCGCCTCATCCCGATTCTCACCGCTCTCGTCGTTTTGGCAGGCATGTATGTCTTCATCTTCCAGCAACAGCTGATCTTTGGCTCCCCACTCGATGTCGAAACGGCAGAGACGACCGAGGACGCTCTCCAATCCGTCGCCGTCGTTGCCCTGCGCTCTGAGGCACAACCGGTGCAAAGCGGGCTGGTGCTGCGGGGCCGGACAGAGGCGCACCGCAAGGTCGAGGTCCGGGCAGAGACGTCGGGCGTGGTCATCTCAGAGCCGCAAACCCGAGGTAGCGAAGTCGCCGCCGGTGAGCTCTTGTGCGAGCTTGATCCGGGCACCCGGCAGGCCAGCCTCACCCAGGCCCGCGCGCAACTGCAAGAGGCCCGCCTCAACGCTCAGGCCGCGCGCACGCTCTCAGAGCGGGGCTTTTCTTCGGCCACCGAGGTTGCCGCGCGCCAAGCCCAGCTTGAGGGGGCACAGGCCGGGGTCGAGCAGGCCGAAACCGAGCTTGGCCGCCTGCAAATCACCGCGCCCTTCGCGGGCCTTCTAGAAACTGATACCGCAGAGCTTGGCTCGCTCCTGCAACCGGGCAGCCTCTGCGCCGAACTCGTTGACCTCTCCAAGGTGCGTTTCGTCGGCTTCGTGCCAGAGGCAGACATTCACCGCGTCGCCCTCGGTGCCCCCGCTGGTGCGCGCCTCATTTCCGGCGCTGAGGTCGTAGGCCAGATCAGCTTCATCTCCCGCTCCGCCGACGCGCTGACCAAGACATTCCGCGTGGAGTTTGAGGTCGACAACACCCTCAACCTGCCTGACGGCGCCACCGCCGAGATTGGCATCGCGCTCGCCGGAGAGGTCGCCCATCTCGTCCCCCAAGCCGCTCTCACCCTCGATGACCAGGGCCGCCTCGGCGTGCGCATCGTTGAAGAGGGCCTCGCCCAATTCCGCGCTGTCACCGTGGTGCGCGATCAGGCCGACGGCCTCTGGCTCACCGGCCTGCCGGAGCAGGCGGACATCATCGTCACCGGGCAGGAGTTTGTCGGAGACGGCTCGCCCGTCACCGTGACCCTCGCCGAAGGAGCAAGCTGATGACAGGCATTGTCGATTGGGCTGCTGGCCGGGCGAGGATGATCCTCGCCTTTGTGGTTTTGTCCCTCGTTGCAGGCTGGACTGCCTACACGGGCCTGCCCAAAGAGGGCGAGCCCGACATTGACGTGCCGGTGCTCATCGTCTCCGCCCCGTTCCCCGGCGTCTCTGCCGAGGACAGTGAAAAGCTGCTCGTCCGCCCGCTAGAGCAAGAGCTGCAAGACCTTGAGGGCGTGAAAGAAATCACCGCGACCGCCGCAGAAGGCATCGCCATCGTGGTGCTCGAATTCGAGTTCGGTTGGGAAAAGAACGCCACCATCGCCGACACCCGCGACAAGGTGGATCGTGCCGCGGCGGGCTTCCCGTCAGGCGCCGACTCGCCCACGATCTCAGAGATCAACTTCTCTGAGTTCCCGATCATCGTCGTCTCCCTCTCGGGCAATGTGCCCGAGCGCGCACTCTTCCGCGTCGCCAGTGACCTGCAGTCAGAGCTAGAATCACTGCCTGAAGTGCTGGAGGCCGGCCTCGCAGGCTCTCGCGATGAGATGGTCGAGGTCCTGATCAACCCGCTGCGCCTTGAGGCCTACAACGTCACCGCCCAAGAGCTGGCGAGCGTCGTGATCAACAACAACCAACTCGTCGCCGGCGGCTCGGTCGAGACGGGCTCGGGCGCGTTCTCCCTCAAGGTGCCCGGCAGTTTTGAAACCACCGAAGACGTCTACAACCTGCCCGTCAAAGTGAACGGCGACCGGGTGATCACGCTCGGCGATCTCGCCTCGATCCGCCTCACGTTCGAAGATCCCATCGGCACCGCCCGTTTTAACGGAGAGCCGACAGTCGCCCTCCAGGTCGTCAAACGCAAAGGCGTCAACCTGATCGACACGGTGGCACTCGTGAAAGAGACCATCTCAGAGGTTGAGCAGCGCTGGTCGCCCGAGCTGCAACAGGCGATCCACATCAACTACTCAATGGATATGTCCCGCGAAGTGGGCAGCATGGTCAGCCAGCTTGAGGGATCGGTGATGACCGCCGTGATCCTCGTGATGATCGTGGTGCTGGCAGCCCTTGGCATCCGCTCTGCCCTCCTCGTGGGTTTTGCAATCCCCACGTCGTTCCTCTTGGCCTTCGCCCTCTTCGCGGTGCTCGATTTCACAGTGTCCAACATCGTGATGTTCGGACTGATCCTCGCGGTGGGGATACTCGTGGACGGTGCTATCGTCGTGGTCGAATACGCCGACAAACGCATAAGGCGGGGCGACGGGCCGATGCAGGCCTATTCAGCGGCCGCCAAACGGATGTTCTGGCCCATCGTCTCCTCCACCGCGACGACGCTCTGCGCGTTCCTCCCGATGCTGTTTTGGCCCGGCATCGCCGGTGAGTTCATGGGGATGCTGCCGATCACGCTCATCTTCGTTCTCACAGCCTCGCTGTTGGTGGCGCTCGTGTACCTGCCCGTGGTGGGCGGCGTCTCGGGCCGTCTCACCCGCACCATCGACAACGGCGCGGCCTTTCTGCGCCACCGCTACTCAAGATCGATGCGGGCGATTGCCTTCGTGCTGGCCGCGTCGCTCTTCGTGATCAGCTTCACCGGGCGCGGTGCCGTGCCCGCCGCAGCACTCCCCCTCACGATCTTGATGTTCGCGAGCGTGGTCGCCCTCGTCTTCCTGATCCTGTCGTTCAAGCGCGACCCGCGACAGGCCCCGCCCAAAAAGGCGGGCTACCAGCGCACCCAGTTCGGCCACTTGATCCACTCCATCGTGGGCAACCCGGTGATGCCCTTTGTCACCATTATCGGCGTGCTCGCGTTTTCGTTCTACACCGTCGCCGTCGTCTTCCCGCAGTACTCGCGCGGAGTGGAATTCTTTGTGGCGACAGAGCCTGAGCGCGCCGTCGCCTACGTCCGCGCCCGGGGCAACCTCAGCCTTGATGAGAAAGACCGGCTGGTCCGCGCGGTCGAAAACGAAGTCCTGCAAACGCCGGGCATCAGCTCGGTCTTTGCCTTCGCCGGGAACGGCGGCCTCAACCAAGCGGGCGATGCAGGCTCTGTCCCGAACGATACCGTTGGCCAAATCCAGATCGAGCTTGAAAACTGGGAGATCCGAGGCCCCAACACCGGCCACGCCATCATTGCTGACGCGCAAGCGCGCGCCGACCGTGTGCCCGGCGTCATCGTCGAGATTTCAGAGCAGGCCGGCGGCCCCGGCTCTGGCAAGCCCGTGTTCCTGCGCGTCACCGGCGCCAATCAGGCCGACCTGTTGCAGGCCACCGCACTCGCGCGCGCCAAGTTCGACAGCACCCCCGGCCTGATCGACATCGAAGACAGCCGCCCCCTGCCGGGCATCGACTGGCGCATCGACGTGGATGTGGAGGCTGCGGGCCGCTACGGCGCCGATGTCGCCACGGTGGGCAGCATGATCCAGCTGGTCACCCAGGGCATTCTCCTCGACACAATGCGCACCGACACCTCCGACGAAGAGGTCGAGATCCGCGTCCGCTTCCCCGAGGATCAGCGCCTTCTCTCCACCATCGACACGATGCGCGTCCGCACCGCCGAGGGCCTCGTGCCGCTCTCCAACTTCGTGACCCGCACCGCGGTGCCGCGCGTCGCTCAGATCGAGCGGATCAACAGCCAGCGCTACTTTGACATCATGGCCGATGTAGAAGGGGAGCTGGTCAAAATCACCGAAGCGTCCGGCGATGACGCAACCCCCGACACCATCATCGACGTGCTGCCCGCCAGTGCCGCTGCAACCCGCGCCGACGAGTTTGCAGAGGCGGGCTATACCATCACCCCCGTCACGCCGACCGAGCGGATCGGCGTCTTGCAAGAGTGGCTCGACAGCCGCCCCTTCCCCGACAGCGTCTTTGCTGAATGGACGGGTGATCAGGCGGACCAGGAAGAATCTGGCGCCTTCCTCATGCAAGCCATGCTCGGCGCGCTGGGGCTGATGTTCGTGATCCTGCTGGCGCAGTTCAACAGCGTCTATAACTCCGTCGCGGTGCTCTTGGCGGTGATCTTCTCGGTCACGGGCGTGCTCATCGGCATGATGCTTCTCGGCCAGACCTTCTCGATCATCATGACAGGCACCGGCATCGTCGCGCTCGCAGGCGTGGTGGTGAACAACAACATCGTCCTGATCGACACCTATCAGGAATACCGCCAATACATGCCCAAGCTGGAGGCGATCGTGCGCACCGCCGAGGCGCGCATCCGCCCGGTGTTTTTGACCACCGTGACGACCATCGCGGGCCTCACCCCGATGGTCATCGGCGTCTCCATCGATTTTGGCAACGGCGGGTATACGCTGGATGCGCCCACCGCGCTCTGGTGGAAGCAGCTGGCCACGGCGGTGGTCTTCGGCCTTGGCACAGCGACGATCCTGACGCTGGTGTTCACGCCCGCTGTGCTCGCCGCGCGCGTGTGGTTCGAATACGCTGTGCTGGGCCGCAACCCACTCCATGGTGCAATGACCGCCGAGCAACGCGAGAACGACCGCGCGCTGCAACGCGCGGCCCGCAGCACCCGCGACATCGGCGAGTTCGACTGGTCGATCATGGGCCTAGAGCCCGCTGGCACCGCCCCGAAACCCCGCAAACCCAAAGCCCCCCCCAGCCTCAGCGCGGCGGAGTAGGGGGTCTTCGGGAAAAACCCCGCCCCAGACGTGATCCGGGGCTTCGATCGCTTCAGAGGCTCTCGGCCCGGAACAAGGCGCACAGCGCCGCCGGGCCAGCGCCGGACCGGACCGCAGGTTCGGCGCTTTGTGGGGTCAGCGTACGTTCTGCGCGCGTGCGGTTTGGCAAAAATAAATCGCGCCGATCAAACGTGATCGCGCCAAACCCCGATCCGGCGCTGACCCTCTGTGGCGCAATGCCCAGCGAGGTCCCGGGTCAAGCCCGGGACGGGCAGCCTACGCCCCGGACGTGATCCGGGGCGTAGGCTGTTTCAGGTCCCCCGCGCGGAACAAGGGCGAAGCCCGCCGCGCGCGCCAGACCGACCGCATGGTCTGGCGCAATTGGGGCGTGGCGGTTGGAGTTCAAAGGGAGTGCGGGATTACAGGAATAAACTGCGCTGCTCACAGCCAATCTGCGCCAAACCTCGGTCTGGCGCACGCTCTGTTGCGCCTTGCTCCGCGAGGCTCCGGCTCAGGTCCGGGTCGCAATTGCTGGAGGCCACCAGCCTCCGGCCACGCCCGTTCCGGGGCTCCGCCCGTTCGAGGCTGAAACGCTGCCCCGTAGCGTTTCCGAGACGCCTTTCACCCTCCCCACTGGGAGGGCGTTTTTGCACGGTTTGCCGTTGCACGGATGTCATGCGGATTTGAGAGATAAATCGCGCTGTTCATCTGTTTCGAGACGCCCACCCGACGGAGGGCGAGCCCTTTTGTTTTGCGTTGATCAACGAGGTCCGGGATCAGCGACAGGACCGCTGCTCACACCCTCATTCAGCCGCAATCGGCGGGACAACCTTCAGCTGGAAGGTTCCGCTTCGCAGCTTGTCACTCGGCCGCACCGGGTATTCGCCCGAGAAACACGCGTCACAGAACTGCGGCTCGTCGTGGCGCTTGTCTTCGCCACAGGCACGATACAGCCCGTCGAGCGAGACGAACTTGAGAGACGACACGCCCAAATGCTCCCGCATCTCATCCTCGGTCATCTGCGCGGCCAAGAGCTTGTCGCGGTCGGGCGTATCGACCCCGTAAAAGCACGGCCAGGAGGTGGGCGGAGAGGCGATGCGGAAATGCACCTCCGCCGCACCGGCATCCAGCACCATCTCTTTGATCTTGCGAGAGGTCGTGCCGCGCACCACCGAATCGTCCACCAAGATCACCCGTTTGCCCTGGATCAGCGCCCGGTTGACGTTGAGCTTCAACCGAACGCCCATGTTGCGAATTTCGCTGGTCGGCTCGATAAATGTTCGCCCCACATAGGAATTTCGGATGATCCCCATCGCATATGGGATGCCGCTCTCTTGGCTGAACCCAATCGCCGCCGGGGTGCCGCTGTCGGGCACGGGGCAAACGAGATCGGCCTCCACCGGCGCCTCGCGTGCCAGTTCCACCCCGATCTGGCGGCGGGTTTCATAGACCGAACGCCCCCCCAAAACCGAGTCTGGCCGCGAGAAATACACATTCTCAAACACGCACAGCTTAGAGGGCATCGGCGCAAAGGGCCGCGACGATTGAATCGCCCCTTCGGTGCAGATCACCATCTCTCCGGGCTCAATTTCGCGCACAAATTCAGCGCCGATAATGTCCAGCGCGCAGGTTTCAGAGGCAAGCGCCCAGCCCTTCTCTCCGACCCGGCCCAAGACCAGCGGGCGCACGCCGCGCGGATCACGCACACCAATGAGCTTGGTGCGGGTCATCGAGACGATGGAAAACGCGCCCTCGACCTTGCTCAGCGCATCTTTCAGCCGCTCAGGCAGCGAGCGCTCGATGGAGCGGGCCATCAGGTGGATGATGCACTCGGAATCCGACGACGACTGAAAAATCGAGCCGCGCTCGATCAGATGCTCCCGCAATTCCAGCGCGTTGGTGAGGTTGCCGTTATGCGCCACCGCACAGCCGCCCATCGAGAAATCCGCAAACAAGGGCTGCACATCGCGGATCGCCGCGCCCTTGCTGCCCGAGGTGGAGTAGCGCACATGCCCGCAACCGATCTTGCCGGGCAGGCGGCTCATAACATCGGCGGTGGTAAAATTATCCCGCACATAGCCAAAGCGCCGGGCGGAGTTGAACCCCTCGTCAGGGCAGTAGGTGACGATGCCGCCCGCCTCTTGCCCGCGATGCTGGAGCGCGTGCAGCCCGAGGGCCACAAAGTTCGCCGCGTCGGGCACGCCGATCACACCAAAGACACCGCATTCCTCGTGGAGCGTGTCCTCTTCCATCGGGTGGCAGGGCACCCTGGGCGCGTCCATCATGGCGAATCCTCTGGCTGAGAAATGCTAGATCTAGTTATACGCGCAGCGTTGACCGCTGTCACTTGTGTTGAAGGCGCTCCCTCGTGTCATTGACCTGTCATCTTGAGGGTTGCCCTGTCAACGGTGGCATGTAGGCGCGAACCGCTTTGCGAAAAGGCGCGACATTGCGGTCACGGCGGCGGCTTGAGGTGCCAGCCAGTCGCGTCGCTGAGGCGATCCGAGACCTCGGGCAACAACGCACAACGAGAGGCCACGCCCTCCCTCGGGTGGGAGCTTCGCAAGGAGCGAGCGACGCAGTTTATCTCTCAAAGCTGCATGTGATCTGAGCGAAGAAAGATGTTTATAAAACGCCCTCCCATGGGGGAGGGAGGGCGTGGCCGGAGGCTGGTCGCCTCCGGCCAGGGGTCAAGCCCGGGACGTGTAGCCCCGCCCCGGACCTGATCCGGGGCCTCGACGTAGAGAGCCCCTTGCGCGGAACAAGGCGCGAAAGCACCGCCGCGCGCGCCAGACCGACCGACAGGTCTGGCGCATCCGGAGGGTAACAGGAGGTGCTCAAACGCAAATGCGGTTTTGCTGAGATAAACCGCCCCGCCCACACCGTGGCTGCGCCAAACATCGGTCTGGCGCGCGCTGTGTTCCGCGTTGGCCGTCAGTGTCTCCGGGTCACACCCAAGACGCGCACCCTGATAATTCACCCGCTACACTGACCCGTCAGTTGGTCGTAGCGATCGGTGATCGATGGGGGGACTTCTGTCGGGAGCATATTGCGGATCGCATTTGTCGCCTCATCCAAAAACACCCGCGTCGCCGCCTCGTCGATCATCGCGACACCTTCACCCCCCGTGACCTGATCATAGATGATCAGCCCCACGGCGATGATCAGCACACCCCGCGCCACGCCAAACAGAAAGCCAAAGCCCGAGTCGATCGGCCCTAAGGCACTTTTCTGCACGGCTTGCGCAAAGAGCGGCGTAAAGAACGACATCAAAATCAGCGTCACCGCAAACACCAGCGAGAACGCCGTCAAAATCGCCAGCTGGCAACTATCCCCAATGATGTCGCGGATGACGGGCAGTTCTTTGACGATGGGCTCGACTGTCGGCGCAAAGGTAAAACCAGACACGCCAGAGATCGCCCAGCCCGCAATCGCCAGGCATTCGCGCACCAAACCGCGGGTATAGGCCAAAAGCCCAGACACCAGGATCACCAGCACAACGCCTGCATCAATCAGCGTGAAGCCGTCCATCTAGTGCCGCCAACCCATTATTGTTCCGGGAAAACCGTGTTCACGAAGGCGGCCAGATCGTCAAGGCTTTGGAGCGCAATCCCCGCCCGATCCGCCGCTTTTGGCAGCCTTGGCGCCCAGGCTTGGGCAAATCCGAGCTTCGCGGCCTCTTTCAGCCGCGCCTCTGGTTGGGCGACCGGCCGCAACGCGCCCGACAGGCTCAACTCCCCAAAAACCACCGTGTCTTTGGGCAAAGCCACATCCGCGCGCGCAGACAGCAACGCCGCCGCAATCGCCAGATCCGCGGCAGGCTCGGTGATCCGCAAGCCCCCTGCGATATTGAGATACACATCCGCCCCCGCAAGGCTCACCCCCGCCCGCGCCTCTAGCACCGCGAGGATCATCGCCAGCCGCCCGCTGTCTGCCCCCACCACCGTGCGCCGAGGCGTGGCGAGCGGCGACGAGGCCACCAGCGCCTGCACCTCCACCAACACCGGGCGCGTGCCCTCAAGCCCGGCAAAAACCACAGCACCGGGGGCAGGGGTCTCTCGCTCGCCCAGAAACAGCGCCGAGGGGTTCGTGACCTGCCGCAGCCCCGCGCCGGTCATCTCGAACACGCCGATCTCATCGGCGGGGCCAAAGCGGTTTTTTACGGCGCGCAGAATTCGGAACTGATGCCCCCGCTCGCCCTCAAAATAGAGCACGGTATCGACCATATGCTCCACCACGCGCGGGCCGGCGATTTGCCCCTCTTTCGTGACATGGCCGACCAAAATCACCGCCGTGCCGCGCCGCTTGGCGAATTGCGTCAACTCATGTGCCACCGCCCGCACTTGGCTGACAGAGCCCGGGGCCGCCTCGACCGTGTCAGCCCAAAGCGTCTGGATCGAGTCGATGATGCAGAGGTCGGGGCGCTCAGCCTCCAGCGTGGTCAGCACATCGCGCAGGTTCGTCTCGGTGCCCAGCTGCACCGGCGCCTCTGCCAACCCCAACCGCCGGGCGCGCATGCGGATTTGCCCTGCCGCCTCTTCGCCAGAGACATAGAGCGCAGACTTGCCGGCCTGCGCAAAGGCCGCCGCCGCCTGCAACAAGAGCGTAGACTTCCCGATCCCCGGATCACCGCCCACCAGGGTCGCCGAGGCTGGCACCAACCCGCCGCCCAACACGCGGTCAAGTTCCGCCACGCCCGAGCGGGCGCGCGGCGGCTCCCCAGCCTCATCCGAAAGCCCCGACAGCGCCACAGACCGGCCCTTGCTCGCGCCCAACGCAGCCTTGCCGGGGCCAGCGCTCAGCGCAGCTTCCTCCACCAGCGTGTTCCACGCCCCGCAGGCATCACACTGCCCCGACCATTTTGAATGGGTGGCACCACACGCCGTGCAGCTGAACCGAATGCTCTGTTTCGCCATCGCCAGACCCTCGCGCCCCCTCAGCCGAAGGGCAAGCCCATGCCGAGTGCGACCCCAAAGAAGATTTGCGGGATCGGCAAGAGCCGGTTCCACCGCACTTCCAAAATCATCCCGGCGATGCCTGCGATCATCAGCAAAATCCCCGTTGCCGTCGCCACCACGGGCCAACCCAGCGAAATGCACGCCATGCCCACCACGACCAGCCCCGCAAGCGCCACATGCACCCGCGAGAGCCAGCCCGATTGCCGAAAAATCTGCGCCACCGAGAAGAAGAAGCCAGCAAACACGGCCGTGCCCATCAGCACGCCCAAAAGGGCCACAAACATCCTAGAAAAAGACGCGGGTCAGAATGAGCGTCCCCGCAATCGCCACCCAAAACAGCATCACATAATCGGGCACCCGGTAGCCCGATTTGTCGAGAAACGCCCCCAGCATCCACGCGCCCAGCCCAAAGCTCGTAGCAAAGAGCAGCAGGAAAAACGCCTGCGGATAGATGTTGAAGAAGGTCAAAAGTCCGCAAACGATGCCCAAAACCCCCGCCCCGCAGGAGAATTGCCCCATCAGCTTCACCGGCCCCATCTCACTCTTTTGCATCCGCAAAAAGCCAGAGGCCGCGATCGGAATGCAGAGCGACATAAAACTGAGCATCCCCAGCAGCAGGAGTTCATTGGTGTTCATCGAACCGCCTCAATCGGGCCCTCGGCCCGGCCATGGATAAATTGATCAACATATGGGTCGCCGCAGCCCTCCATCTCGCCGATGGGGCCGGTCCAGCGGACCTTTCCGGCGTGGATCATTGCGACATTGTCGGCAATCGCGCGCACCGAGGTCATGTCATGGGTGATGGTCATCGCCGTGGCACCCATCTCGACCACCAATTCGCGCACCAGCTCGTTGATGACCCCCGCCATGATCGGATCAAGGCCGGTGGTCGGCTCATCGAAAAAGATGATCTCAGGCTCCGCCGCAATTGCGCGCGCCAAACCCACCCGCTTTTGCATGCCCCCCGACAGCTCCGCCGGGAACAGGTCCGCCACATCGGGCGTCAGCCCCACGCGGCGCAGCTTTTCTACGGCGATCTCCTTGGCCTCGGCCCGCGGACGCTTCAGCGAGCCGCGCAGCAGCCGAAAGGCCACATTCTCCCAAACGGTGAAGGAGTCAAAGAGCGCGGCCCCCTGAAACAGCATCCCGAACCGCGCCAAAAACGCATCGCGGTTGCCAGAGGTGTTGGGCGCGCCATCCACGAGAATCTCTCCCGCATCCGGCGAGATCAGTCCCAAAATACACTTCAACGTCACAGACTTACCGGTGCCAGACCCGCCGATGATCACCATCGAGCTGCCCGCCGCAATCTCCAGGTCCACCCCCCGCAACACCTGCTTGGGGCCAAAAGCCTTTGCGACACCGGAGAGGGAGATCGAGGCGCTCATGACGTAAAGAAAACCTCCGTCAGCAGGTAGTTCGCCGCGAAAATCATCACGCTGGCAGAGACCACCGCGTTGGTCGTCGCCCTCCCCACGCCCTGCGCGCCCCGGCCCGAATAATACCCCTGATAGCAGCCCATCAGCGCCACGATGAACCCAAAGATCGCCGCTTTATAAAGGCCCGAGGTCACGTCCGCGACCTCCAGAAAGTCAAAGGTCGTGTTGATATAGGTCGCCGAGTTAAAGCCCAGCCGCCACACGCCGACGGTATATCCGCCCATAATCCCGATAATATCCGCCACAAGCACCAGCACCGGCAGCACCAGCGTGGCCGCCAAGAGGCGCGGGGCCACGAGATACTTCATCGGGTTCGTGGACAGCGTGGTCAGCGCATCAATCTGCTCCGTCACCCGCATCGTGCCAAGCTCAGCAGCAATCGAGGCAGAGACGCGCCCGGCCACCATCAACCCTGCCAGCACCGGCCCCAACTCCCGCACCATCCCGATGGCGACGATCGTGGGCACCACAGCCTCTGCGTTAAACCGCGCTCCGCCCGAGAAGATCTGCAGTGCCAGCGCGCCGCCGGTAAAGAGCGCCGTCAGCCCCACCACCGGCAACGAGAAATAGCCAATCCGGATGATCTGGCGCAGCACCTCCATCGGGTAATAGGGCGGGCGGAAAATATGGCTGGTGCCAGAGGCAGCAAACATCACCACCGATCCGGTGACCCGACAAATCCCCAGCACTCCGCGCCCGATGGCGGCCAGAAAGCCCTGAACAGCAAGGAGAAGTGGCATCAGCGTCGCGCCTTAAGCGGTGTTCGCGCCTATGTAGCGGCGTTCATAGCGCGCGCCAAGGGAGGTCAGGATTTCATACCCAATTGTGCCCGCCGCGTGGGCGAGTTGGTCAATGGTTTGGTGCGGGCCAAGAATGTCGAGGCTTTCCGGCACCTCCGGCAGATCGGTGACATCCACCGTCAGCAGGTCCATCGAAACCCGCCCCACATGCGGGCAGGGGAGGTCATCGGCCCAAAGGGTGAGCTGCGGTCCCATCGCCCGGATCAGCCCATCCGCATATCCGGCAGAGACCGTGGCGACCCGGCTGGGCCTTTTGGCCACCCAAGTCGCCCCATAGCCCACAGCCCCGCCCACCGGCACATCGCGCACCTGAATGACCGGCAGCGAGAGCCGCACGACCGGCCGCGCGCCCTCAAACGGCAACCCGCCATAAAGGCCAATCCCTGGCCGCGTCAGATCAAAATGATACGCAGGCCCCATCACCGTTCCGCCGGTTGCGGCAAGCGAAGCGCGCCCCTCAGGCTGAAACGCCGCCAGTTGTGCAGCATTCTGCGGATGCTCGGGCTCATCAGCGCAAGCTAAGTGACTGATGGTGAGAACCGCCCCCTCCGGCAACGCCACCCCCGGCTGAAACCCCAACCGGTGCATCCCTGTATCGAGTTGCACCCCAAACGCCCCCCGCTCGGCCCAATGCAACACCTGTTCGGGCGCGTTCAGCAACGGGGTCGCCTGAGCCGCTTCAAGCAAAGGCCCATCCCCTGCCATACAACCCGAAAAAACAAAGATTTGCGGCCCTGTGCCCAAGGCTTGCCGCAACGGCCCAGCCTCCGCCGCCTGTGCCACAAAAAAGCTTCGCGCGCCTGCCTCGGCTAAGGCGGCGGCAACCGGTGCAATCCCCAACCCATACGCATCGGCCTTAACCACGGCCCCGGTCTCGATACCGGGCGCAGACACCCCATCCAGCGCCCGCCAATTCGCGACGATCGCCCCCAAATCAATCTCAAGACATCCTGCACCCATCCCCCGACCACACGCCAGCAAGCCGCGGTTTGCAACGGGGAAAAGGGGGGAGGCGGCGCTTTATCGCTCAAACGCCCCGGACCGGATCCGGGGCCCCGAACGTCCGGGAGGAACTACTGCGCGGAACAAGGGTGCAACCCGCCGCGCAGGCAAGACCGGACGGTCTGGCGTGCGTTGTGTTGTGCACTTCTCGACGAGGTCCCGGCTCAAGGCTGGAACGTCACACCTCCCGCCCTTCGGTTGGGGATGGCCCGTGCCTTTGGCACGGGTCCATGCCTCCGGCGGGCATATTTGCCGGACCATTGAAGCCGCAATTGCCCCGCTTCAATGGTCCAAAAATATGCCGGGGGTTTGGGGGCTGGCCCCCAAGACGTCAGATGTCTTGCGCGCCGCCTTGCCAGGGTTTTGCGAGATCGGAGAAGCGCACAAACGGCCCCTCAAACGCCATCTCAACTGTCCCAATCGGCCCGTGGCGTTGCTTTCCGATGATTACTTCGGCCTTGCCCGCGCAGCGATCCATCCGCATTTGCCACTTCTCCATCGCCTCAAGGTTATCCTCAGACGGCTTTTCCCGCTCGGCGTAATACTCTTCGCGGTAGATGAACATCACCGCATCGGCATCCTGCTCAATCGAGCCCGATTCCCGTAGGTCTGACAACTGCGGGCGTTTGTCCTCGCGGTTCTCCACCTGGCGCGAGAGCTGCGAAAGCGCGATCACGGGGATATCGAGCTCCTTCGCAATTGCCTTAAGCCCTTGGGTGATCTCGGAAACCTCTTGCACCCGGTTGTCACCGCTTTTCGACGTCCCGGTCATCAGCTGCAGGTAATCGATCACCAACAGATCGAGGCCAAACTGCCGCTTGAGCCGCCGCGCCCGCGCCGCCACCGCGGCAATCGAGAGGGCAGGGGTGTCATCGATGTAGAGCGGCACCCGCTCCAGCGCTTTGGCGGCCTCAACGAACGAGCGGAACTCCATCTCGCTGAGGTTACCCTCGCGGATTTTATGCGACGGCACCCGCGCCTCGGCCGACAAAAGCCGGGTGGCGAGCTGCTCTGCCGACATCTCGAGGCTGAAAAACCCGACCACACCGCCATCAACAGCCCCCGTAGAGCCATCGGACAGCGTGCCCTTGCGGTAGTCTTTCGCGATGTTGAACGCGACATTACACGCCAGCCCTGATTTCCCCATCGAGGGGCGGCCGGCGAGGATCAACAGGTCAGATTTGTGCAGCCCGCCGAGCTTATCGTTGAGGTCGGTAAAGCCGGTGGAGATGCCCGCAAGCCCGCCATCGCGTTGATAGGCGGCATTGGCCACATGCACCGCCGAGGTGATCGCCGAGAGGAACGACTGAAAGCCGCCATCCACCCGGCCCTGCTCGGCCAACTGATAAAGCCGCGCCTCGGCATCGGTGATTTGCTCGCGCGGGTCACTCTCCACCGTAACCGACTGGGCTTTATGCTGAATTTCGTCGCCAATCTCGATCAGGCTGCGGCGCATCGCGAGGTCATAGACCATCTGCGCATAATCCCGCGCCGCAAAGATCGAGATTGCCGCATCCGCCAGCCGCAACAGATAGGTCGGCCCGCCCAGTGCCTCCAGCCCCGGATCGCCCTCCATAAAGGCTTTCAGTGTGACCGGGCTGGCCAGGGTGTTGTTCTGAATGCGGGCGGAGGCGATCTCGAAAATCCGCGCGTGCACCGGGTCGTAGAAATGCTCAGGGGTGACGACGCTCGCCACCTTGTCGAACACGTCATTGTTCACCAGCAGCGCGCCCAAGAGCGCCTGCTCTGCCTCGATATTATGCGGCGCGCGGCTTTCCGCCTCTGCGCCCACCCCTGCCGGGGTTGCTCCGTCTGCCATTCAACATGCCTCCCGGTCCTGTCTTAGCGCAGAACCGCTCTATCCCCGGCCTGTGAAGGCTGGGGATAACTCACTTTATTGCGGATCGAAGCGATATCCCAGCGATTCCACCTCCCACCGAAAGAGGTTGGGGATGAGGGCGGCGGTGGCCTCGGTGTAATAGGGCCGCCAATCGGAGGTGCGGTCAGAGGTGTTGACCCGTGGCAATAGCGAAGGCGCGAGGCCGAGGTTGGCGCAAAGCGCCTGCCAATCCGCCTCCAACCGCTCATGCCGCAAGAGCCGGGGCGTGAAGGGGGCGGCATAGGCGGGCGTGGCCCCGCGTTTGAAGGGGTTTGCGACGCGCGGGTCTTGCAAAAAAGTCGAAAAATCCTGGCTTTTCGCGGCGGCAATCATCGTATGCTCAAAGCTTTGAGCGCGTGCCCAGGCGTAGAAACTCACCGCCCGATCCCATGGGTTGCGCACGGTCATCGCAACGGTCCACCCGGTGAAATCCACTTCTGGCAAGGCGGTGCTGAGAGCAGGCGCCGGGCTGTGCTTTGAGAGCTTCGCCTCTGGGTGCTTGCGATTGAAATTCCCCTGCCGCCGCTTGGCCTTAGGGGTGTCGCCAAACAAGAGATCATCTTTATGTGCCCGCGCCTCATAGGCGAGTGAAATTGCCGTGCCGCCGGTTTTGGGCGGATGGATAAAGACAAAACGACGGGCTGGGCTGATGATCATACGCCGGACCGTATCGCGGGCGCGGAGAGCGGGCTAGGGGCGCTGACATCTGCTTTGCGCCTGCGAAATGCACAAAACGATTACAATTTGGTCTGGCGCGCCTTTTCCCAAACGCAACCATCCGCAAAACCGGCACGCGGTATTGACGATGCTCAGCTGCGGCGCCACGCGTCGGGGGTGCGATTTTCTCAGTAAGGAGAGTTCTATGAAAAGCACCCTTTCACGACTGTTTGCACTTGTTTTCGCAAGCATTGCGCCATCGGTTTTGATGGCACAGGATTTTGAAGTCCGCGACATTACCATCTACGGGCATTTCGGGCTGAGCAGTGTGTCTATCGGCGACGGTGGCACCGGACTGATGCTCGGTGGCTCCGCGCAAGTTACCGAAGACATTGGCTTTTTCGCGGAGCATGTTCGAGGCTCCGGAGAGTATTTGGGTGTCGACTTGAGTTCGTCTTCCACCGAGTTCGCGGCGACCTATACTTATCTTGAAACAGACGAGTTCGTGGTCCGCCCCTACGCGGGGTTGGGGTTCTACTCGACCGCGTGGGATTCGAACGCTGTTGGGAATGTTGAAGCAAACTACACGTGGCTTTTGGTGGGGGCGCTCGCGGAGTACAGCCTCGCAGAGGTTCTGCCCGACTACGACGCCAATCTCTACGGTCGCGCGAGCCTGTTGGGCTTTTCGTTCGAGTTGGGCGTAAATGCCGGGCTGCCCGTTGACGGCCTTGAAAACCTCCGCGCTCGGGCATCGTTCCGCCAGTTCCTGGAGGGCACGCTGTTGTCGGTGGGCGCCGAATACCGCCTCTGACGCGCGCGCCCTTTTTTCGAGGGTCTTCAAATATCTCGGGGGAAACCAGCCGGCTCGCCGCAGGCGATGCGGCTGGTGGGGGCAGAGCCCCAAAGAAAAACCGCCCGCAGGAGCACTCCCGCGGGCGGTTTTATGTTTCTTGCGAGAGGCTTATGCCTCGTCTTCGCCGTCAGTCTCTGCCGCCGGGGCGGGCAGATCGTCGTCGTCGAGAGCGGCAGAGCCTACGTCGTCGAACAGTTCTTCGAGCTCGAACTCGGCTTCGGCGTCAGCCTCGGCACGCACGTCGGCGATGGATTTGCCGGAGGCCTGGATCTCTGCCTCTTCGACAGAGCGCGCGACGTTGACGGTGATGGTGACCGACACCTCGGGGTGCAGGACCACGTCCATCGGGTGCAGGCCGAGCTCTTTGATCGGCTTGTCGAGCGTGATCTGACGCTTCTCAACCGTAAAGCCCGCCTCGGTCGCGGCATCGGCAGCGTCACGGGTGGTGACGGAGCCATAGAGCGCGCCCGATTCGGACGCCGAGCGGATCACGATGAAGCTTTGACCATCGAGCTTCGCGCCCAGTGCCTCGGCCTCGCCCTTGGTCTCCAGGTTGCGCGCTTCAAGCTGGGCTTTTTGCGCTTCAAAGACCTTCTTGTTGCCTTCGGTGGCGCGCAGCGCCTTGCCCTGGGGCAGCAGGAAGTTGCGGGCGTAGCCCGGCTTTACCGACACCACTTCGCCCATCTGGCCGAGCTTGGCGACGCGTTCGAGTAGGATCACATCCATAATCCGCGCTCCTTACTTAACGGCGTAGGGCAGCAGTGCGAGGAAGCGAGCGCGTTTGATGGCCCGGGCCAGTTCGCGCTGCTTTTTCGCAGAGACTGCGGTGATACGGGACGGCACGATCTTGCCACGCTCAGAGATGTAGCGCTGCAGGAGTTTGACGTCTTTGTAGTCGATCTTCGGTGCATTGTCGCCCGAGAAGGGGCAGGTCTTGCGCCGGCGGAAAAATGGTTTCTTCGCCATGGGTTAGCTCCTT
>JBCBGM010000016.1:0-58389 GCA_038526735.1 Pseudomonadota bacterium | reverse complement strand
CGCGGGCGCCGGTGGCGAGGATGATGCTCGGCGCGGTGAGCTCTTCGGTCCCCTTCTCGGTTTTGACGGAGACTTTGCCGGGCGCCGGAACCGTCGCATCGCCCATGATGGTGGTGACTTTGTTCTTTTTCAGGAGATGGCCCACGCCACCGGCGAGCTGCTTGGCCACACCGCGCGAGCGCTCAACGACCGCATCAAGGTCGTAGCCGATGCTCTCTGCCTTGAGGCCAAACTCTGTGGCGCGGTGCATCAGGTGAAACACCTCGGCGGATCGCAACATCGCTTTGGTCGGGATGCAGCCCCAGTTGAGGCAAATGCCACCCAAATGCTCCCGCTCAACGCAGGCAACCTTCAGCCCGAGTTGCGCTGCGCGGATCGCGGCAACATACCCGCCGGGCCCGGCGCCAATGACAACAACATCGAAGTTCTGAGCAGCCATGCATTCCTCCAAAATGGTTTGATATCAAACCTCTTTTCTTCGGCACAAGGTGACTGCTGGCAGATGCAAAATCAATATAGCGTGCAGGCTCGCGTCAGTGCGCCGCAATTCGACGGTAGCCCAGCAAAACTGTTAAAGAAACACCGTGATATGCGACATAATCTGTCAGATTATGCCGTATATCGTAATTTTCAGACCTATCCGCCGACCGATCGCACGGCCTCGGCGTATCCACCCGCCTCTAGGAAGGACTGTTCGCGCGGAGTTGTGTACCGACCCATCGGCGCATTGCGGTACGGAAAGCGCCCAAAATCGCGGATCACCTTGCGATGCGCGCGCGCGTGCAACAGGTTTTTGTTTTCCGCCGGCATCCGCGTCATAAAGAGGCGCACGGCCCGCTCCTGCATCATCAGACTCTCAGAATGCATGAACGGCATGAAGAAGAACTGCCGCTCCAGCGGCCCCACGACCTGATCCCAATTCCGCTGGATCGCCCGCTGCGCCATGCTCAGCGCATAGCCGTCATACGCATAGGCACGCGGATCATTGCGGTAGATATTGCGGGTGAACTGGTCGGTCAGGATGATATACGCGAGCATGCCCCGCGCGGTGCATTTCCACCGCCCCAGCGTGTTGGCTTTGACATCTGCGAGCCAGGGCTCAAACCGCTCGCGGACCGTTTGATCGACCGCGTCTTTTTGAATGTACCAATCCTCGGGCTGAAGCTCTTGCAGCCAGTATTCGAGAACTTCCTCGTGGTTCCGTGCCATCTCTCGCTCCCTCAAACCGGGCGTTGGTCGCCCGTGGTCACAAAAGCGTAGCAATCAGCCCTAATCGCACAACAGTTTATTCTTCATCTTTTGTTTCATTGTCTTGCGATTGCTCCTCTTCCGCCGCCTCGATCGCAATCTCGGTGGCGACCTCCACGGTCACGGCGGTAGCGGTGGGCATCACGGCGGTGTAGCTGCCCGTCTCATCCACCGTCGGTGCCGCACGCTGTGTCGAGCGGTAGAGGCCGAAGGCAGCCACCAGCGCGAACACCGCTGCAATAAAGGCAAAGTAACTGTCGGGCCCGAAGGTTGACATCAACCAACCCAAGATAAACGGACCGGCGACTGCCCCCAGCCCGTTCACAAAGATCAGACCGGCAGAGGCGGCGGCCATGTCGGAACTGTCCAAAAAATCCGCCACATAGGCGATGATCAGCGAGTAAAGCGGGTTCGCCAGCCCGCCGATCAGGAACGCAAGCGCGAGGATGAACAAAAAGCTGTTGAGGAACGGCAGCGCGAGCAGGCAGATCCCTGCCCCAAGCGCGTTGAGGATGATGATCAGTCGCCGCCGCTCCATCCGGTCAGAGATCCAACCGATCGGGTACTGTAGGATCATGCCGCCCACAAAGAACGCGGCCACAAAGGCGGAGATATCGGCGACCGACAGCCCTTTTTCAGTGCCATAAACCGCCGACATTCCGAATTGTGCCGCAAAGATAAAGCCCAGCAAAAACGCCGCGACCAAGCCGAGCGGCGAGGCCTCAAAGAGCTCGCGCAGGGTCATCCGTTTGGTCAGCTCAAAGAACGGCGCCGGAGAGACCGACAGCAAGATCGGCGCAAACGACACCGAAACCAGCACCGACATCACAACGAAAAGCGTGTAGCCGCCCGCATCGGCCACGTTCACCAGGCCTTGCGCCGAGACGATGCCCGAGAGCTGCACGATCATATACACCGAGAGCGTTTGCCCCCGCGTCTCGTTGGTGGAGGACTCGTTGAGCCAGCTCTCCGCGACCACATACACGCCCGAAAAACAGAACCCCACCAAGAGCCGCATCAACGCCCAGACAATTGGCTCAGGGATGGCGGCGTACAAAATAAACGCGGCAGAGATCAGCGAGGCCAAGGCCGCAAACACCCGCACATGGCCAACGCGTTGGATCAGCGTGGGCGCCATGCGACTGCCAAGCAAAAACCCCGCAAAATAGGCCGACATCACCAACGCCATCGTAGAGGCGGAATACCCCTCTAATGCGCCGCGCAGGCCCAGCACGGTTCCTTGCAAGCCGTTGCCGATCATCAGCAGCAACATGCCGATGAGCAACGCCCAGGAATTTGTCAAAACAGCGACCATCTCGCCCCCCCAAACAGATGCGCGGCCTAGGACGGTTTGTAGTGATTCACCGTCCCGTTTTCGCCATGGATGATGTCGGAATCAGCTTTTCGGCAACAGGAGTGAGCTGTCGCCGTAACTAAAGAAGCGGTAGCGCTCTGCGATGGCGTGATCATAGACACGCTTCATCTGCTCAATTCCCATAAGGGCAGAGACCAGCATCATCAGCGTCGATTTGGGCAGGTGGAAGTTGGTCATCAACCCGTCGCAGGCCTTAAAGCGGTAGCCGGGCGTGATGAAGATGTCTGTCTCCCCGACCCAAGGCGCGAGGGAGCCGTCGTCTTGTGCGGCCGTCTCAAGCAAGCGCATTGCGGTGGTGCCGACCGGGATGATCCGCCCGCCATTGGCGCGTACGGCGTTGAGCGTATCCGCCGTCTCAGCACTGATTTCACCCCACTCCGCGTGCATCTTGTGGTCTTTCACATCATCCACAGTCACAGGCAAAAACGTGCCCGCGCCCACATGCAGCGTCAGCCGCGCGGTCTGAACGCCGCGTGCCTCGATCGCAGCATAAAGCGCCTCGTCGAAGTGGAGAGAGGCCGTGGGGGCCGCGACAGCACCGGGCCGCGTGGCGAACATGGTTTGGTAATCTTCGAGGTCCTGCGCATCGGGCGCGCGGCGCGCAGCGATATAGGGCGGCAGCGGCATATCCCCGACGGAGACGATGGCCGCATCCAGCGCCTCGCCCTCAAGGTTAAAGCGCAAATCCACCTCGCCGCCACGCTTCTCTTCCACCTGTGCAGACAGAGTGGCCCCGAAGGTGATCAGGTCGCCGACCTTTAACCGCCGCCCCGGCTTGGCCAGGGCCGTCCACCGCGCTGCATCAAGCCGCTGGATGAGTGTCGCCTCGATCTGCGCCACACCCGCACCGTCGGATGTTTCCCGCCGCCGCTCCCCGCTTAGACGGGTGGGCAAGACCTTCGTGTCGTTGAACACCAGACAATCGCCGGGCCGCAGCAGGCTCGGGAGGTCTGCCACCCGCCGATCCTCCATCGCATCCCCGCGCGCGACCAACAGTCGAGACGCCGGGCGCGGCTTTACCGGGCGCAAGGCGATCAGCTCTTCGGGGAGGTCGAAATCAAAGTCAGAGAGGCGCATGCGCGGCATCTGCCCCCTCCCCACGCGCTCTGCAACCCTTGACCGCCCGGTGCCCGGCATATCTGTGCTGTAACGCAACAAACGGAGGTCACGATGACCCTTGATGTCGGCTCTGCCGCCCCCGCTTTTTCTCTGCCTGCCTCGGGCGATCAAACCGTCTCGCTTAGCGATTTCGCGGGCAAGACCGTGGTGGTTTATTTCTACCCCAAGGATGACACCTCCGGCTGCACGAAAGAGGCGATTGGGTTTACCGAAAAGGCTGATACGTTTGCGGCCGCGGGCGTGACCGTGCTGGGTGTGTCGAAAGACACCGTCGCCAAACATGACAAGTTCATCGCTAAGCACTCGCTAGGTGTGACGCTCCTGTCAGACGCAGACGGCACGATGTGTGAGGATTACGGCGTCTGGGTCGAGAAAAGCATGTACGGCAAGAAGTACATGGGGATCGAGCGCTCTACCTTTGTGATTGGCCCCGATGGCACGATCACCCACGCTTGGAAAAAGGTGAAGGTGCCGGGCCATGTGGATGCGGTGCTTGAGGCGGTCTCCGCTTGAGCCTGCCCGCAACTTTGGCCGAGGGGGCAGAGGCGGTTTTGCGCACTGCCGACGCCCATGAAAAGACCGCTCTGTCGCGCAAACTCGCGGCGGAGTGGTTTGCTCGTAGCGAAAGCGACGACCCGATGCCCATCGGCACCGCCTCCCCGCCCCTGCGCCCTGCCCGTCCCGATCAGCCCGCGCTGAAAGACCCGCGCGACGTGCCCCGCCGCCGCCCTGGCACGCCCGAGGGGCGCATCGCGATCCTCCATGCGGTGGCGCATATCGAGCTCAACGCCGTTGACCTGCACTGGGATATCATCGCGCGGTTTTCGCATGTTCCGTTCCCGCGCGGGTTTTTCGACGATTGGGCGCGCGCGGCGGATGAGGAATCAAAGCACTTCGGGCTGCTATCAGAGTGCCTTGCCCGTGCGGGCTCCCACTACGGCGCCCTCGATGCCCACGCCGGGATGTGGCGCGCTGCCGAAGATACCGCCGAAGATATCATGGGCCGCCTCGCCGTTGTCCCAATGGTGCTTGAGGCACGCGGGCTCGATGTGACCCCAGGCATGATCGCGCTGTTTGAAAAGGCCAAAGACGAGCCCGCGGTGGCGGCGCTCAAGACCATCTACGCCGAGGAGGTGGGGCATGTGGCTTACGGCTCGAAGTGGTTTCACTTTCTGTGCGGGCGGCATGATCTTGACCCAAAAGAAGAATTCCACCGCTTAGTGCGGCGCTACTTCAAAGGTGCCCTGAAACCGCCCTTCAACGATGAAAAGCGCGCAGAAGCCGGGCTGCCGCTCGATTTCTACTGGCCGCTGTCTGAAACCGCTTGATTGCAGCGCCCACGCCATTGTGAGCATCGCAGCAGCCCTTTATACAAATCGCTGACCAGCCCGTACCGGGGAGACGACCGGGTGACCACCCCACCACCAAAGCGCAGCCTGCTGGCGCGGATCATTCCGCCCCGCACCGTCTTTATCCGGACGGGCGAGCGCATTTCGCATCGCGAGCTGTCTCCGCGCGCGCAGCTGATCGCGGGTCTGAGCTTCTGCGGAATGGTCTTTGGCGGCGTCTACCTCTTCTCCATCGCGGTGATCGACAGCGTGGCAACTCCGGTTGCGGGTGTTGAGACCGAGATCATGCAGGCCGCCTATGAGCAGCGCATCGACGCGCTCACCGATGAGCGCAACCGCCTGCGCGCGGCATTGCAAAACCTTGAGGCCCGCAACAGCGATGCTTTGGCCGCCCTTGACGCGCAAAACCTTTCGTCGGTGACCCTGCAATCCACGCTCGCCGACCAATCCGATCAACTCGCCCGCGTCACCGCTGAGCGGGACCGTCTGGCGGAGGCGCTGGCTTCGGTCACAGCTTTGGCTGATGCAACTGCAGCGGAGCGGGATGATCTGGCGCTGCGCCTCGCCAATACAATCAGCACCAAAGACGACCTTGAGCGCGCGGTTGAACGGCTCGCGCAAGACACGCTGCGCCGCGCGGAGGATGCCCGCTCCCTCTCCACCGCGTTTGCGTCTCTCGAAGCGCAGGTTGATTCGCTGTCGTCGGAAAAGAGCCTTCTGCGCCAGCAGCAAGAGCGGGTGTATACGCGTCTTGAGGATGCGGTCGATGTGGGCCTCGAAACGCTTGAGGGGGTGTTCAAGCGCGCCGGCACCGATGTGGAGGCGCTCTTGGGCACGATGCGCGACGGATTTATGGGGCGCGGCGGCCCCGAGGTGCCGCTCGATCCGAACGAAGAGGCCCTGTTGGAGCTTTCCCTGCCCACTTGGCCCTATGAATATGTCGAGGCCCCCGCGATGGACCGGGCCGATTACCTGATGGAAGACCTCAATCGTCTCAACACCTACCGCGAGGTTTTTGAGACGCTCCCCTTCGGTCAGCCCGTTCTCTCGCGCCATCGTCAAACCAGCGGCTTTGGGCCCCGGCGGGACCCGTTCACGCGCCGGATGCGCCAACACAACGGTCTCGATTTCGCAGCCCCGCGGGGCACGCCGATCTATTCGGTCGGAGAAGGAACCGTGATCATGGCAGGAACGTTGGGCGCTTTTGGCCGGATCGTCAAAATCCGTCATGATTTTGGCTACGAGACGTTATATGCTCATATGCATCGTATAAGAGTGCAGCGAGGCGACCGGGTTGAACGCGGTGACCGGATCGGAGACATGGGCTCTACCGGGCGCAGCACGGGCACCCATCTGCACTATGAAATCCACAAGGACGGCCGCGCGGTCGATCCGATCAACTACCTAAGGGCAGCCAGAGATGTTCTCTAAGAGCAAGATCAACGATCCGATTGAAACGAAGACGGCGGCAAAGCCAGAGCCTAAGCCTGCGGCCCCCGCCCCGTCTGCCCCTCCGGCACCGGCAAAACCGGCAGCCCCCAAGCCTGCACCGTCGATCCTGTCGTCAGACCTCAAGGTCATCGGCAATCTCGAGACGTCTGGCGACATTCAGGTCGAAGGGCAGGTCGAGGGCGATATCCGCGCGCATCTGCTGACCGTGGGCGAAAGCGCCACAATCAAAGGCGAGGTGATCGCGGATGATCTGGTGGTGCATGGCCGCGTTGTTGGCCGTGTGCGGGGTCTCAAGGTTCGGTTGACCTCTGCGGCGCGGGTTGAGGGGGACATCATCCACAAGACCATCGCGATCGAGAGCGGTGCACATTTTGAAGGGTCGGTTCAGCGCAACGATGACCCGATTGGCAGCGGCAAGGCAGCGCCTGCGGCCCCTGCCCCCAAGCCCGCCGCCTCCAGCGACGGCGCGTGATCTTCAGCGATTGCCCAAGCTCAAACCCCGGCGGAAACGTCGGGGTTTTCTTTTGCGTTCTTAATGTCTGAGGCGGCGGCGACCTTTTGCCCCGTAGAGCGGCGGCGCTTTGTGCTGATCGCCGCGATCCTCGCCTCAGCGATGGGGTTTATCGACGGCTCGGTCGTCTCTGTTGCGATCCCTGACATTCGCGCGAACCTTAGTGCCTCGCTTACAGAGGTGCAGTGGATCAACAACGCCTACATGCTCACGCTCTCAGCCTTTATCCTCGTGGGCGGCGCTGCCGGAGATCGGTTTGGCACTGTGCGCGTCTTCCAGTTTGGGGTGGCTCTGTTCGTGGTCGCCTCGGTGCTCTGCGCCCTTGCCCCGACCACCGAAACCCTGATCGCCGCGCGTGCACTCAAGGGGTTTGGCGCAGCGATCATGGTGCCGGGGAGCCTTGCGATCATCTCCAAAAGCTATCCACCGGCAGAGCGTGGCGCGGCGATTGGCACGTGGGCGTCTGCCTCGGCGATTACGACGGCACTCGGCCCGGTGCTAGGTGGCACGTTGCTGTCCTTTGGGGATGAGAGCGCGTGGCGGCTGATCTTTGCCATCAACCTGCCCATTGGCGCGCTGGTGCTGTGGATGCTGATCTTCAAGGTCCCTAACGACAGCCCGCATTCCGATGCGCCCCCCGATTTCGCTGGTGCGGCTATGATCACGCTCAGTCTCGGACTGCTCGCCTGGGCCCTTTCGGGCGGCCCGCTTTGGGCGGCACCCTTGGGGTTGATCGCGTTAGTCGTATTCCTCGCGGTGGAGGGCCGCCAAACGCATCCGATGATGCCCCTCGCCCTCTGGCGCACACCGGGCTTTGCGGCGGCGAATGCGCTGACGTTTTTCCTCTATTTCGCGCTGTCCTCGGCGCTGTTTTTCCTGCCCATGACGCTCGTCACCGGATGGGGCCTGACAGAACTCGAAACCGTCATCGCGTTCCTCCCACTGACGATCTTCATTGGCCTCCTGTCACCCCGCATGGGCGCGTTGGCAGACCGCCTCGGCCCACGCCCCCTGCTCACTCTTGGCACATTCACCGTCGCAGTGGCCTATGCCGCAATGGCCACTGGCCTGCCGTTTCAGAACTTTTGGTTGGGCATCGTCGGCGCGCTCAGTCTCGCCGCGTTTGGCATGGCGATGGTGGTCGCCCCGCTCTCGGCGGCTGTGATGGGTAGCGTTGGCGAAGATGACAGCGGTGCGGCCTCTGGCATCAACAACGCAATGAGCCGCGTTGCGGGCCTCCTTGCCGTCGCTGCGATGGGCCCAGTTGCTGCCTGGGCGGCGGGCGGAGACTTTGGCGGAGACACCGCCACCGCCGCCAATATGAACGCAGGGCTCGCCGCGGTGCTCTATGTCGCCGCCGCGCTCAGTTTGCTCTCAAGCGTCATCGCCTGGTTCGGGCTGCGGCGTTAGTCGGCCTGCGCCTCGGCGCGGCTCTTGCCAGACACCTGCATTGCCAGCGTAGCGGCCATGAACGGATCAAGCTCCCCGTCCAAAACGCCCTGACTGTCAGATGTTTCGTGGTTGGTACGGAGGTCTTTCACCATCTGGTAGGGCTGCAAGACGTACGAGCGGATCTGGTTGCCCCAGCCCGCATCGCCCTTGGCGTCATGCGCCTCCTGAATGCTTTCAGTCCGCTTGCGCAGCTCCATCTCGTAGAGGCGAGACTTCAGCGCCGCCATACAGTTCGCGCGGTTCTGGTGCTGGGATTTCTCCGACGAGGTCACCACAATTCCGGTCGGGATATGCGTGATGCGCACGGCCGAGTCGGTGGTGTTCACGTGCTGACCACCCGCACCAGAGGAGCGGTAGGTATCGACCCGGATCTCCGCCGGGTTGATCTCAATCTCGATGTTGTCATCGACCACCGGATACACCCACACCGAGGAAAACGAGGTGTGTCGGCGCGCGGCACTGTCATACGGCGAGATGCGCACCAGCCGGTGCACGCCGCTTTCAGACTTCATCCAGCCATAGGCGTTTTCGCCGCTCACCTTATATGTCGCCGACTTGATGCCCGCCTCTTCGCCAGCGCTTTCGGCCATCAGCTCAACCTTATAGCCGCGCTTTTCGGCCCAGCGGACGTACATGCGCGCC
Organism: Pseudomonadota bacterium; assembly: GCA_038526735.1. Lineage (GTDB taxonomy): Bacteria > Pseudomonadota > Alphaproteobacteria > Rhodobacterales > Rhodobacteraceae > Rubricella. Next base: position 49,241 of record JBCBGM010000016.1, on the reverse strand, counting down.
AACATCGAGGCCCAGTCGCAAGACTCAGTGCCCCCCGCCCCGGAGTTGATCTCGACGAAGGTGTCGTTGCGGTCGGCCTCCCCATCGAGAAGTGCCTCGATCTCTTTCTTGGCAGCTTTTTCGGCGAGGGCGCGGATGGTGTTTTCGGCATCAGAAACAACCTCGTCATCCTCCTCCATCTCGCCCAGCTCAATCAGTTCCTGCGCATCCGAGAGGTCTTGGGTGATGCCCTTGATCGTGTCTATCGCATCGACCAGCGATTGCCGGTCGCGCATGAGTTTTTGCGCGCGTGCCTGATCGTTCCAAAGCTCCGGGTCCTCGATCATCGCGTTCAGCTCTTCGAGGCGAAACTCCGCCGTCTCCCACCCGGCACGCTGCCGCAGAAGCTCTAAGGACTTCTCGATCTCGGTTGAAAGCGTTTGAATTTCCGCGCGCATGAAGGGCTCCTGACGTTCCGGCGCCTACATAAGCCGCCGTGCCTAGGGGGTAAAGGGATCGACCCCGCTGGGAATGGCCGCCGCTGAAAGCAGGCGCAGCAGACCCCGCACATCGCCCCGTGCGCCAAACTGGCGAAACACAAAATGCCGCAACGGGCTCGTGCCCGTGTCACTGCGCAGCGCCAAGACGCTTTGGGTTGCCGGATCGACATAGAGATACTGCCCGCCCCACCCGCTTGCGACGGCGGCGCCCGTTTGCGTGTTGATCCACCAGCTATAGCCGTACCCGTTGACAGGTGCTTGCGACCACGGCGGGCCCACCTCTGACCAGGGCGTGAAGCTCTCGGTCGCCCAGCCCGTCGGCAGAATACGCGTGCCCTCCCACACGCCATCCGCTAGCATCAACGCACCGATGCGGGCCAGATCACGGGTAGAGAGGAACAAGCGGTAGGTCGGCAGACCCTCGCCCGTCTCAAAGAAGAGGTGGTCCGGGGCGAAGTCGTGCAGGCCGAGGGGTTGCGCGAGCAGGCGGTCGAAGGTCTGACCAAGCGGCTTGCCGTAGGCCCTCTCCACCGCGACCCCAAGCGCGTTAAATCCCCAGTTGCTATAGGCCCACACAGTGCCGGGGGCGTCGCTGCCACGCTTTGGTCTGAGCGCGCTGGCTTGGGGCGTGTCACCGCCGGCAGGCAGGTAAATCCCGGACCGCGACATCAACAGATCTTGCAGCGTTGCGCTCCGTTCGGTCGCAGAGAGCGGAAAGCGCGGGTCGTCGATCTTAAGCGCGTCGAGGGGGGTGCCAAGGTCCAGCGCATCGCTGTGCACCGCCGCGCCGACCAGCACAGAGAGCACGGATTTGCGCACTGAAGCAGTGTTGAGCGGGAGGCTCACCTCCCCGCCCTGCGCAACGACCACGCCGCCTTCGATCAAGACGTAGGCGTCAATCCCGGCATGCTCTGCCGCGATTTCGTTGAGTGCGTCACTCATCGACGGGTCAAGAGATAAGGGGCGGTCCGATCCAGCTGGTTTATCCGACGCAGGCCGCACAAAGGGCCGGTCGAGGATCACCAGCGTTACCGTCAAAATCGCAACGCCCAGAATAGCGCCGCGCCACACTAATAGCTTAGTAGAGCCCGCCACCGTCAGACAGACCGCCAGGGGCTGCGGGTGTCGCGGGGCCGAGGTTTGCGCCGGGCTCGGAGGGTAAGAGGTTGGGGTCAGATAACGTCTCTGGCAGGTCCTCAAACGTGAAGCCCTCGGCCAAGCCAATCCCGCGCTGCACCTCGGCATAAACCTCGGGTACCTGATCTTCGGGGAACACCTCGATGGTGAAATCCGCCTCCTCGGGCAGGGTTTCGTCTGGCAGACGGATGCCCGTCTCCCGCTCCATCTTGATCAGCACGCCGGTGTTGGGCGGCTGGAAGGTACCGGGATCTGTCGTTTCATTCGCGATGACCACATCCATGAAATCTCGGAAGATCGGCGCACAGAGGCTGCCGCCCCCGGCATCAAGCGCGGTTGGCACGTCAAAGCCCACAAAGCAGCCCGCGACCATGGACGGCGTGAAGCCCACGAACCACGCATCGCGGCTGTCATTGGTGGTGCCGGTTTTGCCTGCAAGCGGATAGTCCAGATCGCCGAGCGCAGAGCGCGCGGTGCCGCGATCTACGACCCCTTCTAGCATCGAAATGAGCTGAAACGCCGTGATGTCTGACATCACCCGCTCGGCCTCATCGACGATCGTGGGGATGCCTTCGTCGCCCGGCTCAAGGCTGCCGCAGCCCTCGCAAACGCGCGGCTCGTGGATGTAGATCGTGTTGCCGCGCCGGTCTTGCACCCGGTCCACAAGCGTCGGCTCGACCTTGAGGCCCCCGTTGGCGAACTGTGCATAGGCCGCGACGAGGCGGTAAAGCGTCGTCTCCCCAGAGCCAAGCGCGTAGGTCAGGTCCGGCGGGACATAATCGTAGATGCCAAAGCCCTCGCCGTAGTCGGCAACGGTGCGCATCCCGATGGCATCGGCGATGCGCACGGTCATCAGGTTGAGCGAGCGCTCGATGCCGACGCGCATCAGCTGTGGGCCATAGAAGCGGCCGGAGTAGTTTTTCGGGGTCCAGAGCTCTTCGATCTCCTCGCCCGCTTCCTCTAGCTCAAGGCGCTCTTCATCCGAGAGGATGTCGCCATACACATAGGGTGCATCCATCACGATGGTGGCGGGCGTGAAGCCTTGATCAAGCGCTGCGGCATAGACAAACGGCTTAAAGGCAGAGCCCGGCTGGCGCGTCGCCTGTGTCGCGCGGTTGAACGCGGAATGGGTGAAATCAAACCCGCCCTGCAGCGCCAAAACACGTCCGGTGCGGCTGTCCATCGCCATGAAGGCGCCCTGCACGCGCGGCACCTGGCGCATCATCCAGAACGGATCGCCCTCCTCATCGGTCAGCTGCTCAACATAGATGACATCCCCCAACTCCCACACATCAGCGGGCGTTTCGGGAGCGGGCTCAAGGTTGCCGTCGTCATCCGTGTTGCGCACCCACTGGGAGTTGCGAAGCAAGACGTAGTGACCGTCGTCATCCTCCGCGACACCCTCAATTCCAACGCGCACAGAGGAATTGCCCACGAGCGTCACAACCGCCGGACGCCAGTTCTCGATGTCACGCGGAATGCGGGCAGAGGCGAGGGCTGCGCGCCAATCCTCCTCGGTCGTCAGCTCTTCAGGGTCGAGTTTGGCGACGGGGCCGGCGTAGCCACCACGCTCTTGATCATAACGGATCAGGCCACGCTGCAGCGCTTTGCGCGCGGCCTCTTGGTAAAGCGGGTCAACGGTCGCGCGAATGGTCAGGCCGCCGGTGAACAGCTCCTCTTCGCCCACCTCGCGGATGATCTGGCGGCGCACCTCATCGGTGAAATACGACCGGCCGGGCAAAACTGCCTCCTCGGGAATGGTCAGTTCCCCACCGATCACCGTCTCCAGCGGGCTGGCTTGCGCCAAGTCGCGCTCTTCGGGAGTGATATAGCCGTTCTCGGCCATCTCGCGCAGGGTGTTGTTGCGCCAAAAGAGCGCCGTCTCCAGATGGCGCACCGGATGCCGCCGCGAGGGTGCTTTGGGGAGCGCTGCGAGATAGGCCGCCTCTGCGGGCGTCAACTCCTCCAGCGTTTTGCCAAAGTAATTGCGCGCCGCCGCCGTCACGCCGAAGCTGTTTTGCCCGAGGAAGATTTCGTTAAGGTAGAGCTCAAGGATTTGATCCTTGTTAAGCACACCCTCCAGCTTGACCGCGAGGATCACCTCTTTGATCTTGCGCTCTACCTCTCGCGAGCCATCCAGCAAAAAGTTTTTCACCACCTGCTGCGTGATCGTAGACGCGCCCCGCAGCCGCGCCCCTTGGGCGGCATCGAGAAACGCTGAAGCCATCCCGCGCGGGTCGAACCCCCAGTGGTTGTAGAAGTTCTTGTCCTCTGCCGAGATAAACGCGTCTTTCACCAGATCGGGGATCTCGTCGTAGGGCGTGAAGACGCGGCGCTCGCGGACAAATTCATCCAGAACCTCGCCATTGCCGTCGTAGACCCGCGAGAGGGTCAGCGGCTCATAGGCCGAAAGCTCTGCATGGTCTGGCAGGTCTGGCCCGTAGGACCAGATCACCCCGCCCACCACCACAACGGCAAAGACCAGGCCGATCACGGCCCAACTAAAGACAAACCCGACAAAGCGAAAAACAGGTAACAGCACGTCTCAGCTCCGGCTCAATGGTCTCTTGTTATAGCATCGCGCTGGCGGGCGCGTCAGTCTTCAATTGTCACGGTCTGGAGAGCGGCAGATAGGCGCTCGTCGCGTGCTGCCCAAGCCTCAAGGCCTTTTACGATCCCGGCAGCTGCGTTTTGACGCCATTCGGGCGATTGCATGTTTTCGCGGTCCTGCGCATCCGACAAAAACCCCAGCTCGATCAAAACGCTGGGCACATCTGGTGCTTTAAGCACCGCGAACCCCGCAGAGCGATGCGGGCGAGAACGGATGACGCCCACCGTCTCACGCAACGAGGGCAAAAGCGTGCGGGCCAAGTCATCGGAGCGTTGCGTCGTCTCGCGGTGCGCCAAATCCAAGAGCACCCGCGTGACGGCTGATTCTGAGGTGATGGAGGCGGCCTCAAACAGATCAGCCGCGTTTTCACGGGCGGCGAGATTAGCGGCGGCCTCATCGCTCGCCTCATCCGAGAGGGTATAGAGCGCGGTGCCCCGCGCGACGCCTTCGGTCACGGTGTTCGCGTGCAGCGAGAGAAAGACATCCGCATCCCACTCCCGCGCCAACTCCACCCGGCGGCGGAGGCCGAGATACACGTCCGCCTCGCGGGTCAGCGCCACGTCGAACTGACCGGAGGACTTTAACGCCTGCGCAAGGTCAGCAGCGAAGGCCAGCGCGATATCCTTCTCGGTCACGCCATCGCGCACAGCGCCCGGATCAATCCCGCCATGGCCCGGATCGAGCACAATCAGCGGTTTGTCGGACCGAAGCGGAGGTGCAGCGGGCGGTGCGCGCGCCCAATCTGCCGGAGGGGCGGGTTGCAAGGCGAATGCCATCGCCGACACCGGAGACAGCGAAATGACCGCCATCGCATGATCGTCTGCAATCGATTGCGCAACTGCCGCGATCTCTGCTGGCTCATCCAGCAATAGCACCAACCGGCTCGTCTCGGTCGTGAACCACCCGGCCTGCGCCGCACCCACAACCCCTGCCCCGTCACCCACCGCATCGGCGGCGAAGGCGGCCTGTTCAAGATCGATGATCACCCGTGCCGGATCACTCACCGTAAACGCACGCATAGCAGCAGGCGCGGACATTTTTATCGAGACCTCCGTCTCCGACCCAAACCAGCCCGGCCCGTCAATCTCTACCGAAACGATCGTGGCTTGATCTGCGCGCACGACACCGGGCACTGCCAAAAGCAGGGCCAGCACGCTCAAGAAGCGCCAGTAACCTGTCGTCAATCGCTGCATCTGCTCGTGTCCGATCTTGCGTCGGTCCATTTGGGTGCTTTTTATAGCATTGTGCGCCAAGCTAAAAACGAATTGTCATCGAGACGTGCTGGGCGTAAGAAAAACTGTGGTGATTTGCATCACGAGGATTTGGCGCAACGCAACGGACACCGCCTTAATGGGGCGACTGCCACAGACGCGGCGCCGGATGCGCTCTTAAACAAGCGCAAGAGTTGTGGGCTATGCCCGCGAATTGCCGCTCATGCGGCGCAGGAGATAGACCGTGGCGTCAGGCACCGGAAGCGTTGAGCGGAGAGAAACGGGACAAGTTGCCCGGCCCGCGCGCTTTACCGCCCTGAGCACGGATCACACAAACAGGTCAGTCCACTCTGGAACGGTGCTCAGCGCCGCGCCGCGTGCTGGGCTGCGATTGAGAGACAATGGCAAAAAAGATGCTAATCGATGCGACGCATCCCGAGGAAACTCGGGTCGTCGTCGCAGATGGAGCCCGTGTAGACGACTTTGATTTTGAGTCGGTGAACAAGCGCCAGCTTGCTGGCAACATCTACCTGGCAAAGGTAACGCGCGTAGAGCCGTCGCTACAGGCGGCTTTTGTGGAGTATGGCGGAAACCGCCATGGCTTCCTCGCGTTTTCTGAAATTCACCCCGACTACTACCAGATCCCGGTGGCAGATCGCGAAGCCCTGCTCGCGGAAGAGGAAGAGGCCGAGCGCGCCGCAGAGGCAGAAGAAGAGGCACGGGCGAAGGCCAAATCCTCCCGTTCCCGCCGCCGGTCCCGCTCTAGCGCCAAGGCTGCGGAGGCCACGGATGCGGATGAGACGACGTCGTCTGAGGTGATCGCCGAGAGCGACGAGGATTTGCTCGTTGAGACACCGGAGGGGGATGCCGCTGCTGAACCAGCAGAGGCGACCGCTGACGAGGCAGAGGTAGCAACGGCTGAAGGTGACGATGCCACGACGCCGGAACCAACCGAGGACGCTGCCGCTGAGGCGGCACCGGACGAGGATGGTGACGATTCGCACACTGAGGAGGCTGTCGAGGCAGTCGCACAGGAAAGTGCGGAAGAAGCATCCAACGCCGATGGATCGGACGAGCCAACCGCCGAGGCGAACGAGCCGTCTGATGACAGCGAAGCGTCAGACGACTCCCACTCAGACGACGCGGATGAAAACACCGCCCAAGACGACACCGCTGAAACCCGGCACGAGGCCCGCCCCCGCCGCCAACGCCAACGGCGCTACAAGATCCAGGAAGTGGTTAAAGTCCGCCAGGTCATGCTGGTGCAGGTCGTCAAGGAAGAGCGCGGCAACAAGGGCGCGGCGCTCACCACTTACCTCAGCCTTGCAGGCCGGTACTGCGTGCTCATGCCCAACACCGCGCGCGGTGGTGGTATTTCTCGCAAGATCACCACAGCCACAGACCGCAAGAAACTCAAAGAGATAGCGACCGATCTTGAAGTGCCACAGGGCGCAGGCCTGATCATCCGCACCGCCGGTGCCAAGCGCACCAAGACCGAGATCAAGCGCGATTATGAATTCCTTATCCGTCAGTGGGACCAAATCCGCGACCTGACCATGAGTTCGGTCGCGCCCACGCTGATCTATGAGGAAGGTAGCCTGATCAAACGGGCAATCCGCGATCTCTATGGTCGCGATATCGATGAAATTCATGTCGAGGGGCCAGAAGGCTACCGCGAGGCGAAGGACTACATGCGCATGCTCATGCCGAGCCACGCAAAGAACGTCCGCCCCTACAACGACCCCACCCCGCTGTTCACCCGCCATCAGGTTGAGGCGACACTGGGGGCGATGTTTGACCCTACGGTGCAGCTGAAATCCGGCGGATACATCGTGATCGGTGTGACGGAAGCGCTTGTTGCGATCGACGTAAACTCCGGCCGCGCCACCAAAGAGGGCTCGATCGAAGAGACCGCTCTCAAGACCAACCTTGAGGCCGCAGAAGAGGCCGCACGGCAGATGAAACTGCGCGATCTGGCTGGTCTGATCGTCATAGATTTCATCGATATGGACGAGCGGCGCAACAATGTGGCGGTGGAAAAGCGCCTCAAAGATGCGCTGAAGAACGACCGTGCACGCATTCAGGTGGGCCGCATCTCAAGCTTCGGCTTGATGGAGATGTCGCGCCAGCGTCTGCGCCCCGGCATGATCGAAATGGTCACCCAGCCCTGCCCGCATTGCCAGGGCACGGGGCTTGTACGCTCCGATGCGTCGTTGGCACTTTCGGTGCTGCGCGATGTGCAAGAAGAGGCCAACCGCCGCCGCGCGAAAGAGCTTGTCGTGGTCGCGTCGGTCGCTGTGGTCAACTACCTGATCAACTACAAGCGCGAGGCCATCGCCCTGATCGAGGGCCGGTTCGGCATCTCGATCCGCGTTGAGGCGGACCCATCGGTGCCCGCGGGCGAGTTCCGCATCGACCGGCTGAAAACGGCGACCAGGCTTGTCTCTCAAGCGGCCGAAACGGCGGCTGTGCAGATGGATGCGGTGTACGATGATCTCGAAACAGAGATCGACGATGCGGTTGAGGACGAGGCGGTTGCTGAAGAGCCTGAGGCCGAGAGTGACGAGGACGATCAGGGCAAAAAGAAACGCCGCCGCCGTCGCGGTGGTCGCCGCCGGAAGAAGTCGGACGGTGAGGCGCAAGAAAACGGCGAGGCCTTCTCTGACGATGCGGCGGAGGCGTCTGATGAGACTTCAGAGACCGGCGCTTCAGAGACCGAGGCCGAAAGCGAAAGTGACGAAGAGGCGAAAAAGCCAAAGCCCCGCAAACGCTCGCGCGGTCGTCGGCGGAAGTCTGACAAAGACGAAACCGCTGAGGTCACGACTGAGGAGATGACGGGCGAGGTAGCGGACGCTGCAGCGGAAACCAGCGAGCCTGTCGCGGAAGCCCCCGCAGAGCTTGAACCCACTGAAGAGCCCGCGGCAGCCAAGGAAGACACTCCTGCCGAGGTAACCGCAGACGCGCCTGGTGAGGTTGCGGATGACGCGACCACCGAGGTCGCGGAAGAGCCCGCCGCAGAAACCCCAGAGCCAGAAACACAGCCTGAGCCGGCGCAAGAGCAACCCTCGCCCGAGCCGCAGGTTGCCGAAACTGAAACCGACAGTTCTGGCCGCGTCTGGACCCCTCCAGAGGATACCCCCCCGAAAGAGGACGCGCCCAAAAAGCGCGGCTGGTGGCGCAGATAATCCAAAGGGCGGCTCTCGGGCCGCCCTTTTCGTTAGAGCTTGGGCAGCCAGGCAGATAGGCGGCTCACCGCCTCGCGCATCCGCTCCGTAGAGCCCGCGTAGGAAAACCGGATCGTCTCGTTCCCGCGCTCTGGGTCAAAATCGAGGCCAGGTGTCGCGGCGACCCCGGCTTCGTCGAGCATGCGGGCGCAGAAGGTTTTGGCATCAAGGCGCCACGGGCGGATACTCGCGTAGAGATAAAACGCACCATCAGGCGGCGCGATATCCTCAAACCCAAGCTTGGGCAGCGCCTCAACCAGGAGTTCCCGGTTGGCGCGGTAAACGTCCACATGCCCTTCAAGTTCCGCGCCAGCGTCCAGCGCCGCAAGGGCCGCGACCTGGCTCACATGGGGTGGGCAAATGAAGAGGTTCTGCGCCAGCCGCTCCACCGTGCGCACCAGCGCATCGGGCACCACGATCCAACCGATCCGCCATCCGGTCATCGAGTAGTATTTCGAGAACGAGTTCACCACGACCACCTCATCGGTGATCTGCAGCGCAGTCACAGCCTTCTGCGAAAACTGGATGCCTTGATAAATCTCGTCAGAGATCAGCGCGACATCGTGTTGTGCACACGCCTCCACGAGTGCCGTCATTGCCTCCAGATCAAGCATAGAGCCGGTCGGATTGGCCGGGCTCGCGACCAACAACCCATCGAGGCCCGCATGCACATCCGCAGGCGTGGGCTGAAATCGGTTTGCGAGTGTGCCCTCAATCCGCGCAGGTTTCAGATCAAGCGCGCGCAGGATGTTGCGGTAGCTCGGATAGCCCGGGTCAGCGATGCCCACGGACTGGCCCGCATCAAACAGCGCCAAAAATGCAAGGATAAACCCGGCGGAGGCCCCTTCGGTGATCACGATTCGCTCGGGCGAAACGGTCACGCCGTACCACTCTTGATACTGCTGCGCGATCCGCGCGCGCAGTTCTGGCATCCCAAGCGCTACAGTGTAGCCCATCGGGCCAGTCGCCATCGCCACTGCCACGGCCTGTTGCGCAACCAAGGGCGCACCGGTGGCGGGCTGGCCGACCTCCATGTGCACAATATCGCGCCCAGCGGCTTCCGCAGCGCGGGCAGCTTCCATGACATCCATCACGATGAAGCTATCCACACCGCTTCGGGTTGAACTTCGCATGGCTCTCGCTCACAGTTTTGATCCTGCAGGCGGTGTGCGCCGCGCGCTTTGGCGCGTCAAGCCAACCCCTGCCCCATGACGTGGACCGTCGATGCAACGCACTGCCTCCCTTATCATGTCTGGTGTCGCCGCGCTCTTCTTTGCGCTGCTGCCAGGCGTGGCAACGGCTCAGACTCTGGTGCGAGACACCGAGATTGAGCGCATCCTGCTGCATCTCTCAGAGCCACTACTTGGGGCCGCAGGCCTGTCGCCGGGTAGCGTACGTATTCGGCTGATCCAGGATGACAGCATGAACGCTTTCGTCACGGCCTCGCGCACGATTTACCTGCACAGCGGGCTGATCGAGCGGTTAGAGCGCCCTGATATGCTGCAATCGGTGATCGCGCATGAGATCGGGCATATCGTGGCCGGGCACACGGCAACGCGCAGCGTCAATGCCGGTGCCGCCAGTGATCTGGCCGCTGCCGGTTTGTTGGCTGGTGTGGTTCTGGGCGTGATGGCAGGCCCCGCCGCCGGGATTGCCGTCGCCGCTGGCTCGCAAGAAACCGCACGCCGGGGCTTCTTTCGCCACACCCGCGCAGAAGAGACCAACGCAGACCAAATCGGAGTCCGGTTGATGGAGAGTGCTGGGATCGATCCGCAAGCCGCCGTGGACACGCTTGAGCTTTTCGCCGGGCAAGAGCTGCTGCCTAGCGAGCGCCGCGATGCCTACGCCCGCACGCACCCTTACTCCGACGATCGCATCACCTTCATCCGCCAAGCGGTGGAGACCTCGCTGTCTCGCGGTGTGCCCGTTCCGCCTGAGACTGAGCGGGCCTATGCGCGGCTGAACGCAAAGCTTGACGGGTTTATTGATCGCCCCGACGAGGTGATTGCCCGCACCGAAGGGCATAGTTCGCTAGAGGCGCGCCTCTCCCGCGCGATTGCGTTGCACCGATATCCTGACCCGCAGGCCGCCTTTGCGTTGTTGGAAGACTTGCGATTTGATTACCCCGATGACCCGTTCATTACCGAGATGCACGCGCAGTTCTTGGTTGAGGATGGCCAGCTCGACAAAGGGATTGCCGCATACCGCGTCGCCTTCGCCGCCCTCGAAAACGCGCCTCTCGTGGGCACCGCGTTGGGGCGGTCGCTGGTCGCGCGCGGGGATGAAGAGAGCCTGCGAGAGGCCGTCGCCCTTCTGACCGAGTGTATCGCCCGCGATCCGGGTGCGCCCTTGGCACATCGCTCGCTTGCGCAGGCTCATGCGCGCTTGGGCAACTTGGGCGAAGCGGCCCTCACCACTGCCGAACATAACGCATTGCGCGGGCTGGGTGCAGAGGCGTATCGCTTTGCAAAACAGGCGCAGGACGCGCTTGAGCTTGGAACACCGGCCCGCCTGCGGGCCGACGATCTGGTACGGGAATTCGAGCGCTACGCGCGCCAGTGAGACTGATTTTGGGGGAACGGATATGAAACTCTCGTTTGGAGATATCGGCTTCGGTGCTTTGGTGCTGGGGCTCTTGGGCGTCGGCGTCGCGTGGCCACTTTTGGACCGGGGCGCACCACTCTCTGCAACGGCCCCACGCATTGAGGCACCCCTTGCGCGCGAGGCGGAGGCCCCTGCCCCCGTGCCACTCAATCAGCCGCTCGGTCTCGACCGCGAAACCCTCCATGCAGAGATCCGCGACTACATCATCCGCAACCCCGAAGTGCTGGTTGAAGCCTTCGATGTGCTTGAGCAGCGCCAGCAATTGGCCGAAGCGCAGGCAGACTTCGCCCGCGTGCGCGACAATGCCGAAGCACTCTGGTCTGACCCGAATTCGTTTGTGGGTGGCAATCTCGACGGCGAAATCGTGATCGTCGAATTTCTCGACTACAAATGTGGCTTCTGCAAACGGGCGCATCCTGAGGTGAAAGCGCTGATCGAGCGCAACGATGACATCAAGCTGATCCGCAAGGAATTCCCGATTTTGGGGCCAGAGAGCATCCTGGCGAGCCGCGCCGCAATCTCGGTGCTGCTGAATGATGGGCCAGAGGCCTATGCCTCGATGTCTGATAGCCTGATGAGCTTTGGCGGGCGGGTGACCGAGAATGTCTTGCGTCGCTTTGCCGAGCGTGCGGGCGCCGATGCGGATGCCATGATGGCCAAGATGGAGGATGTGGAGGTGAGCCGGATCATCCAGTCAAACCGCGCGTTGGGCCAACGCCTCGGCATCAGCGGTACACCGTCTTTCGTGTTTGGCGAGCGCCTCGTGCGGGGCTTCCTGCCGTTGCCGCAGATGGAAGAGACGGTCACCCTACTGCGACGGATGTGAGCGGAAAATCGCGCGCGAGATTGCTTTTCTCAGACGTTTAACGTCGCTATAACGCGACGTAATCTGGCCAGAGCAGGGCCGACAGGAGATTAAAATGAGCGAAGATAAATACGCCGCCGATGTCACCTTCATCAAAGCACTGGCCGAGGTTCTGAAAGATAGCGACCTGACCGAAATCGAGGTTGAGCGAAAGTTCTCCGACGATGACAAGATCGAGGTGAAGGTGAGCCGCCAGGGCACCGCCGTCGCCTTTGAAAGTGTCCCGATGATGCCCGCAGCGCCTGCGCCCGTAGCCTCGCCTGTCCCAGCTACCGCCCCTGCAGAGGCGACCGCTGACCCCTCACAAGACCCGGGCGCGGTGACCTCGCCGATGGTGGGCACCTGCTACCTTCAGCCAGAGCCGGGCGCGCCGTCCTTTGTGAAAGTGGGCGACCAAGTGAGCGAAGGGCAGACGGTGATCATCATCGAGGCGATGAAAACCATGAACCAGATCCCGGCGCCCCACGCAGGCACAGTGAAGCGCATTCTGGTCGATGACGGCACGCCGGTGGAATTTGGCTCGCCGCTGATGATCATCGCGTGAGTGCGGCCATGTTTGAGAAGGTCTTGATCGCCAACCGGGGCGAAATTGCGCTGCGCGTCATCCGTGCGTGCAAAGAAATGGGCATCGGCACCGTCGCGGTGCATTCGTCAGCAGATTCGGATGCGATGCATGTGCGCATGGCTGATGAGAGCGTGTGCATCGGCCCGCCGTCGTCGGCGCAGAGCTATCTGTCGATCCCATCCATCATCGCGGCTTGTGAGATTTCGGGCGCGGATGCGATCCATCCCGGTTACGGTTTTTTGTCAGAGAACGCGCAGTTCAGCCAAATCGTGGCCGACCACGGGATGACCTTCATCGGCCCCTCTGCCGACCACATCAACGTAATGGGCGACAAAATCGCGGCCAAAGACACGATGAAGCGGCTGGGTGTTCCTTGCGTGCCGGGCTCGGACGGTGGCGTTTCGGATGCCGATGAAGCGCTGAGCATCGCCGCAGAGATCGGCTATCCGGTGATCGTGAAAGCCGCCGCCGGTGGCGGTGGGCGCGGGATGAAAGTTGCCCACGATGCCGATGATATGCGCGTCGCGTTCTCCTCGGCGCGGTCAGAGGCGAAAGCGGCGTTCGGGGATGATGCGGTCTACATCGAGAAATACCTCGAAAAGCCGCGCCATATCGAAATTCAGGTCTTTGGCGATGGCAAAGGCAAGGCCGTGCACCTCGGAGAGCGTGATTGCTCACTGCAGCGTCGCCACCAGAAGGTGTTTGAAGAGGCCCCCTCCCCGGTGATCGACGACGCCACCCGTGCCGAGATTGGCAAGGTTTGCGCCGATGCAGTTGCCTCGATCGACTATATCGGCGCGGGCACCATCGAGTTTCTGTTTGAGGATGGCCGGTTCTATTTCATTGAGATGAACACCCGTTTGCAGGTGGAGCATCCGGTCACCGAGGCGGTGTTTGACGTCGATCTGGTGCGCGAGCAAATCCGCGTTGCCGCTGGCCTGCCGCTATCGTTTGAGCAAGACGATCTGGTTCCCCAGGGCCATGCCATCGAGTGCCGCATCAACGCAGAGGCACTGCCGTCGTTCCGCCCCTCCCCCGGCACGATCACGCAATACCATGCGCCGGGCGGCCTAGGCGTACGGATGGATTCGGCGATTTATGCCGGCTACAGCATTCCGCCCTATTACGATTCCCTCATCGGCAAGCTCATTGTCCACGGTCGTGACCGACCCGAGGCGCTTGCGCGGCTAAAGCGCGCTTTGGCCGAAATGGTGGTCGAAGGAATCGACACCACCCTGCCCCTTTTTGATGCGCTGCTCGAGTCCGACGGCGTGCAAACCGGCGACTATACGATCCATTGGCTAGAGCGCTGGCTTGAGGCGCAGGGAGGCTAAGCGTCACGGTTGTGCGGCGCAGTTTTGCGCGGCACACTTCCACCATGGCTCGCGACGACCAACGCTTTGACATTACCCCGGCGCTGCTGTTGCAGGCCTACTCCAGCGGCATTTTTCCGATGGCGGATGGGGTAGATCAGACCGTACACTGGATTGATCCGCTCATGCGCGGAGTGCTGCCCCTCGACCGGCTGCATGTCTCCCGCTCGCTGCGGAAGCTGATCCGGCAAGAGCGGTTTCAGATCACGGTGGACACGCAGTTTGAGACGGTCATGCATGCCTGCGCAGACCGGGAAGAAACCTGGATCAACGATGAGTTGATCGAGGCCTACACAGGGCTGCATGACCGCGGCTATGCCCATTCGATTGAGGTGAAAACGCTGGAAGGTCAACTGGTTGGGGGGCTTTACGGCGTCACCATCGGCTCCGCTTATTTTGGGGAGAGTATGTTCTCCCGCGTGCCCTCCGCCTCGAAAATTGCGCTGGTGTATCTGGTGGCGCGACTGCGCGCGGGCGGATTTACGCTGCTTGATACGCAGTTTGTGACCGATCATTTGGTGGGCTTTGGCGCGATTGAGATCCCACGCGGGCAGTACCACGCGCGCCTGGTGCACGCGCTGCGGCGTCAGTCAGACTGGTTTGCGCTGCCGGTTTCTGCGGCGCCCGTCGATGTGCTGCAACTCCTGACCCACACGTCATAGCGCGGATGATCCATCGCGTTGATGCCGGGGGATGAGGCGATCATCCAGCCGACAAAGCTGGGCAGCGTGTTTCGAATATCTCGGATTTCCAGCCACGCGTAAGCGTCGGGCTTTTCGCCGGGCACGGTCTGACGGCAGGTGAGCGCGGCAATTTCTAACCGCTCCCATTGCAGGGTGGTGCCCGTCTCCACAAAGATGTCCTCAACGCGGCCCGTCATCTTATCCAGCCCCCGCAAATGCGCGATGGGGCGCAGCTCGGTGGGTGGTGCGATGATGCGGGGCGCGTTGGGGTCAACGGGCTCTGCGTCTTCGAGCGGAGTGAGGTCGCTGCCTTCGACCGGAGCGGCGGGGGCGAGGGTTTCGGACGCAACTTGTGCGAGCGCGGTCGTTGGCAACAGCAACAGAAACACGATGAGCCATCTCATGAGAGCACGGCCTTAAAACGCAAACGGATGTAATCGGCGACCCATAGCCCATCCGCCTGGCGCAGCGCGGGGGCAAGAAGTGCTTCGAGCGCGATAAGTGCCTCTTCGTGCACGTCGGTCGGAAGCTTTGCCATGGCCGGTGCGGCGAGCGTTGTCAGCCACGCTTTGATACCCGCGCTCACGGGTGTCGGGCGCGGGATGATCTCACAGCACTCCACCCTGAACCCCGCCGCCTGCAACCGCGCGGACTGCTCGGCGACGGACGGGAAATACCACACATCCGACAGGTCGCTCTCAATGCTATACTGCGCGAGGAGTGTGATCAGCGCTGTGCGGATCGCGGCGACATTGCCATGCCCGCCCATTTCCGCCACGAAACGGCCGCCGGGTTTGAGCGCGCGGGTCACACCCGAAATCACCGCATCGGGCTGGGTCATCCAGTGTAATGCAGCGTTTGAGAAAACCGCGTCAAACTCTTGATTAAATTGCAAATTGTGTCCATCGACCACATACGCCTCAACACCTCGCTCGCAAGCCATCCGCACCATATCGGTGGAGGCATCGACACCGATGACCGACGCACCTTTCTGGGAAATCTCAAGCGAAAGCGGCCCATCTCCGCATCCCAAATCAAGGATGCGTTCGCCCGGTTGCGGTGCCAGAAGATCAACGACCCCTGCCCCAAGATCTGTCACAAAGCGTGCCGACTGGGCGTAATCCTCGGCGTTCCAGTGATCGGTCATCACTCGCTCGAAACGCTTGTCCCGAAGCGGACGAGCAGGTCGATCAGGCTGATCGAACCCTGCGTATTGATGATCTCATCACCCTCTATCAGCATGAAATCCGATGCGCCGGGTGTGATCGACACGAAGGACCCTCCAAGCAGGCCATCGGATTCAACACGCGCGTCTGAGTCCTCCGGAATGGCGAACTCATCGTCGATGTTGAACGTCGCGATGGCGCGATAGGTCGTTGGGTCGAGGTCGAGGTCTGTGACCGTGCCGACTTTAACGCCAGCAATCCGCACTTCGGTGCCGACCGACAGACCATCCGCCTTGCGAAATTTCGCCTCAAGCCCATAGCCATCACGGTCAGTGACCGAAAGGTCTGCGGTGGTTGCGGCGAACACGGCAAAGCCGGTCGCGGCAGCCAGCACGATGGCGCCCAGCACTGTTTCAGCGGCGTTTCCTGCAGACATGCCCTACTCCGGTTGCCAAGGCTGATAATCGCCAGACACGGGCTTGCGGTCCGGCGGTGTGAGGATGGAGCCGGAAGGGCGCCACGCCTCAGTCGTGCCGGTCATGTTGGGCACATGCGGCTTTTCCCAATCCTTACGCGGCAGCGGTGCCTCGGTCGGCGGCTCGTCATAGGTGTGGTGCAACCAGCCGTGCCACTCGGGGCTGACGTGAGAGGCCTCAGCCTCGCCCTTAAAAATCACCCAACGACGTTTGCCATCTTTGGAGCGGTAGAACGTGTGGCCGTGCTCATCTTCACCGACCCGCACACCGTTGCGAGACGTATAAAGCCGAGTGCCCAAGGTTGAGCCGTTCCACCATGTGAAGATATCGCTGATCAGACCCATGCGCCTGCTCTGTCTGTTTGGGCGAGTTATGACGCGGCTTTGCGGCCGCGTCTAGCGCTCTCAGGCTGTAACCTGAGGCGCGTCTGCATCGACATAGATCAAGAGCGGTTTGGCCTCTTGATCGATCGTGTCCTCGTTCACAACGACCTCTTCGACCCCATCGAGGCCCGGAAGCTCGAACATCGTGTCGAGCAGCACGGCCTCCATGATGGAGCGCAATCCACGTGCACCGGTTTTGCGCTCGATGGCTTTGCGGGCGATGGCGCGCAGAGACTCGGGCGTGAAAGTGAGCTTCACATCCTCCATCTCAAAGAGGCGCTGGTACTGTTTCACGAGGGCGTTCTTCGGCTCGCTAAGGATCGTCACGAGCGCATCCTCATCGAGGTCACGCAGGGTGGCGATCACCGGAAGGCGGCCAACGAACTCAGGGATGAGGCCGAATTTCAACAGATCCTCAGGCTCAAGCTCTTCGAATGTCTCGCCGATGGAGCGGTCATCCTCGGAGCGCACATCCGCGCCAAAGCCCATCGCAGAGCCTTTGCCGCGCTGCGCGATGATCCGGTCGAGGCCCGCGAATGCACCGCCGCAGATGAACAGGATGTTGGTCGTATCGACCTGCAAAAACTCCTGCTGCGGATGCTTGCGCCCCCCTTGCGGTGGAACAGATGCAACTGTCCCCTCCATGATCTTCAGGAGTGCTTGCTGCACACCCTCACCGCTCACATCGCGGGTGATCGAGGGGTTGTCGGACTTGCGTGAGATCTTGTCGACCTCGTCGATATAGACGATGCCGCGCTGCGCCCGCTCGACATTATATTCCGCAGACTGGAGCAGCTTGAGGATGATGTTTTCGACATCCTCCCCAACATACCCAGCCTCGGTCAGCGTCGTGGCGTCGGCCATAGTAAAAGGAACATCAAGAATGCGGGCCAACGTCTGCGCCAGCAGGGTCTTACCGCAACCCGTCGGACCGATGAGCATGATGTTGGATTTCGCCAGCTCCACATCCCCATTCTTGGCGGCGTGGTTGAGACGTTTGTAGTGGTTGTGCACAGCGACCGAGAGCACACGTTTGGCCTGCGCCTGCCCGATCACATAGTCATCCAGAACCTGACAAATCTCCAACGGCGTGGGCACGCCATCGTTGGATTTCACCAAGCCGGATTTGGTTTCTTCACGGATGATATCCATGCACAGCGAGACGCACTCATCACAGATAAACACCGTCGGCCCCGCAATCAGTTTGCGAACCTCGTGCTGGCTCTTACCGCAGAACGAGCAGTAGAGGGTGTTTTTAGACTCTGTGCCGCCGGATTTGGTCATCGGTCACTCCTTCACAGCCGCGCCACGAGTGAGGGCGCGACAATCAACTGACAGTGGAACACGCATGACTTGCAAATGACAAGGCATGCGTGACGATTTTTAGCGATCTTGTGAGCGGCGGATATGCGCGGCTCACTCGTCATCAGTGGCAGGGCGGCTTTCAAAAATCTCGTCGATCAGGCCCCAGGCTTTACAGTCTTCCGGAGACATGAAGTTGTCGCGCTCAAGGGCACCCTCCACCGTCTCATAGTCCTGCCCGGTGTGCTTGACGTAGATTTCGTTCAAGCGCCGCTTCAGCTTTTGAGTGAATTCGGCATGGATCATGATGTCGGTCGCCTGACCCTGATACCCACCCGAGGGCTGGTGCACCATGATCGAGCTGTTGGGCATCGAAAAGCGCATGCCCGCCTCGCCTGCCGTCAGCAGCAAGGATCCCATCGAGGCCGCCTGCCCCACGCACAAGGTGGAGACCTTGGGCCTGATGTACTGCATCGTGTCATAGATCGAGAGGCCCGATGTCACCACGCCGCCGGGGCTGTTGATGTACATCGAGATCTCTTTCTTCGGGTTCTCCGCCTCAAGCCACAGCAGCTGCGCCACGATGAGCGACGACATGCCGTCATGGATTGGCCCGTTTACAAAGATGATCCGCTCTTTGAGCAGGCGGGAGAAGATGTCGTAAGCGCGCTCACCGCGTGCGGACTGCTCCACCACCATGGGCACGAGGTTCATGTATGTCTCGATCGGGTCTTTCATGGGAGCTGTCCTCAATGCACGCGCGCGCTGCGCTGTGTTGTTGTTAGCCCTTGTTCTATGGTCGGCGCTTGGGGTCTTCAAGACCGTGGGGTGGAACGAAAAGAGGCGGCCCGTCGGGACCGCCTCGCTCATTCGCTATGAAGATGGGGTTAACCGCCCATGGTTTTTGCAACTTCCGCTGCAAAATCCTCTTCTTCTTTCTCGATGCCTTCGCCGACTTCGAGGCGCACATAGCCTGTCACCTCAACACCAGCAGCAGCAGCAGCCTTTGAGACGGTAAGGTCTGGATCGATGACAAACTTCTGGTTCAGAAGCGTCACTTCCTCATAGAACTTGCGCATCCGCCCTTCGATCATCTTCTCGATGACGTTGTCCGGCTTGCCCGACTCGCGCGCCTGCTCGGTCAAAACACTGCGCTCACGCTCAACGACCGCCGAGTCGAGATCTTTCTCAGACAGCGAGGCCGGGTTAGTGGCCGCCACGTGCATCGCGACCTGCTTGGCGAAATCGACGTTGTCGCCCTTGATCGCAACGAGCACGCCAATTTTGCCCATACCTTCGGTCGCGGGGGTGTGGATGTAGGAGGCAACGGCGTCGCCCTCCACACGGCCCATGCGGCGCAGGCCCATGTTCTCGCCGATGGTGGCGACCTTCGCGGTGATCGTGTCCGCGACGGATTTGTCGCCCATCGGCGCTGCCGCCAGCTCTTCGACCGTGCTTACACCGGTCGCGACGGAGGCGATGCCGCCGACCATCTCTTGGAATTCAGCGTTGCGCGCCACGAAGTCGGTCTCGGCGTTGACCTCAACGGCCACACCCACACCGCCGTCAACGGCGACAGCGACAAGGCCCTCAGCCGCGGTGCGGCCTGCTTTTTTTGCGGCCTTTGCAAGGCCTTTGGTGCGCAGCCAGTCAACGGCGGCGTCCATGTTGCCGTCGTTTTCGGTCAGCGCTTTTTTCGCGTCCATCATGCCTGCGCCGGTCGAGTCGCGCAGTTCCTTCACCATTGCCGCGGTGATAGCCATGTCGGCCTCCTATATGCTCGTCTGCGGCGCGCGAATGCGTGCCGTCATATCTGGGGGTCATCTATGGAGTGACGGCGCATTCGCCAAGCGCTTTGGCCGTCACCCAAATGTCGTAATGCTGGCCTCAGGCCTCGGCAGGTGCTTCCGCCTCTGCGGGGGCCTCTTCGGCGAGAGCAGCCTCTTCCGGCGCCTCTTCCATCTCACCAAGGTCGATGCCCGCCGCACCCATCGCAGCCGCCATACCATCGAGCGCCGAGCGGGCGATCAGATCGCAGTAGAGGCTGATGGCGCGCGCCGCGTCATCGTTGCCGGGGATCGGATAATCGATGCCGGTCGGATCGGAGTTGCTATCGAGCACCGCCACAACCGGAATGCCCAGCTTCTTGGCTTCAGCAATCGCGAGCTGCTCTTTGTTGGTGTCGACCACGATGATCATGTCCGGCACGCCGCCCATGTCGCGGATCCCGCCCAGCGATGCGGTCAGCTTTTCGCGCTCACGCTCAAGCTGCAGGCGCTCTTTCTTTGTGAAGCCGTCGGCCCCACCATCAAGGCGCTCATCAAGCTCTTTCATCCGAGAAATGGAGTTCGAGACGGTTTTCCAGTTGGTGAGCGTGCCGCCCAGCCAACGGTGGTTCATGAAATACTGCGCAGACTGCGCTGCGGCATCTGCAACCGGCTTTTGCGCCTGGCGCTTGGTGCCAACGAACAGAATACGACCACCCTTAGAGACCGTGTCACGCACCGCGTTCAGCGCGGCATCCAGCAGCGGCACGGTTTGCGTAAGGTCGATGATATGGATCCCGTTGCGGTCGCCGTAGATGTAGCGACCCATGCGGGGGTTCCAGCGGTGGGTTTGGTGACCAAAGTGAACACCAGCTTCCAAGAGCTGGCGCAGCGTGAATTCAGGCAGAGCCATCTGCGCTTTCCTTTCCGGTTTCGCCTCGGCGGAGCACGGGCCCTAGGCCCAACCGGCGGACGGTGCAGGATGTCTCCCCACAACGCCCAAACTCCACCTGCGGATTCAGTGAGCGCGCCTTACACGGCCCGCCCCCCCTGCGCAACCCCGCCGCAGTGCCGCAAAACCGCTGTTGCGCCGCGACATCACCCGCTAGGGAAGAGGCACGCGAACCCAAGGGCTGACATGCTGGCGATTTTCCTCGAAACCCTGCCCTTCTTTCTGTTGATCGGCTGCGGATACGGAGCCTCTCGCGCGGGCATGTTCCCTGAAGCCGCCGTTGGCTACCTCACCAAATTCGTCTTTTTCTTTGCGCTCTCTGCAATGCTGTTTCGCTTCGCGGCGACCCTGCCCGTCTCTGAAATCATCGATCCGTGGTTCATTGCGGCCTACCTGGGCGCGACGATGGTGCTCTATCTCGCCACGGTCCTGGTGCTGCGCCTCGCCAAACACTCGCTGGAAGAAATCGCTGTCGAGGCCCAATGCGGTGTGATCGGCAACGTTGGCTTTTTGAGCGTCCCGATCGTTATTGGCCTCTTCGGAGAGGCCGCCGCAGGCCCGGTGTTGATGCTGCTCTCCATCGACCTGCTGATCTTTGGCTCGCTCATTGTGCTGATGATCACGGGTGCTCGCGGCGGGCGCATCTCTGGTGAGATGATCGCGACGATGGGCACCGGCTTGCTGAAAAACCCCATGGTGATGTCGATCTTTGCCGGGTTGCTGTGGTCCCTCGCCAGTCTGCCCCTGCCCGGCCCCATGCTGAACTTTCTCGAAATCCTCGGTGCCGCCGCCACCCCTGGCGCGCTTTTTGCCATCGGAGCCTCCCTCGCCGTGCGCAAAGCGGAGCGGATCGAGATTGCGGCGGGCCTTTCGGTGATCAAACTGATCATCCACCCCGCGATCTGCGCGGTTGCGGCGTTTCTGGTGTTTCCGGTCGATCCGTTTGCCGCTGCCGTGATGGTTGCCACGGCCGCAGCACCCACGGCGGGCAACGTCTTTATGCTGGCAGAGCATTACGGCGTGGCTCAGCAGCGCGCATCGTCTACGATTTTTGTCTCAACTGTCGCAGCGGTGGTGACGATGTCGGTGGTTTTTGGGCTTGTATTGCCGTAGCGCGGAACTGAATACAGTTGTATTCCGCAATCAACTCACCGACATTGCCCCCTGAGGCTCAAACGTATGGCAAAGCAAACGGTCACCTGTATTGGCGCCGCCCATTGGGACACAGTCGCGCAAGCGACCCATCCCATGCGTCGTGGTGACGATGTTCCGGGTCTTGTGCGGAGAGAGCCTGGGGGCGTTGCCTTCAACGTCGCCTTCGGTCTCGCCCAAAGAGGGGTGCCGACCCGGCTGATCGCCGCGGTGGGTGGGGACACCGACGGCGACATGCTTCTTAACATTGCGCGCCTACGGGGTATCGACACTGACGATATGCTGCGCGTCGCAGGTGCTGAGACCGACCAATATACCGCGGTCGAGGGTGCTGACGGCCAGCTTTTTGGTGCAGTTTCTGATGACAGCACGCTCGAGGATATGGCCGAGCATCTGTTCGCGCAGTTTAATGGCAAGTCCATCGGCGGCATCGTCGTGCTCGATGGCAACCTGCCACAACGCGTGCTCGACACGCTCGCCTCCACCACAGCGCTGCGCGGCGCAGACCTGAGGCTCGTGCCTGCAAGCCCCGTCAAAGCGCACCGGATAAAGGGGCTGATGCTGGCCCGCCCGGCCACGGTCTATGCCAATATCGCTGAGGCAAATGCGATTCTCTCGGGCGTCTTTGACGATACTAAGGCCGCTGCCGCCGCCTTTGTTGAGCAAGGCGCAAAAGCCGCTCTTGTGACCGATGGAGCCCGCCCCGCAGCTTATGCTGACTCAGAACAGGTCGTCACCGCAGCTCCACCGCCAGTGATTGTAGGCACCGTCACAGGCGCGGGTGATGCGTTGGTCGCCGGGCATATCGCGGCACAAATCTCTGGTCGCTCTCCTTGGGATGCGCTCGCCGCAGGCCTGCGCGCCGCCGCCGATGCGATCTCCAAACAACGGCAAAGCCGTTGACCCTGCCTCTCGACGTCACGCCCGAGATTGCGGAGGCAAAAGCTGCGGGCCGCGCGATTGTCGCGCTCGAAAGCACGATCATCACCCATGGCATGCCCTATCCGCAGAACCTGGAGATGGCGCAGACCGTAGAGAGCGACATCCGTGCCGAGGGCGCCGTGCCCGCCACACTCGCGGTGCTGGAGGGGCGCATAAAGATTGGTCTCGATAATACCGCACTAGAGCAACTCGCCCAAACACCTGAGCCTAAAAAGCTCTCCCGCGCTGATCTGAGCGTTGCGCTGGCGCAGTCTCAAACCGGGGGCACCACGGTCGCGGCAACAATGATCCTCGCGCATCTCGCCGGAATAGAGGTGTTTGCCACGGGCGGTATCGGCGGCGTGCATCGCGGTGCGGAGCTAAGCTTTGACATCTCCGCCGACCTGCAAGAGCTCGCCCGCACCCCGGTTTGCGTTGTAGCGGCGGGCGCGAAGGCGATCTTGGACATCCCCAAGACCCTTGAGGTGCTGGAAACGTTCGGCGTGCCGGTCATCGGATACCAGACCACAGAGTTTCCGGCCTTTTGGTCCCGCGAAAGTGGCCTGCCCGCGCCGCTGACCGCGCAGACTCCGCAAGACATCGCACAGTCGATCCGTCACCGCCGCGCGTTGTCGCTGGACGGAGGCCATCTGATCGCCAACCCGATCCCGGCATCGGCAGAGATACCGCACGCACAGATCATGCCGGTGGTTGAGGCCGTACTCGCGCAGGCCGAGGCGCAGGGGATCAGCGGCAAAGATGTCACCCCCTTCCTGCTGCAAGCGATTTTTGAGGCCACCGAAGGGCGCTCACTCGACGCCAACATCGCACTCGTCCGGAACAATGCGCGGGTCGCGGCGCAGATCGCCAGAGCACTCGTTTGAAGCAGCCAATTCTGATCGCGGGGCCCACGGCGTCTGGCAAGTCGGCGCTCGCATTGGCCCTGGCAAAACGCAACAACGCGCTGATCGTGAATGCGGATGCGTTGCAGGTTTACGATGCGTGGCAGGTCCTCACAGCACGGCCTAGTAATGAAGACCTGAACCGCGCGGATCATGCGCTCTACGGCCATGTGAGCGCGGCGGAGACCTATTCCGTCGGCCGGTGGCTGCGCGAGGTTAAAGGGCTGCTGCAAAACAGTCGCCCTCTCATCATCGTCGGCGGCACCGGCCTCTATTTCACTGCGCTGACCGAAGGGCTCGCGGAGATTCCCGAGACCCCGCCAGAGCTGCGCGCGCGGGGCAATGCGCTGATGCAAGAGCATGGCTTGGAGTGGTTTCGGGAGGTGCTCTCCCAGCAAGACCCCGCCACCCTCAGCACGCTCGACCCAGACAATCCGGTCAGGCTCCAACGCGCTTGGGAGGTGCTGGAGCGGACCGGCAAAGGGCTATCCGCCTGGCATGCCGAAACCCCTCCGCCTCTGCTCCCCCTAAGCCAAGCTCAAGCCATCGCCCTGCGCCCCTCCGCCGAGTGGCTGAACGCACGCATAGCGCAGCGCTTTGCACAGATGCTCGATCAGGGCGCGATTGAAGAGGTGGAGGCTTGGCGGGATGCGGGGCACTCCAACG
The DNA here is from genome assembly GCA_038526735.1 of Pseudomonadota bacterium. GTDB lineage: Bacteria > Pseudomonadota > Alphaproteobacteria > Rhodobacterales > Rhodobacteraceae > Rubricella. The sequence continues at coordinate 24,803 of JBCBGM010000016.1, read as the reverse complement.
ATCTGCCAAGCGCAAAGGCGCTGGGGCGGGCGGAGATTTCGGATTTTCTCGACGGTACAATCACGCGGGAGGAGGCGACCTCCGCCGCCGTGATCGCGACCCGGCAATACGCCAAACGCCAGCGCACCTGGATGCGCAACCGGCTCAAAGCCTGGCCCGGCCTCGACCCAAGCTCAGGCATTGACGCGATGGTGGCCGCGATCACGCAAGGCTGAAGCGCGCGGTTGGCGCTAGCGTCTCCGTGTCAGCAACACCGCGCACATAGAGGTCAATCAGATGCGCAAACACATTACGCTCGGCCACGGGCAGCAGGCCCGCAGGTACGTCGGTGTAGATCGCACGGGTCAGCTCTTGCGGCGTTGCGGGCGTCACCGCCAAAGCCTCCCTGATCTGCCGCTCGCGCATCTGCCGGTGCTGGCGGATGTGGTCGATCAAGGCGATCCCCTCCTGCACCGGCGCACCATGCCCCGGGTAGAGCGTTTTGCCCTCCGCAAAGGGCTGGACCTTATCCAGCGACGCCATGAAGGCGGTGAGATCTCCGTCGGGCGGAGAGACCAGCGTCGTCGCCCAACCCATCACATGGTCGCCGGTCAACAGCGCATCCGCCTGCGGAAAGTCGAAACAGAGGTGGTTTGAGATGTGTCCGGGGGTGTGGATTGCCCGCACCGTCCAAGAGCCACCATACAGTACCGCGCCGTCGGTGAGGGTTTCATCGGGGGCGAAGGCAAGGTCGATCCCCTCTCCGCCACCAAGGTCATGCCCCTCAGCAATGAGCCGCGCCATCACCGCGCTCTGCCCGGCCCGCGCGGACCCGAAAGCAACGACTGGAGCCTTGGTGATTTCGCGCAACGCGGGCAATCCAGCGGTATGGTCGAGATGGGCATGGGTGATCAGGATGTGACTGATTTCCTCCCCCGGCTCTAACGCCGCAAGCACCGCCTGCAAATGGACGGCATCCACCGGCCCAGGATCCACCACAGCCACACGCCCCTCGCCCAGAATATAGGTGCGCGTCCCGGTGAAGGTCATCGGGCCGCCGTTGGGTGCGGTGACACAACGCAAACTGGGGGCGAGAGGCTCTACCGCGCCGTAAACCGGAGTGTGATCCAGGTTGAACGGTCCACTCATTTCATTCCTCCGCCTTGTGTTGCGCCCCTGCGCGGGTCACCTTGGTTATATGGCTTCGGTTCTCTCTTTCACATGGGCGCGCAGCGTGATGCCGCGACGGCTGTTTGGCCGGACGCTGCTGATCCTGATCGTGCCCGTCGTGGGGGTGCAACTGGTGCTGGCAGCGGTTTTCATCCAACGCCATTTTGAAGGGGTCACCCGCCAAATGGCCGCCGCTGCCGGGGCCGAGATGCGGTACATCCTCAGCGGGCTGGAAACCGGCCTCGACGTTGCCAACACCGGCGCACGGCTGGGCCTGTCGCTCGATTTTCTGCCTGAAGAAACGCTGACACCCGGCGCCGCTTTGGACTTTTGGGATGTCTCTGGGCGGCAGATGGTGCTCACACTCAACCGCTCCATGGACCACCCGCTTTTCATCGACACAGTGACAGAGCGCAAAGCGGTGATCGTGTCTGCGCAGACGGACGAGGGCGTGCTGCGCGCCGTGATCCCGCGCAACCGGCTCATGGCCTCAAACCCGCATCTCTTGTTCACTTGGATGCTGTTCACCTCTCTCATCTTGGTGACCATTTCTGTGCTTTTCCTGCGCAACCAAGTGCGCCCGATCCGTGAGCTGGCTCAAGCGGCGGAGGCGTTTGGTAAAGGCCGCGCGCAACCCTTCCGGCCGCGCGGTGCCGAAGAGGTTCGCCGTGCAGGCTCTGCCTTTATCGCGATGCGCGAGCGGATTGAGCGGCAGATCGAAAACCGCACGACCATGCTCTCGGGCGTCAGCCACGACCTGAGGACACCACTCACGCGCATGCGCCTCGCCCTCGACATGGCCGAACCGGGGCCAGAGACCGAAGAGCTCAAGCGCGACGTCGCTGAGATGGAACGTATGATCGAGGGGTTCCTGACCTTCGCGCGTGGCGATGCGGTCGAAGAGATCAGCCGCGTCGATGTGGTGACGATGACCCGGCAACTCGCCCTCGACAGCCGCCGCGCGGGCGCACAACTTGCGACCGTGCTGCTGGTGGACACGCCCGAAAATACCGAGGTGTCGATCCGCGCCCTCGCCGTGCGCCGGGCGCTGCAAAACCTGCTCTCAAATGCCCACCGGCATGCGGACCGCGTGAAACTCACCCTGCGACTCAACGAAGAGCGCTTTGAGGTGGAGATTGAGGATGACGGCCCCGGCATCCCCAAGGCCGAGCGCGAACAAGCGTTGCGCCCCTTCACCCGGCTCGACCCGGCGCGCAACCAAGACGAGGGCGGCGGTGTGGGCCTTGGTCTTTCGATCACCGCAGACGTGGCAAGCTCCCACGGGGGCAGTCTGCGGCTGGACAAGAGCGAAGAGCTTGGGGGTTTGCGTGCGGTGTTCCGGATTCCGCGCTAGTCACTCGCCGAGCATCCACGTGCCATCCGGCTCAAAAGCGTGGAAGGCAAAAGCAAACACCACCTCATGCACCACATCAGCGCCAGTTTGCGCGTCATAAACCCTGATCTGCCCCACATCGCGCGACCCTGAGATCCGCCGACCATCGAGCGCGGAGGCTTTGCCGGCCTCCCAGGTGATCGTCACACCCCCCTCTGTCACTGTGCCCGCATCTGCGATCCGCTGCAGCGGCCAGGCGGTGTCTTTCACCCGGACGACGCGTGCGAGCGGCTCAATGCCATGGGGCGGCATCTCTCCGTTATAAAGAAATGGGCGGTGGAGCGTGTCGTAGCCTGCGTAGGGGTTCTCGCCGTAGGGCCGGCGAAACCGGTCGGGCTGCGCCATCACCAAGCCATCGGCATGATCTGCCTTGAAGCTCGCCCAGCTTTCCATCCACGCCGGGATCAGCGTGAGTTGCTCCCCCGTCAGATCGCCCACAATCCCCTGCCCCGTGAACTGCTGCCACCAACTCTCGGTCTGGCGGTCATACATCACCATGTCGGAGTTGCGCAGCTTGCCGGAGACACCAAAGGTCAGCTCTCTGTCCCCGTGGCGGCCATCAAACACGAGATGGGAGTTGCAGAGAGGGCAGAAGGTGACGCTGACCGGCACCTCTCCGATCCGGTCATTCACGATCTCATGCCAGGTCAAATAGCGGATCGGATAGGCCCGCGCCGGGTGCCCCTCAAGCTTCACCGTCACGACGGGCTCATCGTCGGGCAGCACCATATCGTGCGCGATGGGCACCATCACCGGGTCATCGATTGCCGGGATGCCGTCTTTCGGTGGGCCGCCAGACAGGATCTCCACAAACGGGACGGCGGCGCGCTGAAAGTCAGTGTTGGGCCATTCGACATCCCAGAACGGGGGCATCTGTTGGTTATCATAGGCGCCGGATGGATCAGCAGTATCGGCCAACGCGCCGAAAGTGCTCAGCGTGAAGGCGGTGGCGAGGGCAACTGTCAGGCGCATTGAGAGTCTCCGCATCAGGGAGCGTTGAGTGTGGGGCGCAAACGCCTCTGACGCGAGAGGGTGTCACCGGGATGTGACCGTGTGTGTCACTCGATGCGGGTGGTGGTGATCCTGTCGGGATAAGAGACCATGCCGTTCAGCTGCGGCAGGCCCGTCTCTAACGTCAGCACCATCTCCATCCCCTCCAGCACACGGCCAATCACGGTATACTGCCCAGTGAGGCTGGGTTGATCGGCGGTCATAATAAAGAACTGGGAATTGGCGCTGTCGGGCTCAGAGCCACGCGCCATCGCCACCACACCTGGGGTAAAGGGGATGTCCGAGAACTCCGCTGGGATGTCTGGCAGGTTCGAGCGGCCCCGCCCCACTTGCTGCCAGTCGAAATCATCCATGCGGCCGAACTCGACATCGCCGGTTTGCGCCATGAACCCATCGATAACCCGGTGAAAGGCGACGTTGTCATAAGCACCGCGCGCATTCATCGTCATGATCCGGGCGACATGGCGTGGCGCCACATCGGGCAAAAGCTCAATGACGATCTCACCAGTGCCGGTCTTTGCCTCAACCTCAAGCACGAAGGTCAGGCGCGGCGCAGGTTCCTCAGCAGGCTCCTGCGCCCACAGCGGGGATGCTGCGGCGAGCAAGAGGCCCGCCAGCAGCACTCTGAGAAACATCAGCCGCCAACCCGGACGGTGATCATCTGATCGGGGTCATCCACTGCGCCATTGGCGGTGCGGCTGCCCTTTTTGATGCTGTCCACATGCTCCATGCCCGAGACGACCTGCCCAAAGACGGTGTACTGACCGTTCAGGAACGAGCCCTCTTCAAACATGATGAAGAACTGGGAGTTGGCGGAGTTGGGGCTCTGCGCCCGCGCCATGCCAACCGTGCCACGCTCAAACGGCACGTTTGAAAATTCGGCTGGCAGATCAGGATATTGAGAGCCGCCGGTGCCCGCGCGACGGGTGTTTCCGCCCGCCTTGCCATGCTCCACATCGCCGGTCTGCGCCATGAACCCGTCGATCACGCGGTGAAAGACGACGCTGTCATAGGCGCCCTCATTCGCGAGCGTCTTGATCCGCTCCACATGCTGGGGCGCGACATCGGGCAAAAGCTCGATAACGACGTCGCCGTCTTTGAGCGTGATGGTGAGCGTGTTTTCAGGATCGGGCATAGAAGCTTCTCGCGTTGTCTGAGCGGTGAGTGGAAGAGTGAAGAGAACCGACAGCACGGCAAATGCGCGCACGAGCGGCCCGAGGCGGAGGTGTGTCGAAATAATCATTCCCTGCTTGTAGCGGGTCAGATCGCCGGGGCAAGCCGCTCGCGTAACGCTTTCGCGACCCGGGGGGGCACGAAGTTGTCGATGTCGCCGCCAAGGCGCGCAATCTCTTTGACCAACCGCGAGGCAATCGCCTGATGATTGGCATCTGCCATGATGAAAACCGTTTCGATCTCATCATTCATGGCGCGGTTCATCCCGACCATCTGAAACTCATATTCAAAGTCCGACACAGCCCGCAGACCGCGAATGACCATGGAAGCTCCCACATCCTGCGCACAATGGATCAGCAGGTTCTCAAACGGGTGCACGACGATCTCGACGCCATTGCCGCCGACATGCGCCTCCACCTCTTCGGAGAGCATCTGGCAACGTTCCTCAAGATCGAAGAGCGGGCCCTTGTCGCGATTGATCGCGACGCCGATCACCAACCTGTCTACCAGGTTGCAGGCACGACGGATGACATCGAGATGCCCCAGCGTGATCGGGTCAAATGTTCCGGGGTATAGGCCTGTGCGCATGGGAATTGCTCCACCGCTGGGTCAAAGGGTGGGCGCACGCTTTCTGAAAACCCCAACGAGGTCAACGCGGCGATTTCGTCGCGCGCTAATACCCAACGATCATCCCGGTGAGCGCGTCATTCTCCGCCTCAACCATTTGCGTGCGCGCCGCCATCAAATCACGGATCGAAAGCATCGCGACGAGCCGGTCATCCTCGGCGACGGGCATGTGGCGAAAGTTTCCGGAGGACATCCGCTCATGCACCGAAAAGATCGTGTCAGCGGGTGTGCAACACTGCACGTTTGCGGTCATGAACTCCTTGAGCTCCCTGCTCAGACAGCCCGGACCGTAGGCAGAGATGCCCCGCACGATATCGCGCTCAGAGATGATCCCGTCGATGGACTCGCCGTTTTCCGAAACGATCAAAGCTCCGATCTTACGCGCTGACAGAACCGCCGCCGCATCCAGCAACGTTTTCTCCGATGTGACCGTCGTAACGCCCTGCGGCTTGCGATCGAGCACGTGCTTTACCAGCATCATCACCTCCCATTGATTTTATATTAAAATCAAGATTGCGACAATATGACCAGAGCCGTCAAGCGCCGGGATGCGGGTGAGTCTTACTCAGCGGCGACCATAATGCTGGCGAGCGTCTCAGATCGCGTTCGGGTCTTCAAAATGGGCCTCTACGAAAGCCTGGACGATCTCGGCAACGACCGGTCGTCGAACGTGACGGCCGTCCTCCTCAAAACTATCCCTGCCATCCTGCATAACCCGCTCATAAGACGGCATGTAAATGAGATTGGACCGCTGCGTCATAGCCTCACCAATCGCAGCACGAATGACCGATTTGGACTGGGTGTTGGCAACAACTATGTCTTGCCCACTAAACGTACGTGACAAAGGAACCGGGGACACCGTCAGGATGATCTTTGCCTCTGGCTTCTCAGCCGCAATCAGATCTGAGATCGCAAGAATGTTAGCTGTGTTCTCCGCGACGCTCGTGTTCTTAAAGACTGTTTCCTCAACACCGCCACCTCGGCAGTAGCCAGGCTTCTGATTTGCAACCAGCCCCGTGCTTTCATTTACAAACACCTCTGACATTCCGAAGGTGAAGACGAAGTGATCAGCTTGGGCAAAGCCGTCTTGTGAGAGGGCATCAAGGCCCGCGACAAGCTCCATGAGGTATTCCGGAGTGTCCGCAATAACCAACCTGCGATACGGGTCTTGGAAGCGGCCCCGTATCTCCCAATAATCCGTCGGAGCTTGTGTCCAAAGGCCCAACGCCCGCTGCACTTCCTGCAGCACCGAGAAAGTATTGTAGCTGTTCAGATGGTTCCGTTCTGGAAGTTCGTCGACCTTCGCGCGGGCACGATCAAACTTCAACCGGGTGTAATCAGGCAAAGCAGATTAAGGCCCCAATTGCTGCGTTAGTGCGATACGAATTTCTTCTGCAAAGCATGAACCAAGGACATAGAAGCGCGTGTCACGCGCAAAAGACTTGGTTGGTGACAATGTGATCGCACCACGTCGCAGATGTCGTTTCCAAACACTGTTCGGGGTATCTGTGAGTTTGAACATGACAACACTCGTCTCTTAGGGCGCGCGCAGTGTGAAGGACGACGGCAACAAGCACGACTCATCCACCCTAATCAGGAGAAAACCGAGGTGGCGGGTTCACTCCGCAGCGACCCGCCCTCCAGGAAGCATCTCAGCCAGATAATGGCCGGTGTGCGAGCCCTCGACTTGCGCCACATCCTCTGGCGTACCCTCGGCGACAATGGTGCCGCCGCCATCCCCGCCCTCAGGCCCTATGTCGATGATCCAGTCGGCGCATTTTATCACGTCAAGGTTATGCTCGATAACGATCATGGAGTTACCGGCCTCAACCAGCTCTTGGAGCACCTCTAGAAGCTTGCGCACATCCTCAAAATGCAGACCTGTGGTCGGCTCATCGAGGATATAGAGCGTGCGCCCGGTCGCCCGTTTTGACAACTCTTTTGCCAGCTTCACGCGCTGAGCCTCACCACCCGATAGCGTGGTCGCCTGCTGGCCCACCTTGATATAGCCAAGGCCCACGCGCTTGAGCGTTTCCATCTTGTCGCGGATCGCAGGCACCGCCTGAAAGAAGTCCGCCGCATCTTCGATTGTCATATCAAGAACGTCAGCGATGCTCTTGCCTTTAAACAGAACTTCGAGCGTCTCGCGGTTGTAGCGTTTACCTTGGCAGGTCTCGCAAGTGACATAGACGTCGGGCAAAAAATGCATCTCGATCTTGATCACCCCGTCGCCCTGACAGGCTTCACAGCGCCCACCTTTCACGTTGAACGAAAAGCGCCCGGGCTTGTAGCCGCGCGCCTTTGCTTCCGGCAGCCCGGCGAACCAATCGCGGATCGGGGTGAAGGCGCCGGTGTAGGTCGCAGGGTTTGAGCGTGGCGTGCGACCGATGGGCGACTGGTCGATGTCGATGACTTTGTCGAGATGCTCCAACCCCTCGATGGTCTGACACGGCGCGGGCGTTTGCCGCGCCCCGTTCAGCCGCATCGAGGCGGTTTTGTAGAGCGTCTCGATGGTGAGCGTTGACTTACCGCCACCCGACACGCCGGTGATGCAGGTCATCGTGCCAAGCGGGATTTCAGCAGTGATATTCTTCAGGTTGTTGCCCGTCGCACCCACAACGCGGATGGACTTTTTATTCCCCACCCGCCGCTCTGTCGGTACGGCAATCTCGCGCCGCCCAGACAGGTAATCGCCGGTGACTGACGCCTCGGTCGAAGCAATTTGCGCAGGCGTGCCTTCAGCGATAATCTGCCCGCCGTGCACCCCTGCCCCTGGCCCAATGTCGAGCACGTAATCCGCCTCGCGAATGGCTTCCTCGTCATGCTCCACCACGATGACAGTGTTGCCTTGGTCGCGGAGGTTTTTGAGTGTGGTCAACAGCCGCCCGTTGTCGCGCTGGTGCAGGCCGATCGAGGGCTCATCGAGCACATAGAGCACGCCCGTCAGGCCGGAGCCGATTTGGGAGGCGAGGCGAATCCTTTGGCTCTCCCCCCCGGATAGCGTGCCGGAGTTGCGCGAGAGTGTCAGGTAATCGAGGCCTACATTCACCAAAAACCCGAGCCGCTCACGGATCTCTTTCAAGATCGCCCGGGCAATCTCGTTCTTTTGGTTGGAGAGGTGGTTGGGCGCGTCCTCAATCCACTCCAAAGCTTCTTTGATTGACTTTTCAGTGACATGGCCGATGTGCGAGCCGGCAATTTTCACCGCGAGCGCCTCTTCGCGCAGGCGGTATCCGCCGCAGGCGCCGCAATTGCGGTTGTTCTGGTAGCGCTCGAACTCCTCGCGCACCCAGTTGCTGTCGGTCTCGCGGTAGCGGCGCTCCATGTTGGGGATCACCCCCTCAAAGCCGCGCGAAATCTCATAAACCCGCCCGCCCTCATCGTAGCGGAACTTGATCTTTTCCTCACCGGTGCCGTGCAGCATCACCTGCTTCACGTGATCCGGCAGGTCGCGCCAGGGCGCGTGGCCGTCGAACTCATAGTGCTTCGAGAGCGCCTCAATAGTCTGGCGGAAGTACGGAGATTTCGTCTTCGCCCAGGGTGCAATCGCACCGCCGTAGAGCGTGATGCTCTCGTCCGGCACGACCAAGCGCTCGTCGAAGAACAGCTCCACACCCAAGCCGTCACATTCCGGGCAGGCTCCGAAGGGTGCATTGAATGAAAACAGCCGCGGTTCAATCTCGGGGATCGTGAAGCCCGAGACCGGGCAGGCAAAATTCTCGGAAAAGGTCGTGCGCTCCGGGTCACCCTCTTTCGGCGCCGTCTCGAAAATCGCGATGCCGTCGGCCAGATCAAGTGCGGTGCGGAAGCTATCAGCCAGCCGCGTTTGCAGGCCGTCCTTGATCACGATCCGGTCTACGACGACGTCGATATTGTGGCGGAATTTCTTGTCGAGGGTTGGCGGCTCCTCCAACTCATAAAACGCGCCGTTTACCTTCACACGCTGAAAGCCTTGCTTTCTAAGCTCTTGAAATTCCTTACGATACTCTCCCTTCCGGTCGCGCACGATGGGGGCGAGCAGGTACCCACGGGTGCCCTCTTCCATCGCCATGATCCGGTCCACCATCTCAGAGACTTCCTGAGCCTCAATCGGCAGGCCAGTGGCGGGAGAGTATGGCGTGCCCGCGCGGGCAAAGAGCAAGCGCAGGTAATCGTAAATCTCAGTCACGGTCCCCACCGTCGAGCGCGGGTTGCGCGAGGTGGTTTTCTGCTCAATCGAGATTGCCGGGCTGAGGCCAGAGATGTGATCCACATCCGGCTTTTGCATCATATCGAGGAACTGCCGCGCATAGGCCGAGAGCGACTCGACGTATCGCCGCTGACCCTCTGCATAGATCGTGTCGAACGCGAGCGATGACTTGCCAGAGCCCGACAATCCAGTGATCACGATCAGGCTGTCGCGGGGCAGATCAACATCGACAGACTTGAGATTGTGCTCGCGCGCTCCCCGGATTTCGATGGTTTTCAGCTCGGGCATAACGTCTCTCCGGGTGACTCCGCCTCCGCAAAATAGCGGGCGAAACGGCGAAGAACAGGGGGCGAACATCAAAAGTCGGCCTCGCCCTGGCCCGCATTTGACTATCTATTGCCAAACCAATGACATAGTCGTGCGGCAAACGCCCAAGTTGTGCACCCTTCAGATGCTTTCCCCGGTTTATGGAGACAGAAATGACAATCCTGACCTCAATTCAAAGCTCTCCGTTTGAGATCACGCTCAATGACGGCGACACCGGATCGGTCATTGTGCGGTCTGATGCGGGCATTTCTGCCACGTCCTCCCGTGATCCGGCATTTCTGATCGCGTCAGGGTTTTGGGATGTGCTGGTGCTCGGAGAGGTCCTGTCGCTCAACACCGAAGGACTCGCGCTGTACGGTGACCCGACGCTGACGCTTGGCACGGATGCCTCGATTGCCTCCAGCGGTGACAGCGCTGTGGTGATCAACGCAAACGAGCGGTTTAACCCGTTTCGGGATCCTCTGGGCCGCCGCGATGATCTGAGCGGCACCGCGACCCTCACCAATAACGGTGAGGTTTATGGCGCAGATGCCGGGTTCGAAGTGACCGCCGACACCGCCACCCTAATCAATGCAGGCACGATCTTTGGCCTGACAACAGGCGTGGACCTGACCTCTGAAGCGGTTGCCGGAGCTGGTTCTTTCGCCCTGCGCAACTCTGGCGATCTGTCTGGTGGTGGGACCGACATCCGTCTGCGTGCTGGATGGCGGGATGAGACGGCTTTTGACCTCTCTAACACCGGAACTGTCGGCGATGGCACAGGTACCGCTGTGTCCCTGGTCCTGACGGGCACCCGGCGCCCCGCTGACGATGACACACCGCTGGCGTTTTCGCTGCTAAACAGCGGGATGATGGGCGGCGACATCAGCCTCTCGTCGGCGGATCTGCGGGTTCGCGCCTCTTTTGAGAAAAGCGTCACATCCGAGATCACAAACATCGGAGAAATCGCCGGTGATATCACCCTGATCGGAGAGACAACGCTCACGAACAGTGGCACCCTCCTGGGAGACATCTCTCTGGGGCGTGGAGACGACACGCTCGATTTGCGCGGCGGCACTGTCAGCGGCACGGTCGACGGCGGTCGCGGAGATGATCAGTATATCATCGACGCGAACACGCCCGACATTTCCGATACGGCAGGTAAAAACACGCTCACCTCCTATGCTGACCTCGATATTGATGGCGACACGCTCACCGCCGATCACTTCGAGATGGTCTTGCTCAAAGGTGGGGCCAGCGATGCCGCCGTCTCTGGCTGGACGTCGGGCGGCACGCTGACGGGCAACGCAAAGGGCAACACCCTGACCGTCGCAGACAGCTCTGGGGCGATCACCGTGAATGGTCGTGCGGGCGATGACATGCTCATTGGTGGGGCCGGTGGCGACACGCTCATGGGCGGGGCCGGGGCAGATATGCTGCGGGGCAGCCGTGGGGCCGACACCCTCGTCAGCGGCCCGGGTGAGAGCGATGACATCCTGCGCGGTGGGCGTGGGCGCGACAGCCTTGAGGTCAGCTTCGGGAGCGATCTCTATGACGGCGGCCAAGGGCTCGACACTCTTGTGATCCGCATGCCTGAACCGCCAGCGGATGGTGATTTCACGCAGCCCGAGGTTTTCGATCTGAGCGGCACCAACACATCTGGCGCACTCTTCGAAGGTCACACCGTCAGGTCTATCGAGAACATCTCGGTCTTTGTGACCGACAGCTCTGAAGCAGTTAGCGCGTTTGGCGATGCTGGCGTCAATGTTCTGCGCGTTGAGGAAGGGTTTTCCAACGCGGTTGACCGTTTCGTCACCCTTGATGGCGCGGGCGGGAACGACACGCTCTTTGGCAGCACGGGACGTGACATCTTGCGTGGGGGTGACGGGGCTGACACGGCCTTTGGTGGCGAAGAGGCGGATGAACTCTTCGGCGACGCGGGCGATGACGTGCTTAACGGTGAGGCCGGCAACGACACGCTCAATGGCGGTACTGGCACCGACACACTGAACGGCGGCGTGGACGGAGACGTTCTGAATGGCGGCGACGGGAATGACACCCTTAACGGTGACGACGGCGATGACACGCTCGATGGAGATGCGGGCAATGACACGCTGAACGGCGGCGATGGCAACGACCGGCTCATCGATGTCGAAGGGGATAACGTTTTGAACGGCGGCGCGGGCAATGACACGCTCAGCGGCCTGGGCTCGAATAAAACCATCGCGAACGGAGACACCGGCAACGATACGCTCACCGGCGGCAACGGCGATGATACCCTCAACGGAGGGGACGGCGACGACGTTATCAACGGCACTGGTGGCACGAATGCACTCTCAGGCGATGCGGGCAACGACCAGATCACCGGCGGAAGCGGCGTTGACAGTATCTCTGGCGGCGCTGGAGACGACACCGTCTTTGGCAGTGCTGGGAATGATACGGTCAGCGGTGGCGAGGGGGCTGATACACTTTCGGGCGGCGACGACGCGGATGTCTTGAACGGTGAGGTTGGCGACGACACCCTGAACGGTAATGCCGGAGATGACACGCTCAACGGTGGCGCGGACAATGACACACTCAACGGCGGCAGCGGCAAGGATACCCTCAGCGGCAACGAGGGCACTGACACGCTCAACGGTGACGATGGAAACGACGTGCTCAATGGCAATGCCGGCAATGATACCCTCAACGGCGGCGACGGGCGCGATCAGCTCAATGGCAGCGACGGCGATGATCGCCTGAATGGTGACGGTGATATTGACCTTATCAACGGCGGCGATGGCGCTGATCGTATGACAGGCGGAGCCGGCAATGATGTGCTCGACGGTGGCGCTGACCAAGACCGCCTCACGGGCGGTGAGGGTGCTGACACCTTCATCTTCAACTTCGCAGAGATGGACGGCGACGTGATCACCGATTTCGCCGCCGGGGATGAGATTGTCGTGACCGCGGCCTCTGGCAGCACCGTCACCGGAATGAGCGTGATCGAGATCACCACCGGCACGTTCAAGGTCACCGATATTTTCAACAACTCCACGTTTATCACCGCAAATGGTGCGAGCAGCGCGGACTTCAGCTTTATCAGCACAAAGCAAGATGTGCTCGACAGCCTTGCCATCGACTTTGGCTGAGCCTATCGCCCAAGCGCTTTGATTGGTAAGAGGCGCGGATGACCAACGGGCGGACGTTACCGAAAAACTGGCGTGAGCGGCACCCGGCACCCGGCCCGCTCATCGTGCAGATCGGGTTCAACAAATGCGGCACGCGGTCGATCTCGCGGCTGTTGGGACTGAATGCGATCCCGCGGGTCGATTGGAAGCGGGGCAAAATCGCTCGCGATGCGGTTGCCCGGATGGCCAAGGGTGAGCCGCCGTTTGCCGATTACCCGAACGCCATCGGCTTTACGGATGTGGAGAATATGCGCGTCTGGCAGCCGCCGATGACAGAGTTCTACCGCGAGTTCGCCTATATCTACCAACACTACCCGGATGCGTATTTTATATTGAATACAAGGGATAAGGCGGCTTGGCTTAAGTCTCGCCTCAACCACAAAAACTACGTTTGGAAGTACCGCTGGTTCCTCAAAACCTGGTCGCGGGACGCCATCGTCGCGCAATGGAGCGCGGATTGGGATGCGCATCACGCAGCCGTTGAGGCGTTTTTTGCCGATAAGCCGGGGCGGCTCTGTGTGTATAACATCGAGACCGACAAACCCTCAAAGCTCGCCGCCTTCCTTGCACCCTCTTATGCGATCACCACGCTTGAGCTGCCCCATCGCGGAGAGACGGGCCGCAAGAAGCCCCTCTTCCGCCGCCCCGGCTGGATCAAGCCGCGAAAGATCCGCAAAGCGCTCGGATTGCCACCAGTAGACTGAGCAATCATCTGTTAACCCCCCACAGGCTTGGTTAACGTCACGCAACAGAATCGAGTGAGGGAGCGCCGCATGGCCGGAAGCGTCAACAAAGTCATCCTGGTGGGCAACTTGGGGCGTGACCCGGAGGTGCGCAGCTTTCCGAATGGCGGTAAGGTCTGCAACCTCCGCATCGCCACCTCTGAGAACTGGCGCGATCGCAACTCCGGCGAGCGCAAAGAGCGCACCGAGTGGCACTCCATCGCGATTTACTCCGAGCCACTTGTGCGGGTGGCCGAGCAATACCTGCGCAAAGGCTCCAAGATCTACATCGAGGGCAAACTTGAGACGCGGAAGTGGCAAGACCAGTCCGGCAATGACCGCTACACGACCGAGGTTGCGCTGCGCCCCTACTCCTCTGAGTTGACCATGCTTGACGGCCGCAACCAGGGCGGCGGTGGCGGCGGGATGCCGGATGATCCGTATGGCGGCGGTGGCGGCGGAGGTGGCTACGGCGGCGGTTCTGGCGGTGGTGGCGGTCAGTCCGGTGGCGGCTTTGGCGGCAACGACGGGCTTGATGACGACATCCCGTTCTAAGAGACCGCGCTGCGGCTATGGCGACTGACCCTTCTCTGCCTGTGATTGCAGGGTTCTGGACGCAGGCAGAGCTTTCCTGGCTTGAACAACTTTCGATCCGGTCCTTCCTGGACGCGGGCCATCGTTACGTTTTGTACAGTTACCACGAGATCGCCGGGGTGCCGGAGGGCGTTGAGCAGCGAGATGCGCGCAGTATCCTAAGCGCCAGCGGAGGGCTCATCGACCGTAGGCGCGCGGTCTTTCACGCCGATCATTTCCGCCTGTCTCTGCTGCGAAAAACCCGGTTTGTGTGGGCCGATCTCGACATGGTCTGCATCCGGCCTCTGATGCCGCATGACGGCTATCTCCTAGGCTTTATCAAAGAGCAGCGGGTTGGGAACTCCGTGATGGCCCTGCCCTCAGAGAGCCCTGCGCTGGCGCAAATGCTCTCTTTCGTCACCGCGCAAAACCCGATCCCGCCCTGGGTAAAAGGCGACAAACGCGCAGCTTTCGAGGCCCGCATCGCCGCTGGGGAGCGGTGGGACATCACCGCCCTGCCTTGGGGCATGGCCGGGCCAAAGGCGCTCACCTATTTTCTGGCGCAAAGCGGTGAGACGCCGCATGTTTCTGCACAGCCCACCTATTACCCGGTTGGCCAGGGTACGATGCAGCACCTGCTAGACCCATCGCAGGGCACGCGCATCGCCTTCCCGCAGACCAAAGCGGTGCATGTTTTTGGCTACAACCGACAAGTTATGGCCGACCTGCACCACGGTCTCCCACCCGCCGGTAGCTGGCTCGATCTCGCCTGCCAAAAGCACGGGATCGTGCCGCAAGGCGCCCTAATTACGCCCCTCAAAGACGATCTAGCGTAAAGAAATAAAACCGCGCTCCATTGCGTTTGCCCGCGCAAAACCGGTATAAAAACCACAACATATTGCGAGCAAGCGAGAGCCACGCCCTGTGACCGACACGCCAGAGAATGACAATGATCTGCCAGAGCGCCCCGCGCTGAGCGGCCCCTCCATCTCCATCGAGGAGGAGATGAAGAGCTCCTTCCTCGATTACTCGATGTCGGTGATCATCAGCCGGGCGATTCCAGACGTGCGCGACGGACTCAAACCGGTGCACCGGCGTATCCTTTACGCGATGCATGAGACCGGCAACGCGCATGACAAACCGTTCCGCAAATCGGCGCGCCCGGTGGGCGATGTCATGGGTAAGTATCACCCGCACGGCGACAGCGCGATCTACATGGCGCTGGTGCGGATGGCGCAGGATTTCTCGATGCGGCTGCCGCTGCTGATCGGTCAGGGCAACTTCGGCTCGATGGACGGCGATAACCCGGCGGCCATGCGCTATACCGAGACGAAAATGGCCGAGAGCGCCGCGTTTCTGCTCGCCGATATCGAAAAGGACACTGTCGATTTTCAGCTCAATTACGATGGTAAGGATGAGGAGCCGTCAGTCCTCCCCGCGCGCTTCCCGAACATTCTGGTTAACGGCTCGGGCGGCATTGCTGTTGGCCTCGCCACAAACATCCCACCCCACAACCTGGGCGAAGTGCTGTCGGCGGTCGAGGCGTTGATCGAAAACCCCGACCTCGACAGCGCGCAACTGATGGAGTTCGTTCCTGCCCCCGACTTCCCCACCGGCGGCATCATTCTGGGCCGTTCGGGCGCCAAAAAGGCGTATCTTGAAGGGCGCGGTTCGGTGATCGTGCGCTCCAAAACCAAGATCGAGGAGATCCGGAAGGACCGTTACGCGATTGTGGTCGAAGAGATCCCGTATCAGGTCAACAAAGCGACGATGATCGAGCGGATCGCCGAGTATGCGCGCGATAAAAAGATCGAGGGCATCGCCCATGTTCAGGACGAGTCTGACCGGTTTGGCGTGCGCGTGGTGGTGGAGCTCAAGCGCGACGCAACGCCCGAGGTGGTGCTGAACCAACTCTTCCGCTTCACACCGATGCAGACCTCGTTTGGTTGCAACATGCTCGCCCTTAACAATGGCCGGCCGGAGCAATTAACCCTGCGCGGCTTCCTCGACGCGTTTATCGCGTTCCGCGAAGAGGTGGTTGCCCGGCGCACTGCCTTTGAGCTGCGCAAGGCGCGCGAGCGGGCGCATCTGCTGTCAGGCCTCGCGGTGGCGGTCTCGAATGTGGATGAGGTGGTCGCCACAATCCGCGCCTCTGCTGACCGGCAGGAAGCGCGCGAAAAGCTTATGGCCCGGCGCTGGCCTGCTGCCGATATCGCCGATTACATCCGCCTAATCGACGACCCCAGCCACACGATGAACGAGGATGGGACCTACAACCTCTCGACCGAGCAGGCCAACGCGATCCTTGAGCTACGCCTGCAACGCCTTACCGCGATTGGTGTGAAAGAGATCACCGATGAGCTGGAAACCCTCTCGGTCAAGATCGTCGATTACCTCGATATCCTGCGCTCCCGCGACCGAATTCTAACGATCATTAAAGAAGAAATTGCTGAAGTGCGCGAGAAATTCGCCACCCCGCGCAAAACCGAGATCGCCGAGTTTGAGGGCGATTTCGAAGACGAAGACCTGATCGAGCCCGAGGATATGGTCGTTACGATCACCGCCGGCGGCTACATCAAACGCACCCCGCTCGATGACTACCGCGCGCAGCGGCGCGGCGGAAAGGGCATCGGCGGCATGTCGATGAAGGATGACGATGTGGTCACGAGCCTCTTCGTCGCCAACACCCACACGCCGATCCTGTTTTTCACGACCTCGGGCATGGTGTATAAGCTGAAAACCTGGCGCCTGCCCCAAGGGGGCCGCACCACGCGTGGTAAGGCGTTGGTTAACATCCTGCCGATTGAGCCCGGCGTCTCTGTCGCCGCGGTGATGCCGGTGGACCGGCCCGAGGAGGAATGGGTCGATCTGCAGATCGTGTTTGCCACCTCCGAAGGGGACGTGCGGCGCAATAAGCTCTCTGACTTTACCAACGTCATGCGCAACGGCAAAATCGCGATGCGCCTTCCCGAGGGTGTGAGCCTGGTGAAAGCGCGCATCGCCTCTGAAACCGACGATGTGATGCTGGTGACGGCGATGGGCCGCGCGATCCGCTTTCCCACGACTGATGTGCGCGTTTTTGCCGGGCGCGAAAGCACCGGCGTGCGCGGGATCAAGCTGGCAGAGGGCGACGTGGTCGTTTCTGCTTCGATCATCCGGCATTTCGAGGCCGACCCGCAAGAGCGCGCGGGCTATCTGAAAATGCGCCGTGCGGTGGCGGGTGACACCGAAGCGGTGGAGGATGAAGATGCCGAAGCAGGCACCATAAGCCAAGAGCGCTACGCCGAAATGTCCGCCGCCGAAGAGCTGATCTTAACCATCACCGAGGGTGGCGCGGGCAAGCTTTCCTCCAGCCACGACTACCCCGTGCGCGGGCGCGGCGGTCAAGGCGTGCAAGCGATGGACAAGGCGATGCGCGGGGGCCAACTCGTGGCCAGCTTCCCTGTCGATATGGACGACCAGATCATGCTTGCCACTTCAGACGGGCAATCCATCCGCATCCCGGTTTCTGACATTTCCTTCCGCTCGCGCAGCGCGGGGGGCGTGCGGGCCTTCAACACGGCTCAGGGCGAAAAAGTCGTGTCGGTCGCCTGGATCGCCGAGGCCGGAGAGCCTGAACCTGACGACGAGGCGTAACCCTCCCCCTCGCCAGAAGCCACAACATCTGGTTTAGTGATCGTCAGTAACCACCACAGCCGGGGTGCGCCATGGCCGACGACCTGTTTGAATCCAATGCCGCGTCTGACGCCTATGACAGCTCCTCCATCGTGGTGCTGGAAGGGTTAGAGCCGGTCCGTAAACGCCCGGGCATGTACATTGGCGGCACAGATGAGCGTGCGTTGCACCACCTCGTGGCCGAGATCCTCGACAACTCGATGGACGAAGCCGTCGCCGGGCACGCCAGCCGCATCGAGGTGGAATTGGCGGCGGATATGTCGGTCACGGTCCGCGACAACGGGCGTGGCATTCCGGTCGATCCGCACCCGAAGTTTCCCGGCAAATCGACGCTGGAGGTGATCCTCTGCACGCTGCACGCGGGCGGCAAGTTTGAGGGAAAAGCCTACCAAACCTCGGGCGGATTGCACGGCGTGGGCGTGTCGGTGGTCAATGCGCTGTCGGACAGTTTGGTCGTTGAGGTCGCCCGCAACCGGCAGCTCTATCGCCAAAGCTTTTCGCGCGGTCTGCGGCAAACGGATGTGGAGGAGGTCGGCCCCGCCCCCAACCGGCGCGGCACCACGGTGATCTTCCATCCCGATGCGGAGATTTTTGGCACCTCCACCAGGTTCCGCCCGGCCCGTCTGATGAAGATGGCGCGTTCCAAAGCGTACCTGTTTTCCGGTGTCGAAATCCGCTGGAAATGCGCGCCAGAGCTCATCAACGATGACACCCCTCCCGAGGCCACGTTCAAGTTTCCGGGCGGCCTCGCCGAGTATCTGGGGGAGGTTTTGGGCAGCGCCAGCACCTATGCCGACACGCCCTTCGCCGGAAAAGTCGAGTTTTCTGAACGGTTTGGCGCGGGCACCGTCGGCACTGTGGAATGGGCGATCAACTGGACGCCAGCGCGCGACGGCTTCGTCAACTCCTACTGCAACACGATCCCCACGCCCGAGGGCGGCACCCATGAGGCGGGGTTTTGGGCCGCGCTCCTGAAAGGCATCCGCGCCTATGGCGAGTTGGCCAACAACCGCAAAGCCAAGGACATCACGCGCGATGATCTCACGGGCGGCGCGGGTGCCATGCTCTCTGCCTTTATTGCAGAGCCGGAGTTTGTCGGCCAAACCAAAGACAGGCTTGCCACGGCTGACGCGCAAAAGCTCGTCGAGGGCGCCGTGCGCGACCGCTTTGACACCTGGCTCGCCGCTGACCCGAAAGCGGCCGGGGCGATCCTCGATTTCCTCGTTCTGCGGGCCGAAGAGCGCCTGCGCCGTCGGCAAGAGAAGGAAACCGCCCGCAAATCCGCCACCAAAAAGCTCCGCCTGCCGGGCAAGCTGGTGGATTGCTCAGCCAATGCCCGCGCGGGCACGGAGATTTTTCTGGTTGAGGGCGACAGCGCTGGCGGCTCCGCCAAGGCCGCGCGCGATCGCAAAACACAGGCGCTCCTCCCCCTGCGCGGTAAAATCCTCAACGTGATGGGCGCAGCCTCCTCCAAACTGGCCACGAACCAAGAAATTGCGGACCTTACTCAGGCCCTCGGCACCGGGCTTGGCACCAAATTCAGGCTGGATGACCTTCGTTACGAAAAGGTTATCATCATGACCGATGCAGACGTCGACGGCGCCCATATTGCGGCGCTTTTGATGACATTTTTCTACACTCAGATGCGCCCGCTGGTCGATGCGGGCCACCTCTACATGGCCGCGCCCCCGCTCTTTCGCCTCACGCAGGGCGGCCGCGTGGTCTATGCCCGCGACGAGGCCGAGAAAGACCGCCTGATGGCGCAAGGCCTTGGCGGACGGGGCAAAATCGAGATGAGCCGCTTTAAGGGCCTGGGCGAGATGGACGCCAAAGACCTCAAAGAAACCACCATGGACCCAACCAAACGCACGCTGATCCGTGTGGGCCTCGACGAAGACGCGCCGGGGGAAACCAGCGGGCTGGTGGAGCGCCTGATGGGCAAGAAACCTGAGTTACGGTTCCAGTATATACAGGAAAATGCTAGGTTTGTTGAGGATGTTGATGTTTAGTTAATTGTAAAACTCTCGAAAAAAACGGGTCAACGTTAACTCAATAATGATCGTCACGAAGGCGGTTTTTTCGTCAGTAGGCTGGTCTTGAACAAACGCAGCCACGTCGTTCAGAACACGAATTCGCTCTTGGGTGCGAGCCCGTGCAAGAGAATTCAAGGGATGCTTATTTTTGTAATCAATCTTCCTAACCGTTGATAACGCAAAAATTTCCCCATAATCGAGACCAAGCTGAAAATCCCTGTCATCTTCTGGAGAAGTTATAGCTGTACCGAAACTGGAGAAACTGAATTCTCTATCAGACCGAAAAACAATTGAGGAAAACTCCATCATGAACTCACCTGTTTTCGAAGTTTTCCAACTGCCTCCGTTAAATTCCGTTTCTTTAAATAGATTTGCACAGCCAACACAAAACCCCACTATGTACGGATCTCTATGGAATCCAGAGGGAGCGAAAAACTGACCAGGAATTGGGGATAACTGTGTGCGCGTGGCCGCGACGGTAAACGCGGACAATATAATGCTCCCGACTTCCCTACCCGCTTTTTTATGTCGCCCAAACATATTGTGAGCCTAGCATATACAGCTAACTTTTCTACCCACTCCCTTCCAACCACTCTTCCTCCACCTCCACCTCCACCTCCGCCAACCGCTCCTGACGCTCCAGCAGCCCCGCGCTGGCCTTTTCGAATTTGGCCGGGGCGGTGGTGTAGAGGTCGGGGTCGGCGAGGAATTGCTCTAGGCGCGCGATCTCGTGGGTGAGGCGCTCCATCTCGGCCTCCAGCGCTTTCAGGCGCACCGGGTTGGCCTCTTTTTGCGCGAGCTTAACCGGTTGTTCAGCTTTTGGCGGTGAAGCTGCGGGCGTGCGCTTAGGTGCAGGCGGCGTTTGGCCCCCAGCCCTGCCCCCCTGCGCCAGCATGTCGGACCAGCCCCCGGCATAGACCGTCGCGCTGCCGTCGCCGGGCAGGTGCACGGTTGTGGTGGCAGTCCGGTCCAGAAAATCACGGTCGTGGCTCACCAGAACGACGGTGCCGTCATAATCTGCGACCAGCTCTTGCAGCAGGTCGAGCGTTTCAACGTCGAGGTCATTCGTGGGCTCGTCGAGGATCAGGAGGTTACTCTCTCGCGCCATCAAGCGCGCCAGCAACAGCCGCGCCTTCTCTCCGCCAGAGAGCGCCTTCACCGGCCCGCGCGCCTGCCGTTCATCAAACAGAAAATCCTTCAGATACCCCACCACATGCCGCGCTTGGCCGCGGACCATCACCTGATCTGACCGGCCAGAGACTCCAAGCTGTGGATCAAGCGTGAGCGTCTCCCAAAGCGACCTCTCGGGCTCTAAGGCGGCGCGAGTTTGGTCAAAGGTCACAGGCAGCAGGTTTTGCCCTTGCCGCAACACGCCGTCGTCGGGTTTTTCATTGCCAAACAGCATGTTGAGAAGCGTTGTTTTACCTGCCCCATTAGGCCCAACAAACGCCACACGCTCGCCGCGCATCACCTTGATATCGAAGTCTCGGATGATCGCCCGGTCACCAAACGCCTTCGCCAGCGCCTCAGTCTCTACCACCAAGCGCCCCGATTTCGGCCCGCCCTCAAAGGTCATGGCAGCTGTGCCCTGCCGCTTGATCTGCCCCGCCCGCTCCTCTCGCAGCCCGGCAAGCCGCCGCACCCGGCCCTGATTGCGCTTGCGCCGGCCCGAGATGCCCTCAACCGCCCATCGCGCCTCTTCCTTGATGAAGCGGTTGAGCTTGTGACGGGCGAGATCTTCCTGCTCCCAGGTCTCGTCCCGCCAATCCTCAAAATGCTCAAACCCCTTGTCGAGCCGTCGCAACATACCGCGATCAATCCACAAAATTGACCGGGTCAACGCACGCAAAAAAGCGCGGTCGTGGGAGATCAGGATATACGCCGCTTTGGTCGCCTTTAGATGCGCCTCAAGCCACGCAATCGCCTCGATATCGAGGTGGTTGGTGGGCTCGTCGAGCAGCATCAGGTCCGGCTCTGCCGCCAAGAGCCGCGCCAAAGCCGCCCGCCGACGCTCCCCACCAGAGGCGGTTGCGGGGTCAGCCGCGAGCTGCAGTTTCAACCCCTCCGCCACCATCTCAACCCGGTAGCTTTCTGACGGGTCGAGGCCCGCTGCTGCAAACGCGCCAAGCGTGGAAAACCCTTCAAAACTAGGGTCTTGCTCCATATACGCGACCGTTGATCCGGGCCGCAAAAACCGCTCACCGCCATCAGGCGCAACCAGCCCGCCCAAAATCTTCATCAACGTTGATTTGCCAGAGCCGTTGCGCCCCACGAGCGTCATCCGCTCACCCGGATGCACCGAGAGGTTAACGCCATCGAAGAGCGGGTTGCCGCCGAAGGTGAGGGAGAGGTCGCTGACGGTGAGGATCGGAGGTCTGGCCATGCCGCGCATCTCGCGCTCGGCACGCGCCACGTCAAGCCCTTGCACCCCGGCGACCACCCCGGCACGGTGCGCACGAAGGAGACCGCCATGCCGTTACCGCTCAGCCCTCTGATTGCCCAGACCATCGCCCCCCCGGTGATGGAGGCGCGGCGCTGGCTGGCCGAAACGCCGGTGCCTGAGAACTTTCCGCTGCTCAATCTCAGCCAGGCCGCCCCGGTTGACCCACCCCCGCAAGCGCTCAAGCAAGCCATGGCAGAGGCGGTGATGGGTGATGACGCGGCGCATCTATATGGCCCAGTGCTGGGCCTGCCCGCGCTGCGCGAAGAGATCGCCGCGCAATGGTCAGAGGCCTATGCCGCGCAGATCACCCCGGCGGATGTCGCGGTAACCTCGGGCTGCAATCAGGCGTTTTGTGCAGCGATCCAGGCGCTCGCAGCGCCGGGTGATAACGTGTTGATCCCCCTGCCCTTTTACTTCAACCACCAGATGTGGCTGACCATGGCGGGGGTTGAGCCGCGCTATATCCCGGCGGGCGAAAGCCTGCTGCCAGACCCGGAGGTCGCGCGCGCGCTCATCACCGAAAACACCCGCGCAATCGTGCTCGTCTCGCCCAACAACCCAACCGGGGTGGAATATCCGCGCGCATTGCTCACTGCATTTCGCAACCTTGCCCGCGAGCATGGTCTCGCGCTGATCGTCGATGAGACCTACCGCGATTTTCACTCGCAGCCGGGCGCGCCGCACACGTTGTTTCAGGATGCCGACTGGCGCGATGTGCTGATCCATCTCTACTCGTTCTCAAAGGTGTTCCGCCTTACTGGCCACCGCATCGGGGCGCTCATCGCCTCTCCCAAGCTGTTGGCGCAGGTCGAAAAATTCCTCGACAGCATGACGATCTGCCCCAGCCAGGTTGGCCAGCGTGCGGCCCTTTACGGCCTGCAGAACCTTGGTGATTGGGTGGCCGGGGAGCGGGAAGAGATCCTCAGCCGCCGTGCGGCCGTTGAGAGCGCGTTTGAGGGCTTGGGTGACTGGAAGCTCCTCGGCTCTGGCGCTTATTTCGCCTATGTCCGCCACCCGTTTGAGATGTCGTCAGCAGAGCTCGCCCCGAAACTCCTGGCAGAGCGCGGCCTTCTCGTGTTGCCGGGCACCATGTTTGGGCCGTCGCGCAAAGACGGCGGAGACGGTCTACCCGAGCAAACCCTGCGCATCGCCTTTGCCAACGCCGACATCTTCGGCATTGCAGAGCTGGCGCGGCGCTTGGATAGCTTTCGCGTGTAGTTGAGCGGGCTTATCTTGCGCTCCGACGGGGCGGCGCGTAACACGCGTCAACCGTAGCAACGTGATAGAGAGCCATGCTGGGTGCGTTTCGCAAAAACAAGTTCTTCGCCTGGGCGATGATGGGCATTCTGGTCGCCGCCATGGCTGGGTTTGGCCTGGGCGGCGTGTTGTCAGGGGGCCTTGTGACGACCGTGGCCAGCGTTGGCGATCAAGACATCGAGGTCGATGAGTTCGTCAGCGCCTTTCGCGACCGCCAGAGCGTGATCACGCAGCAGCTGGGCCGCCCGATCTCGACCATTGAGGCGCGCTCGGTGGGGCTAGACCAAGTCGTGCTGCAAGAGCTCATTCGCGGTGCTACACTTGAGGGCGAGGCGCTTGAGCAGGGCATCGGCGTCTCTGATCGGATCGTTCAAGCGGAGTTGCTGCGCCAGCCGGGGTTCCAAGACCTCAGCGGCGGGTTCGACCGCGAGATGTATGAGTTCGCCCTGCAAAACGCGGGCCTGACCGCCTCTCAATATGACGCGCAACTCCGCTCGCAGGCGCAGCAGCAGCTGCTCGCGACCGCGATTGCCGAGGGTGCCAGCGTCGGTACCGCGGCGGCCAATGCTATTCTGGCGTTCACCGGAGAGCGGCGCGGCGTCTCCACCCTCACCCTGCC
The DNA here is from genome assembly GCA_038526735.1 of Pseudomonadota bacterium. Taxonomy (GTDB): domain Bacteria; phylum Pseudomonadota; class Alphaproteobacteria; order Rhodobacterales; family Rhodobacteraceae; genus Rubricella. The sequence continues at coordinate 463 of JBCBGM010000016.1, read as the reverse complement.
CGCTATCGCGTTTCTTGATGAGGTGGGCGAGCCCAGCACTGCCGACCTGCAAGCGCATCTCTCCGATTTTGAGGCACAATTCGAGCGGCCCGAAACCCGCGAGGTGAGCTACGCTGTGCTCGACCCCGAGCAGGTCGCCGCAACCATGCCGATCAGCGACGATGAGGTCATCGCGGCCTATGAGGCCGATGTTGACCGTTTCATCACGCCCGAGCGCCGCATCGTTGACCGCATCTCCTTCCCCGATGAGGCAGCGGCAGAGGCGGGCCGCGCGGCGCTTGAAGATGGCTCTCTCACAACCGTGCAAATCGCCCAAGAGCGCGGGTTGCAACCGCAGGACCTCTCTCTCGGGCTTGTCACTGCCACCGACCTCACCCGCGCTGAGCGCGAGGTTGTTTTCGGCGACACCGGCGTGGGCATCGTTGGGCCGGTCGCGACTGATCTTGGCCCAGCCGTCTTTGTG
>JBCBGM010000015.1:0-59247 GCA_038526735.1 Pseudomonadota bacterium | reverse complement strand
GCTCCCGAAACCGCACCTCCGCCTTGGCCGGATGAACGTTCACATCCACCCGCTCAGAGGGGCAATCAATGAACAGGACCGCCGCCGGATGCCGATCTCGGCTGAGCAAATCAGAATACGCCGCGCGCAACGCACCGACCAAGAGCTTGTCGCGCACGGGCCGCCCGTTCACGAACAAGAACTGCGCCACCGCCGCCCCACGCGAATAGGTCGGCAACCCCGCCAGACCGGAGAGCGCCACACCATCCCGCTCCGCCGCGATCACCACAGCATTCTCTACAAAGTCACGTCCGACGATATCAGCAAGCCGCGCCGCCCTCGCATCGATCAGGTCGCCATCGCGACGCTCCAGCCGCAGCGTGACGCGACCCTCACCGCCCCCTGTTACATCCCGCAGCGTGATCGCCACACCGGGAGCCGTCATTGCAAGGCGCTTCACCGTATCGTTGATTGCCTGCACCTCCGCCCGGTCAGAGCGTAGAAACTTCAGCCGCGCCGGGGTGGCGTGAAAGAGGTCTCGCACCTCCACCACCGTGCCCAAACGCCCGGCTGCAGGCTCCACCGCCCCGATCGCACCCGCCTTCGCTGTGATCTGTGCAGCTTCCTCGGTTGCGGTGCGGCTGGTGATTGTCAGATGGGCGACAGCGCCGATGGAGGGCAGCGCCTCCCCCCGAAAGCCAAAGTAATCGACATTGAGCAGGTCATCGCCATCCAGCTTTGACGTGGCATGCCGCGACAGCGCCAACGGCAGCTCTTCGGGTGGCATCCCAACGCCATCATCGCTCACCCGCAGCAGCGTCTTTCCGCCGTCGGCGAAGGCAATTTCCACCCGCCGCGCACCTGCATCGAGCGCGTTTTCGAGCAGTTCCTTGACCACAGAGGCGGGCCGCTCCACCACTTCACCCGCCGCGATGCGGTTCGCAGCCGCATCGTCAAGCTGGCGGATCGGGCGTCGATTCTCGGATATGTCGCGGTCATGGGCCGTCATGACACAAGATATTGTCTGACCAAGCCCGATTCGACCAGCCGAACCACCCAATACGGCGCTAAAAAAGCATCAGCGCCCTATGGCGCGACCATAAGGGGGTTTGAACTCGTTGATCTTCATGGCAATGGTGCACCGCACCGCGGACCCGGAAGGTCCGGACCCGACCAGCTTGGTATCCGTTAGTATACAAAACGATACCTCGCAAGACAAAATCAACGGGCCCCGTGCCCCGGGACAAAGACGAGGAGACGGCGACGGATGAAGATCGGAGCCCCAAAAGAAACCGCTGCGGGTGAAAACCGCGTCGCGCTGACGCCCGAGAGTGCCCAGCGCCTGCAAAAGCTCGGATACGACGTGGCCGTGCAGTCTGGAGCGGGTGAAGCCGCCCGCTTCTCAGATGCCGACTACGAGGCCGCTGGCGTTGAGGTGATCAAAACCGCCGCTGGCCTGTGGAAGGCCGCCGATGTCGTCGTGAAGGTGCAAGGCCCCGACGAGGCCGAGATCAAGCGCGCCCGCAAAGATCAAACCGTGATCTCGTTCTTCTGGCCCAGCCAGAACGAAGAGACGCTCAAGGTGCTCGCCGACAAGGGCACTAACGTCATCGCGATGGACATGGTCCCGCGCATCTCACGCGCGCAAAAGATGGACGCGCTCTCGTCCATGGCCAACATCGCTGGCTACCGCGCGGTCATCGAGGCCGGCAACAACTTCGGCCGCTTCTTCACCGGTCAGGTGACGGCCGCCGGTAAAGTTCCGCCCGCCAAGGTGCTGGTCGTCGGCGCCGGTGTGGCCGGTCTTGCCGCCATCGGGACCTCCACCTCGCTCGGTGCGATCACCTACGCCTTCGACGTGCGCCCCGAAGTGGCGGAGCAGATCGAGTCGATGGGTGCCGAGTTCGTCTTCCTTGAGTTTGACGAGAGCGAATTGCCCGACGGTGCAGAGACAGGCGGCTACGCCCCGCCCTCCAGCCCCGAATTCCAGGCCAAGCAGCTTGCCAAATTCCGCGAGATTGCGCCCGACATCGACATCGTGATCACGACAGCGCTGATCCCCAACCGCCCGGCGCCGCTTCTCTGGACCAAAGACATGGTCGAAGCGATGAAGCCCGGCTCGGTTGTGATCGACCTTGCGGCTGAAAAGGGCGGCAACTGTGAGCTGACCGTCAAGGACGAGAAAGTCATCTCCGACAACGGCGTCACGATTGTCGGCTACACCGACTTCCCAAGCCGGATGGCCACGCAATCCTCCACGCTCTATGCGACCAACATCCGCCACATGATGGATGACCTCACGCCCGAGAAAGACGGCGTGCCCTTCATCAACATGGAGGATGACGTCATCCGCGGCGCAACCGCTGCCTATGCCGGAGAGGTCACCTTCCCACCGCCCCCGCCCAAAACGCAGGCGATTGCGGTGCAGAAGAAGGAAAAGCCCAAAGAGCTCACCCCCGAAGAAATTCGTGAGAAAGAAGCGGCGGAGTTCAAGGCCGAAACCGAGATGCAGGTCAAACTGCTCGTCGGTATGGCCGGTGTGGTGCTCTTGATGGGGGCGATTACGCCGCCTAGCTTCATGCAGCACTTCATCGTGTTCGTGCTCTCGGTCTTTGTCGGCTTCCAGGTGATTTGGAACGTCAGCCACTCGCTCCACACCCCTCTGATGGCGGTGACGAACGCGATTTCGTCCATCGTGATCTTGGGCGCGCTGGTGCAAATCGGCTCACCAGACAGTCTGGTGCAATGGCTCGCGGGTGCGGCGGTCTTTATGACCGGCATCAACATTTTCGGCGGCTTTTTGGTCACGCGGCGAATGCTCGCGATGTTCCAGAAATCCTAAGCGGAGGACGAGAGAATGGAACTCGGCTTTACCATCGCGGCCTATGTGGTCGCAGCAGTCCTCTTTATCCTCAGCTTGGGCGGCCTGTCTGGGCAAGAGAGCGCAAAGCGTGCCGTCTGGTACGGGATCGCGAGCATGGCGCTGGCGGTTTTCGCCACTCTGATTGGCCCCGGCCAAGGGCTCGCGGGCCTATCGATCATCCTGATCCTCGCGGGCGGTGCCATCGGCTACCAACTCGCCACCAAGGTCCAGATGACCCAGATGCCAGAGCTTGTCGCAGCAATGCACTCGCTCGTTGGCCTTGCGGCGGTCTTTATCGGCTTCAACGCACATTTTGAGATCGTGAATGTCCTGCCGCTCGACGACGCGGCCAAGGCAACGCTCTCTGGCTTTCAGGAACTGATCGCGAAGAAAACGCCCGTGGAGATCAACATCCTGCGGGTCGAGCTGTTCCTCGGCGTCTTCATTGGGGCGGTGACCTTCACCGGCTCCGTGATCGCCTACGGAAAGCTCGCGGGCAAAGTGAACACGGCAGCGATCAAACTCCCCGGTGGTCACAAGCTCAATGCGGGTGCCGCGGCGATCTCCGTGATCTGCCTCATCAACTACTTCCAGACCGGAGAGATGCTGCCGCTGGCGATCATGACCATCGCAGCCCTCTTCATCGGCTATCACCTGATCATGGGCATCGGCGGCGCCGACATGCCGGTGGTCGTGTCGATGCTCAACTCCTACTCGGGCTGGGCTGCTGCCGCGATTGGCTTCTCACTGGGCAACGACCTTCTGATCGTGGTCGGTGCGCTCGTGGGCTCCTCTGGCGCGATCCTCTCTTACATCATGTGTAAGGCGATGAACCGCTCGTTTGTCTCGGTCATCCTGGGCGGCTTTGGCGGCCCGGCGGGTGAGCAGATGGCGGTCGAGGGCGAGATGATCGCCACCGACGCGGACACCGTCGCCGCCCAACTCGAAGATGCCGACGGCGTGATCATCGTTCCGGGCTACGGCCTTGCGGTGGCACAAGCGCAGGGCTCCGTCTCTGAGCTGACCAAGCGTTTGCGCGCCAAGGGCAAAAACGTCCGCTTCGCGATCCACCCCGTGGCGGGTCGCCTGCCGGGGCACATGAACGTGCTCTTGGCAGAGGCGAAAGTGCCTTACGACATCGTTTTGGAGATGGAAGAGATCAACGATGACTTCCCCGACACTGACGTTGTGATCGTTATCGGGGCCAACGACATCGTGAACCCGGCCGCGCAGGATGACCCGAACTCCCCCATCGCAGGCATGCCCGTGCTTGAGGTGTGGAAGTCAAAGCAGGTCATTATCTCCAAGCGCGGTCAGGGCACCGGTTACTCGGGCATCGAGAACCCGCTCTTCTTCAAAGAGAACAGCCGCATGCTCTACGGCGACGCGAAGAAGTCACTGGATGATCTGCTGAGCCGCATCTCCGGCTAAAGTCTCTCGACAAACAAACCAAGCGCCCCGCCCAGTGCGGGGCGTTTTCTTTTACACCTCACACACTGTCACCGCGCCGTGACGCGGAGTGATTTCCCAAAACAGCCCGTATCTGCGAGCGTTTCACCCATCGGCCGAACACCGGGGGAGACACCAGATGGCACAGCATTGGCTCGGGGGAATTGCGCTGGTGATTGCGTGCCATCTGTCCACCGCGGGGGCGGCGCAGGTGTCAACCGACGTTGAAGAGGGCGTCCGCACCCTCGCCCACGCCAAGACCCTCTCCACCTCCGTCGAGCGTATCCTGATGCATGGCTGCTATGTGACCGTGGGCCTTGATGACGGTGACCGTGCGGCGATTAGCGCCGAGATTGAGGCTTTCACCACCGCCGCCCGCACCTTGCGCGATGGCGACGATGCAACGCCGGCCCTCCGCGCCCGCGGCCCGCTCTTTGCCCTCGACCGTACCGAAACCGCCTGGGCCGACTTCTCTGATTTCGCCCGCTTCGCCACCCACGGCAACTTCAACCAGCCCTACCTCGCACGGATGTATGACCTACACGTTCCGGTCGTGGAAAACGCGCAAGGCGTCTCAAAACGGCTCGCCGCCGCCTATTCCAACGCCCGGATCGACGCATTCTCTTCCTCCACCCTCACCAATTTCGCCGATATGCGCGCCGACGCGACCCTGATCGCCGCCTACCACTGCATGCTCTCGCTCGATGTGCAGCCCGAGGCCGCCCGCGCGGGCCTCGCCGCGCGCAGCGAGAGCTATGCCAAACGGCTGGAGATTGCTTTTGGCGGCAGCGATGACGCGCAAGTGCTCACCGCCTCCGTCAACGGAGTGCAATATCTCCGCTGCCTCTGGCGCAGCTACGGCGTGGTGCAAGAGCGGATCAATCCGGTGGCTGACGGCACTCAAACGCCAAGTTTCACCGATGTGGCCGACCTGCGTGCGCAGCTTGAATACATCGTCAACCTCTCCGACGAGACGGTCGGGATCTTCACCGCCGAGCTCAAAGGCGAAGAGATCACCCCCTCCGGCTGCACACCTCTCTCAAGCTAGCCGGGCTGGCGGATCAACCGTTTCATGATGCGCGGCATGAACAGGCTCGCCAAAATCGCCAGCGGCACGGCGCAGGCCCATGCCACCGGAAACGCAGTCGTCAACCAGCGCGTGGGATAGCCAAGGTCAAACCCCGTGTTCACGTAGGTGATGACCCCCGACATGATGAACGACATGAACGTGCCAATGATCACTCCGGCCACAAAAGGCGCAAACCGTGGTGGAAACATCTTGATCCTCCAAACTTGCCCCATCCTTTAGGCCGAAATCTGCCCCTCGAAAACCTCTCCCCAGCAACCGTCACAGAGTTGCAATAATTTTGTCGTTTTCTCGCGTCCCTTTTGTTACGGTTTTGTGACGCCGCCGCAGGAGAGACCATGACAAAACTTCAGCTCACGTGTTTCGCGATCTTCATGGCCGTCGCAGGGGCCGCTTCGGCAGAAACGCCGTTTTGCGCGCACAACCTCACGCCGGCTGAAAACCGCGGCGCGCAGGCGCAGATCGCCTCGCTCCAATCCGAGCTCGCCTGGCTGTCGTCGTCAGACTGTCGCCACACCGCAAGCGCTGAGCGGCTGCACACAACCCTTCAGAGGATGTCCGCCCGGTTGGGGATGCTGCAGGGCGGCAACCTCTACAACCACGTCCTGCCGCCCACCGCGACGATGAAGGCGCAATACTCCTGCGCCCGCGCGGAATTCGAGCAAGTGCTCTATGTGCTTCAAGTTGCAGGCCCCCAGTCGCGTCACCTGCCCTCCGCGCTTGAAACCTTCGACCGCGCCCTCGCCACAGCCGAGAGCGCTCTGAGCGGCCCGCGCCACCTGCGAATGATCACGGCCTGCGGGGCACCTGCGTAACAACCGCAAAGACAAAGACTTGCGAAAAATTTCGCCTTCACTTCCTAGGCGTGTGCAAATCTCTAAAATAAACAACCAATACTTGTATCTTAAGTTCTGAACGGAACTCTTTGCCTTAAAACAACCACAAATTCGCGACGGTTTTTCCACACTGCGCGTTGCATAAAGATGTGCATAAAGGAAACATGGGAGAGGCGCCGCAGGGTGCCATACGAGGAAGCCTCTCACATCACACATAAAAATCGGCAGCTCAGCACCCGCCGCAAAGCTGCCGAGGAGCACATAAAAATGAAAAAGACTTTGCTGGCAGCGTGTATAGCTGTGTGTTTTTCTGCGCCTGCGGTTCAGGCTGACCCGATGACGCCTGAGGAAGAGGGCCTCGTGTTGATGGACCGCGCGGGCGAAACGCGCATGCTCACCCAGCGCCTGCTCCGCCGCGCCTGCTATATCGCATCCGGCGCCGATCTGGGTCTCGGGGATGCCAACAGCATCGGCCAAGACCTCGACCGCGTGACCGAAACCCTCGCGATCCTGCAAAACGGCACAGACACCCTCGCCGCACAGCGCGCACCCGCCACCGTGATGGCCCTGCGCAACCTCCAGCCGACCTGGGAATCCTACGCGATCTATGCGCGCTTCGCCCAGCGCGGCAGCATGCACCCCGCCTATCTAGAGAATATGGCCGCCGTCCGTCCGCAGGTGATCGAGGGGCTGGAGGATCTGGTCAGCTCGATGTCGCGCACCTACGGCCATGGCCGCTTTGACCCATACTCAGCCAGCGCGATCAACACGACCGCGCGCCTGCGCATGCTGAGCAACCTGATCTCGGTTGAGCATTGCCTGCTGGAGCAAGGGACCAAAGCCGCGAGCGAGACTGTGCTCACCCAAGCGATCAACCGCTTCCGCCTCGACATCGCCGCTCTCAGAAGCGGCGATGACAGCCGCCGCCTTGCCCCGCCGTCCGATGCAATGGCCATCGAGTTTGAGTGTGTCGCGGCAAGGCTCGGCGAGGTGGAGGAGGCGATTGTCGTGCAAAACGCCTCCGTCGCTGAATTGCGCCGGCACACGCGCAACCTGCAACAGGCCTCCGACGCGGCGCTTAAAATGCTCACGTCTGAGATCTTGGATGCTCCCGGCCCGGGCGCCAGCGCCTGCGACGCCCCCGCCCTCTAACGCTCAAATCGCCTGACTGTGCCGCCCCTGCGCTCCGGGGGCGGAGAACATGTCAAACGATTGCGCGATCAACCGGGTCAGGGGCACGCCCTCTGGCCGGATTGTGAGCGTATCTTCCTGCCACGTAACCGCCTCGGGCCACCGCACTGCCGTCTCGGCGGCAATTGCCCGGAGATGATCGACCGAAGCGCCCATCTCACGGGCCAACCCCCCGAAGTTCAACGCAAATTCACACATCAACAGCTCAATCGCCCGCGACCGCAGGCTATCTTCCGCCGAAAGCGCATATCCGCGCGTCACCGGTAAAAGGCCCGCCTCAACCCGCTCAGTATAGGCGGGCGTCGCCGGCGCATTTTGCGCGTAGCCCTGCGGCATCCGCGAGATTGAGGAGGCCCCCAACCCGATCAACGCGCCCATCAGATCGTCCGTGTAGCCCTGAAAATTCCGCCGCAAATGGCCTGACCGCGCCGCCCGTGCGAGCCCATCCTCAGGTTTGGCGAAATGATCGATCCCAATCGCCTGATACCCCGCATCGCGCAACAACTGCGCCGAAAGCTCCGCCATACCAAGCCGCGTGACCGGATCAGGCAGTGTCTCTTCCGGGATCACCTTTTGGCGTTTCGACATCCAGGGCACATGCGCATAACCATAAAGCGCGATCCGATCCGGAGAGAGCTCTTCGATCTGGGCCAGTGTTGCCTCCAATCGCTTAAGTGTCTGCCGGGGCAGGCCATAGACCAAATCGGCATTCAAACTCGCCACACCAGCGGCGCGCAGATGCGCCAAGACAGAGCGCGTCTGCTCAAACGACTGGTGCCGCCCGATGGTGTCTTGCACCGCGGGTGCGAAGTCTTGGATGCCGACCGAAGCGCGGGTCAAACCCGCCTCTACCAGCGCATCGAGGGACTCGGGTGTCACGCAAGCCGGGTCAATCTCGACGGAAAACTCCGCATCCGCCTCCACCCGAAACGCCGCCCTGAGTTGCCCCGCCAACCGCGCAATCTGCGCCGCGTCGAGGATTGTCGGCGTGCCGCCCCCCCAATGGATGCGCCCAACAGACACACCCGCGGGCAGCGCCGCGGCCACCCGCGCAATCTCTGCCTCCAAAACCTCCAGATAGCTGACAACCGGACCGGGCCCGTTCACCGCCTGCGTGCGGCAGGCGCAGAACCAACAGAGCCGTTCGCAAAACGGGATGTGGAGGTAGAGCGAGATCGGCCCATCCGGCAACTCCCTCAGCCAGCGCTTGTATGTCTCGGCCTCCAACTCTGCGAAATGGTTCGCGGGCGGATAGCTGGTGTAGCGCGGGGCGGAGCTGTCAAAGAGCCCGGCCTCTCGAAATCGGTCAATGCGTGTCATACGCGCAAACCACCACGCCCCGCCCACGCACTCCTTGATGCGCATCAATCGGCGGCGGTTTCACGCCTCAGCGGAAGTGATTTTTCAACCGCTCCAAGGGGTTTAGTGGCTTTTGCGGACTTTCGGGCGCCTCAGGTTTCAAAGCCGCACCCTTTGGTGATTCCTTCCGTTCAGGCTTTGGCCGTGGCGGAGACACCCGCAGCGCCACCGCATTCATGAACCGCCCATCATCACCCTCAGCCAGCGACGGCGCACCATCGGCGACACCGGCCAAGACCGCCTCCAACCACTCCGCATCGGCTTTCGCAAAATCGCCCAAAACGTATGGAGAGACCTTATCCTTATGCCCCGGATGCCCAATCCCCATGCGCACCCGGCGATAGCTCTCACCGATATGCTGATGCAGCGACCGCAGCCCATTGTGCCCGGCATGGCCCCCACCCTGCTTCACCCGGAGTTTGCCGGGGGAGAGGTCGAGCTCATCGTGAAACACCGTCACATCCTCGGCGGTGAGCTTATAGAACCGCGCCGCCTCTCCGACCGATTGACCCGAGAGGTTCATGAAAGTTTGCGGCTTGATCAACAGCACCTTTTCGCGCCCCAACCGCCCCTCAGACAGCTCCGCCTGAAACTTCACCCGCCAAGGCGCAAAGCCATGCGCCTCTGCGATCCGGTCAAGGGCCATAAACCCGATGTTGTGCCGGTTGCCCGCGTATTTAGCGCCCGGATTGCCCAGCCCTGCAAAGATCAGCATGGAGTGCTCCTCTCAGCCTGCGACCTAAGCCGCACCCGCCAGCACATCAACGAAAAAGGCCGCAGCAGGTACCGCGGCCTTAAATCCTGTCAGCGAGAGAGGATTACTCCTCAGCCGCCTCTTCGCCCTCTTCACCATCGTCGTCACCCTCAGAAGAGCGCAGACCAGACGGGGCGGAGATGTTTGCGATCACGAAGTCGCGGTCCATGATCATCGGGCGCGTGCCCTTGGGCAGATCAATCTTTGAGATCGTGACAACATCACCGATATCGAGGCCCGACATATCAACCGTCAGCTTCTCGGGGATGTTGCCCGCAGTCACCTTGAGCTCAACTTCAGAGCGCACAACGGTCAAAACACCGCCGCGCTTGATGCCGGGGGAGGCCTCTTCGTTCTCAAACTCAACCGGGATGAACAAGTTGATGCGGCTCTTGTCTGAGAGGCGCAGAAAATCGACATGGGTCGGAAGGTCTTTGACCACATCGCGCTGCACAGCGCGGCAGATCACGGTCTCTTCCGCGCCATCGACCTTGATCTTCAAAAGGGTCGAGAGAAACTTGCCCGCCTTGAGCAGTTTCAGAAGCTCGTTGAACTTCACGTTGATGGCCTGCGGATCGGTTCCGCCACCATAAATCACTCCGGGGACGAGCCCCTCACGGCGTGCGGCCCGGGCAGCCCCTTTGCCCGTTCCAGCGCGCGCCGTGGCATCCAAAAAGTTGGTTGCTGCCATTGCTTTCGCTCCAATGCTTTGCGTTTGGTGGCGATCCTCCAGGGGTGTAAGCGCCACATCCGCGCGGCTTTATCGGTTTGCGGGGGGGAGTCAATGGGGGGAGGGTGAGCGGCGCGGGCGATTGATGGCTGAACCAGCCCCAAGAACAACCTTGGCCCGTCCCGGGCGTGACCCGGGACCTCGCTGTGCAAGCCAAACACAGTGCCAGCGGCGGACCGGGGTTTGGCGCGCCAAGGTTCGATCAACGCGGTTTATCTCTTCAAACCGTCTGCCCTCACCATGATGGCTACCCCATCAAAGCGCCGAACCTGCGGTCCGGTCCGGCGCTGGCCCGGCGGTGCTGCGCACCTTTTTCCGGTCCAAAAACCACGTGTCTCCGGCGTGGTGCTGCTTTTCCAAACAAAGCGCACGCCAGACCGAGGTTTGGCGCAGCTGCACTCTGATCGAGGCGATTTATCCCCGCAAACCCGCACGCTCTACGAACAGCACCCGTCACCCGCCACTGCGCCAGACTATCCGGTCGGTCTGGCACGCGCGGCGGTGCTACGCACCGTTATACCGCGCATAAGACCCCGTCCCCGACCTGAGCCGGGACCTCGTTGTTCATAGGCGAAGCAAACCCAGGCCCCATCAGCCAGCCAAAACCCTACCCCCGGCTGCCCGCTTCCCCGACAACCACATCAAACAGGAGGTTGGTGGCCATCCCGTCGGGCACTAACCCCCGGTCCACCTGAAACGCGCGGATCGCCCGTTCCGTGTTCGGCCCGATCAGCCCATCGGTGCCCTGCGTGTCATACCCCAGCGCCGTGAGGCTCTCTTGCAAGGTCACGCGGTCCTTGCGCGGCAACGGCAGCACACCCCGCGGCCAGGGCGTTGCAATCGGGGCCGCACCGCTGATCCGCTCCGCCAGATGCCCCACCGCAATCGCATAAGAGGTCGAGCGGTTGTACGACCGGATCGCGTCGAAATTCGCAAAGGTCAAAAACACCGGCCCACCAGCCCCCGCCGGAGCCAGCATCGCGCTGTTACCATGGTCGGGGATTGGCCCGCCTGAAACCGTCCGCACCCCAAGCCGGTTCCAGAAAGAGACAGGGCGGCTCACATGCCGATCCATCAGCAGATAGTTGAACCCCGCCGGAACCGTCACCTCCACACCCCAGGGCGCGCCCTGCACCCAGCCATGCTCCTTGAGGTAATGCGCCGCCGAAGCGAGTGCGTCGGTCGGGTTCTCTGACCAGATGTTGGCGACGCCATCGCCGTCAAAATCCTGCGCGAAGTTCAGATAGCTCGTGGGCATAAACTGCGTGTGCCCCATCGCCCCCGCCCAACTGCCGCGCAGATCCTGCGGCAAGACTTTGCCCGACTGCAGGATCGTCATCACGGCGATCAGCTCCCGCTCTGCCCAATCGCGCCGCCGTCCTTCAAAGGCGAGGGTGGCCAGCGAGCGGATCACGCTGTCATCGCCGCGGATCGCGCCATAGGCGGTCTCCATCCCCCAAATCGCAAGCACGCCTGCGGAATCCACCCCGTAACGCGCCTCGATCGCGGCCAAAGTGCCCGCATACCGCTGCGCATAGCGCTGGCCGTCTGCGACGCGCCGAGTTGAAACAGCACCGGCGATATAGTCCTCCACCGCGCGTACAATTTCGGGCTGGCTATCGTCCCGATCCAGAATGCGCCGGCTCGGCGTGATCCCGCGAAAGCTCGTGTCAAAGACCGGCTCGGCGATCCCCGCACCAAGCGCGCGCGTGCGAAACGCATCGCGCCAAGCCTCAAACTCCGAGAATTCGAGCGCGCGGGCGGTCATGTCCGGGCGCGGCGCTGGCGCTTCGGCAAGGCGGACAGTCTGCGCCTGCGCGACAGACCCTGTGAGCACCGCCACCAGTGCGACCCATGCAAATCGCTGCATTCCATCCCCCTCACTCGCTGTTTTGATTGTTGGCAAAGAGCCCGCGCAAGATGCTCTCGATCAGGCCCTCGCCCTCGTCTGCGCTTTGCGGCTGACCCACACCCGGCACCCGCACCCTCAAGAACCGATCCTCTGGCGCCCAGATCGGCAGCGGAGAGGCGGCGCCATCCGCGTGGATCTTCTGCATCATCCGCTTCCAGATCTCCGCCGGAAGGCCACCGCCCGTCACGCCAGTAAGCGGCGTGTTGTCATCATACCCCATCCAGACACCCGCCACATAATCGCCAGTAAAGCCGATAAACCACGCATCCCGCGCGGCCTGTGTTGTGCCCGTTTTGCCTGCCGCCGGAATGCCCTCAAGCTGCGCACGGCCGCCGGTGCCATACTCGGCCTCCATTACCTGCGTCATCATCCAGACCATACGCCGCGCGGTCTGCGTGTCCATCGCCTGCCACCCCTCCTGCGCGCTGGCCTGCAAAATCGGCACCGCCTCCCCGCGCAGCTGGACTTGCAACAGACCATGCGGCTCATGCGAGATGCCTTCGTTCAGAAAAGCAGCATAAAGGCTGGTGAGGGTCAGAAGATTTGTCTCCGACACGCCTAGCGCCAGCGCAGGGCCATCCGCCAGATCATCCTGCCATCCCAGCGCGCGAGAGAGCCGCCGCACGTTGTTGCGCCCGACCTCTTCACTCACCCGCACGGCGACCGTGTTGGTCGAACGGGCAAACGCCTCTGCAAGCGTCACCCGCCCCAGATACTCTCGCGTGTAGTTTTTCGGAGACCAGTCACCCGACCCCGGCACGGTCAACGTCAGCGGCTCATCGAGCGAAACGCTATCAGGTTGCCACCCAGCCTCTAAAGCCGCCGCATAGACCACCGGCTTGAACGCAGAGCCTGGCTGGCGAAACGCCTGCGTTGCGCGGTTAAACTGCCCAGCAGAGGGGCCAATATCGCGCCCGCCCATCATTGCGCGGACAGCGCCATCCTTGCTCATCACCACGATCGCTGCCTGTGCACGTGAACCTGGCCGCACGAGCTGCTCAAACACTTCCGTCACAGCCTCTTCGGCAGCGGTTTGGATTTCTGGGTCAAACGCGGTCTGGATCAGCACATCTTCGGTCGTGTCGCGGGTCAGGATCGCGGGGCCACTGTCCATGATCCAATCGGCATAGGCCCCTCCCGCCCGCGCAGCAGCTGCGCGCGACAGCGTCGCCGGGTTTTCCAACGCCGCCGTATACGCCACCTCCGACAGATACCCCTGCTCCGCCATCAAGCGCAGCACCAAATCCGCCCGCCCCCGCGCGCGTTCAAGGTTCGCAGTGGGCGCAAACCGCGACGGCGCTTTCAACAACCCCGCCAACATCGCCGCCTCTGCCGGGTCCACCGTGCGCGCAGACTTTCCAAAATATCGCCGAGCCGCCGCATCAAAGCCGTAAGAGCCCGCCCCAAGATACGCGCGATTCATATAGATCGAGAGGATCTCCGCCTTGGAGTATTTGATCTCCATCGCAAAGGCGTAGGGCACTTCCATCAGCTTGCGGGTCAGGCTCCGCTGCGCGCCTAGAAACACCAACTTCGCCGTTTGCTGCGTGATCGTAGAGCCACCATGCCCCGTCAGCGGCCCGCGCCCCTCGCGCAGGTTGATCCGGATGGCGGAGGCGATGCCCCGCGGGCTCAGCCCATAATGATCATAAAACCGCTTATCCTCGGTGGCGATCACCGCATTCACCAGATGCGGAGACATCGCCTCCGCCATCACCACCCCACCCTGCTCCCCGCGCCAGGCAAACACGTCTCCGTGCCGGTCAAACAGCGTGACAGAGCCCCGGTCGCGGCCATCAAGCAGGTCTTCAACCTCAGGAAGTTGGGCGTGGATCACGATGGTGGTCGTCGCCACGACCAGGCACACAAGTGCCGTTACACGCCAGCCAACCCACCAGGTGACGCGCAAAAACAGGCGCATCAGCCAAAGGATAACGCGCGTCAGAAACCCGCGCTTCCGCGGTTTTGTCTCGGTGCCACTCATGCCTGCCTAACCCTGATTTTTCAGGTGTTTGAGAGAGCGTAGCCGAATCAGTCTCGCTTGCGAAGCCTCGATTCGTTCACGATCGCCACTGCCTAAATCCCGCGCACTCCCAATTCACTGTATAAAAACTGTGCACAAGACCTGAGCAGAGCGGCGGATTTTTGCTCATCTGGAAATTTTATCGAAATTTTTCAATAAGATAAGCACCGGCTTTTCATCGTTTCGGCCTGCTTACAATCTCTCGCACGCACGGAAAGACGCGCAAAACGAAAACGAGGACACCATGAAACTCATCATTGCCGTCATCAAACCCTTCAAGCTCGAGGAGGTTCGCGAAGCGCTCACCTCCATCGGTATCCAGGGTCTGATGGTTTCCGAAGTGAAGGGCTACGGTCGACAGGCCGGCCACACCGAGATCTATCGCGGTGCGGAATACGTCGTGAACTTCGTCCCTAAAGTAAAGCTTGAGCTCGTTGTTGCCGATGGCGACGTCGAAAAAGCGCTGGAGACGATCTCCTCCACCGCCAAAACCGGCAAGATCGGTGATGGCAAGGTGTTCGTCCTTGATGTCGAGCAGGCGATGCGCGTGCGCACCGGCGAGACCGGCGACGAAGCCATCTGATCAAGCCCCCCCAGACAAAGACCGAGGGAAAACCAATGACGAAACTTCTTAAAATTGCAGGGCTTGGCGGCGTGGCCGCGATGACCGCCCTGCCGGCAATGGCGCAAGACGCCGCCGCCGACCCAGTCCCCTACATCATGACCACGCTGCTGTTCCTTGTGGGCGGCTTCCTTGTGTTCTGGATGGCAGCGGGCTTTGCGATGCTCGAGGCGGGCCTGGTGCGTTCCAAGAACGTGACCACGCAGCTCACCAAGAACATCTCGCTCTTCTCCATCGCCTCCATCATGTACTGGCTGGTGGGCTTTAACCTAATGTATCCGGGCGAGTTCCTGATCTCCGGTTGGTTGGGTGGCTTCTCCTGGACAACGCTTGAGCCGGTTGGCCTTGCCGCAGCAGACGCATCGCTCGATTACGCTTCTGTCGGTTCGGACTTCTTCTTCCAGTTGATGTTCTGTGCAACGACCGCGTCCATCGTGTCCGGTACGCTTGCTGAGCGCATCAAGCTGTGGCCGTTCCTGATCTTCACCGTCATCCTCACGGGTTTCATCTACCCGATCGAGGCTTCCTGGCAGTGGGGCGGCGGCTGGCTGTCTGAGTTCGGCTTCTCCGACTTCGCAGGCTCCACGCTTGTGCACGCAGCCGGTGGCGCAGCAGCACTCGCAGGTGCCATCGTCCTAGGCGCGCGCTCGGGCAAGTATGTCGACGGTAAAGTTGTCCCGATGCCGGGCTCCAACCTTGCTCTCGCAACGCTTGGTACGTTCATTCTGTGGCTCGGCTGGTTCGGCTTCAACGGCGGCTCGCAGCTGGCCGCTGGCACCGTGGGCGACATCACTGACGTCTCCCGCATCTTTGCCAACACCAACATGGCAGCGGCATCCGGCGCAGTGGCAGCTTTGATCCTGACGCAAATCTCCTACGGCAAGGTTGACCTCACCATGGTGCTGAACGGCGCTCTCGCAGGCCTCGTTTCGATCACTGCTGAGCCTCTGGCACCAAGCCTCCTTGGCGCGTTGATCACCGGTGCCATCGGCGGTGTGATCGTGGTCTACACCGTGCCGCTCTTGGACAAGCTCAAGATCGACGACGTCGTCGGCGCCATCCCGGTGCACTTCTTCGCAGGTATCTGGGGCACGCTCGCCGTTGCCTTCTACACCCAAGGCTGGGTGCCGCAGATCGTTGGCATCGTCTCGATCTGTGCCTTCGTCTTCGTGGTCTCCTACGTGGTGTTCCTCATCCTCAACGCAGTGATGGGCATCCGGGTCAGCGAAGAAGACGAGATCGCAGGTCTCGACGCCTCCGAGCTGGGCATGGAAGCCTACCCAGAGTTCATCAAAGGCTAAGGCCTTTGCTTCCCGGCGGCGCAACCTCCCGCGCCGCCGAGGATCGATATCCCCAGGGTGGGCCACACTACGAGGTCCATTCAACTAAAGGCCCGGACATGCTCCGGGCCTCTTTTTTTGTCCTTGATCTCGGTGTCGTGCGTTTTCAAACCGCTGTATCTAGGGTATCACTCAACCAATAGAAAAAAACATCGAGCAGTCACCGGAGCGCCGAGATGAAAACCCTCGCCCGCCTTCTATGCGTCCTCACCCTCGGTTTTGCTGGGTTGAGCACCACTCCATCCGCCCAAGCTCAAGAAGCGCTGGACCGCCCGTTTCTATTTTACGGCGTGTCCCAAGCGATCCTGAAAGGGGCCAACAGCCGCTACACCGGCGGCCGCGTGCATGGCCGCACAGAGCTGAATCCAGGCGCGCTGATCAACTTCGACTTCTCCTACGCGATCCGCCGCTTCAGCCTGAGCGACATCAACGATGTCGATTACACCAACGCCTCTGTCCACTATCAGCAGGTGTTTGAGGCCGCCCCGACCCACTCCATCTCGGGCCTTTTGGGGGCCGCATACGGTGAGGCTTTCAACGGTTTTGCCCGCGGTGATGAGCTCTCCCTCTCGCTCGGCGCACTCGGAGAGATCCAGCTCGGCGCCACAGGCGCAGTGCACGGCAAGCTGCTCTACCACGGGGCTGCAGGCTTTGGTCTGGGCTACGGCCTGGGCGCCACCCACTATTTCGCCTCCGGCACCGGTATCCGCATCGACTACATGATCTACGAGCGGGTGCAGCAAGGTGCACTGATGTTCGGCTACGCCCTCTGAGAAGCCTTCAAATTCAACGAGCTATTTCGTTGGCCTTGCGTAACCTCTTAGGCTATGCTCCTAAAACCGTGGGGAGATGGCTTCGGGGGTCACATGCTGGGATACGCGCGCACCGCTGTAGTGTTCGCCGTGCTGATGCTGGCGGGAACGGCCGCATCCGCTCAGGCTTATCTTGAGAGCCCACGCCTCTCGCTCTTTTTCCACTCGCTTCTGAACGACCAGCGCGATGTGGAGACAGACCAAGAGGGGATCGGCATCGGAGCCTATATCCCGGTTGGCGGCGTCGCCTTCAGCCTTGATGTCACCTCATTCGACGACGGCGACACAAGCAACACGCTCAGCGAGGTTCGCATCCGCCGCGCTCTCTTTCAGAATGCAGGGCTCAACCTCTCGGTCATCGGTGGCATCGATTATCTCGAAACCACCGTCCAAGCGAACAGCCAGCTGCGCCATGATGTGATCCTGGGCTTCCGCACCGATGTGGAAGTTCTCCGCGCTGGCCTCCTGAGCATTGGCGCCGACTATTATAACGAGATCAACTCACCCGCCGTGCGGTTCGGCTACACCCAGTTCTTCGGCAGTGAGGTGGGGCTGAGCTTCCAGTACCGCCAAAACCTCAACCTCGCGGGCGGCGATTTTGGCGTGTTGCAAAGCGGGCTCGTCTTCTCGTTCTAGCCTGACGTTCATACCATGGGCTTTGCCTCGGGCGGGGGCTAAGCTCGGCGCACTTTGGTTTCGGAGTCTCTCATGCCCGCCTTTATCGTCGCTATTCTGATCGCTCTTTTGCCCACCCTCGCGACCGCGCAAACCCCTGACCTCGACCGCCTCCCAACCCGGCAAAACTTCGACGAGCAAGTCGAACTGTCGCTTGGCACATCCCTCGTCAATTTTGAGGATCGCAGCTTCAGCGGGGGCGGCCTTGGCTTTGATGCCCATGGGCGGCTGATCCTCAACGACCGGCTCACCGCCAACGCCTCCGCCCACAGCTCCTATGATATTGGCGGCGGGCTGATCGAGGCGTTCGTGAACGGCTTTTTCAACACACTCTTTGGCCTTGATGACGGCAGCGGGCGGACCGACCGCGACTATGACCTGATGACCGTCACCGCTGACTACCAACTCAACGCCCCCACGTCCCGCACCGCGTGGCTCGCTGTGGCCGGCGTCGCGCGCGGAGATGCCATCGGCGGCCCCACCCGCGACACCTTTCAGAATGACTTGGTCGCAGGGGCGGGCTTTGACAGCCGCGTCAGCGACGGGGCGGAGATCCGCGGGCGCCTGCGCTACATCGGGATCGAGGATATCGGGCCAGAGCTCACCCTGACGGCCATGACCACTGGCGCGTTTATCCTGCGTCTCGACTTCTCCTACACCGAAAACGTGCAACTGCTCGGCGCCGGGCTGGGGCTGCGGTTCTGATGCGCGCGCTCATCGCAGCCCTCCTCGCGGCCACCCTGCCCGCACAGGCCGTAGCCCAAGATGACGTGCTGCCCGAGACCCTTTTCGATGATTTCGACGCCTTCGAGCGGCCAGAGACAATCACCTTCGTCCCTGTCTTCAGCTATGCCCGACCCAACAACGGCGAGAGGACGTTTGGCCTGTTGTTCGCCTATGAGGCAGAGATCGGCACCCGCTCCCGCTACGGGTTTGAGACGTTTTTCGCCCGCGATGTGCCCTGTGCGATCGTTGATGCTGCGATCCTTGGTTTCGGATGCAACCGTGCTGGCAGCCTCAACTCCTACTACCTTGAGCGCACCTTCGCGGATCGCAACGCCTTCTTCAGACCCTCCGCGAGCATTGGCCTGGCCTACGGCGACGCCTCCAGCCGACCCCGCAAAGACGGCTCGAAAGTTGGCCTTCAGGGCGGCGTGGGCGCCATCGTCGCGCTTGGAAGCACCCGCAGCCTAGACGTGCAACTCCGCCTCAACACGATCGACGGGTTCGAGCAAGGGCTCGCCGCCTCCTACCTCACGCTACTCGACGACGGCGAAGAGAGCGGAGACGGTGAGATGTACTTTCAGGTCTTCGGGCGCAGTTCAGTAGAAACCGAAAGCATCGGAATCGGCTTTCAGTTCAAGAACTAAGCCCATCCAGATGCGCCAACGCCCCCGCCATCAGCGGGTCTCTCCCGTCTGACTGCCCCTCGACAAACGGCTGCATGTCTTTGGCGAGTACCTTGCCAAGCTCGACGCCCCATTGGTCAAACGCGTTGATGTCCCAATACACCGCCTCGACAAAGGCGCGATGCTCCGCCAGCGCAATCAACTGCCCCAAAACATGCGGTGTCAGCTGCCGATAGAGCGTCATCGTTGAGGGCCGGTTGCCGGGGAAGGTGCGATGCGGCGCGAGCCTTGCCGCCTCATCCGCCGCAACCCCACTCTCGACCATCAAACGCTGCGCCTCGTCCTCGCTGCGCCCCCGCGCAAAGGCCTGCGCCTGCGCGAAGCAGTTGGCCAGCAGGATCGACTGGAGCTGCTCCATCCCCTCCGAATGCCCGCGCGCGGCCACCAAGAACTCCACCGGCTGCACGTCGTCCGACTGGTGCAGCATCTGAAAATACGCGTGCTGCGCGTTGCTCCCGGCAGAGCCCCAAACGACCGGAGAGGTCTCCCCCTCCACCGGTGCGCCCGCCAGAGTCACCCGCTTGCCGTTCGACTCCATATCAAGCTGTTGCAGATATTGCGGCAACAGCGCGAGCCGTTGATCATAGGGCACCACCGCACGGGTGGTGTAACCGCAGGCATTGCGATGCCAGACCCCCACCGTCGCCATCAAAACCGGGAGGTTCTCGGCCATCGGCGCGCTGCGGAAGTGCTGATCCACCGACCGCGCGCCCTCCAAAAACGCAGAAAACCCAGCCTCCCCCAGCCCAATCAACAGCGGCAGGCCAATCGGCGACCACACCGAGTACCGCCCGCCCACATAATCCCCGAACCCAAAGCACCGCTCGGGCGGAATGCCAAACTCGGCCGCCGCCAGTTCCGGCTTAGAGGTCAGCGCCACGAAATGCTGACCCGGCTCAGAAACCTCCGCCTGCATCGCCGCCAGCGCGACCTTGGCCGTCTCCATCGTTTCAATGGTCGAGAACGACTTGGAGGCGATCACAAACAGCGTGCGGCTGAGGTCGCAGGACCGCAGCACATCCACCAGATCAGCGCCATCCACGTTAGAGACGAAATGCAAGCGTGGCCCATCCAGATGCAGCTTGAGCGCGCGCTCCACCAGAACCGGCCCCAGATCAGACCCGCCAATCCCGATATTCACCACATCGGTGCAGGGCCCGTTCGCCGCCGCATACGCGCCCCGCCGCACCGCATCGGCAAAGGCAAAACACGCCGCGCGAGAGGCCAAAACCTCCGCTTCCACCTCCGCCGAAAAGCCATCGCCCGCCTGCATCCGCAACGCCGTGTGCAAGACCGCACGCCCTTCGGTGGTGTTGATCTTTTCACCCGCAAACATCGCATCGCGGCGCGCTTCCCACTCGTGCGACTCAAGCCGCGCAAACAGCGCCGCCCGGGCGGCAGATGTCATCGAGGTGCGCGAATAATCATAAAGCACATCGCCCAACCGCGCCGAAAACCCTTCAAACCGCGCCGGATCAGCGTCGAACAAATCGACAATCCGCTGGCCCGTCTCAGCCTTTGCTTCAGACCACCCCATCAGACCCCTTCCACCGATATATCAAGACCCACATCCAGCGTTCCTGCCGCCATCGTGATCTTAGAGGTAGAGATATAATCGACGCCGGTCTCCGCAATTTCTGCCACAGTGTTGATATCCACGTTCCCCGAAGCCTCCAGCACCGCGCGCCCAGCGTTCAGCGCGAGGGCCTCGCGCAGGGTGTCCGGAGACATGTTGTCGAGCAGCACGACCTTGGCCCCCGCCTCCAGCGCCTCCGCCAACTGCGCGAGTGTATCGACCTCAATCTCAATCGCGGTCAGATGCCCGGCATAGTCCTGCGCGGCGCGCAACGCCTCCGCCACACCCCCTGAGACCGCAATGTGATTGTCCTTAATCAGGATCGCATCATCGAGGCCAAACCGATGGTTCGCCCCGCCCCCCAGTCGCACCGCGTATTTCTCGGCCGCGCGCAGGCCCGGCGTGGTTTTGCGGGTGCAGGTGATCCGCGCAGAGGTATGCGCAATCGCCGCCGCAAATCGCGCGGTGTGCGAGGCGATCCCCGACAAATGCATCAAAAAGTTCAGTCCCGTCCGCTCCGCCGCCATCAACGCCCGCGCATCGCCGGCAATCACGGCCACATCGGTGCCCCGCGCAACCTCGGCGCCTTCAGTCACCAACCGCTCAACCGTCAGCCCGCCAAGCGCCTCCGCCGCGGCCTCCACAAACGGCAACCCGGCGATCACGCCAGAGCCGCGCGCATTCAGCACTCCGCGTGCCTGCGTGCCCGGCGCGAGCGTGGCCTGCGCGGTGATATCGCCCGCCCGCCCCAGATCTTCGGACAAGGCGCGCGCAACCATCTCGGTCACGATCGGGCGCGGCAACTCGGGCGGGTAGGGCGTAGACATCCGGGCAGCCTTCTGGTGCAAGGGCGGGAGCAAAGGTGAGGCCCATGCATCCCCGATACGCCGACGTAGATGCCGCAATCCGCAGCTTATGTGAAGGGGAGGACGACCCCGTCGCCCTGATGGCCACCATCGCCTGCGAGCTGCACCACGCCTTTGAGCACTTCAACTGGACCGGGTTTTACCGCGTGGTGTCGCCGGGTCTGCTGAAAATCGGCCCATACCAGGGCGGGCACGGCTGCCTGGTCATCTCATTCGACCGCGGCGTCTGCGGGGCGGCCGCCCGCGAAGAGCGCACCCAGCTTGTGCCCGACGTAGACGCGTTTCCCGGCCACATAGCCTGCGCCTCCTCGACCCGCTCCGAGATCGTGGTGCCGGTGTTTGACGGTGATGGGGCGCTCATCGCAGTGCTCGACATCGACAGCGACACGCCGGATGCTTTCGATGCGGTGGATCAGGAGTGCTTGGAGGCGATCTGCGCGTGGGTGTTTGGAGAGCGAACCCCGTCCCGGACTTGATCCGGGACCTCGACGAACAACGCAAAACGAAGGGCCAGCGCCGGGCCGGGGTTTGGCGCGCAGCAGTCTGGACACCTCAGTTTATCTCTCCAAACCGCACACCGTCTGCCCAGCACCCAACCTATCAAAAGCGCCGAACCTGCGGTCCGGTCCGGCGCTGGCCCGGCGGCGCTTTGCGCCTTGTTCCGGGCCTGGGTTCCGCGAGTTCATTCGGGACCCCGGATCAAGTCCGGGGTGTACAACACCGGTCCCGGCCTTAAGCCGGGACCTCTACGAAAAGTGCACACCAAAAGGCCGCGCCCTCCCTCGGGGGGCGTTTCGGTACCGCAGTGCAGCACTCTTTATCTCTCAAGACCGCACGCCATCCGAGCAAAGACCAACCTTCGCAAAACGCCCTCCCGTGCGGGAGGGAGGGCGTGGCCGGAGGCTGGTCGCCTCCGGCTGAGCAACGTCCCGGCCCTGAGCCGGGACCCAGCACAACCAACACCCCCCAACCCCGGTTGCTGACCGCGCCCTTAAACGCTAGGTCCATGGGCGTTCGAGACAGGAGCACGTCATGGCCAGCTATCAGTACGTCTATCACATGGATGGGGTCTCAAAGACCTACCCCGGCGGCAAGAAATGCTTTGAAAACATCCGCCTAAGCTTCCTGCCCGGCGTCAAAATCGGCGTCGTCGGCGTCAACGGTGCCGGTAAATCCACCCTGATGAAGATCATGGCCGGCCTCGACAAAGACTTCACCGGAGAGGCCTGGGCCGCCGAGGGCGCGCGCGTCGGCTACCTGCCACAGGAGCCGCAGCTCGACGAAAGCCTCTCTGTCCGCGACAACGTCATGCTCGGCGTGGCTGAGAAAAAGGCCAAACTCGACC
This sequence comes from Pseudomonadota bacterium, assembly GCA_038526735.1. GTDB lineage: Bacteria > Pseudomonadota > Alphaproteobacteria > Rhodobacterales > Rhodobacteraceae > Rubricella. Next base: position 36,419 of record JBCBGM010000015.1, on the reverse strand, counting down.
GGTTCAACGAAGTCGCCATGAAGGTCGCCGAAGACTACTCCGACGAGCTGATGGAAGAGATGACGACCCTGCAAGACGCCATCGACGCCGAAAACCTCTGGGATCTCGACGCCCAGATCGATGTCGCCATGGAGGCCTTGCGCTGCCCCCCCGATGACGCGCCCGTCGCCACCCTCTCGGGAGGTGAAAAGCGCCGTGTCGCGCTCTGCAAGCTCCTGCTCGAAGCGCCCGATATGCTGCTTCTCGATGAGCCGACCAACCACCTCGATGCTGAAACCATCGCCTGGCTGCAGCGCCATCTCATTGATTACAAAGGCACAATCCTGATCGTCACGCACGATCGTTATTTCCTCGATGACATCACCGGCTGGATCCTCGAGCTCGACCGCGGCCGCGGCATCCCCTACGAAGGCAACTACTCCGCATGGCTGGAGCAAAAGGCCAAGCGCCTTGAGCAAGAGGCCCGCGAGGACAAATCCCGCCAGAAAACCCTTGAGCGCGAGCTTGAGTGGATCCGCGCCGGTGCCAAGGCCCGCCAGGCCAAGCAGAAAGCCCGGATCAACGCCTACAACGAGCTCGCCAACCAGTCCGAGCGCGAGAAAATCTCCCGCGCGCAGATCGTCATACCCAACGGCCCGCGCCTCGGTGCAAAGGTCATCGAGGTGGACGGTCTCAAGAAGGGTTTCGGCGACCGCCTGCTGATTGAGGGGCTCTCCTTCGCCCTGCCCCCGGGCGGCATCGTCGGCGTGATCGGGCCGAACGGCGCGGGCAAGTCAACGCTCTTTAAGATGCTGACCGGGCAGGAAAAACCGGACGACGGCACGCTGGAATTCGGCGACACCGTGCAGCTCTCCTATGTCGATCAGTCCCGCGACGCGCTCGATGCGAAAAAGACGGTGTGGGAGGAAATCTCCGACGGGCTCGACATCATCAAACTCGGCGACGCGGAGATGAACAGCCGCGCCTACGTGGGCGCGTTCAACTTCAAAGGCGGCGACCAGCAAAAGCCGGTGAACCTGCTCTCCGGCGGCGAGCGCAACCGCGTCCACATGGCCAAACTGCTGCGCTCGGGCGGCAACGTGCTGTTGCTCGATGAGCCAACCAACGACCTCGACGTCGAAACCCTCCGCGCCCTCGAAGACGCCCTCGAAGATTTCGCCGGCTGCGCCGTCATCATCAGCCACGACCGCTTCTTCCTCGACCGCCTCTGCACCCACATCCTAGCCTTTGAGGGCGAAGGACATGTCGAGTGGTTCGAGGGCAATTTTGAGGACTACGAGGCCGACAAAATCCGCCGCCTCGGCCCGGATGCAGTAGAGCCAACGCGGATCAAATACAAAAAGTTCGCCCGCTAAAAACCCCGTCCCGGCCCCGAGCCGGGACCTCGCCAAATATCGCGAGACCCAGCGCGCGCCAGACCGAGGTATGGCGCAGCTACGCCACGATCAGCGCAGTTTATCCCCGCCAAACCGCACGCCCTCAGAACAACAACCCTCACCCTCCACTGCGCCAGACCAACCGGTCGGTCTGGCGCGCGCGGCGGCGCTGCGCGCCTTGTTCCGCGCATCGGTTACTCCCTGACCTTCAGGGCCCCGGATCAAGTCCGGGGCGTAGGCTACCCGTCCCGGCCTTGAGCCGGGACCTCGCAGAGCAGTTCGCAACGAAAGGCCACGCTCTCCCTCGGGTGGGCGTTTCGAAACGAGCGAGCGTCACAGTTTATCTCGCAAACCCGCACTTGTTCCGAGCAACTACAAACGCCGCAATACGCTCTCCCATGGGGGATGGAGGGCGTGGCCGGAGGCTGGTCGCCTCCGGCTGGGATACGACCAGGACGCGATCTGGGACCTCACTCAACACTGCGAACATCCGGGTCAGTGCTTAACCTGCAGCACAACCAAGCCAACCATCTCGCCCTTGATCCAAAATCTCATCCGTTCCACCCTTGGATCAAAACAAAACTCCAACGAGCACACATGCCCTTCCGCACCGTCGCCGCTGGCATCCTCTGCCTCGCAGCAACCACCGTCCACGCCACAACCTGCGGCGTGGGCAATGTGATCCCCGTGTGGAACGGCCCACTCTCCGCCACCGCGCCCACCAACACGGGTTTCCTCGCCTTCGCGAACACTCACAACGAGCGGGAGATCTTTCTGAGCGCTGCCCTCGATATCTCCATTTCAACGACAAAGCAGCAGACGGCCCTCCGCAGCTGTTATTCCAATGATTACAGCTTCATAGATGCGGCAGCAGAGCTTGGCCCCAGCGGCGTGATCTTCATTCTGCCCACCCAAAGTAATTGCACGAACGAGTTGGTTCTCCTCAACACGCCGCCTCACAGTGTCATCACCGGCGGCACAGGCATCGTGCAGATCGCTGTCACCGGCTTCTATGCGTTGTCGGCGAGCACGGAGGCGGGGGGCCGCCTCCGCTACACCCTCGATTGGGTTGAGAAAGACCTCGGTCACTGGGCGGAATGCGGCCTCACGACCCTGCCCTAACCGCTACACGTTAAACGCATCCGCCCACTCAGGATGGCGCTTGCGCTGCGCGTTCACGAAGGGGCAGAGCGGCATAATCTTCCACCCTTCGGCGCGCGCATCCGCCACCAACCGCTCCACCAGCTTGAGGCCTGCACCGCTCCCCCGAAGTTCATCCGGCACGCCCGTGTGGTCGGCGATCCGGAGGCCGGGCGAGGCAATTGAGAACGTCAACTCCGCCTCATGCCCGTCAATAACCAGCACATAACGGCCCTTAGAGCCGGTCTCTTCACGCGTGATCTCGGTCATGGAAACTCTCCTTTGCGACTGCAGCTAGGCGCACGAGACAGGTGGAACAAGGGCGGAGAGAGGCAACCCTTAAGGCCCGAACCACTCAGCCGGAGGCGACCAGCCTCCGGCCACGCCCTCCCTCCCGCTTGGGAGGGCGTGGCCTTCTGTTTCTTTGCAGACTGCGAGGTCCCGGATCAGGTCCGGGACGGGCAGCTCTTGGCCCGGAACAAGGCGCAAAGCGCCGCCGGGCCAGCGCCGGACCGGACCGCAGGTTCGGCGCTTTGAGAGCGTTGGCAGTGTACACAGGTCATGCGGTGTAGAGAGATAAAGAGCGCCATTCAAACGCTGGCGCGCCAAACCCCGGCCCGCCGCTGGCCCTCTGTTGCCCGATGCACTTCGAGGCCCCGGATCACGCCCCGGACGCCCCCCGAAGCTAACTACTCCGCCGCGACCTTCTGCGGTTCCACCAGATCAACGATGTCGAGCATGATCCGGTTCAGCTCGAAGTCTTTCGGGGTATAGACCTTCGCCACGCCAAACCCGCGCAGCGTTTCGGCGTCCTCATCGGGGATAATCCCACCCACAACCACCGGAATATCCGCGAGACCCACCGCCCGCATCCGATCCATCACCTCTTCCATCAGCGGCACGTGAGAGCCGGAAAGGATAGACAAACCAACCACATGTACCGACTCTTCCAAGGCCGCATTCACGATCTGCGCAGGTGTCAGGCGGATGCCCTCATAGACAACCTCCATCCCGCTGTCGCGCGCGCGCACGGCGATCTGCTCTGCTCCGTTTGAGTGGCCATCGAGGCCCGGCTTGCCGACCAAAAACTTGATCGGGCGACCCAGCGCGTCGCGGGCCGTCTTCACCGCAGCCTGCACATCCTCAAGCCCATCGGCAGAGGCGACCGCGGCTTTGCCCACACCCGTGGGCGCGCGGTACTCGCCAAAGACCTTGCGCATCACAGCGCCCCACTCACCCGTAGTGACGCCCGCTTTCGCCGCCGCCACGGACGGAGGCATAATGTTGGAGCCGTCGCGCGCAGCCGCTTCAAGCGCGGCCAAAGCCGCCTGAACCGCCTCAGCATCACGCGCCTCGCGCCAGGCATTCAGCCGGTTGATCTGATCCTCTTCCACCGCCGGATCGACAACCATGATCCCGCCCTGCTCATCCACCAGCGGCGAGGGTTCGCCCTCGATATACTTGTTGACGCCCACAACCGTGGTCTCGCCCCGCTCGATGCCGCCCAACCGCGCGGTGTTTGACTGCACGAGGGCAGATTTCATGTAATCAATCGCGGCCACAGCGCCGCCCATCTCATCAATGCGCGCCAATTCAGAGCGTGCGCCGTCTTTCAGCGCCTCAACCTTGCGATCCACCGCCGGGTTGCCCTCAAAAAGGTCGTCGTATTCCAGCAGATCGGTCTCCAGCGCCAAGATCTGCTGCATCCGAAGCGACCATTGCTGATCCCATGGCCGCGGCAGGCCCAGCGCCTCGTTCCACGCCGGAAGCTGCACCGCCCGCGCCCGCGCCTTTTTCGAGAGGGTCACCGCAAGCATCTCGATCAAGATGCGATAGACGTTGTTCTCCGGCTGCTGCTCGGTCAGGCCCAGCGAGTTCACCTGCACCCCATAGCGAAAGCGCCGCTGTTTAGGGTTTTCGACGCCGTAGCGCTCCACACAAATCTCATCCCACAGGTCCACAAATGCGCGCATTTTGCACATCTCGGTCACGAACCGGATGCCCGCGTTCACAAAGAACGAGATCCGCGCGACCAAACCGGGGAAGTCTTCGGCAGACACCCGCGGCCGCACCTCATCGAGCACCGCCGTCGCTGTTGCCAAAGCAAACGCAAGCTCCTGCTCCGGCGTCGCGCCGGCCTCTTGCAGGTGGTAGGAACACACGTTCATCGGGTTCCACTTCGGCACCGCCGTGTAGCAATACTCCGCCACATCGCCGATCAGGCGCAGGCTGGGTGCAGGGGGGAACACATACGTCCCGCGCGACAGATATTCCTTGATAATATCGTTCTGCACCGTGCCGTTGAGCTTAGCGATATCGGCGCCCTGCTCCTCCGCCACCGCGATATAGAGCGCCAACAGCCACCCCGCCGTCGCGTTGATCGTCATCGAGGTGTTCATCTGATCCAGCGGGATCTGGTCAAACAGCGCACGCATATCGCCCAGATGCGCCACCGGCACGCCGACTTTGCCCACTTCACCCCGGCTCAACACATGGTCGCTGTCATACCCGGTCTGCGTCGGCAGATCGAAGGCGACAGACAAACCCGTCTGCCCCTTCGCGAGGTTTCCGCGATAGAGTTCGTTCGATTTCGCAGCGGTGGAATGGCCCGCGTAGGTGCGGAAAAGCCAGGGGCGGTCTTTTTCGGCCATGGAATCGCAACTCCTGAATGGTGCAGTGCGGTACGCCGTAAACCGCGCAAGGTTATTTCGCAAGAGTGTAGGGGTGTGAAATATTGTAACGCCACCTTTTCCACTCGTCGGGTGCTTCAAGCGGTCATCGCTCTGGACGCCAATTCCCCATAAGCTACCGGTGCTTTACCACCTAGAGCGCGAGTGGCCACACCGTGCGGTAGAGGGGGGCCTTACCGCCGGAGGGGGCGGCGAAAGCCGTCCGGGATGCGGGGGTTGCACGCAACCTCCGCATCCTCTTGCTCTGGCACGCATTCCCAAGCAACGTCAGCGCAATGACAACCGTAACCCTCCCGCTCTGGCTGGTGATCCTGGCCCTTGGCGCCCTCGTGGTGCTCGTAATCGAACGGTTGCTGTTTCCCTCTGTGCGCTGGGTCCTGCGCCGCCGCCTGCACACCAGCTTCAACGAGCTGAACGCGCGCCTGCAACTGCCCGTCCAACCCTTCGCCTTCACCCAACGCCGGGTGCTGGTGGACCGATTGACCTATGACCCGCAGGTGATGGACGCCGTCAGCCAAGCGGCGGAGGCAGAGGATGTCCCCCGCGAGGTCATGGCCGAAAAAGCCGCCCGCTACGCCCGCGAGATTGTGCCCAGCTTCTCTCCGACAGCCTATTACGGCTTGGGTATCCGCGCCTCCCGCTGGATCGCGCAAACGCTTTACCGCGTGCGCCTTGGCAGCCTGGACGCCGCGCATCTGTCAGAGATCGACAACAAGGCGACGGTGGTTTTCGTGATGAACCACCGCTCAAACCTCGACTACATGCTCGTGACCTATCTCGCCGCCGACCGCACCACTCTCTCCTATGCCGCCGGAGAATGGGCCCGCGTCTGGCCGCTGCAACAAATCGCCAAGCTGATGGGCGCGTTCTTCATCCGCCGCCGCTCTCGCAACGCGCTCTACCGCCGGGTGCTCGCCCGCTACGTGCAAATGGCAACCGAAGGCGGCGTCACACAAGCCGTCTTCCCCGAAGGAGGGCTCAGCCGCGACGGCAGCCTCGGCCCAGCCAAACTCGGGCTTGTCTCGTATATCGTCGAAGGGTTTGACCCGGCGCGCGGCCGCGATGTCGTCTTTATCCCCGTCGCGATCAACTACGACCGGGTGCTGGAAGACCGCGTCCTCACCGGCGCGGAACTAGAGGCTGACGGCAAACCCCGCTTTCGCGCCTCCGCCAGCGCAACGCTGGGCTTTTTCCTCAACCTCATCTGGCTGCGCCTGCGCGGCAAATTCCACCGTTTCGGCTATGCCTCCGTCAGCTTCGGCGCACCGGTGTCGCTGCGCGAATTTCTGGATCAAAGCCCGGCCGACACCATTGCCGAACTGGGCGAAACGCTGATGGCCGAGATCGGCCGCATCGTCCCCGTCTTGCCCGTGAGCCTCGTCGCGACCGTGATGCAGAGCCAAGAAGGGCCGATCACCGACGCGAAACTGCGGGCCGAAGCCTTCGCCCTGAAAGAAGCCCTCGTCCGCGCCGGCGCCCACTTCCACCTCCCAAGGGATGACTTCGACTACGCCGTCACGGTGGGCCTGCGCATGCTCAAGGAGCGCGGCATCCTGCGTAAAGCCGGCGAAACCTGGCACAGCGTCGAGGTCGAAACCCACCTTCTAACCTACTACACCAACGCCATCGCCCACCTACCGAGGGGCTAGGCGCGTCCCGGCCCTGAGCTGGGACCTCGCAGAACAACTCAAAACACAGCGCCCGCCAGACCGAGGGATGGCGCAGCTAAGCTACGGACAGCGCAATTTATCCCCGCGAAACCGCACTCGCATTGAACTGCTCAGGTCACCCTCAGAATGCGCCAGAACCGCCGGTCGGTCTGGCGCGCGCGGCGTAGCATTCGCTCCTTGGTTCCGCGCGTAAAACCCCATTCCGGCCCGGAGCCGGGACCTTGACGGACAAATCATAACGTGAGGCCACGCCCTCCCTCGGGTGGGCGTTTCGTAACGGGAGTGCATCGCAGTTAATCTCTCAAAACCGCATGTGGCCTGATCAGTAACCAACCTTGCAAAAACGCCCTCCCGTTCGGGAGGGAGGGCGTGGCCGGAGGCTGGTCGCCTCCAGCCATACCCATCCCGGCCCTGAGCCGGGACCTCGCAGAACAACACAGGGCCAGCGCCGGGCCGGGGTTTGGCGCGCCTACGTCAGAACAACGCAGTTTATCTCTCAAAACCGCACACCGTGGGTTCATCGATCACGCCCCATCAAAAGCGCCGAACCTGCGGTCCGGTCCGGCGCTGGCCCGGCGGCGCTGCGCGCCTTGTTCCGGGCCTCTCGTTCTCAAAGACCATCGAGACCGCGGATCAGGCCAAGCGCGTGAAGCTCACCCGTCCCGGCCTTGAGCTGAGACCTCTCCGAACTGTGCGATACACAGCGCAACCAAGACCTATCGGTCGGTCTGGCGCGCGCGGCGGCGCTACGCGCCTTGTTTCCGCGCAGGGGCCCTCAACCAAGATGAGGCCCTCCTTACACCCCATGCGCCACCGCAACCGTCTTGAGCGCAGTGAACCCGTAAAGCGCCTCGAACCCCTTCTCGCGCCCGTGCCCCGACGCCCCGACGCCGCCAAAAGGCAGCTCCACGCCGCCGCCTGCGCCATAGTTGTTCACAAACACCTGGCCCGCCCGCAGCCGTTTGGCCATGCGCATCTGTCGCGCGCCGTTCTCTGTCCAAACGCCCGCGACCAGCCCATAGGGCGTGCCATTGGCGATCGCGACGGCCTCTTCCTCATCGTCAAACGGCAAGATCACCTGCACCGGGCCGAAGATTTCCTCCTGCGCCAATCGGTGCTCTGCAAAGACCCCTGCTACCAACCGCGGCGCCACATAATGCCCTCCCTCCGGCGCATCGCCGACAACCTCTCCGGAAGCCACCGTCAGCCCGTCAGCTCCAGCCAAGAACCCTTCCACAATCGCCTTTTGCTTGGCCGAGATCAGCGGGCCCACGTTCAGATCCGCCATCGCCGGGCCAACTTTCAACGCGCGATACCGCGCCACCATCCCGTCGGTGATCTCCGCGAGCCGAGACCGATGCACCAAGATCCGCGACGCCGCAGAGCAGGTTTGCCCGGCGTTCTGAATCCCCGCGTTCACCAAAAACGGCAGCGCCGCGGTGGCATCCGCATCCTCAAACACCACTTGCGGAGACTTCCCGCCAAGCTCCAGCGTCACCGGAATGGTGTTTTGCGCCCCCGCTTCTTGGATCAACCGACCCGTTCCCACCGAGCCTGTAAAGCTCATATGGTTCACGCCCGGATGGGAAGACAACGCCGCCCCTGCCTCTGCCCCAAGCCCCGGAACGACGTTCAGCGCACCCGCAGGCAACCCCGCCTCCTGCGCCAAATCGGCGAAGGCAAGAGCCGTTAGGCAGGCTTCTTCCGCAGGTTTCAAAACACAGGCATTCCCCGCCGCCAGCGCCGCCCCGACCGAACGCCCGATGATCTGCATCGGATAATTCCAGGGGATGATATGGCCCGTGACACCATGCGGCTCTCGCAGTGTGTAGACCGTATATCCCGCCTGATACGGAATGGTCTCGCCATGCAGCTTGTCGGCGGCACCGGCGTAAAACTCCATGTAACGGGCGAGGGCGATAGCATCCGCCCGCGCCTGGCTGAGCGGTTTGCCCACATCACGCGCCTCGATCTCAGCAAACACCTCGACCCGCTCCAAGACCAATTGCCCCAGCCGCGCCAGAACTCGCCCCCGCTCCAACGCCGTGGCAGCGCCCCACGCGCCATCAGCGGCCGCACGCGGCGCTGCAACGGCGGCATCAATCTCAGCCTGCCCACCTCGCGCAATCGCGCCAATCTCACTGCCATCGGAAGGGTCGATCAGCGGCAAAACACCCCCTTCAGCGGCACGCCACCGCCCCCCGATCAAGACCTTCCCCGGATCAAACCAAAGACCGTCCATAAAACCCTCCCCTTTTGGGTCAGAGATGAGACGTCGAGCGTGGGATTGGCAAGCCTTTCTCTTGGCGTCTTTCGCTCAAAGGCCCCGTCCCGGAAAAGAGCCAGGACCTCGCCAAGTAACGCACAACGAAAGGCCACGCCCTCCCTCGGGTGGGCGTATCGCTAACGGAGTATTTCTCAGTTTATCTCTCCAAACTGCATTTGGTTGGACCAACGGCCAACCGCGCAAAGACGCCCTCCCGTGCGGGAGGGAGGGCGTGGCCGGAGGCTAGTCGCCTCCGCCCGAGAGACGTCCCGGACTTGATCCAGGACCTCCCCTAACCACTCAAAACAGAGCGCACCCCAGACCGAGGTGCCGCGCTGCTATGCCATGATCAACGCGGTTTATCCCCGCCAAACCGCATTCGCGCTGAACAGCACCCCTCACCCTCCAAATGCGCCAGACCTATCGGTCGGTCTGGCGCGCGCGGCGTCGCTGCGCGACTTGCTTCCGCGCAGGCCTTCCACAAATCCCCCCTCACAAATGCGCCCGCGACCGCGCCAACAGCGTCGCGAAGTCCGCGTCCGCCGCAAAGCCCAACCGCTCTGCCCGCGGCGCCGCAATCCCTCCGGGCCAGCTCGCCACGATCGCCTCGACGCCCGCATCCCGCTCAGCCCGCACCAACGCCCGCGCGCCGGGCGCTGCATCCTCCAACCCGGCCAGCATCTCTGCCACCGACACGCTCAACCCCGGCAGCGTGATCGTCGTCTCTCCCTCCAACGCCTCTTGCTCCAGCACCAGCGCCCGCAACATCGCCTCCACCGCCGCAGCCGGAGACATCAGATGCAGCCGCGTAGTCTCTGGCACCGGCAACACCGCCGCCTCCCCCTTCAACGGCTCCCGCAAAATCGATGACGCAAACGAAGATGCTGCCTTATTCGGCCGCCCCGGCCGCACCGCGATCGTCGGAAACCGCAGCGTCCGCCCCCGGATCACCCCACGCCGAGACAGATCACGCACCAAAACCTCGCCCATCAGCTTCTGCGCGCCGTAAGACGACCGCGGCTTCGGCTCCGTCGCATCCGTAATCACCTCATTCGCCGCGCAAGAGAATACGGCGACCGAGCTCGCAAACAGCACCACTGGCGCGCGGCCCCACCCCCGCGTCGCATCCAAAAGCCGCCGCGTGCCATCGAGATTGACCGCAAGGCCCTTCTCCAAATCCGCCTCTGCCTCGGAACTCACAACAGCGGCCAAATGCACAACCACGTCATGCGGCGCATACGCTGCCGTCGCCAGATCAGCCGTCACGCAATCGCAGGGCAGCCCGGCCACAGGCTCGGGCGCGACCACATCCATCAAGGTCAGCCCGGAGATCGGCACGCCGCCCAAAGCACCCTCCGCCGCCAACCGCGCCGAGAGCATCCGCCCCAAAAACCCAGCCGCCCCTGTGATCAGTATCCGCATCGTCTCTCCTCTGATTTTATTGCGCCCAAACCTGACCGCCTAATTTTGAGGGTCAAGACCTGTGCAAGGGCAACCGACAGGTCTACGCTCAAATGCATGACTGATGCCCTGCTGAAAGCCATCGAAGACCGCCGCGATGAGGTCACCTCCCTGACCCAAGAGCTGGTGCGGATGCCCACGCTTAACCCCCCGGGCGACAACTACCTGGGGATTTGCGAGGCGCTGGGCACCCGCCTGCGCGCCAAAGGCTTTGAGGTCACGCTCGTGCGCGCCGAGGGCGCCCCCGGCGACAGCGACCGCTACCCACGCTGGAACATGATCGCCCGCTTCGAGGGCGGCAAGCCCGGCGAAACAGTGCATTTCAACGGCCACCACGACGTTGTCGAAGTCGGCCAAGGCTGGACGGTGGACCCATTCGGCGGAGACATCCGCGACGGCAAAGTCTACGGCCGCGGCGCCTGCGATATGAAAGGCGGCATCGCGGCGAGTGTGATCGCGGCAGAGGCTTTCATCGCCACCCACCCGACATTCGCCGGCGCGGTTGAGATCTCCATCACCGCCGACGAGGAATCCGGTGGATACGGCGGCGTCGCCTACCTCGCAGAAAAAGGCTGGTTTTCGCCGGACCGCGTGCAGCACGTCATCATCCCCGAACCCCTGCACAAAGACCGCGTCTGCCTCGGCCATCGTGGCGTCTGGTGGGCCGAGTTAGAGACGCACGGCCACATCGCCCACGGTTCTATGCCTTTTCTCGGAGACTGCGCCGTCCGCCACCTCGGGGCGGTCATGGCCGAGATGGAGGAAAGCTACCTCCCCTCCATCGCCAAACGCTGCACCGCGATGCCCGTCATCCCCGACGGCGCCCGCCACCCCACGCTCAACATCAACGCGATCCACGGCGGCGAACCCGAACAGGCGCAAGATTATACCGGCCTGCCCTCCGCCTGCGTGCCCGACCGCGCCCGCATGGTCATCGACCGCCGCTTCATCGTCGAAGAGCCACTTGATCAGGTGAAAGCCGAATTCCGAGAAATGCTCGACCGCGCCCAAGCCCGCCGCCGCTTCGATTACACGCTCACAGACCTCTTCGAGGTCCAACCCTCCATGACCGCCGAAGACGCCCCGGTCGTGCAGGCGGTCAGCGCCGCGGTAGAGGATATCCTGGGCAAAACCCCCGACTTCGTCGCCTCCCCCGGCACCTACGACCAAAAACACATCGACCGCATCGGCCGCCTGAAAAACTGCATCGCCTACGGCCCCGGTGTGCTCGATTTGGCCCACCAACCCGACGAATGGATCGGCATCGACGACATGCTCGACAGCGCCAAGGTGATGGGCGTCGCCCTGCAGCGTTTGCTTGGGGTGGAGACCGAGGCCTGAGGGGCTCTGCCCCTCTCGCGCCTTCGGCGCAATTCACCCCGGAATATTTCGAAACCGACGAAATGGATGGGTGCGCCTCACCTTCGTCGGTTTTCAAATATTCCCGCCGGAGGCACAGGCGCGTCAGCGCATGTCAGCCCGTGAGCCGCGCCTCGGCCCAGGCAGCCGCCTCGGCCACCACCTTGTCCGGGTCTGTAAGCAGAGGTCTGAGGGCCGCGCGCAGGGTCGGATCGCCGGAGTTGCCAATCGCGTAGCAGACGTTGCGCACAAACCGGTCGCGACCGATGCGTTTGATCGGGGAGCCGGAGAACAGCGCCCGAAACCCCTCGTCATCCAGCGCCGCGAGATCAGCCAGCCGGGGTGCGCGCAGCTCCACCCGCGCCCAATAGGCGCTTTCGCGAGCGTCCACGGCGAATTTGTTCCAGGGGCAGACCGCGAGGCAGTCATCGCAGCCGTAGATCCGGTTGCCCATCAGCGGGCGCAGCTCCGGATCCACCGGGCCTTTATGCTCAATCGTCAGGTAGGAGATGCAGCGCCGCGCGTCGAGTTGGAACGGGGCCGGAAAGGCATTCGTGGGGCAGATATCCAGGCACGCCGTGCAAGAGCCGCATTTCTCCTCCACAGGCGGGTCCACAGGCAACTCTAGCGTGGTGAAGATCGCGCCCAGAAACACCCAATTGCCGAAATCCTGCGACAGGAGGTTGGTGTGCTTGCCCTGCCAGCCCAGACCCGCCGCCGCCGCAAGGGGCTTTTCCATCACCGGGGCAGTATCGACAAAGACCTTGATCTCCCCGCCCGCCGTGTCAATCAGCCAGCGCCCCAGCCGTTTGAGCTTCTTTTTCACCACGTCGTGGTAGTCGCGGTTTTGCGCATAGACCGAGATGGCGGCGTGATCGCGCGCCTCAAGCATCTTCAGCGGATCACGCGCAGGCGTATACGCCTCTGCCAGCAGGATCACCGAGCGCGCCTCGGGCCAGAGCGCGGTCGGGTCGCCCCGCCACGCGCTGCGCTCTTGCATCCAAGCCATTTGCCCGTGGTGGCCCTGCTCCAGAAAAGCCGCCAAGCGCTCCGCTGCTTCCGGGATCGCATCGGGCCGGGTGATCCCGGTTTTCACAAACCCCAGCTCCGCAGCCTCAGCACGCAGCGCGTCTGCCAGCTCAGAAGTCGAGGTCGGCGTATTGCGGCGGGGGCGTGAGCCCGGGGACCGCGTCTGAGAGGAGCGGCCGGAACGCGGGGCGCGATTTGATGCGGGCGTACCAGTCACGCACAGGCTCCGATCGGTTCCAGTCAACGTCGTTGATGTAGTCCAGACAGCTAAGATGGGCTGCGGCGGCGAAATCGGCAATGGTCATGACCTCTCCGGCCAACCAATGCCGCCGCTGCAACAGCCAATCCATGTAGTCGAGGTGGTGCCGGATGTTCGTGGCCCCGGCACGAATGCGCGCGCCATCCGGATAGCCCTCTTTCATCAGCTTTTTGGTCACCCGCTCGTGGAGCAGGTTATCCGTCACCTCGCGGTAAAACTTGTCGTCAAACCAAGCCACCAAGCGCCGCGCCTCGGCCCGGTGCAGGGCATCTTGCGGCAAGAGCGCGGGGGTTGGTTCAATCTCTTCGAGGTATTCAAAAATCGCCGTGCTATCCGAAAGTGCTGTATGCCCCAAATGCAGCACCGGCACGTCGCCTGCGGGGTTCAGGAGCAAAAAGTCTCGCCGCCGCTCCCACGGACGCTCCTCTACCAGATCGATCCCGCTGATCTTCTTCTCTCCCAGCACCAGCCGGATTTTGCGACTGAAGGGCGACAGTGGAAGGTGAAAGAGCTGCTTCATCGGAAGGTCATCGGGTTGAGGCGCATGCCCTCGTCATGTCTGTGCAGGGGCAGCATTGCAAGCCGGGTTTTGTGCAATCGCGCGGCGTTATATGGAATATGGCATCCCCCACTCCCCGCTTGAGATCCCGCATTTTGTTATACTATAACGCTGTCGTTTCCAGCGGCCCGAGCTCTCGCCCATGTCCCACAATCGCGGAAATACCTCGCTCAAACGTTCCCGGCGCGCCGGGCATCCAATGGCGGAGTATGACCGGTTGCCGCGGCACCTGCGCGCCTGGCTGTCAGAGGCGATTTTGCCCTGGCGGGCGCGGTCGGTGCGCGTGGCCTATGACAAGGCCTTCGCCAAGACCGGCAGCGCAAAGGGCGCCCTGCGCGAGCTTGACCGCCTGCAATCGACGCTGGTGAGCAAAGACGTGCGCGCCGTGTGGGGGCCGGAGCACCCGATGCTCGCGCCAAAACCCTCCGAAAACACCTCAAAACTGCCCTAAATTTCAGCATTTCCGCTAAAAATCCGAGAAAATCGTCTTTCTGGTTTTCCCGAAAAACCGAAAACCGGCAAAAATGTGCGACATTCTGTCAAGCGCTCCTAGGTGAAATCACATCAGCTAGTTCGGAGCACGCTATGGAAATTCTCGTCGCCGGATTGATCGCAGGCAACTTTGGCCTCGCTATCGCGCTCTTCGTCGCCCATGTCGCCAAATACGACCGCGAATACGCGCGTCAGGCCCGCGAAGACGACAACTACAAAACCTACTTCCGCACCGGCCAACGCCCCGACGACCGCGACCACTAAACCCGCGCTATTCTAGGGTTTCGAGATAGGCCAACAGGGCCGCCCGATCTGAAGCATCGGGCATCCCGTCATATCCCATCGTCGTTCCCGGAACCAAATCTCTCGGCGCTTCGAGAAAGACGTCCAGCAGCGCAGTGCTCCACCGCAGCTCGGTGTCACGAAAAGCCTCCAGCGCAGGAGAATACCCCTCGTACTGCTGCGCGGACGCAATCTCGCGCCCCACAATCGCGGTGAGAGGCGGCGCAAAACTACTTCCAGACGCATGACACATTGCGCAGGCTGCAAAAAGCTGCCGCCCACGGCTCACGGCATCCGCACCGCCTGACACAGGGCTTTCCGCCGTATATCGCCCGCGGAGTGCCAAGAGCTCTTCGCGCTGCGCCGCACTCAGCGACGAGCGCACCCGCAACATTGCCTGCGCCTGCGCCCAAGTCATCCGGGCCTCGACCTCTCCGACATCGGCGCCCAGACGGAGCACCAGATCAGCACGCACGTCATCGCCAACCAAAGCCCGCTCCAACTCGCGCATCAAAGCACCGCGCCGGGTCAGAAACTCCTCAAAGAGTGCGATGTTCTGATCGACCGCCTCCTCCAGAATGCCCCGTTGGCGCGGTGTCAAAACCGACAACACATCGCGAGAGACCTCCCCCCGCCGCACCGCATGCCCCGACGCCAACCGCAAACTCACAAAACCAAAATGCTGGCTGGGTTTGCCGACAACCTCAAAATCGTTCAGCTCCGGCGTGCCGGTTGTCCAACTCAGAAAGCGGGCGGACAGGTTCACAAGCGCCTGCCGATCACCTTCCGCAACACTCGCCAACGGATTACGATCCGCCCGCTCCGGTGGCGTGCCCCCCGCATGTGCTGCTCGGATGCGCGTCAGGTCAACGCGTTGCTCTGCACTCAGGCTGCGCGCAACCGCGCCGAACTCCACCGCAATGACCCGCCCTAGCGCCGCTTCCGCCGCACCAAATTGCCGCCCCAACTCAACAAACACTGGCTCAGAGAGCCTCTCCTCCACCACGAGCCCCTCAAGCGCACCATTCATCTCCAGCCGGGCCGCTTGGGCCGCAGCGAGCATCTTTCGCTGCACCTCCAGCAGATCGACCAGACCGGCCACTTGTTCTGGCTGTAGAACTGCGAGCGTGTCTCGGGCCACATGTGCACGGGTAAGGCTCTGCCCGCTGGAAACCCTTAGCGCCACGAACCCAAAGAAATTCGCCATGCGCCCAACCGAGAGATACTCATTGTCTGCCGGTGTCCCCGTAAGCCATGTCAGCGTGCGCGACGCCACGGCGCTGCGCAACTGGGCACGATCCACCGACATTTCAGAGATATCTCGGATGCTCTGATCCTGCGCACGCACAGGCACAGCGCCGATGTGAGAGACACTCACCACCGCGGCCATGACCGCCCATCTCCATCGCGTGATCATCCTGAACACTCCGCAAGGGTTTGCCCTTACACGCAGGGCACGGCGCATTCCGTCGCAAAAAAACACCCAAAAACCAAAAAAGCCGCCCCACGGGCGGCTCTTTCGTCTTCGCGGATCACACCAATCAGGCGTTGATCACGTCTTTCAGCGCCTTCGCGAGGGTGAACTTCACCGTGCGGTCCGCGTCTTTCTTGATCTGCTCACCGGTGGCGGGGTTGCGCACCATGCGCTCGGGGCGCTCGCGGCAGACAAACTTGCCCAGGTTCGGCAGCGTCACCGCACCACCCGCAGCGACTTCGCCAGAGACGACGGTGTTCAGCGCGTCCAGAAACTTACCTGCGCTCACCTTGTCAGATCCTGTGGTCTCTGCCAGCGCGGCAACCAGTTCGGTTTTTGTCATTGGTTTTTTTGCCATTGTAATCCCTGTGGCCCCCTGTTCCGTGTTGTGCATCCGCTGGTTGAACGGTGCTGCGCGCTACTTGACCCCAACGCCTGTTGGGGCACAACGCATTTTTTCGCCAAAGCGCGCTATTGTTGCCGTGGGGACGCAATGTACGCGCTAAAGAAACGCCGTTTCCTCGAAACTCCGCAGTTTTCGGGAGTGCAGACGCTCCAGCGGCATCTCTCGCAGCGTTTCCATCGCACGTATGCCGATTTGCAGATGTTGGCTAACCTGCCGCTTGTAGAACGCAGTCGCCATTCCCGGCAGCTTCAACTCCCCATGCAGCGGCTTGTCAGAGACGCAGAGGAGCGTCCCGTAGGGCACCCGAAACCGGAAGCCGTTCGCCGCGATCGTCGCGCTCTCCATATCCAGCGCAATCGCGCGGGACTGGCTAAGGCGCTTCACCGGTCCCGACTGATCGCGCAATTCCCAGTTACGGTTGTCGATGGTCACCACGGTGCCGGTGCGCATCACCTTCTTCAGCTCATAGCCGTCAAAGCCGGTCACTTCCGCCACCGCCCGCTCCAAAGCGATCTGGATCTCCGCCAGCGCCGGGATCGGCACCCACACCGGCAGATCATCATCCAATACATGGTCCTCGCGCACGTAGGCATGGGCGAGCACATAATCCCCGAGCGATTGCGAATGCCGCAGCCCCGCACAATGCCCCAGCATCAGCCACGCGTGCGGCCGCAGCACCGCGATATGGTCGGTGATCGTCTTCGCGTTTGAGGGGCCAACCCCGATGTTCACCATCGTAATCCCAGACCCATCAGCCCGCGTCAGGTGATAAGTCGGCATCTGCGGCGTGCGCCCGGCGGCCTCTCCAGACGTGCCCTCTGAGGTTGTGACCAGATTGCCCGGCTCCACAAAACTCACATAGCCGTCCCGCCCGAGCATCGATTTGCCATACTCGATGAACTCGTCGATGTAGAACTGGTAGTTGGTGAAGAGCACATGGTTCTGAAAATGCGAGGGGCTGGTGGCCGTATAATGCGCCAGCCGCGCCAGAGAATAATCCACCCGTTGCGCGGTGAAAGGGGCGAGCGGCCGCGTTTCGCCCTGCCAAGGACCGTCTGCGCCATCGACGATGTCATCGTTGGTGGTGGTGAGGTCCGGCACATCAAACGCATCCCTGAGCGGCCGACCGAGCTTATCCTCGATAGAGCCCTCAACCGTCGCCCCCTCTCCCAGCGCAAAATGCAGCGGGATCGGCGTATCAGAGACGCCAACCTGCACCGTCACGCCGTGGTTCTTGATCAACAGCTTCAGCTGCTGCGTGAGGTAGTTGCGAAAGAGATCAGGCCGCGTGATCGTCGCCGCATAGGTGCCCGGCTCAGAGACATGGCCATAGGCCAACCGGCTATCGACCCCGGCAAAGCTCTTGGTCGCAATCCGCACCTGCGGGTAATACGCCCGAAACCGCCCCGAGGTCGCCCGCCCCTTCATCACCTCCGAAAACCGCGCCTTCAGAAACCCAGTCGCGCGCTCATAGAGATGCTCCACCTGCGCCACCGCCTCTGCCGCATCAGAATAGACCCGCGGCGCCTCCGTCTCGGGGGCGATGACGGGGATATCGGCGTTGGGGTCAGGCAGGCGCATGGTCAGTCCATAAACAGGGGTGTCATTTCGAATTTTGTGACATCGACCAGGCCGAGGTCCGAAATCCTAAGCTCCGGTATCACCACCAGCGCCAACAGGGAATGCTGCATGTAGGCGTTGTTGAGCGTGCAACCGCAGGCGGCCATGCCCTCAACCATCTGCGCGGCCTTGGCAGCGACAACAGGCGCAGGCTCATCCGACATCAGCCCGGCGATGGGCAACTCCACGAGTGCCAACTCCTCCCCGCCCTTGATCACGACAATCCCGCCGCCCACTTCCCGCAACCGGTTCGCGGCCTGCGCCATATCGGCCTTATCGGTGCCCACAACGATCATGTGGTGGCTGTCATGCGCGACCGTAGAGGCCACGGCACAGTCCACATTGTACCCAAAGCCCGAAACAAACCCGTTCGTCACGCCACCCGTGGCCCGATGGCGCTCGACCAGTGCGATCTGGCAGACGTCATTCTCCCGGTCCATCTGCACGAGACCGCCCGCAACCGGCAAATCCGCCTCTAGCGCTTTGGTCGGTGCCTGGTTCTCGACCATACCGATGACCCGCGCGCGCACCTGATCACCCGCAGCAGGGATATCGAAATCCGTCGCCACAAGATCCCGTGCCATATTCACCGTCGCCTTGGCGCTGTCAGGATAGACAAACGCCGGGGTCGGCGCGGTCAATGTGCCCTCTTCGGCAACAATCACCCCGCGCGCGATCACCGTCTCGATGGGCAGGGTCGCGAGGTTTGAGGTTAAGATCACGTCCGCCCGCCGCCCCGGCGCGATGGAGCCGAGCTCCCGCTCCAGCCCGAAATGGGTGGCGGTGTTGATCGTCGCCATCTGCAAGGCAATCAGCGGGTCGCAGCCACACTCAATCGCATGTCGCACCACGCGGTTCATATGCCCGTCATTCACCAAGGTGCCCGAATGGCTGTCATCGGTGCAGAGGATAAAGTTGCGCGGATCGAGGCCTTTTTCGGTGACCGCCGTGATCTGGCTCTCGACGTCATACCAAGCAGAGCCCAGCCGCAGCATCGCCCGCATCCCCTGCCGCACCCGCGCAATCGCATCCGCCTCGCGCGTGCCCTCATGGTCATCGGCGGGCCCGCCAGCGGCATAAGCATGAAACGCCGGCCCAAGGTCAGGGGAGGCATAATGCCCGCCCACCGTTTTGCCCGCTTTCTGCGTCTCGGCGATTTCCTCCAGCATCTGCTGAGAGCCATTCACCACGCCGGGAAAATTCATCATCTCCCCCAGCCCGATGATCCCGGGCCAAGTCATCGCCTCGGCCACTTCCGCCGGGCCAATCTCCATCCCCGTGGTCTCAAGCCCCGGCGCGGACGGCGCACACGACGGCATCTGCACAAACACGTTGATCGGCTGCTCAAGCGCCTCGTCATGCATCAACTTCACGCCCGGAAGGCCCAGCACATTGGCCACCTCATGCGGGTCAACGAACATGCTCGTGGTGCCATGGGGCATCACCGCGCGGGCGAATTCGGTGACGGTGAGCATCCCGCTTTCGATGTGCATATGCCCATCACACAGCCCCGGCACCGCATAGCGCCCCTCCGCCTCGATGATCTCGGTGCCCTCGCCGATGCAATGGCTCGCATCGGGGCCGCAATAGGCAAACCGCCCCGCCTTGATCGCAATATCAGAGCCGGGGATGACCTCGCGGGTCTGCACATTCACCCAGGCCGCCCCCTTGATCACCATATCCGCCGGGGCCCGCCCCGCGGCCACCGCAACCAGATCTGCGGCCACATCCTGCCAGCTTGCAACGCTCATCCTGCCCTCCGTGCTTGGAGCTGAGTGTCGCCGCCCAGACCCGACCCGTCCAGCGTTGATTGAGAGAAAATCAGGGGCGCTGCCCCTCTGCCGGGCTGCGCCCGTCATTCACCCCGAGGTATTTTTATCAAGATGAAGACGGACCCTCAGCCAAGCCCGCGCCCGAAGTCATGGAAGACCGTATGCAGGTGCAAGGGCTGGTTCCGGACGTTGGAGAACTCCACGATCACCGGCTCGTTGTGGAAGCGATAATAGATCGAGTCCCCCTCCAGATCGGCCCCGGCCCAGACAAAGCGCATAGTCTCAGGCGTATTGGCGGCGAGGCGGGCGGCTTGGATGTCAGCCAGCGGCGCGGGCAGCCATTCGACCGCGTAGACCTCCATCAAGCGCGCGACGAGATCGGCCTGGGTGGTGGTCATATCGCCCACAAACGCACCCCGATCATCGCCCGCGTAGCGCTGCTCGCGGCCCGCAACGGTGAGGATATTTGCCGGAGAGCGTGGGTTTACCAGCGCCCGCGCGCGGTTTTGGCCGGAAAGATCGGTGTAGAGCGCGCGGCCGAGCACCTCCTCCTCCTGCAAGACCATCAGCCCGGAATGCGGGCCGGAGGTGACGATGTTTGGCTCGGAGGCGAAGGCGGAGGGCGTCCAGCCGACGACCACTTCACCGCGCAAAGTAAAGGAGAGCGTGAGGTGATGCCCCTCCCACCGCCAACCCCAGGGCTGGGTGAGCGAAGGCTCCCCAAAGACCATCAACGAGAACCGCTCGCGGTTGCGATCGGCGGCACCCTTGCCCCATTCATCCCGCAAAATATCCTGCTGCAGCATGATGTTAAGCGCCTTCTCAAACCCCAGCGGGCTGAGGCCGGAGGCGAGCACATCGAGCGCTGCCTCTTTCTGTTCGGGCGTCATCTGCTCTAGCGCCAGACCCGGCGCGCGGCGCGAGCCGAGCATATAGTTCCACGCGCGGCGTTGGCGGCTGTCATAGGCGAAGGTCGCTTGGCTGCGTTGCCGCCCGTCGAGCATTCCCAAAAACCGCTGCACCCGGCTACGTTGCCCGGCACCTATGGCCTGTGTTTGCGCCCAAAGCGGCAAGGCGGGGGCCACCACCGCCGCCGCCCCAGCTGCCAAAACCTCTCTCCGTTTCATCGCATGCTCCCGGTTTGCCCTCTCTAACGTGGGGTCTGAGGCGGGTGGTTCCAAACTCACAAAACCGCGAGGGGGCCGCAAAAGTGCCCCTCCGTTGACACTCCCGCCGCTGCGCCCGACAAACGAGCGCCATGTCTCGGAGGCACCGTGCCCGCCTTTCCCCCTGTCACCCCCGGCCAGCGTGTGGGCCTTTTGGGTGGATCGTTTGATCCGCCGCACACGGGCCATGTGCACATCACGCAAGAGGCGCTGCGGCGGTTTGAGCTTGATTGGGTGTGGTGGTTGGTGTCGCCGGGCAACCCTTTGAAGGAGGACGCTCCGGCAGACCTGTCGCGCCGCATGGCTGCGAGTAAGGCGTTGATCCAGAACCCAAAAGTACGGGTGACGGCGCTAGAGCATCACCTGAACACACGCTACACCGCCGACACGTTGCCAAGGCTGGTGCGGCGGTATCCGGGTGTGCGGTTTGTGTGGTTGATGGGGGCGGATAACCTCGCCGGGTTTCACACCTGGGGCGCATGGCAGAGCATCGCGCGAACCATGCCGCTGGGTGTGCTGGCCCGGCCCGGGGAGCAAATTCGCGCTGGTCTCTCTCCGGCCGCGCGCAGTCTGGCGCGGTTTCGGTTGCCGCAATCTCAGGCCGGGGCGCTGGCCTATAAGACGGCCCCGAGGTGGTGTCTGATCACCGGGCGGATGGTGGATCAATCGTCTTCGGAGTTGCGCAACCGAGGTGTGTGGCAGCGCTAAACTGGTACGACTTCGCACTAAATTAGAACGATATCGTACCAACATCTTGCAGAAATGCAGGGTATTAACCGGGCGGTAACCGCCCATTTTGCGTTTTTGCAACGCGCTCCGCGGCTCACCCGAGGTAGTCTGCGTCGCTCACATGCTCCAGCCAGGTTACGTTTGAGCCAGTTTCGTCCGCCTCTTGGATCGCCACATGGGTCATCGCGTGATCGGGAGCAGCGCCGTGCCAGTGCCGCTCTCCGGGTGCGATCCAGACACTGTCGCCCGGGCGGATCACCTGCACCGGCTCCCCCTCCAGTTGCACGCGGCCAAGGCCCGCGGTGACATAGAGCGTTTGGCCGAGCGGATGGGTATGCCAGGCCGTGCGGGCGCCGGGCTGAAAGCTGACGACCAGAGCGCGCACCCGCGCAGGCTCTGGCGCGCGGACGATGGTGCTCATCCGCACCTCTCCGGTGAAATACTCAGCTGGGCCAGAGGTTTGCGGGTTTCCATCTAGGGGGGTTATCTGCACGGCGGCCTCCTATTATCTGGCGTTCAAGATATGGTTTGCCGTATCAAGGTCAAAGCGCGGCGCAGATCTGTGGCCGCTTTACCCTCAGGGAGCCCCCATGCCCGCCATTTCGCCCCCGTTTTTGCCCAAGCAGGTGCTGGATCTGTGGTACCCCAACACCGATTTCACCAAAAACCGCGAGGCCTACAGCGCCTGGGTGCAAGAGCGGATGCAGGGGGGCATGGATGAGGTGATCTGTGAGCAATACCAAGAGCTTACAGTCTCTGCCGCACGTGGCGAGCTGGACCATTGGAGCGAGACCGCGACCGGGCGCTTGGCGCTTTTGCTGGCGATTGACCAGTTTTCGAGGTCGCTTTGGCGCGATACGCCCGCAGCCTTTGGGCAGGATATCAAAGCGGCGATGCTCGTGATCGAGGGGGTGGGCAATGGCCACTACTCCCAGCTAAAGCCATGGGAACAAGTGTTTTTCATCGTGGCCCTTGGGCATTGTGAGGGGCCGGATCATTTGGCGCGGTTTGATTTGATCGACCGGATGACCGAGGAGCTGATCACAAAACTGCCCGCGCAGCTGTTCTTCTCCGCCGACCTCCTTCGCGCCCAGAACAAGCGCGTGCGCGAGGTGATCACCCGGTTTGGCCGGCACCCGCATCGCAACCCAATCTATGGCCGCATCTCCACTCCGGACGAAGAGGCCTATATCGCGGCAGGCGATTTTCCCCACGTTTCTCAGGAGGCTAAGGGAGGTTAAGGCCAGCCCTGCACCCTCAGAACGAAGATTGCCGCTCACCAGACGCCACTCTCGCCGGAAAACGGGTGTACAGCAGCGGTGTCAGTCGCTCCGCGTCTGCTGCGCTGGTCGCGTCAAACGGGTCAGAGGCCCAGCGACAGGCGGCACGCTCTACGCTGCCGGAAAGCTGGAATGACAGGTCCGTCACGACGGGCTGATTGTTCACAAGTGCCTCAGCTTCAATGAAAAATTCGGAGCGCGCGGCGATCGCTTGACCGTCGTCCGAATACCCTCGCTCGCGGGCGACGAAACCACAGAGTGCGGTCTCTCCGTCCACCACCTCAAAGGCAAAACGCACATCGGTGCGGGCCTGTTCTCCGCCCCGGGTATGATTGAGCCAGGCCGCAGTATACTGCAGCGGCGCAACGGCCTCGGTCAAAAACAGGTCTGGAGGGGCCCCTTCGACCATTTCTGGTTCAGGCGTCGATTGCTATTCTCTTAAGATGAAGAGCAACGCAACAATCGTGGCCAATGCTTTGGCAGCCCGAAAGAGATTACTCCGCCGCATCCAGCCGCAAGAATCCGCCCGATTGGCGCGCCCAAAACTGCGCATAACGCCCCCCACGCGCCAAAAGCGCGTCGTGTTTGCCCTGCTCGATAATCCGGCCCTGTTCGAGCACGATGATCCGGTCCATCGCCGCGATGGTCGAGAGGCGGTGGGCAATCGCAATCACCGTGCGCCCCTCCATCAACCCCTCCAGAGCCGCCTGAACATCGGCCTCCGTTTCTGAATCAAGCGCAGAGGTCGCCTCATCCAGCACCAGCACCGGCGCATCCTTCAAAATGGCCCGCGCCAAGGCGATGCGTTGGCGTTGCCCGCCAGAGAGCTTCACCCCACGCTCGCCCAGATGCGCATCATAGCCCTGACGGCCCTGATGATCCTCCAGCCCAAGAATAAACGTATGGGCAGAGGCCTGCCGCGCGGCCTCTTCGACCTCGTCGCGGGTCGCATCGGGGCGGCCGTAGAGGATGTTGTCATAGGCCGAGCGGTTGAACATGGCCGTCTCTTGGGTGACCGTCGCGATCTGCAGGCGCAGGCTCTCTTGCGTGACATCGCGAAGGTCTTTGCCATCGATCGTCACGCGCCCTTTTTCAGGGTCGTAGAGGCGCAACAGCAACGAGACTGCAGTGGATTTGCCCGCGCCCGACAGCCCCACCAGCGCCACCTTCTCTCCCGAAGGAATGTCGAGATCAAAGTCGATCAGCCCGCCCGCTTTGCGCCCGTACTGAAACTCCACTCCCTCATAGCGCAGCGCGCCGTTTGAGCGGGTGATGGTTTCGGCATCTTCGCGGTCGGTCAGGGCGTGGGGCGGGGTGAGCGTGGTGATCCCATCCTCGATCTCTCCGATGTTGGAATAGAGCGCCATCAGCGTGAACGAGACCCAACCCGTCATTTGCCCAATCCGCAGCGAAATCGCCCCCGCCGCCGCAATGTCGCCCGGAGAGACGCTGCCTTGCGTCCAGAAATAGAGCGAGGTGCCAATCAAAATCACCGGCAACAACCCGGCGATGGCGATGAGGCCAAAGCGGAACCAGGCGGACAAAATGCCAAAGGCGAGCGCTTTTTCGCGGTAGGTCGCCATGGATTTCAGCGCCGCGCGATCCTCATACTCGGAAGAGGCAAAGAGCTTTACCGTTTTGATATTCGTCACGGTATCAACGACTTGCCCCGTGATCGCCGCCCGCGCCGCCGCCCGCGCCTTTGAGCGGACGCGCACTTTTGCGAGCATCACGCGCAAGAACACGAGGTAAATCACCAGCCATCCGGCGAGCAGCAGCCCAACTCGCACATCGATCGCCAAGAGCATCACGACGGCGCCGATGAGCGTCGCCAAGGCGAACGAGACGACGTTGATCAGCTCGGTCACCACATCCGTCACCGCGCGGGCTGTCTGCATCTGCTTTTGTGCGATGCGCCCCGCGAAATCGTTGTCAAAGAACGGCACCGCCTGCCCCATCGTGTGGCGGTGGATGCGCGACAGGACGAGGGGCAAGAGGTTTGGCCCGACGATTACCGAGGTGGTGGAGGCGTTGATCCCCGCCAGCACCGGACGGAGCAGCAGGAAGAACGCCGCAAGCCCGATTAGGAGCACGGCATTGTCAGCAAAAAACGTCGCCGGGTCTGAGGAGAGGGCAACATCCACGATGAGGCCGAGGATATAGGCCGAGGCCACTTCGAGCATACCAAAGCTGGCGGAGATTACGCCCGCGACCAGCAAAACCGGCATGGCGCCTTTCAAGCACCAGCCCATAAACGCCATCAAGCTGCGCGGGGGTGGCCCCTCTGCGGGGGCAAAGGCCGGGATCAGTCTGGAGATTTTCATGCCCCTAACATGGCGGTCTTTCCGCAAACCTCCAGTGCAGTGCCCCAAGAATAGGGATGAGCAGGGGTCAAGCCTCGGGTCGCAGACCCGACACACGGGGCACCCCGTGTGCTTGGGCTTGAGGCCTGATCAGCCCGACCCCACCCTTGGGCAGGCGATTTGAGGAGCACCCGCTCCCTCAAACGCCTCTCAACGGCCTTCGGACCCGCGCGCAGCGCGGGCTACCCCCAACCGGAGGAGCGGTGCCTCTGGCACCGAGACGACAGGCGGGAGGGCTACTCCGCCGCCGCGTTCAAGAAGCCGCCCGACTGCCGCGCCCAGAAGCTCGCGTAGAGGCCGTTTTTCGCCAAGAGCTCGGTGTGGGTGCCATCCTCAACGATGCGGCCCTCATCCAATACCACGATCCGGTCCATCGCTGCGATGGTCGAAAGGCGGTGGGCGATGGCGATCACGGTTTTGCCGGCCATCATATGCGTGAGCGCGTCTTGAATCGCCGCCTCGACCTCTGAATCGAGCGCTGAGGTCGCCTCGTCCAACACCAGGATCGGCGCGTTTTTCAGGACAACGCGGGCGAGCGCGATGCGCTGGCGTTGCCCGCCGGAGAGTTTGACCCCGCGTTCACCCACCCGCGCATCATAGCCCTTGCGCCCGTCGCCATCCTCCAGATCGAGGATGAAGTCATGCGCCTCAACCTGCCGTGCAGCGGCGAAAATTTCTTCATCGCTCGCATCGGGGCGGCCGTAGCGAATGTTGTCGCGGACCGAGCGATGCAGGAGGGAGGTGTCTTGAGTTACCATCCCGATCTGCGCGCGGAGGCTTTGTTGCGTGACCTCCGCGATGTTCTGACCGTCAATCAAAACACGCCCGCCTTCGGCCTCATGAAACCGCAGTAATGTGTTCACGAGGGTGGATTTGCCCGCGCCTGAGCGCCCCACAAGCCCGACACGCTGCCCGGCGGGGATGTTTAGGGTAATCTGGTCAAGGCCGCCGGTCTCTTTCCCATACCGATGCTCGACCGCATCAAAGCGGATGGTGCCGCCTTTGAAATCGAGCTCGGGAGCGTCGTCTGCGTCGAGCAGATCGATGGGCTGGGCGATCGTCTCCATCCCCTCTTTGATCACGCCGATATGCTGAAAGAGCGACGAGAGCGCCCACATGATCCAGCCGGTCATCGCATTCAGCCGCAGCACCAGCGCAGAGGCGGCGGCGACGGTGCCCACGCTCGCCGTGCCCGCCTGCCACAGCACGATGGACCAGCCGATGACCGAAACGACGAGGAAGCCGTTGATCAGCACCAACCCCAGTTCCATCGTGGTGATGATCCGCATTTGGCGGGCGAAGGTCTGGCGGCCCTCTTCGATCGCCTCATGGGCGTAGGCCTCTTCTGCGTCGGCATGGGCGAAGAGTTTGACGGTCTGGATGTTGGTGTAGGCATCGACGATGCGCCCTGTGATGGTCGAGCGCGCATCCGAGAAGGCTTGGCTCGCCTCGCCCACACGGGGGATCGCCCAGGCCATGAGCCAGGAGTATCCGGCGATCCACAGTAGCAGCGGGATCGCGAGGCGCGGGTCGGTGGTGGCCAGCAAGAGCATCGCGCCGACGAAATAGACCACGGCATAAACCAGCGCGTCGAAGATCTGAAACACCGCCTCACCCATCGCGGGGGCGGTTTGCTGCACGCGGTTGGCGATGCGCCCTGCGAAATCGTTTTGGAACCAACCCACAGACTGCTTGAGCACATGCCGATGCGCCCGCCAACGCACCATGGTACCCAGGTTTGGGAACATGGATTGGTTGAGAAACAGCGAGTCGATGATCTGCACCAGCGGGCGCGCAAAGAGCACGAAGACCACGATCAGCAAGAGCTCCAGCCCGTGCTCGGCGAAGAAGGCGCGGGGGTCTGTCCCCTCCATCAAGTCCACGACGCGACCCGCGTAGTGGATCATCCCGACCTCCACGAGGGCGACGGCCAGG
Source organism: Pseudomonadota bacterium (assembly GCA_038526735.1). GTDB lineage: Bacteria > Pseudomonadota > Alphaproteobacteria > Rhodobacterales > Rhodobacteraceae > Rubricella. The sequence goes on along the minus strand of JBCBGM010000015.1, from coordinate 9,091 downwards.
CCAAAGAGCGTGGCCATGGCAAGCACCTTGCGGAACGGCCAGATATACTCGGCGATGAACGGCCAGAAGTCGCGCGGCGGCGCCGCGCCGGACGGAGCGTCTGTGTAGGGGTCGATGAGGTTTTCGAAAAAGCGGTACATCGCTGAGGCTCCTGCCCGGGGCGGCGCGTGCCTGCCCCAGAGCAGCCTAACCTATGGGGGAGCGCAGGTTAATCAATAACGCGGGGGCGTTACTTGTAGCGCTGCCCTCCACCCACAACGCGCAGCGCCCGCGCCTCGGACGCTTTGAGCGAGGGCCGGGCCGCGACCATGCCGGGGGCCGTCTCTCCGGCAACGGCGCGGAGTTGCGGGAAAAGGGCGAAAAGCTCGTCGCGGGTGGCCTCGTCAAAGGCGGTGGCGGAGGCCTCTCCGGGATGAAAGCTCTCGGTCGGTTGCCCTTCAGCAAAGATGATTTCGTGCCGGTCAAACAGCAGGTGGATGTAGGTGGTTGGGGCGCAGGACGTGTCTTCAACCACGCGGTCATCATCGACGAGCAGCTTTGCGGCCACCAGCACCTCGGTCGAGCCAAACATCACATCCGCTGCCGCCGCGCGCACCAAAAAGCGGTGCTGCGGAGAGACGCGGATGTCCTGCCCGGGCACACCCAGCCCAAATGCGCCTTTGCGGATGATCACCGGGCGAAACCGCGGCATCGCCTGCATCCGTGCGCCCGAAATCTCGCGACGACCAATCCAGCGGATCGGCTGAAGGCCACGGTCTTGGGTGCAGACCAGATCGCCAACCTCCAACTCCTCCACTGGGCGTTGGCCCGTGGGGGTGGCGATGCGGGTGCCGGGGGTAAAGCAGGGCACCAGCGTGTTGTCGGGGGTAAGATCCTCAACGAGGATGTTGTTGAGCGTGACGGTGGCGCCATCGGGCAGCGTGACGATGACGTCAGAGCCGGACTGGGTAAAATTGTCCTGTGCAATCGTCCAACGGGTGAAATGCGGCGAGAGGTCAACGATATCGACCGGCGTGTCGACCGCACTTTCACCCTCAAAATCGGTGATCGTGTCATTAACCCCGGACCCGCCGCCAAATCCCTGAAAGAGGTCATTGCCATCGCCGCCGGTGAAGGTGTCAGAGCCCGCGCCCCCGATCAGCGTGTCATTGCCGGGGGTTGATCCGGCAGGGTCCTCGGAGGTGACGACGCCCGAGGCCATGATCTCTTGCTTGGCGCCCCCGGTGTCGGGACCCTGGATTGAGACGGTGAACCCCTCGTTCCCGGTAAGCTCGAAGTATTCGAGATCGAGGTCATAGGTCCCGGCGTTCAGAAAGATCGTGCCAGAGCGCTCGGTCACCGGCTGCAGGAAGTCGTTATCGACCACCTCGGTGCCATCGATGCTGAGCGTTGAGCCGTCGTCCGAGGCGGTAAAGAACGTGTAGGTGCCGGCGGTGGTGATGGTGATCTCGCCGGAATAGCGGATCGCGTAACGCTCAGGGTTGGAGCCGCTGAAATCTGTCGAATGCTGCGCGGTCAGCGCGCCGATGTTGATCTCATCGACAAACCCGGTGGCATCGGGGTTGGTGGTGGGGATGTTGTCTACGGTGTTTACGTTGACGTTCCAGAACTCATAGGTCAGCCCGGTGACGCCGACCTGGCCATCGCCGATGAGCGTGTCGTCGCCGTCTTGGCCATCGATGGTGTCATCGCCACTGCCGCCGGTGAGCGAATCGTCCCCGGCTGCGAGCTGGGTGTTGTCGTCCGGGTCGCCGAGCAGGGAGCTGGCGAAAATATCGACGGTGCCACTAATCCCTGTACCAGAGACCGTGACTGACATCTCTTCGCCGCCACCATTTTCGAAGAAGTCGAAAAAGATGTCGTGCTGACCCTCATCGAGGGTGATCGTGCCAGACCGGGTGCGCGCGCCGTGCAGCCCGTCATTGTCGACGACCTGCGTGTTCCCGATGCTGAGGGTCGAGCCGTCATCGGAGCGGGTGCTAAAGGTGTAGGTTCCACCCCCCGCAGGCACGTCGATGGTGCCGTACCAACGCACCCCAAACTCGCGATAGCTGCCACCCTCAGGATTATTGCCGTGGATCGCGGCCAGCGCATCCACATCGGTGTTAGAAACATAGCCCGTGCCATCGAGCGTGACGTCACTGTCGTTCAGCCCAGCAAGGTTGGAGATCGCACCATTTGTGTTGTAAAACTCATAGTACATCGTGCCCGATGCACCACCGGGCGGCAGATTTCCGTCCCCAAAGATCGTGTCATTCCCGGCGCCGCCCTGAACGGTGTCGTTGCCACCGCCCGCAGTGATGGTGTCATCGGCGGTCGTGCCGTCGATGTTATCACTGCCCAAGCCGCCGTTGATCGTCGCCACGCCATAGCCCCCAACAAGCCTGCGCCCCCCAGCGCGCTAAAAGAATGCCAGTTTTTTCCGTTAATTAAAAGTCTTGGCGGGGCAACGTGCCCCTGTCGCAGCGGCTTTGGAGGGTTTAGGGTTGTGTCAGAAGACTGTGGAGCCCGATATGTCATCCGAAATGGACACCGAAAAATCCCGCGCCTCGGCGTGGTTCCGCCAATTGCGCGACGATATCTGCGCCGCCTTTGAAAAGCTCGAAGATGAGCAAACCTCCGGCCCGTTTGCCGACCTCGCGCCGGGGCGATTTGAGCGCAAAGAGACCAAGCGCGATTCCGGCGATGGCTCTGAGGGCGGTGGCGGAGAGATGAGCGTGATGCGCGGCGGGCGCTGCTTTGAGAAGGTGGGGGTGAATATCTCCAGCGTCTTCGGGCAGCTCGCGCCCCAAGCGCAGGCCGCGATGGCGGCGCGCAAAGACATCCCCGGCATGGCCGAAGATCCGCGGTTTTGGGCCTCGGGCATCTCGCTGGTGGCGCACATGCGCTCCCCGAAAGTGCCGGCGGTGCATATGAATACACGGATGTTCTGGACGCCCCACACCTGGTGGTTTGGCGGCGGTTCAGACCTCAACCCGATGCGTGAAGTGGCGGAAGATACGACCTTTTTCCACGCCCAACAAAAAGCCGCCTGCGACCCGCACAACGCTGAATACTACCCACGCTACAAGGCCTGGGCGGATGAGTATTTCATGATCCAGCACTGGAACGAAGCACGCGGCGTGGGCGGCATCTTCTACGATGACCACTGCACCGGCGACTGGGAGGCAGACTTTGCCTTTACCCAAGACGTCGGCCGCGCATTCCTGAAAGCCTACATCCCGCTGGTGGAAAAGCGGATGTTTGAGAGCTGGAACGACGACGACCGCGCTCATCAACTGTTTCGCCGGGGCCGCTATGCGGAGTTCAACCTGGTCTATGATCGGGGCACGACCTTTGGCCTGAAAACCGGGCACAATCCGGAGGCGGTCTTAATGTCCCTGCCCCCGGTCGCGACCTGGCCCTAAGCGAGCAGGGGCGCTGCCCCTCTGCCGGGCTGCGCCCGCCATTCACCCCGAGGTATTTCTGTCAAGATGAAGGGCATTTGATTCAAATGCGATCCAATCTTCACCTTGATGGCAAATACCTTGGGGGGCGAGGGGGCAAAGCCCCCCTGCGACAGGCGCGGCTGGGGGCGCACGCATGAGCATCGCGATTCTCGGCTGGGGGTCTTTGCTGTGGGATTTGGATGATCTCGCGCCAAAAGTGCGGGGTGGCTGGCAGATGCGGGCGGGGCCGCGCTTGCCAATGGAGTTTTCGCGGATTTCCCCGAAGCGCAAGTTGGGGTTGGTGGTGTGCCTGGACCCTGAGAACGGCGTGCCCTGCGCCACCCATACGATTGAGAGCACGCGAGCCGCTCTTTCGGATACCGTTGCCGATCTGGCCGCGCGAGAGCGAGCTCCGCTAGAGCGGATCGGGTTTGTGGGTGAGGGGCGTTCGCACTCTCGGTTGCTGGCTGTGATTGACGCGGTTGAGGCGTGGTTGGAGACGAGCCCTTACGCGGCTGTGGTTTGGACGGACCTTGAGCCGAATTTCGCAGAGGTACGTGGCGAGCCGTTCTCGGTGCAGCGTGGGATGGCCTATCTGCAGACCCTCTCGGGTGAGAATTGGGACGAGGCGTATCGCTATATCTCTGAGGCCCCGGCCGACACCGACACACCCCTCCGGCGCGCCCTTGCAGCGCAGCCCTGGTGGCATGCCTAACCCAGCTGTGACTGGACCTTTGCGCGGCACCTGCGAGGGTAGGGGCATGAAATATCTCGCGATTCTCCTGCTGCTTGCCACGCCCGCCGCCGCGCTTGGCCCCGTCTCGTTCACTGGTTGGGATGACATCAAGTTTCCGTTTTTGCGGGCGAATGACTATGCCGGGTTTGAAAACCGGATGGAGATACGGTCTGAGGGCGCCGTCTCGATCACTTGGATGCAGCTGGGGGCAGAATTTCACCACGCAGAGGCCGCGTCTTGGCGGTGGAGCGTCTCAGCATCCGTGCCGCCGACCGATCTGGCGCAGGATGGTGGCGATGACCGCAACATCTCGGTCTATTTCGTGTTTGCCGATGACGAGACCACCGCCCGCGCTGAACGAGGCGCGAGCCTCAGCCGGGTGCTAAATGGCGAGGACGTCCGCGTGTTGCTCTATACCTTCGGCGGAGAGGTGGCGGGGGTTGAAATTGACTCTCCGCATCTCGCCCCGCGCGGCAAGATCATGGTGCGCCGCGCTGCGGGCACGGGCGCTTTCAGCGAAGACGTTGACCTGCGCGGCGATCTTGGGCGCGCTTTCGGCACAACTGAGAAAAACCTCATCGGCATCGCGATCTCGGCCGACAGCGACGATACGGACACGGTGATTGAGGCCAGTGTCGCCGATTTGGTCTTGCGTTAAGAGCGCCGCCAAGGCCCCTTGGCCCGCATGACCGCCCTTGCCCTTTCCGACGATCAGGCCAGCGCCTTTGACACACTGAGCGAGGCTTTGGCCTCTGCCGGGGTGGACCTGGTGAACGAGGTCCTGACCCCGCCCGGAGAAAAGGGCGGCGGCGTGCTGGCCGTGCTGGGCAAGGCGGGCTCTGGCAAAACCGCGTTGCTGGCTGAGTTGGTCAAAGCGCTTGCGGACGCGGGGGTCGAGACGATCTCGGGCGATTGGGAGAGCCGGCGGCGCAAAGACAAGCGCACGCTGGCGATTTTAGCGCCCACCAACAAAGCGGCCTCGGTACTGCGGAGCCGAGGCGTGCCCGCCACGACGATCCACCGCATCCTCTACACGCCGGTTTATGACCCGGAATACGAGAAGATCGCGGAATGGTTGGCCGGGGAGCGGGAGCGGCCGAAGATCGAGGGCCTCGATGACGCCGCGCTCGACCGGGCGCAGGCGTTTTACCAGAGCGTGCCGTCTATTCCGGGCGCGCTGGCGGCGGCGGGCTTGCGCGGCTCTGACTTCATCACCGGCTGGACGCGGCGCGAAGACCCGCTCGACATCGGGTTTATCGACGAGGCCTCGATGCTCGACACACGGCAATTCGATGATCTGCGGGAGATTTTCTCGACCCTCGCTCTCTTTGGCGATCCGGCGCAGCTGGCACCCGTGGGCGGCTCGGGCGACATGGTGTTTGAGAGCCTGCCAGAGCGGCGCAAGCTGACGCTCGGGCGCATCCACCGGCAAGCAGCGGACAGCCCAATCCTCGATCTGGCGCATGCGCTGAGCGATCCGGCGCTGGAGTTTGGCGATTTTGAGCAACTGGTGCGCGAGGCGGCGGCGCAAGATGAGCGGGTGGAGGTGTCTCCGCGCGCAGATGCAGCGCTCATGGCGCGCTCGCCGATGCTGGTGTGGCGCAATGCAACGCGCATCCGCCTGATCCACGCGTTTCGGGGGGCGTTTGGCGCGCCTGCGGATGAGCTTTTGCCCGGTGAGCCGCTGATTTGCGACGGTATTGAGCTTCCGCTGAAGCACCGCAAGAAACGCATCGATCTAGAGGCTCGGGGGCTGATCAAAGGCGCGCAGGCGGTGTTCCTGAGCGCGGGGCGCAAGCCCGGATTCTCACGCCTGCATGTCTTCGGCGCCGAAGAACCACAGGTCAACGCCGCGACGATCATCAAGATCGAAATGCCGGATGAGGAAGAGCCGTTCATTCCCTCGGCGGCACGGATGGGGGCGGCGTTTCTGCATGGGGCGGCCTCGACCATCCACAAGGCGCAAGGCTCGCAATGGCCGACGGTGCAGGTGTTTGCGCCGGATCTCTACGCCGCCTCCCGCGCCGGGCGCAGCGAGGCCGGGCTGCCGCTGTGGAAACGACTGGCCTATGTGGCGATCACGCGGGCAGAGGAAAAGCTGATCTGGGTGACGCAATACCGCCTGAAACGGCCTGAGGCGGCTTTGGGGGTGGAGGACCTGACCAAAACAGCGCCCGCTCCGATGACCCTCACCGCAGATTAGGGGCGCTGCCCCTCTGTCGCCTTCGGCGCCATTCACCCCGGAATATTTCAAAACCGACGAAGACGTGAGTCGGGGCTGGGTCAAGGGCGCGTTAGCGGCGGCGCAGCCGCAGACCCTTGAGGCAGGCGCGACTCTCAACATCACACTGGATGAGGCGACTTGAGGGAGCAGCGTCTCCCTCAGGCGCCTCTCAACGAAAAAGCCCACCGCAGGTGCCGGGCCCAACGGGAGGAGGGGCGCGATAGCGCAGCGACGACGGGCGGGAGGGCCTTTTCGCGCGAACTGTTGCGCGCTACACCGCGCTGAGGCTCGAAATCAAAGGCTTGAGCGATGCGATATATCTCCACCCGTGGCACCGCAGAGGCGCTGGATTTTGAGGGCGCGATGCTGACGGGTCTGGCCCGGGACGGTGGTCTTTATGTGCCCGAAACCTGGCCGGAGATGACCCTGGAAGAGATCGCGGGTCTGCGCGGGAAATCCTACGAAGAGGTCGCCTTTGCGGTGATGTGGCCGTTCGTCGAAGGGGCGTTTTCTGAGGCAGAGTTTCGGGAGATTGTTGCGACAGCCTACAGCTCTTTCGGTCATGCTGCACGCTGCCCCGTTGTGCAGTCGGGCGCGAATGACTTTGTGCTCGAGCTGCACCACGGGCCGACGTTGGCGTTCAAAGACGTGGCGATGCAGCTCATTGGGCAGATGTTTCAGGTCGCTTTGGGTCGGGCGGGCAAGCGGGCGACGATTGTGGGCGCGACCTCGGGCGATACGGGCTCTGCGGCAATAGAGGCGTTTCGCGGGATCGAGGGGGTGGATGTGTTCATCCTCTACCCGCATGGCCGCGTCTCTGAGGTGCAGCGGCGGCAGATGACGACGCCGAAAGAGGCGAATGTCCATGCGCTCGCCGTCGACGGGGATTTTGACACCTGTCAGGCGCTTGTGAAGGCGATGTTCAATGATTTCGCGTTCCGCGACCGGGTTGGCCTTGCCGCGATCAACTCAATCAATTGGGCACGGGTGCTGGCGCAGGCGGTGTATTTCTTTACCGCCGCGCTCGCGCTGGGTGCGCCGGAGCGGAAGGTGAGCTTTACCGTGCCGACGGGCAATTTTGGGGACATCTTTGCCGGTTACGTGGCCAAGCGCATGGGGTTGCCGATTGAGCGGCTGGTGATTGCCACGAACCGCAACGACATTTTGCACCGCACTTTGCAGTCGGGCGCGCATGTGAAGGAGGGGGTGGCGCCGTCGATCTCTCCGTCGATGGATATTCAGGTGTCATCGAACTTTGAGCGGCTCTTGTTTGATCTTTATGACCGTGAGGGCGTGGCGATTGCCCAGTTGATGGGCGATCTGTCTGAAAAGGGCGGGTTCTTGCTCTCGCAGGGGGCTCTGGCGCGCTTGCGGAAGGAGTTTGACAGCGGGCGGGCCTCTGAAGAGGAAACATCCGAGGAAATCCGCCGTGCCTTTGCCGAGACGGGCGTTTTGCAGTGCCCGCACACCGCGGTGGGGCTGAAGGCGGCGCGGGATGTGCGGGGGGATCAGGCCATTCCGATGGTCACGCTCGCCACGGCTCATCCAGCGAAGTTTCCCGCTGCGGTCGAGGCTGCTACCGGGCAGCACCCGCCCTTGCCGACGCGCATGGCGGACCTGTATGAGCGATCAGAGCGGTTGACGCGCCTTCCCGGCGACTTGGCCGCCGTTGAAGCCCACATTCTGGAGCATCTATGAGCATCGAGCTGACGACCCTTCCCAATGGCCTGCGGGTGATCACCGACCGGATGGACGGTCTCCACTCCGCCACGCTGGGGGTCTGGGTCACGGCCGGGGGGCGGCACGAGACGGCGCAGCAAAACGGCATTGCACATTTTCTGGAGCATATGGCGTTTAAGGGGACGGCGCGGCGTACGGCCTTGCAGATTGCCGAAGAGATTGAGGATGTCGGCGGCTACATCAACGCCTACACCTCGCGCGAGATGACGGCCTATTACGCGCGGGTGCTTGAGGATGATGTGGCGCTCGCGTTTGATGTGGTCTCTGACATTGTGCTCAACCCGGCCTTTGATCCGCGCGAGATTGAGGTGGAGCGGGGTGTGATCTTGCAAGAGATCGGGCAATCGCTCGACACGCCCGACGACATCATCTTCGACTGGTTGCAAGAAGCGGCCTACCCCGATCAGCCGATGGGGCGGACGATTTTGGGCCCGGCAGAGCGGGTGCGCGCGTTCAGCGCTGAGGATTTTCGCCGTTTTGTCGCCAGCCACTATGCGCCCGAGCGGATGATCTTGGCGGCTGCGGGTGCTGTGAATCACGACGCGATTGTGCGGATGGCGGAGGATGCGTTTGGCCACCTCTCCGCCGCCGTTTTGCCCAACATCGCCCCGGCGAGCTTTGGCGGGGCTGAGGTGCGGCAGGTGAAAGAGTTGGAGCAGGCGCATCTCGCGATGGCGTTTGATGGGCCGGGCTTCCGTGACCCAACCTTCCATGACGCACAGGTCTTTGCCACGGCGATGGGGGGTGGGATGTCCTCCCGGCTGTTCCAGGAAGCGCGCGAAAAGCGGGGGCTGTGCTATACCATTTTCGCGCAGGCGGCGGCTTATGCGGACGCGGGCACGTTGATGGTCTATTCCGGCACGTCGGGCGACGATGTGGCGGGGCTGTCGGAGCTGGTTATTGATGAGCTGCGCCGCGCCGGTGATGGTTTGACCGAGCCTGAGGTTGCGCGCGCCAAGTCAC
>JBCBGM010000014.1:0-61495 GCA_038526735.1 Pseudomonadota bacterium | reverse complement strand
ACGACGGGCGGGAGTTACTCGGCTGCTTCTGGTTGCAAGCCTGCGATATGTTGGTGGACCGCACTCACCAACAACCAAACCAAAGAGAGTGAGCGGCTGACCTCCCGCGCACTCTTCATCATGATCGGGGCCGCCCCCAACACCACCTGGCTCGGCGGGCATTGCAGCCTCGATGAAAAAGGTTTTATCGAAACAGGCCTCGACACCGGCGGGCGCTCCCCGTTTGAAACCTCCTGCGCGGGCATCTTCGCGATCGGAGACGTGCGCTCGGGCTCGGTCAAACGCGTGGCGAGTGCTGTGGGCGAAGGCTCGGTCGTGGTGAGTGCGGTCCACCAACATATCGCAGGCTTGCAACCAGAAGCAGCCGAGTAACTCCCGCCCGTCGTCAGCGCGCGAGCGCGCCTCCTCCGGTTGGGCCAAGCCCGCGCCCTTTTGGTGCGCGGGTCCTGCCTCCGGCGGGCATATTTGCCGGACCATTGAAGGAAACAGGCTTTCCTCCCTTCAATGGTCTTCAAATATGCCGGGGGTTTGGGGGGCTGGCCCCCCATCCTCTGAAAGAGAGCAGCCTGCGCCAAGATTCTCCGATCCTCCCCGCTTGCGCCCTGAGAGTGGCGAAACTATATCCGCACGACACGTTTCGGTGAGGTTTCGGCCGTGCCGGGATGCACATGGGGAAGGGGCGCGGCGCTGCCCTGCAGGCCTGCCCCGATCAGCCAGTTAAGAAGGACAAGAGATATGTCGAAAGTTATCGGTATTGACCTCGGCACCACGAACTCCTGCGTGGCCATCATGGACGGCTCGCAGCCCCGGGTGATCGAGAACGCCGAAGGCGCGCGCACGACCCCCTCGATGGTGGGTTTCACCGACGATGAACGCCTCGTAGGCCAGCCCGCAAAGCGCCAGGCCGTCACCAACCCGGAGAACACGCTTTTTGCCGTCAAGCGCCTGATCGGCCGCCGGTATGGCGACCCGATGGTTGAGAAAGACAAAGGGATGGTGCCGTTCAACATCGTTGAAGGGCAGAATGGCGATGCTTGGGTCGAGGCGCGCGGTGAGAAATACTCCCCCAGCCAGGTTTCCGCCTTCATCCTGCAAAAGATGAAAGAGACCGCCGAGAGCTACATGGGCCAGGACGTGACTCAGGCGGTCATCACTGTTCCGGCTTATTTCAACGACGCCCAGCGCCAGGCGACCAAAGACGCCGGCAAGATTGCCGGTCTTGAGGTGCTGCGCATCATCAACGAGCCGACGGCGGCAGCACTCGCCTATGGCCTTGAGAAGGGCGGCTCGAAAACCATCGCGGTCTATGACCTTGGCGGCGGTACCTTCGATATCTCGATCCTCGAAATCGACGACGGCTTGTTTGAAGTGAAATCCACCAACGGCGACACGTTCCTTGGTGGTGAAGACTTCGACATGCGGATCGTTGAGTATCTCGCGGACGAGTTCAAAAAAGAGCATGGGATTGACCTGAAAGGCGACAAGCTCGCGCTCCAGCGCCTGAAAGAGGCAGCGGAGAAGGCGAAGATTGAGCTCAGCTCCTCCAGCCAGACCGAGATCAACCAGCCCTTCATCTCGATGGACCCGAACACCCGCCAACCGGTGCACCTGGTGATGAAGCTCACGCGCGCAAAGCTCGAAAGCCTCGTCTCTGACCTGATCAAGCGCTCGATGGATCCATGCAAGGCCGCGCTGAAAGACGCAGGGCTCTCGAAAGACGAGATCGACGAGGTTGTACTCGTTGGCGGCATGACACGGATGCCCAAGGTCATGGACGAAGTGACCAAGTTCTTTGGCAAAGAGCCGCATAAGGGTGTGAACCCGGATGAGGTGGTTGCCATGGGTGCTGCCATTCAGGCCGGCGTTTTGCAGGGCGACGTAAAAGACGTGGTGCTACTCGACGTGACCCCACTGAGCTTGGGGATCGAGACGCTCGGCGGTGTCTTTACTCGCCTGATCGACCGCAACACCACGATCCCGACGAAGAAGTCTCAGATCTTCTCGACAGCGGATGATAACCAGACCGCAGTGACGATCCGGGTGTTCCAGGGTGAGCGGGAGATGGCGGCCGACAACAAGATGCTTGGCCAGTTCAACCTCGAAAACATCCCACCCGCCCCACGCGGTGTGCCGCAGATCGAGGTGAGCTTTGACATCGATGCCAACGGCATCGTTTCGGTCGGCGCCAAGGACAAGGCGACCGGCAAAGAGCAGAAGATCACCATCCAGGCGTCTGGTGGACTGTCGGATGACGACATCGAGGCCATGGTCAAAGAGGCGGAAGAGAACGCCGAGGCCGACAAGGAACGCCGCGAGTTGGTGGAGGCCAAGAACCAGGGCGAAAGCCTTGTGCACTCCACCGAGAAGTCGCTTGAAGAGCACAAGGACAAAGTCTCCAGCTCCACCGTTGAGGTGATCGAGATGGCGATGGTCCAGCTCAAGGACGCACTCGAAACGGACGAGATCGAGAAGATCAAAGCCAAGACCCAAGACCTGACCGAAGCCGCCATGAAACTCGGCGAAGCGATCTACAAAGCGCAGGCCGAGGCGGAAGGCGAGACCGAAGAAGAGGTCAAAGGCGCCGACGAAGAGATGCAGGACGACGTGGTCGATGCGGACTTCGAGGACATCGACGACAACGACAAGAAAGCGTCGTGATCTGATCGGTCATATGAGAATTGAGAAAGGCGCCCCACGGGGCGCCTTTTTCGTTGCAACACTCCCGCCCCGGACGTGATCCGGACGCTCCGTTGGTTTCGCGCGCAAAAGAACGAGGTCCCGGGTCAGGCCAGGGACGGGTCTCTCTAGGCCGAGGGCCCGGAATAAGCGCGCAGCGCGCCGGGCCAGCGCCGGACCGGCCCCGCGGTCTGGCGCTTTGAAGCGGATATGAACAAGCGGCGTGGTCGTTCGGTTGGCGACGATAAACTGCGTCGCTGAACCGTCGGAGCGCCAGCCCCCCGGCCCGGCGCTGGCCCTACCGACGCGTCCAACAGGTTACTCGTCTACCAACCCCCTCAACTCGTACAACAAATCCAACGCCTCCCGCGGGCTCAGTGTGTCTGGAGTAACGTCTCTTAGCCGCTCCTCAACCTCGGACGGACCCTTCGCTGGCGCAGACGGCGCAACAGGGGGCAAGGCGGAGAACAGCGGCAGGTCATCAATGAGAGCCTTCGCCTTAGACCCTTCGACCCGGTCACCCTCTTCCAACGCCGTCAGCACCTCTTTCGCACGCTCGACAACCGCTGGGGGCAGCCCAGCGAGCCGCCCCACTTGCACCCCATAGGACCGATCCGCCGCTCCGGGCCGCACCTCGTGGAGGAAGATCACATCCCCCTCCCACTCGCGCACGGCGACGGTGGCGTTCTTCAAACCCGGCAGCCGATCCGACAGCGCGGTAAGCTCATGATAATGCGTGGCAAACAGGGCGCGGCACCGGTTTACATCATGCAGATGCTCCAGCGTCGCCCAGGCGATGGAGAGACCGTCATAGGTCGCCGTCCCCCGCCCAATCTCATCGAGGATCACCAGCGCGCGGTCGCCCGCCTGGTTCAGAATCGCCGCGGTCTCAACCATCTCGACCATAAAGGTCGAGCGCCCCCGCGCCAGATCATCCGCCGCGCCCACCCGGCTGAAGATCTGATCTACGAGCCCAATCTGCGCTACCTCCGCCGGCACGTAGCTGCCCATCTGGGCAAGCACCGCGATCAAGGCATTTTGCCGAAGATAGGTGGATTTACCCGCCATGTTCGGGCCGGTCAGGAGCGTGATCTGGGCTGCTTCATCCCCAAGTACACAATTATTCGCGATGAACGGCTTCCCCTCGCGTCGCAACGCAGCCTCCACAACCGGATGACGGCCCGCTGTCACGTCAAACCGGCGCGAGCGATCAATCTGCGGGCGCACCCAATCCCCTTGGACCGCAACCTCTGCTAGGCCCGCGGCAAGGTCGAGCTCCGCAAGCGCTCGTGCAGCTTCGCCGAGGCGATCAGCCTCCGCCAGAACCGCTGCGCTGAGCTCTGTAAAAATTCGCAGCTCAGCGGCCTGCGCAGCGCCGCCAGCGTTGAGGATTTTCGTCTCCATTTCTGACAACGCGACCGTGGTAAACCGCACCTGGTTGGCTGTGGTTTGGCGATGGATGAACGTATCCGCCCGGTCGTGCATTGCGGCAGAATGCGTTGCGGTCACCTCGACGAAATATCCCAACACGTTGTTATGCTTGATCTTTAGCGACGATATCTCGGTCAGCGCCTGATACTCTGCCTGCATCTGCGCGATGACAGAGCGCCCCTCGTCCCGCAGTTTTCGCGCTTCATCGAGGTCTTCGGCATAGCCCGGAGCCACAAAACCCCCATCGCGAGCTAAAAGCGGCGGCTCCGCAACCAGCGCCTCTTCTAAGAGATCACGCAGCGCCTCATGGCCCACTAGCGCGCGGCGGGCCGAGGCGACGACAGCCAGAGTGTCTCCTTGCAGTCGATCCGACAACTCAGCCGCCGCCGCCAAGCCCTCACGCAGGGCCGCCAGATCACGCGGGCCGCCACGCTCAAGCGCCAGCCGGTTCAGCGCGCGCTCCATATCCGGCACCCGGCGCAAGCTGGCGCGCAAGTCAGAAGCAAGCAAACGGTCTTCCACGAACATCGCGACGGCATCCGCGCGCTCGGCGATCACCTCCAAGTCAGTAGACGGTGCACATAGCCGGGTCTCAAGCAGACGCGCGCCAGCGCCGGTGATCGTCTCGTCCATCACGGCCAAAAGAGAGCCGTCGCGCCCGCCTGACAGCGCCCTCGTTAGCTCAAGATTGCGCCGAGTGGCGGCATCGATACGGATCGTCCCGCCCATCGCCTCGCGCAAAGGGGGCCGGATCAGCGGCAAGCGGCCCTTTTGGGTGATCTCCACATAGGCCACAACCGAGCCCATCGCACCCAGCTCAGCCCGAGAAAACTGACCAAACCCCTCGAGGCTTTTGGTACCGAACAGAGCGTTCAAACGCTTTTCCGCACTGGTGGAATCAAACCCTGACGACGCAGGCACGGTCAGGGTCGCGCCGGCCTCCTCCACTACGTCCCGCAAGGACGCCTCCGCCATCAACACCTCTTTGGGCGTCAACCGGGCCAACATCGGCCCCAACTCGACACGGTCACAGGGCGCTACCGCAAAGGCACCGGTCGACATATCAAGCCAAGCCAACGCGCCCTCTCCGCGGACATCGGCAAAGGCCGCGAGGTAATTGTTTCGCCGCGCATCGAGCAGCGTGTCTTCGGTGAGGGTGCCAGGCGTGACAAGGCGTACCACATCCCGCTTCACGACCGCTTTATAGCCGCGCTTTTTCGCCTCCACCGGGCTCTCCATCTGCTCGGCGATGGCCACGCGAAACCCTTTGCGGATGAGCGTCAGCAGATAGCTCTCGGCAGCATGATGCGGGACACCACACATCGCGATGTCTTGGCCGAGGTGTTTGCCGCGTTTTGTCAGCGCGATATCGAGCGCCGCAGCCGCCGCCTCGGCATCCTCAAAAAACAGCTCGTAGAAATCGCCCATCCGGTAGAACAAAAGCGCCTTGGGGTGCTGCGCCTTAATCTCCAGATATTGCGCCATCATGGGCGTGACGGTGTCCGACAAGGCGCAACCTCCCTTTGAGGCTTCCTACCTGTGCGGCGCGCATCCGAAAAGACCGGGCACACGCCCCCGCTTCAATGGTCCGGAAAATATGCTGGGGGGAATGGTGGGCGAAGCCTGGCAGGGGGGCAACGCCCCCGCGCCCTTAGATCACGCGCCCATGCCGTTCCAGAAATTCTTCACCTTCGAGAAGAAATCCTCGGACTCGGGATGGTTAAGCTCTGACTCGGCCTCAAACTCGACCAACAGCTCTTTTTGCCGTTGCGTGAGGTTCACCGGCGTCTCGACCGCCATCTCAATGTAGAGATCACCCTGCCCCTTGCCGCGCAGCATTGGCATCCCCTTCGCGCGGAGACGCAGCTGCTTGCCCGATTGCACACCCGTCGGCACTTTCACGCGGCTGCGGCCACCATCAATCGTGGGCACCTCGATCTCGCCACCCAAAGCGGCTTTGGTCAAAGGCACGGGGATTCGGCAAAAGAGGTTAGGGCCCTCACGCTCAAAAATCGGATGCGGATCGACCTCGATAAAGATGTAGAGATCGCCCGAGACACCGCCGCGCACTCCGGCCTCTCCCTCGCCCGCAAGACGGATGCGGGTGCCGGTCTCAACGCCCGCTGGGATGTTAACCGAAAGCGAGCGCTCGCGCTCCACTCTGCCCGACCCCGCACACACTTTGCACGGGTTGGAGATGATCGTGCCGCGCCCCTCGCAGGTGGGGCAGGTGCGCTCAACGGTGAAAAACCCTTGCTGCGCACGGACTTTGCCCATGCCAGCGCAGGTGGGGCAGGTGACAGGTTCGCTGCCATCCTCTGCGCCCGTGCCATTGCAGGCCTCGCAAGCCACCGAACTAGGAATCGTCACCTTGGCTTGCTTGCCGCTGAAGGCTTCTTCAAGCGTGATCCCAAGATTGTAGCGCAGATCAGCGCCGCGAGAGGCGCGCTGCCCGCGGCGACCGCGGCCGCCGCCCATGAAATCCCCGAAAAGGTCATCAAAGACATCGGAAAAGGCAGAGGCGAAATCGGGGTTGCCAGCGCCGCCTGGCCCGCGTGGGCCACCGCCCATTCCGCCCTCAAAAGCGGCATGGCCAAACCGGTCATAGGCGGCTTTCTTTTCGCCGTCTTTCAGAACTTCATAGGCCTCGTTGACCTCTTTGAACTGGCTCTCGGCATTAGGGTTATCGGCGTTGCGGTCCGGATGGAGCTCCATCGCTTTTTTGCGATAGCCCTTTTTGATCTCAGCCTCACTGGCTCCGCGCGCCACCCCCAGAACGTCGTAATAATCGCGCTTGGACATGGACTTCCCGTGTCATTGGTTAAGGCCCGTTGACGCGGCTGCATCACGGGGATGCGAGCGATATAAGCGCAGGCGCGGGCGGATTCCATAGGTTGAGGCTGTGGAATGCAAAGCTTGTGCGGTTGCGGCTGTCGGGCTAGGCGCATCGCATGCCTTCTGCTCTGCCCCTGACCGCCTATATCCGCACCCTGAATGAGGCGCGCATGATCGCTGAGGTGATCGCGGCGGCGCGACAAGTGGCCGATGAAGTGATCGTGGTCGATTCGGGCTCAAGCGATGAAACGGTTGCTTTGGCGGAGGCTGCCGGGGCGCGCGTGATCTCGCAAAGCTGGCTCGGCAATGGATTTCAAAAGCGTGTTGCGGAGGAGCATGCCAGCAACAATTGGCTGCTCGATCTGGATGCCGACGAGATTGTCTCTGATGCTTTGGCAGAGGGTATCCGCGAGGTATTTGCCAGCGGCCCGGCGCACTCTGCCTATGCGATGACCTTGGTGTGGAAGTCGCCCGGGCGCGCGCCTTATGCGCAGAGTTTTACCGGCGTGCGGGCCAAACTCTATGATCGCCGCGTGCATCGGCAGCCGGAGCACAAGGTGTGGGACCAACTTCCAGACCTCAACGCCAAAGCGCTGCCGCGGGTGAAAGGCGGGCTAATTCACCACATCTATGAAGATCTGGAGCAGCTGGTTGCGAAACAGAACCGCGGCTCCAGCAACCGCGCGCGGAATGGGAAACAGCGGTCTGCTACGCAATTGGCGTTACGGGTGCTGTTCGCGTTTCCGGTGTATTTTCTGCGCCAGTACCTTGGCAAAGGCGGCTGGCGGGCCGGGGTTCATGGGTTTGGGCTCTCTGCGGTTTTGGCGTTATCGCGGTGGTTACGCGACTTCAAACAGTTTGAAGAGCGGACGAAATCGCCAAAACCTTAGCGGGCGCGGCGCAGGTAAACGTAATACGCACCCGTCCCGCCGTGGCTGCGATGCGCTGGCGTAACCTGCAGTATGAGCGGGCCAAGCGGGGGCATCTGTAGCCAATGGGGCACGGCGTGGCGGAGCACTCCGGTACGATGCGGAGCCATCGGGTCTGCACCGGGACGACCCTTTCCGGTGATGACCAACACAAGGCGAAGGCCGTCGCTGTGTGCCCGGAGGATAAACCCAGTGAGCGCAGACTTCGCGCGCTCAGCGGTCATGCCATGCAGGTCGATCTTTGCATCTGGCTTGAGTTTGCCCTTGCGAAGGTTCTGAAAGCGCTTGCGGTCCATGCCAGGGGCGGCGCGGTCGAGCACCTCCATCGGATCGGCCGAAAGATTGAGCTGTGTTTGTTGCGCTACCGGTCGCCCGGCTGGCTTTAGCTTGTGCTGCGGGCGGGGTAGGCGTGGATGCTCTGGCGTTTCAGCAATTACAGGCGCTGCTGGTGCCGTTTCGAGCGGCTCGAAATGATCTGAAGGGAGGCGCGTTGTCGTCTCTGCAACACTGTTCCAGAGCGTACGCTCGGCCTCTGTCAGACTGCGCCTGCGGCGGGGCATATCATGCTCCGCCCTGCTGCTTATGCGCCAGTGGCGACCAGGAGCCAGTTGGGGTTGTCAGACCCCATCACGCGGCTGAACGTCCAGGTATCCGACTGCTTTTTCACAGCATTCGGATCACCCTCGACGATTTCTCCGTCACCATTTTTCACGACACTCGACATCTCACCGACGAAGCGAATGGTTATGTCGGCCACGTTGTCGAGGTCGTCAAAGCGCGCGTCTTTGAGCTTCATCTCTGAGACACCCACAAACCGCGCCTCAACCGTAAGCCCCTGCTCATCGCGGGCCTCAACAGCCTGACGGAAGCCAGAGAAAACATCCGGTGCAAGGAACTGCTCCAGCGTGTCGAGATCGCCGTGCTCGTAGGACATCAGGATCATCTCATAGGCACCGCGCGCGCCACCCAGGAACTCACCGACCGAGAAGCTTGGTTCGATGCGCTTCATCGCGGCGAGGGCTTGGCCTGCGTCGCTGTCAGTCTCAACGTGGTCGGCGATATCCTCGTCGATGCCGCCGCCCTCGATCACCTCGAAGCTGCGGTCATCGCTCGAATCGTCCGCTTTGCCGCGTTGCGAGATGCCATAATCCTCAGGATTGCCCTCGTAGCCCTGCCGGGTTCCGATGACGGAGCGCAGACGAAGGATCAGGAACACGGCCACTCCGGCCAGAATGATTAGCTGAATAAGCTGAGAGCCCATGATTTGCCTCTGACCTGCAGGGTGTTGCGACGTAATGCGTGTATTTCTTGCGGTGAGCACTTAGATAAGGTCGGAACGCATGCAAGTCCATGCGGGCCAGAAAGTCAGACGCACGGAAACCTCGAAAATGCCCTTGTTCCTTGCACTTTTGATTGTCCCCCTTATCGAGATCGGCCTCTTTATCGAGGTTGGTGGCTGGATAGGACTTTGGCCAACCCTCGCGACCGTCGTTTTGACGGCTGTGATCGGCTCGGTCTTGCTGCGCAGCCAAGGGCTGGGCGCGTTGCGGCAGGTGCAATCCTCGTTGGAAGCGGGGGGCGATGGCGATCCGGTTACGCCGCTGGCGCATGGCGCGCTGATCTTGATCGCCGGGATCGTGTTGCTGACACCTGGGTTCTTCACCGACGCAATTGGCTTTGCGCTGCTGGTGCCGGCTGTGCGCGCGAGCGTCATTCGCACCGTGGGCAAACGGGTTCGGGCGCAGGCGGGTGCCTATGCGCGCAGCCAAACTTACGGCACGCCGCATGGCTATGCCCAGCCTGACAGCGACGTGGTCGAAGGTGATTTTGAGATTGCCCCCGAAAGCGAGCCACCCAGAGATCCGTCGCGCGCCTCAGGCTGGGTGCGCAAAGACTGACTTGCACGTTGTCGGCTGCAGCCTCGGCTGATAGAGACCGGCGCAAATTTTAGTTCCCAAGGACAGATATCCGCATGACCGACGAGACCACAAATCCACCCGCAGGGGCTGCCGCTGGTGCCGCACCCGCACAACGCCCTCAAATGCAGATCCGCAGCCAGTATGTCCGTGATTTGTCGTTCGAGAACATCGCAAGCCAGAAGCAAAAGGCACCGACACAGAACCCTGACGTCAAGGTTGGCGTGAAGCTCGATGCGCGGAAGCTGAACGATGACAATTACGAGGTGGTGATGAAGCTTGAGGTCAAAGCGACCTCGGGCGAGGATCCGCTGTTTTTGATGGAACTCGATTACGCGGGCATCTTCCACGTGCAAAACGTGCCCGACGATCAGATGCACCCGTTCTTGATGATCGAATGCCCGCGCATGCTTTTCCCGTTTGTGCGGCGGATCGTGTCTGACGTGACCCGCGATGGCGGCTTCCCACCCGTCAATGTCGACTCGATCGACTTTTTGCAGCTTTACCGGCAGGAGTTGCTGCGCCGTCAGGCTGAGCAGCAGCAGCAAGCGAACGGGTCAGCATAAACTGCGGCAGCACTCTGCTTACTTTGAAACCCGCGCCTTTCGCGCGGGTTTTTTCTCACCACAAGGCCGCATCGCCGAGCTTTTCGATGAATTGACGGTGTGCGGACTCTTCCGCCGCGCTGAGGCGAGGTTGGAGCGGTTTTGGGCGGAGTGGTGGCGTCAAATCTGTACTGGTGGTTGCGGTGCCGGTGCCCGCAACCTCCGCCAAAACCATCGTGGGCTGACGGCCGCCCAGCAGCTCTAGATAAACGTCGGCCAGAAGTTCAGAATCAAGGAGCGCGCCGTGTTTTTCGCGACCCGAATTGTCGACGCCGAAGCGGCGGCAGAGGGCATCGAGGGAGTTTTGCGCCCCGGGGAATTTGCTGCGGGCGATAGCGAGCGTGTCTATCGCTTGAGTCATTGGCAGCGGGTTGCGGCCATGCGTTTTGAGCTCAAAGTTGATGAAATCCATGTCGAAGGCTGCGTTGTGGATCACGAGCTTGGCGTCTCCTACGAATGCAAGAAACGCTTCCACTACCTGAGCAAACACCGGTTTTTCCTTGAGAAAATCATCGCCGAGCCCGTGAACGGCAAAGGCCTCCGCGGGCATGTCACGCTCGGGGTTGATGTACTGGTGATAGGTGCGCCCGGTGGGGACGTGGCCTGACAGCTCCACCGCACCGATCTCGACGATGCGGTGCCCTTCGCGAGGGTTGAGGCCGGTGGTTTCGGTATCCAAAACGATCTCACGCATCGGGTTTAATCCCCAGTTTGACTAAAATTTCAGTGACTTGAGCGCGGGCGCTTTCGAGACCCTGTGATGTGTCGATGAGACTGTCTGCACGTAGTCTTTTCTCAGCGTCCGGCAGTTGCTTTTGGAGGATGGCGTTAAAACTCGACTCTGTCATCCCGGGTCGAGCGAGGACGCGGGCACGTTGGACATCTCCCGGCGCTGTGACGACCACGACATGGTCGAGCCATGCCTCCGCGCCGGTTTCAAAGAGCAGAGGGATATCAAAGACGACTGCGGGGGCAGTGACGTGCGCTTCAATAAATGCGTTCCGGTGTTGCGCGACCAGCGGGTGAATGGTCTGCTCGATCTGCTGGAGGAGCGCAGGGTTTTGTTGAATGGCTGCTCTCAGGGTGGCACGGTCAACACCCGTTTCAGTAACAGCGTCCGGGCAGATATGAGAGATTGCCTCTGCGCCAGCTTTTTTCGGCTGATAGAGTTCGTGGACCGCCGCATCCGCATCCCAAACGGGCAGCCCGGCATCCTTGAAGAACTCACCCGTCGTCGATTTGCCCATCCCGATAGAGCCAGTCAGACCTATTTTCAGCGTCATCCTTGGAGGACCGCGGCACGCAGATCGTCGTCCACCGCAGGGGTGGTGCCGAACCAATGCTCAAATCCGGGCGCGGCCTGGTGCAGGAGCATTCCCAACCCGTCAACGGTGTTCAGCCCAGCTGAGGCGGCTGCCCTGAGAAACGGGGTGTCGAGCGGGGTGTAGACGATGTCGGTCACGAGAACATCCGCAGCAGCTTTGCGAAACGTCAGAGTAAGCTCAGGGCCGCCCTCCATGCCGAGAGACGTCGTGTTCACGATGGTGGAACACTCCGCGATCGCATCTTCCATCTGGTGCCAGTCGATGACCTTAAGCCGCGCACCGAAGCGATCTTTTAAGGTCTCGGCCCGACTGCGGGTGCGGTTTGTCAGCCGAATTTCAGGAACGCCGGCTTGGATGAGGGAGGCAATGACGGCGCGCGAGGCGCCGCCTGCGCCAACAACAAGAGCCGGTCCTTGACGGGGCATCCAAGCATGACCACTTTGGCGGAGGTTCTCGATAAACCCATAACCATCTGTATTGTCTGCATAAATTCCACGATCTTCACGGAACGAAATTGTATTTGCGGCCCCAATAAGGGCAGCGCGGTCAGAGATACGATCCGCCAAGGGTAGGATGGTTTCTTTGTAAGGGATCGTGACGTTGATGCCTTTGAAGCCGAGTTTTGGCAGGGCGCGGATTGCGGTTTCAAAGTGCTGAGGGGCGATATCGAGGGGGATGTAATGCCCATCAATCCGATGCCGGCGCAGCCAGTGACCGTGCAGTTTTGGGGACAGGGAATGAGCAACCGGATGTCCAACAACGGCGGCGAGGCTTTGCGGGGTCGTCATGTCGGGAGCACATTCCTTTGTCTGAGCGGTCCCAGGAGATCGAGCAATGGCAGCCCGAGCACGGTGAAGTAATCCCCCTGAACGCGGGTGAAGAGTTGCGCACCCCGCCCTTCGAGGCGGTAGGCACCCACGCACTCAAGGATATCCGAGCCCTCTTCGGCAAGGTACTGCTCTATAAAAATTTTTGACAAGGGCCGCATGATGAGTTGCGCGCGACCGATGTGCCGCCACACAGGCTTACCCTCTTCGTAGAGAACCGCAGCTGACAGAAGCTCATGAGATTTTCCGGAGAGAGCGCGAAGGTGATCTGCTGCCTCTGCCATGCTGTTTGGTTTATCGTAAAGGCGTTGCCCTTGGATCAGTACCTGATCGGCTCCGACAACCAGCGCATCGGGGAATTTACGCGCGATCCGCTCTGCTTTGAGCTCTGCGAGTTTGTCTGCGATATCACGCGGAGGGGCCTCTTCTGCGAGCATGGCTTCTTTGATCGCGTGCTCATCGATCCGTGCAGGGATTGCCTCACAGGGTGCCCCCGCGGCGTGCAGCATACGTTTGCGGGATGATGAGCTACTTGCCAGAATAAGGCGCATCAGGAGGTTTGCTTCTCTTTGATCAGCGCTTTGATAGAGGCTGCCGTTTCTTCGATCGAGCGGCGCGTGACGTCAATAACCGGCAGGTCATAGCGATCAAAGAAAAGGCGGGCCTCTGCGAGCTCGGATCTGATTGTGTCGAGCGATGCGTAGCTTTCGGTGACGTTTCGTTCGAGCACGCTCAGCCGATGCTCCCGGATCTGGGCGAGACGATTGGGCGTTGCGATAAGGCCGACTGCAGGAATTCCCGCTTTGAGTGCTTCCAGCAGTCCGGAGGGCGGTTTCTGGCCTGGAACAAGCGGAACATTCGCGGCCCGGATCCCTTGGTAGGCGAGATAGATTGAGGTGGGGGTCTTAGATGTACGAGATACACCGACGAGGATGACATCTGCGCCTAAGAGGTAACCGGGATCTTGCCCATCGTCATGGGCCATCGCAAAATCGAGTGCAGAGATACGATCAAGGTAGTCGCGTCCGATCCGATGCTGACCGCCGGGTCGCCGCGCCGGGGGCGTGTTAAGCGCGCCTTTGAATGCCTCAATGAGGGGTGAAAGAAGCGCAATCGCTTGGATGTTTGCCGCGGCGGCACCGCGCTCGAGGCGGTCGCGGAGGTCGTGATCTGTGAGCGTGTACACTAAGAGATTGAGGCTAAGGGAGTGCTCAAGATCAGAAAGGATGTCGTCGATGTCTTTTTCCGACCGGACAAAAACATGGGACCTTTCAGTGATCTCTCCGGCAAACAGCGCTGAGACCGCACGAACGGCGGAGGCCGCTGTTCCCCCAGTCGCGTCTGAAACGATGTGCACGGTGAGATGCGACTGCGGTATCATCCCCAGACCCTTGTTAAGAACTTATGTACTAAACTGTGGGTGGGGCGGAGCGGAAGGCTGTTGCGCATTCTGATGCGGATAAAATCTGTGACTCCGCGCATTTTTAGTGGTTTTATCCTGTTCTCAGATGAGGAGCACACCGGTGGTGATAACTACTGGATGAGACTTTTCATCAGACGTCTCCATCTTTTGCGATATCATAAGTATATGAAATTGTTCGATATATTTCTTTTGGTTTGCTCAGATCGTACGCGAACGCGCTGCTATGCTTTGGATAACTCTGTGACTAAAACTCGTCGCGCGATCGATCCACACGTTTCACAGGGTGTATCAACATCATCATCTTCCTCTTTTATCCTTTATTATTGTGCTCTGATTGACATCTTTGTTCGGGTGACTTTTATAGAGAAAAGCGAAAGCTTCCCTCCTTTGCGCGTGATCTAATCTGCGCGACCCTACTCCCGGATGATGACGATGATGGACATGGACACCCTGTCTTTGGCTGAGCTTAAAGCGACCAGCCCTGCTGATCTTGTAAAAATGGCCGAAGAGCTCGAGATTGAGAATGCGCCTACAATGCGTAAAGGGGATATGATGTTCGCTATTCTCAAGGAGATGGCTGAACGAGGGTGCGAAATCTCTGGCGATGGGGTGATCGAGGTAGTGCAGGATGGGTTCGGCTTTTTGCGGAACCCAGAAGCAAATTATTTGCCTGGCCCAGATGATATCTATGTGTCCCCGTCGCAGATCCGAAAATTCTCACTGCGGACTGGTGACACGGTGCATGGGGTGATCCGTGCGCCGAAGGAGGGCGAGCGGTATTTCGGGTTGGTCAAGGTCACCCAGATCAATTTTGAGGACCCGGAGAAATCTCGGCACAAGGTGTTGTTTGATAACCTTACGCCACTTTACCCCGATGAGCGCCTGAAGATGGAGATTGACGATCCGACGGTGAAGGATCGCTCTGCGCGCGTGATTGACTTGGTGGCACCGATTGGGAAGGGGCAACGCTCGCTCATCGTAGCACCGCCGCGGACGGGTAAGACGGTGCTATTGCAGAACATTGCCCACTCGATCGAGCAAAACCATCCGGAGTGCTATTTGATCGTGCTGTTGATCGACGAGCGGCCCGAAGAGGTCACGGATATGCAGCGCTCAGTGAAAGGTGAGGTCATTTCGTCGACCTTCGATGAGCCTGCATCGCGGCACGTGGCTGTCTCTGAAATGGTGATCGAAAAGGCCAAGCGGCTGGTCGAGCACAAGCGCGACGTTGTGATTTTGCTCGATTCGATAACGCGGCTTGGGCGTGCCTACAACACGACGGTGCCCTCCTCTGGAAAGGTTTTGACGGGCGGTGTGGATGCGAATGCGCTGCAGCGACCAAAGCGCTTCTTTGGTGCTGCGCGGAACATCGAGGAAGGTGGATCGTTAACCATCATCGCGACTGCGCTAATCGATACAGGTAGCCGGATGGACGAAGTCATCTTTGAAGAGTTCAAGGGGACGGGTAATTCCGAGATCGTTTTGGATCGGAAGGTTGCGGATAAGCGGGTTTTCCCTGCGATGGACATCTTGAAGTCGGGAACGCGTAAAGAGGACCTGTTGGTCGACAAGGTTGATCTGACCAAGATGTTCGTGCTGCGGCGGATCTTGAACCCGATGGGCACGACAGATGCGGTCGAGTTTTTGCTTGGGAAACTGAAGCAGACGAAGACCAACTCGGAGTTCTTCGATTCGATGAACAGCTAAGTGTTTGACGAGACAATTGTCGCGGAGGCAACGGCGCCTGGGCGAGCGGGTGTCTCCGTTATTCGTGTCTCGGGGTCTAAGGCTGTCGAGGTTGCTGGAAACCTGAATGCGCGAAATTTGAAACCTCGTTTTGCGCATCGTCGGACGCTGCAATGGCAAAACGACGTTATCGACGATGCGCTGGTGCTTTGGTTCGCAGAGCCCGCAAGTTTCACTGGAGAAGATGTTGTAGAGTTTCACGTGCATGGGTCGCGCGCAGTGGTGCGTAGGGTTTTGGATGTTTGTTGTTTGGTGGAGGGCGTGCGGGTGGCTGAGCCCGGAGAGTTTACCCGCCGCGCATTGGAAAATGGGAAACTAAATTTAAGCCAAGTGGAGGGGTTGGCTGATCTTATAGATGCGCAAACGGAGTTGCAGCGGCGTCAAGCCGTAGAGATTTTTGGCGGTTCTCTTGCGTCAAAGGTGGATGGGTGGCGAAAGGATCTCATTCAAGCTTCAGCGCTTTTGATGGCTGTAATTGATTTCTCAGACGATGATGTGCCTGAAGAGGTCGATGCAGAGGTTTTGCGATTGATCGAGACAGTAGGGCGAGAGATTGATGCGGAAGTTGCGGGCTCATCATCGGCTCGGGCACTTCGGGAAGGTTTTGAAGTTGCAATCGTTGGGGCTCCGAATGTGGGAAAATCGACGCTTCTGAATGCAATCGCCGATCGAGAGGTTGCGATTACGTCTGAAGTTGCTGGCACGACCCGAGACGTCTTGGAGGTGGCAGTCGATTTATCCGGTCTGATGGTACGATTTTTGGATACCGCTGGATTGCGAGAGACGAATGATACCATCGAAGCAATTGGCGTTTCTCGCGCACAAGAACGGGCGGAGAAAGCGGACCTACGGATTTATCTCAAGCTAGATGAGCGAGAGTCTCCGTTTTTAGAGTTGCGCTCGGGCGATATTGTCGTGTCTGGAAAGGCTGACCTGACAGGTCATGGTGTAAGCGGTTTAACCGGGCAAGGTGTCGAGGACGTTCTAGCGCGAGTTGGTGACGAGCTAAAGCATCGAGCAGCCCTATCAACGGGGTGGGGTCATGAGCGGCATTTGAAAAAATTGAAAGAAGCAAGTTCTATTATCGAGACATCGATTGAGATGATGAAGCTGAACGCGCAACCAGAAGAAGCTTCTGAGATGCTGAGGCGTGTGATGACAGTATTAAAAGAGCTTATCGGCTCGGTGGATGTGGAAGATGTGTTAGACGATGTGTTTTCGAAGTTTTGTTTAGGAAAGTAGGGGTTTGTAGATCGGCTTGGTGGACCTTTCGTCCTGAACTCAGTAATCGGGGCCCTAAGTGAGAGAGGATGTTTCACGTGAAACAGCAGCCCCATGTGATTGTAATAGGTGGCGGCCACGCTGGGTGCGAGGCGGCAGCGACATCAGCTCGGAAAGGTGTCAAAACAACCCTCATTACACATCGCACTGACAAGATCGGAGAAATGTCCTGCAACCCAGCAATTGGCGGTTTGGGTAAAGGACATCTTGTCCGAGAGATCGATGCTTTGGGCGGTTTGATGGGATTGGTTGCTGACAAGGCGGGTATCCAATTCCGGCTGTTAAATCGGCGCAAAGGGCCGGCGGTGCAGGGGCCAAGGGCGCAAGCAGATCGCAAGATTTATAAAGCAGAAATGCAAGCGGCGATTTCTGGAACTACTCACTTATCAGTCGTCGAAGGAGAGGTGGTCGATCTAATACTCGAGGGCGATTGTATCCGTGGTGTACGACTTTCTGACGGCGCGTCTCTGAGTGGTGAGGCGGTAATTCTCACGACAGGTACGTTTCTGAACGGGGTTCTTCACTTTGGCGACCAACGGCGTGAAGGCGGACGGATTGGTGATAGCGCCTCGAAAAGGTTGGCTGCTCGGATTTATGACCTCGGGCTGGAAATTGGACGCTTGAAAACGGGCACGCCCCCACGGTTGGACGGAAAAACGATTGATTGGGCGCGGATCAAACAACAGCCTGGCGACGAAACTCCAGAGTTATTTTCGTTTCTCTCTATAGAAGCCACCGCAGCGCAAGTGCCATGCGGAGTCACATTCACGAATAACAAAACCCATGAAATAATTGCAGAAAACATCGGAAAATCCGCAATGTACGGTGGGCACATTGATGGGGTTGGCCCGAGGTATTGTCCGTCCATTGAAGATAAAGTGATGAGGTTTGCGGAGAAAGAATCGCATCAAATCTTTCTCGAGCCAGAGAGTTTAAGCGACGATGTGATTTATCCAAATGGCATCTCAACGTCGCTGCCGTTGGATGTGCAGAAAAACTATGTCAATACAATTAAGGGTCTCGAACGCGCTGAGATTTTGCAGCCCGGCTATGCGATCGAATATGATTATGTTGACCCGCGTGCGTTGTCTCGTGATCTCAGCCTTTCGCAGGTTGGTGGCCTCTTTTTGGCGGGTCAGATTAATGGAACAACCGGATACGAGGAAGCAGCAGCCCAGGGGCTGATGGCTGGCCTGAACGCTGCCTCACACGTTCTGGGCAAAGAACCGGTAACTCTCGATAGAGCAGACGCGTATATTGGTGTCTTAATCGACGATCTTATAACACGAGGTGTGACCGAGCCGTATCGGATGTTCACGTCCCGGGCGGAATTCCGGCTAGCCCTTCGAGCTGACAATGCGGATCAGCGCCTGACGCCGAAGGGGATCGCGTGGGGTTGCATTAGCGAAGAGCGGGCTCGCGTGTTTCACGTGAAACGCGAAGCTCTCGAAAAAGGACGCGACGCGCTTATGAGCATCTCTGTTACGCCGAAGGAAGCCGGTGACCGTGGCTTTCAAGTCAACCAAGACGGTCGACGTCGAAACGGCTTAGAGCTTCTTGCGCTCCCTGACGTCTCTTTCGACTCCCTAAAACAGCAGTGGGATGAACTCGAAACAGTTCCCCAAAAAATCGCTGAGCAAATCGAGAAAGACGCGCATTACGCTCATTACTTGGAACGACAAAATCGAGATGTTGAACGATTACGCTCAGAAGAGGAGCATGAAATCCCTATCGATTTTGACTACGAGCAGCTCTCGGGCCTGTCGAAGGAGTTGAAGACAAAACTCCAAAAAGTCCGTCCCAACTCCCTCGCACAGGCCGGTAGAATCGAAGGGATGACCCCCGCAGCACTCATTCTAATTCTCGGAACGCTGAAAAAAGGCCAACAGAAAGCCATCGCGTGACGCCAGAGGCCTTTCAAACCCGGTTCAGCACTTCCGATGAGGTTTTGGTAGATCTCAAGCGCTTTGCCACTTTGCTCGTCAAATGGAACAAGAGGATCAATCTGATCTCAAAGTCGACAGAGCACGATCTATGGCAACGACACTTTGTAGACAGTGCATGCCTCACAACCGTGGTCGATCCACCAAAAACCTGGTGCGACCTCGGCAGTGGCGGGGGTTTTCCCGGCCTCATCATCGCAATATTACTAAAACACAATGACACCCAAGTGACGTTGATTGAGGCAGACACCCGCAAAGCCGCCTTCCTGAAAGAGGCAACCCGGCAGCTCGCACTCAATGTGACTGTCCTCGATCAACGAATCGAAGCTGCAACACCCCAAAACGCTGATGTCATCTCTGCCCGCGCATTGGCTCCTCTCGATCAACTCCTTGAGTTCGCCACCCTGCACGGCCATTCGCGATCAGTTTGTCTGTTTCCCAAAGGCGCCCGCGTCAGCGAGGACTTGCACAGCGCCCGCAGCTGTTGGACATTTGACCATACGATACATCCAAGCGCATCGAGCGCTGAGGGTGTTATTCTGCGCATCTCGGAGATCGCCCGTGTCTGATACTCAGACCATCGCCATTGCCAATCAAAAGGGTGGCGTCGGTAAAACCACGACAACAATTAACCTAGGTACTGCCCTCGCCGCAGCCGGATGCTCGGTGTTGCTGATCGACATGGATCCACAAGGAAACGCCTCCACAGGTTTTGGTCTGACGTCAGAGCAAAGGGAGCAAACGGTTGCCAATATTCTTTTCGACAAAGCCAAAGCCACAGATGCAATTGTTGAAACGCTGGTGCCTGGCCTAAAACTCATTCCGGGAAGTAGCGACCTCTCATCTGCCGACATTGATCTCTCAAAAGATACCGATCGCCTCACCCGCCTGCGCACGGCTTTAGCCCCAGTGTCAAAGTCGTTTGACTACATCCTCATCGACTGCCCACCGTCCCTCAATCTACTCACATTAAACGCTCTCGCCGCCGCCGACAGATTGCTGGTTCCGCTGCAAACGGAGTTCTTCGCCCTTGAGGGCCTTTCCCAACTTATGACGACATATCAAGAGGTTCGCGCCGCTTTGAACCCCTCGCTCACGCTTGAGGGCATCGTCCTCACAATGGTGGATCGTCGAAACAACCTTGCTCGGCAAGTCTCCGAAGATGTGCGAGAGCATCTCGGCCAACAGGTTTTTCAGACGGAAATTCCCAGGAATGTCCGCCTGTCAGAAGCGCCCTCTCACGCAATGCCCGCCCTCCTCTACGATCACCAAAGCGCGGGGAGCTTGGCCTACCAAGCCCTGGCTGCAGAGCTTCTGGCACGCAACACCAAATACGAGGAGCCTGCCTGATGGCTCAAAAACCGACCAAAGGATTGGGGCGAGGGCTCTCATCGCTCCTAAGTGATGCAACACCTCAACCGGTACCGCAGAACGCTCAATCCACTGAGAACGGAATCAAAACCGTTCCAATTGAACAAATATACGCCAACCCAGACCAGCCCCGGCGCCGGTTTGACGAGTCAAAGCTGGCTGAACTAGCGCAATCGCTCACAGAAAAAGGGGTTCTGCAGCCCCTCCTCGTCAGAGCGCGCACATCTTCCGCAGGCGAATTTCAAATCGTTGCTGGGGAGCGTCGCTGGCGCGCAGCGCAGCGCGCTGGCCTCCACACCCTTCCGGTGATCGTGAAAGACCTCGATGACGCGACAACCCTCGAAATCGCGCTCATCGAAAACGTTCAGCGAGCTGATCTAACAGCGGTTGAAGAGGCGGAAGGCCTTCAAGCCTTAATGGATCAATTCAGCTATACCCAAGATCAGCTCGCAACCGTCATTGGCAAAAGCCGCCCTCATATCGCCAATACCCTGCGTCTTCTCCAATCCCCCGAAGAGATCCGCGATTTCGTCATGACCGGTGCGCTCACCGCAGGCCATGCGCGCGCGCTGCTCACAGCCACAGATCCGGTTGCCCTTGCCAAAAAAGTCGTCGCAGACGGCCTGTCCGTGCGAGAGACAGAGGCCGCCGTCCGCGCCCTCAACGCAAAATCACACGGTGACGCCGCGAAGTCCGAGCGTAGAGGTTCCGCCGCAAAAGATGCCGATACTCGCGCGTTGGAGGCAGATCTCTCAGCCCAACTCGGGTTGAAAGTCTCTGTCGCGCACAATCCTAAAGGTCACGGCGAACTCCGGCTCAGCTACAAAACCCTCGAAGAGCTCGACGGTCTCTGCCAGCTGCTCTCTCGCTAAGGGCTCGCTGGCCCGCTCGGCCGCGTGAGCACAAACAAAAGCGATCCACCAAGCGCAACCGCCTGAACGAGCAAAATATGCGCGGGCACTGACAGCAACACCGACAGGGTAAACACAAGCCCGATCGAAATCGCCGCCATCCGCTTCCCCCGCACAGAGATCGCCCCGTGTTCCTGCCAATTGCGGATCCCCGGCCCAAAGCGCGGATGCTCCACCAACCACTGATGCATACGCTCCGACGACCGCGCAAAACAAAACGCGGCCAGCAAGACAAGCGGGACCGTCGGCAGTAGCGGTAAAACCACCCCCAACAGCCCTAGTCCGAGGGCGATGAAGCCCCCCATCATCCATAGTGCTCGAGTCATTTTATCAGGTTACACCCTGCGACGCTCAAAAGCGACCTAACCCACAAGCTCGTAGAGTAAAGAATTCAAAACTGCCTTCCCGCGGGGCGTCGCACCGATCCGCTCACCTGCGCGCCAAAGCAAACCTTCGCTTTGTAAAGCATCCAATGCCTTCACCGATGGTGGCTCAGACAGTCGGGTCAACGGCACTCCTTCCCGCAACCGCATCCCCATCATCAACGCCTCTACTGACTGCTCCGCGCGGTCAAGATTCTCTTCCCGGACAATACCGTGCCCCTGACGCTCAACTGTTGAGAGCCATTCTGTTGGCTCCATCGCTGTCTCCGTCGCAACTCGGGTATCATCAACCGGCAAACGCCCATGCGCTCCTGGCCCGACCCCAGCATAAAACCCGTATCGCCAGTAAATCAGGTTGTGCTGGCTCTCCGCCCCAGGCCGTGAATGGTTGGAGACTTCGTAAGAAGGCATTCCGTTCTGATCACAAATTTCCTGCGTGATTTCATAGAGTTCCGCGCCAAGGTTCTCATCCGGCAGACCCTTAAGTCCCCCGTTTGCACGAACGTCCCAAAACCGTGTCCCAGGCTCTATCGTCAGCTGATAGAGTGACAGGTGGTCCACCGCCAAAGCAATCGCCTGCTCAAGCTCGGTCGCCCAGTCATCAGCGCTCTGCCCCGGCCGCGCGTAAATCAGATCGAAACTCACCCGCTCAAACGCGCGGCGCGCTACGTCAAACGCCTCCCGCGCCTCCTGCGCTGAATGCTGACGCCCAAGCCGCCGCAAATCACGATCATTGAGCGCCTGAACCCCGAGAGACACCCGATTGACCCCAGCCGCCCGAAACCCTGCAAACTTTCCCGCCTCAACAGACGTCGGATTAGCTTCCAATGAAATCTCGACCTCGCCTGGCAACCCCCAATGCAGGTCAATCGCCCGCAAGACAGCTTCAACTGTGCGCGGTTCCATCAAGCTCGGCGTGCCCCCGCCAAAAAATACTGATTTTACCGTCTGCGGCCCGGTGCGCTCGGCCTGATACGCGATGTCCCGCGCAAAGGCGTCCGCCCAGGCTTCTTGATCGACGCCACTGCGCACATGAGAGTTGAAGTCACAATAAGGGCACTTGGCCGAGCAAAACGGCCAATGCACATAGACCCCGAAGGCGGGCGTCTCAGCCAAAGCAGGCCTCAACCAATGCTTTGAACGCGACAGATCGATGCGAGAGCGGCTCTTTCTCCGCGTAGGGCATTTCTCCAAAGGTCTGGGTTTGCCCATCTCTCAAAAACATCGGATCGTACCCAAACCCATTTTCACCGCGCGGCGGCCAAACCAACCGCCCCGGCGCTTCCCCACGAAAAACCTCGTCATGTCCATCGGGCCAAGCGAGGCATAGCGTGCACACGAATTGCGCCGTCCGAGGCTCTACCGCTCCACGCGCCTCAAGCAAGTCCCATGTCTTTCGCATCGCGAGCATAAAATCCCGCCCGTTCGGCGTCTCTGCCCAATCCGCCGTATACACACCGGGCGCACCCTCCAGCGCATCCACAGCGATGCCAGAATCGTCAGAGAGGGCAGGCAGCCCAGTAGCCTTCGACGCAAAATGCGCCTTCAGCCGCGCATTGCCCTCGAAACTGTCCTCGGTTTCCTCCGGCTCAGGGAGCCCATGATCCGCAGCAGAGGTCACACTCACCGCAAAGGGTGCCAAAAGCGCCGAGATCTCTCGCAGCTTGCCCGCGTTGTGAGAGGCGAGCACCAAGGCTTCTCCCTCAAACCGGCGGATCATTGCGTGGCACCCACCTGTGCCGCAACCAACTCCGCGACACCCTTCTCCGCCAAATCCAGCAAGGCTGTCAGCTCTTCCCGCGAAAACGGAGCGCCCTCCGCCGTGCCTTGAACCTCAATCAAACCACCGGTTCCGGTCATCACAAAGTTCGCATCTGTTCCCGCTTCGCTGTCCTCGGCATAATCGAGGTCCAACACCGGCGTGCCCCCGTAAATTCCGCAAGAGACCGCTGCGACATGCCCTGTGATCGGATCGGTAGAGATAACACCCGCCTTCAAGAGCTTGTTCACCGCCAACCGCAGCGCAACCCAGCCTCCGGTGATAGAGGCGCAGCGGGTGCCGCCGTCGGCCTGCAACACATCGCAATCCACCGTAATCTGCCGCTCACCCAGCGCCACGCGATCTATCCCCGCGCGCAACGAGCGCCCAATCAACCGCGAAATTTCCGTCGTCCGGCCAGACTGCTTTCCCGCCGCAGCTTCGCGCCGCATCCGCGTGTTGGTCGCGCGCGGCAACATCCCATACTCCGCTGTCACCCAGCCCAGCCCGGTTTTGCGCAAAAACGGAGGGACGTTCTCCTCGACGCTCGCGGTGCACAGCACATGCGTATCCCCGCATTTGATCAGGCATGAGCCTTCCGCGTGTTTGGTGAATCCGGGTTCAATTGAGAGTGGGCGAAGTGCGTCTGCCGTGCGGCCTGAGGGGCGCATGAAAATCTCCTGCTTGGTTGCCCGCGATGTATCTTGCAGGCTGCGATCCGTCCACCACTGCACTTGGAATTGACCGAAAACCCAAGCTTTCCTAGATATCGACGGTCCATTTGATACGCTGCAGACCATGCTACCAACCGACCCGACCACGCCCGATATGTCAGACCGCGCCCGCGCGGTCTTTCGCACGTTGGTCGAGTCGTATCTCGAGACCGGAGAGCCAGTGGGCTCCCGCACCCTCTCTCGCCAAATCCCGGAGGGCGTGTCCGCAGCAACCATCCGAAACGTGATGCAAGACCTCGAGTTTCTGGGTCTGCTAGAAGCGCCCCACATCTCCGCAGGGCGCATCCCCACAGAGATCGGTCTGCGTCTGTTTGTCGACGGGATTATGGAGAGCCGCACGATCGACGGCCTCGACCGCAGCGAGATCGAGAAATCGATGTCAGAGCCGCAGCCTGACGTCTCCGCCGTGCTTGATCGCGCAGGCTCCGTGCTCTCCATGATGACCCGCGGCGCCTCGCTCATTCTCAGCCCGTCGATGGAAGCGCCGATCAAGCACATCGAGTTCGTCAGCCTCGCTGCAGACCGCGTGCTCGTGGTGCTCGTCACCGCGGATGGCCAGGTCGAAAACCGTCTCTTCACCCCGCCCCCTGGCCTCACCCCCTCTGCCATGCGCGAGGCGGCGAATTTCCTGAACGCCGTCCTTGAGGGCCGCACCCTCTCCGAGGCCAATCGACTCGTCCGCCACGAAATCACCAATCGCCAGCAAGAGATTGACGCCATCGCCGCTCGTCTCGTCGAAGCAGGCGTCGCCGTCTGGGGCGATCAGGGCGCAGGCCGCGACCGGCTCATGGTGCGCGGGGCCGCGCAACTCCTTGATGACGCGGAGGCCGCCGATCTTGAGCGCATCCGTAGCCTCTTTGACGACCTTGAGCGCAAAGAGGACCTCGCACAACTTCTCGACCTCACTGAAGAGGGCGACGGCGTGCGGGTTTTTATCGGCTCCGAGAACAAGCTCTTTTCACTTTCGGGTTCCTCTCTCGTCGTGAGCCCTTATATGAACGGCGAACGCAAGATTATCGGTGCGATCGGCGTGATTGGTCCCACGCGGCTCAATTACGGGCGGATCGTTCCGATTGTGGATTATACCGCCCAGCTTGTGGGCCGCATCGTCTCTGATCGCGGCGCGGCTGGGTGAGGGAATAAGGGGCAGACAATGCAAAGAGAAAAAGACGATTTTCCCCTCGATGATGATCCCGCCCTCGAGATCGATGTTGAGGAAGATGAGATTGAAATCGAGACCGAAGAAGAGGCTGAGGGCGAGCTCAACCTCGACGGCCTGATCGCCGAGCGCGATGCCCTGCAAGACCGCCTCCTGCGCTCTTTCGCTGACCTTGAAAACACCCGCAAACGTGCCGAGCGGGATCGCCGCGATGCAGAAACCTACGGCGGCACCAAACTGGCCCGCGATCTGCTGGGCGTCTACGACAACCTCGACCGCGCCCTCGCCGCGCTCCCTGAAGAGCGCCCCGAGGAACTCGCCCCGCTGATCGAGGGGATTGAGCTAACAAAAAAAGAGCTGCTCAACGCTTTTGAAAAGCACAAGATCACCCGCATCGCGCCCGAGAATGGCGAGAAATTCGACCCAAAACTCCACCAGGCGATGTTCGAGGCACCCTTGCCAGGGGCTGAGCCGGGCACCGTCATTCAGGTGATGACCGAAGGGTTTATGATCTCAGACCGCCTGCTGCGCCCCGCGCAGGTCGGCGTGGCCTCCGGCGCGTGAAGATCGAGAGCGAAGAAGCGCTTAGAGCGCTTTACGGAGAGAAACTCGCCCGCTCTGTCACCAAAGAGCTGACAGCGCTCGACCATCATTGCCGCGATTTCATCGCCGCCGCCCCCTATCTGGTGATGTCGACCGTGGGCGCTGGCGGGATTGACCTGACCCCGCGCGGCGATGCGCCGGGGTTTGTGGTTGTCGAGGATGATCGCACGCTGCTTTTGCCAGACCGTCCCGGCAACAACCGGCTGGATGCGCTCTCAAATATCCTCAGCAATCCTCGCGTCGGGCTGATTTTCCTGATCCCGACCATACGCGAGACGCTCCGCATCCGCGGCCGCGCCGAGATTTTGCACGATCCGGATCTGAACGCCCGCTTCGCCGTAAAAGGAAAGCCTGCGCTGACGGTCCTCAAGATCTCGATCGACTGCGCGTTCATCCACTGCGCCAAATCCGCGTTGCGCTCTGGTCTTTGGGATCCAGACAGCTGGGCCACCGAGCGCCCAATCGCGCCGATGTCACAATTGATGAACGACCACAGCAACCGCAGTGATCCGCTCGAAAGCGATGAGGATATGGTCAAGCGATACACGACGGTTCTGTACTAACACGGAATAAGATGGCCAGCGACAGACCGCGGTTTCGGTCCGGCGCTGGCCCAGCTTGTTCCGCGCTTACTCCGGGACCTCAAAGCACATACCGGCTCACATCCACCGCCTTCGCCAGATCGCCCAACCGGCTCTCCACATACTCCGCGTTGATCGTCACCGAGGTGCCCGACTGGTCGGGTGCGGAGAAGCCAAGCTCCTCAAACACCTTCTCCATCACCGTATAAAGCCGCCGCGCGCCGATGTTCTCGACCGAGCCGTTCACCTCTGCCGCGATCCGCGCCAATGCCGCGATGCCGTCTTCGGTAAACGTCACCTCCACCTCTTCGGTGCCCATGAGCGCTGTGTACTGGCGGGTGAGCGCGTTGTCGGTCTCTGAAAGAATGCGCACAAAATCGCCCTCTGTCAGCGCTTCCAATTCCACCCTAATAGGCAACCGCCCCTGCAACTCCGGCAACAGATCAGACGGCTTGGCGACATGGAACGCACCCGACGCGATAAACAGAATATGGTCTGTCTTCACCGCGCCATGCTTGGTCGAAACGGTCGTCCCCTCAATCAGAGGCAGCAAATCCCGCTGCACTCCTTCGCGGCTCACCTCGCCGCCGCGTTTGTCAGAGGTCGCGACCTTGTCGATCTCATCGAGAAACACGATCCCGGATTGCTCAACGGCGGCCACAGCCTCTCGCGTCACACTCTCCTGATCCACCAGCTTGTCCGCCTCTTCGGCGAGCAGAACCTCATAGCTTTCAGCCACACTCATTTTTTTGCGCACCGTACGGCCGGAGAAGGCTTTGCCGAAAATGTCTGAGAGGTTCATCATCCCAGCATTGCCCTGCATCCCCGGCAGATCGGGCATCATGCCGGCCATCGGATTGGTCGTGTCGGCAACCTCCAACTCGATGACTGTGTCATCCAGCAGCCCGTCGCGGAGTTTTTTGCGAAACATGTCACGCGTTTGCTCACGAGCGCCTTGCCCCGCAAGTGCCTCGATCACCCGCTCTTCGGCGGCGGTGAGGGCGTTGGTCTTAACATCGTCGCGCTTATGCTCGCGGACCATGACGATGGCCGCATCCACAAGATCGCGGATAATCTGCTCCACATCACGCCCGACATAGCCCACTTCCGTGAATTTCGTGGCCTCGACCTTCAGGAAAGGGGCCCGCGCGAGCTTCGCCAACCGCCGAGATATCTCGGTCTTGCCCACGCCGGTGGGCCCGATCATCAGGATATTCTTCGGATAAACCTCTTCAGCCATCTCTGCCGAGAGCCGCTGCCGCCTCCACCGGTTGCGCAACGCCACCGCCACCGCCCGCTTGGCCTTGGCTTGGCCGATGATGAAGCGGTCGAGCTCCGATACAATTTCACGAGGGGTGAGGTCGGTCATGCGGCGGTCTCCTGTCGTCGAGTGATTTATGTTTTTTGGCCTTGTTAAGCAACGCTTAATTGTATATACAAAAAGTATGGATACGTAAGATGTCCGCATCAACAGGCTCAAGGGAGGAGGATGCCATGGAAGTCTTCAATTCAAAGGCATTGAGGAAAACACAATGTTCGAATGGGATGACGTCAAACGTCACGAAACACTCAAAAAGCACGGCATCGATTTTGTAGATGCCATTGAGATCTTCACTCAACCGTTTCTTAGACTTCCGGCTAGATCAGGCGCCGAGAGCCGAGAAATTGCAGTTGGTTATCTGAGCGGCAAAGAGATTGCCGTGGTCTTCACCCTGCGCGATGACACGATACGTATCATTACCGCGCGGAGAGCGAGGAAAGATGAGCGAGAAAAATATCACGCGTATGTCGCTGAGCGAGGCGCGCCAGATGAGAAGCCAAACTGACTGGGAGCGCTTAAAGAGCGAAGGTGACTATGAAGGCCCAGCAGAGTTTGAGGTAGACTGGTCAAGGGCGGAGCCGTCAGCGCCACTGGCGAAAAGAGCCATATCTCTCCGCGTCGACCATGACGTGCTGGAGTTCTTCAAAGCACAGGGAAAAGGCTACCAAACCCGCATGAACGCGGTCCTGCGCAGCTATATGGAAGCAAAGCTGAAAGGCTAATCCGACAGCGTCTCCACCACCATGTTGCCATTGGTGTAGACGCAAATCTCCGCAGCGATCGTCAGCGCACGGCGGGCGATCTCTTCGGCAGAGAGGTCGCTGTCAGCCAAAGCGCGCGCCGCCGCGAGGGCGAAGTTGCCGCCAGAGCCCACGGCGGCGACATCATGCTCAGGCTCCAGCACGTCACCGGCACCGGTAATGATGAACAGATCCCGCCCGTCGGTGACGATCAGCATGGCCTCAAGGTTGCGGAGGTATTTATCAGTCCGCCAATCCTTCGCCAGATCAATCGCGGCGCGGGCGAGTTGGCCGGGCGTGGCCTCCAATTTAGCCTCCAACCGCTCCAGCAGGGTAAATGCGTCGGCGGTCGATCCGGCAAACCCCGCAATCACGTCATGCCCGCCGGGCTTCAACCGCCGTACCTTGCGGGCGGAGCCCTTGATCACCGTTTGCCCGAGGGAGACCTGGCCATCTCCGGCCACAGTCACCTGCCCGCCTTTGCGCACGGCCACAATCGTGGTGCCATGCCAACCGGGGAATTTTGTCTCTTCGCTCATCCCGCTCACATAAGCGGGCGCGGCGCGCGGCGCAACGCAGGCGCCAAGAGCCACCCGGTGATAAACCCGCCCAAATGCGCCGCCCAGGCGATGTTGGGCATCACAAACGTGAGCGCCACGTTGATCACCAAAAACCCGATCAGAAACTTCCAAACCGGATCGGCAGAGACACCGGCCGCGCGATACCCCTGCAACTCCCAGCGCTTCCACACCGCGAAGTAGCCAAACACACCCCCCGACGCGCCGACCATCGGCGCAAGCTCAGGCCCGGCAAACGCGTTGTAAACCGCTGCACCCCCAATCGCGGACAACAGGAAAATCAACACCGCCCGCGACTGGCTGGAGCCGACCACAATAATTCGCCCAATCGCCAGCAAAATCGCACCGTTCAGCCCCAGATGGATCAGGCTGCCGTGCAAAAACGCATGCGTCACGAACATCGTGTAAGGTTGAAGCGCATAGACCGGCAAGGTCTCGTCCAAAAGCGCAGACCAGAACGCGCCGTAGATAAAGGCCGTGCCGCGTAAGTTCGGCGCAATCCCCCAATCAGCCACCGTCAGCGCCAACTCAATCGCCGCGAAGACCCCCACCAAGGCCCATAGCGCACGCGCATCGACGTAAGAGAGGCGCGGATCGCGGGGGTCGAATTCGATATTGCTCATGGGATGCAGATAAGTGCGGCGCTGTCAGATGTCAGCCGGGCAGCGCCATCACAGGCGCGGGCCCAAGCTCAAAAGGGCCAATCCGCGTGACACCGTCCTCGAACACCAATGTCACTTCCAACCCGCTGTCACCGCCAGAGAGCTGCGCCAAAAACCCTAGCCCAAGCTCCAACCCTGCCACCACTTCGCCAGAGAACCTTCCAGACGCCTTTAACGCCCGCAACATCCGCCGCCAATCGCGCAGGCGGATCTCGATCTCCCCATCCGCGCGATCATCTGCGCCGCGGGTGACAGCACCCTGCGCGCGAAACTCAGCCTCCCCCCACACCATATTGGCGGAGGTCAGCATGATCTCGTTCACTGCAGGAATGTCTGTGACCAGCGGCAACACCAGCGGCTCGTCAAAGCGGACGGTCGCATCGAAAAGCACCCGCTCAACCGTCTCCGGAAACAGATCAGCCGGGTCGAGCATCATCCGCGCGCCCGCATCGAGCCGTGCATTGACCAAGTTGAGGCCAAACCGCTGCGCGCCGCCGTCTTCGTCTCGTGCAGCAAGACTGACGCGCTCAACACTGGCGCCGCCGATGTCAGAGTTGACCGCCAACGCACTACCTTCCGCGATCAGCTGGGTGATCACACCTTGCAGCGTCGCCTCCACCGACGCGCGCAGAACCCCCCCCTCCAGAGTAACCCCGCCCTCAGGCGTCTCGACCGTCTGCACCCCCGGAAAGGTCAGGATCAGATGGTTGGGCTGGTAGCTGAGCGAAAGAATGTTGAACCGCGCCGCCTGCCACGACCACCCAGCCACAGGGTCTGCCAGATCGATCCCGCGAAACACCGTATCGAACCGGTTGGGATAGCCCGAGACGCTCAGCGTATCCACTTCAGCCACCCAACCCTCCGCGCGCCGATCCTCAAACCAGCCGGTGATCTCTGCCTCTTTCCGGTTGGCACCGACCCACCAATAGGCCGACCATCCGCCAGCCAGCAGCAGGGTCACCAGCAGTAAGGCTCTGAATGTCATTGCCACCTCGTGTTTCGCGCTGCGCCGATATATGCCGCTTGCCGTAGGGATGCGAGGGAGACTGCGATGCAACCGCTCTGGGTGTTTGGCTATGGATCGCTGATCTGGAAGCCCGGCTTCACCTATGAACACCGCCAAAAAGCAACCTTGAGCGGCTACCACCGCAGCTTTTGCATGCATTCGGTCGAGTATCGCGGCACGCCAGAGGCACCTGGTCTGGTGCTCGCCCTGGATGCCGCAGACGCAGCGACCTGTGAGGGGGTCGCGTACCAAGTGGCCGAGGCGGATACCGCAGAGACGCTCGCCTATCTCCGCGCCCGCGAGCTTGTGACGGCTGCCTATCAAGAGGTCTGGGTGCCGCTCGTGATAGAGGATGGCGGCACCGCCACCGCCGTGACCTACGTCGTGGATCGCACCCACATGCAATACGCCGCTGGCATGACTCTCGAAGAGCAAGCTGCCGTCATTCGCCGAGCCGAGGGGCCGATGGGCCCAAACGCGGAATACCTCCACAACACGGTCGAAGCCCTACGCGGCCTGGCCCTGCATGACCCCGATCTGGAGTGGCTCGACGCGCGGGTGCGCGAAACCTCCGATTAACCGTTGGAATGCGCACGCCGCGCGATTAGGGTTCTCGCCAAGGGCAAACAGGCACACATCACATGATCCTCGACCACGAGCAGGACCCGAGCTTCTCGCAGCCGATCCGACAGATCATCTTGATGGTCCTGATCCTCGTTCTGGTCGCCGTTGGGGTCTATTTCATCTACCGCGAAGTCGCGCCGATCTTCGCCGCAAACCTTTATCTCAACGGCTTCATCTGCGCGGTCTTTGTCGTCGGTGTGTTGGCCTGTTTCTGGCAGGTCTTGCAGCTTGTCTCAGCCGTGTCGTGGATTGAGGGATTTGCCCTTAACCGCCCTGGCCATGAGTTCGTGCAATCGCCCCGTCTGCTGACCTCGCTGGCGGCGCAACTGAAAGACAAACGCGCCCGCTCTGGCATCCCATCCGCCTCAGCGCGGGGGATCTTGGAGTCCGTCGCGACCCGCCTTGATGAAGCACGGGATATCACCCGCTACATCATCAACCTATTGATTTTCTTGGGCCTTTTGGGAACGTTCTACGGTCTCGCCACCTCCGTTCCAGCTGTGGTTGACACCATCCGCTCCCTCACGCCCGAGCAAGGCGGAGAGGTCACAGGCAACGTGTTCCAACGCCTCCTCAGCGGGATCGAAGCACAGCTTGGCGGCATGGGTACGGCCTTTGCCTCGTCGCTTCTGGGCCTCGCGGGCAGTTTGATCGTCGGCATTCTGGAGCTCTTCGCCGGCCATGGCCAAAACCGCTTTTACATGGAGCTGGAGAATTGGCTTTCGTCCATTACCCGTATTCGTGTGGGCGCCGAAGGGTCGGATGCTGCTACGGGCTACGCCGAGGAAATCCTTGAACAAACCTCTGCCCAGATGGCCACGCTGCAAGCTAGCATCGACACCTATGAGAATTCGCGGGCCCAGATGGATCAAAAGCTCGACACGTTAATCGAGGCGGTCTCGGTCATCGCGCAACAGATGGGGGCAAACTCCGCCGGCTCACTCGATCGGCTCGCAATCGCGCAAGAGCGGCTGGCAGACCTCATCGAGCAACGCGAGCATGCCGCCCACAGCTTTGACGAAGAGGCCCGCACCCGTTTGCGCAACATGGACACGCAACTCCTGCGCATCCTCGAAGAGATGTCCGCCGGGCGCCAGGATGCCGTCTCTGACCTGCGCACAGAGATCGGCGCGCTCACTGACGCCCTGACGCGGAGAGGCTAAATGGCACTGGCCCGACGCTCAGGCGCGCGGTTCGAGGCCAACATCTGGCCCGGTTTCGTCGATGCGATGACAGCGCTTTTGCTGGTGCTGATGTTTGTTCTGACGGTGTTTTTGTTCCTGCAGTACGTCTTGCAAGAAACGATCACCGGCCAACAGACTGAAATTGACGAGCTGTCGTTTGAGCTCTCCACACTGGCAGAGGCGCTGGGGCTGGAGCAGCAACGCGCCGACGGCTTGGAGCGTGATCTTGGGATCGCCACCACCGATCTTGGCTCTGCGAATGACTTCATCGCGGCCCAAACTGCGCTGATCGCTGGCCTGCGCGCGGACAACGCCGATGCCATGGCCCAGATCGCGAGTTTTGAGACCCAGGTCGCCAGCCTCTTGGCCCGCAACGATGACCTTGGCCGCGCCCTCGCCGCCTCCCGCAGCGAAAGTGCGGAGCGTGCGGAAAGCCTGCGCGCCACAGAGGCTGAGGTCGCCCGGCTGGAGACGGACCTCTCCGAGGAAATCTCCGCGAGCGAAGCCCTGCGCCTCGCCCTCGCCTCCGCCCGCGATGAGATAGACCAGCAGGCGGAAGAGGCGCGCTTGGCGGCGGCCCAGCGCGAGGCGCTTGAGACCTTGATCGCTGATCTGCAATCCGATCTGGCAGGCCGCGAGGCCACGATTACAGAGCTCGCGGCGGATCTGACCGCCTCTGAAGTACGCGAGCAAAGCCTGACCCAGCGCCTGTCACTGCTCGCCGCTGACCTTGCGACGCGCGAAGGAGAGCTTGAGGCAGCCCTCGCCTCTGCCGTCGAGCTGTCCGAAGAGTTGGATGCCGCAGAGGTCGCGCGCCTGGAGCGCCTCGCGGCGATTGAGGCGCTTCAGGCCCGCTTGGCCGAGACGGAAGCGACACTCTCTGACACCGAAGCCGCGCGTCTCGCTGAAGAGGGTGCCGCCGAAGCGCTCCGCCAGCTGCTCGCAGAGGCTGACCCAGAAGCCGACGAAGACCTTACCGGCCGCGCCGCTGCAGAGGCGCTCCGCCGTCGGCTAGCGGATGCTGACGCCGAACTCACTGCCATGACCCTCGCCCTCGAAGAACAACGCGCCGAGGCCGAAGAAACTCTGACCCTCCTCGCCGCCGCCGAAGCCGCCCGCCGCACGATCGAGACCGCCCGCGCTGACGATCTGTCAGAGATTGAGCGCCAGCGCGCCCTCCTTGCGCTCGCCAACCAAAACCTCACCCAACAACGCGCCCAAACCACAGAGGCGCGGCGCCGCATCGCGCTCCTCAACCAACAATCCGCCGCGTTAAACCGGCAGTTGTCAGAGCTTCAGGGCTTGCTGGAACAGGCCGAAGAGCGTGATGCAGAGAACCAGATTCAGCTGGAGGCGCTGGGCAACCGCCTCAACACCGCCCTCGCCCAGGTCGCTGCTGAAGAGCGTCGCCGTGCCGAAGAGCTGCTGGCCGAGGCGCAGGATCTGCGCAACTACCGCTCCGAGTTTTTTGGCCGGATGCGCGAGCTTTTGGGGGAGCGCCAGGGCGTGCAGGTGGTGGGCGACCGGTTTGTCTTTGCCTCTGAGGTCCTGTTCGCGTCTGGCTCCGCCAATCTGTCGGGTAGCGGTCGCGATGAGCTGGCCCGCGTGGCGGATGTCCTGTTGGAGGTCGCAGAGAGCATCCCAAGTGAGATCGCCTGGATTTTGCGGGTTGATGGGCACACGGACATCATTCCGGTCGGTGAGGCCTCGCGCTTCGCTTCAAACTGGGAGCTTTCGCAGGCCCGCGCGCTGTCAGTCGTGGAGTTCCTGATTGCCGAGCGCGGC
The DNA here is from genome assembly GCA_038526735.1 of Pseudomonadota bacterium. GTDB lineage: Bacteria > Pseudomonadota > Alphaproteobacteria > Rhodobacterales > Rhodobacteraceae > Rubricella. Next base: position 27,157 of record JBCBGM010000014.1, on the reverse strand, counting down.
ATGCCGCCGGATCGATTGGCCGCCACCGGGTTTGGCGAATTCCAACCCATCGATACAGCCACCACTCCTGAAGCTTTCGCCCGCAACCGCAGGATCGAGTTGAAATTGACAGAGCGGTGAGTGTCGCCACTTTCGTGAAACGCAGAGGGCAAGCGCCGGACCGGGATTTGGCGCAGCAACAGTTTTTCAGCGCAGTTTATCTCTAAGTTTCCGCATAAGGCTCAAATGGTGCGCGACACCACCGATGCGCCAGACCGCTGGGTCGGTCCGGCGATGGCCCTCTGTCTCCGCGAACTACTGCTGCTTCGGTGCCGGAAGCGCTCGCCCGAAGTTCGGCGCGTCCGTGTCCTGCCCCGCCTCGATGATCCCGCGACGGATGCCGCGCGTGCGGGTGAAGTAATCATAGAGCAAGTCGCCATCGCCCGTCCGCACAGCCCGCTGCAATGCGAAAAGCTCTTCGGTAAACCGCCCCAAAATCTCCAGCGTCGCCTCGCGGTTGTTCAAAAACACATCGCGCCACATCGTCGGGTCGGAGGCGGCGATCCGGGTGAAATCCCGAAACCCGGCGGCGGAGTACTTGATGACTTCAGAGTTTGTCACCCGTCGCAGATCATCCGCGACACCCACCATCGTGTAAGCGATCAGATGCGGCGCGTGGGAGGTGACGGCGAGCACAAGGTCGTGGTGTTCTGCATCCATCTCTTCGACATTCGCGCCGAGGCCGCGCCAGAAAGCCATCAACCGGTCAATCTCTGCGCGCGGTGTGCCATGCAAGGGTGTGACCAGCGTAAAGCGGTTGTCATAGAGGGTCGCGAAGCCTGACTCCGGGCCTGAATGCTCAGTACCCGCGAGCGGATGCGCTGGGATAAAGTGCACGGTATCTGGCAGATGCGGCCCAACGGCGGCCAGCACGGACGCCTTCACCGACCCCACGTCAGAGACTGTTGCGCCGGGTTTGAGATGCGACGCAATCTCGCGGGCGACTGCGTCCATCGCGCCAACGGGTACACAGAGAATCACCAGATCGGCGTCTTTCACTGCGTCCACAGCACTCTCAACCACCTCATCAACAAGGCCGATTTCCAGTGCTTTTGCACGGGTGGCTTCGGTGCGGGAGGTGCCCACGATCGTCTCTGCAAGTGCACCGCGACGCGCCGCGAGCGAGATCGACCCCGCGATCAGCCCCAGCCCAATGAGCGCCACGCGCTTGTACAAGACACTCACGACAATGCCTCTATCACCGCGCGGCAGGCGGCTTCATCGCCAACAGTGATGCGAAGGGCATCCGGCAACTGGTATCCGCCCATCCGCCGCACAAGCAGGCCGCGTTTGCGCAGCTTTGCGTCTGCGGCCTCCGCCGCCTCTTCGGTGCCAAACCGCGGCAGCACGAAGTTTGCGTAGCTGTCATCGACCGTGATGCCCAACTCGCGCAGCGCCTTGATCATCCAGTCACGCCAGACCTCGTTTTGCAGCGCGCAGTGCTCGGTGTAGTCCACATCACGGATCGCGGCCTCGGCGGTCGCAAGCCCGGCTGCAGACACGTTAAACGGCCCGCGCACCCGGTTGAGCACATCGATCACATGCGCGGGGCCAAAGCCGTAGCCGATGCGCAGCCCGCCCAGCCCGTGGATCTTGGAGAACGTGCGGGTCATCATCACATTTTCCCGCGCCTCAATCATCGCGAGACCGGCATCATAGCCGCGCACGTACTCGGCATAGGCACCGTCCAGTACGAGCAAAGCCTGCTCGGGCAGCCCATCCGCAAGTCGCGCCACTTCGGCATCGGGCAACATCGTGCCGGTGGGGTTGTTGGGGTTGGCGACGAAGACGAGCTTCGTCTTCTCAGTACATGCGGCAAGGATCGCATCGACATCCGCGGTACGCTCCGTCTCATCCACCTCGACCGGCGTAGCCCCGCTCACCCGTGCCGCTATCTTGTACATCGAAAATCCGTGCCGAGTGTGGATCACCTCATCTCCCGGCCCGGCATAGGCTGTGCAGAGGAAGGTGAAGATCTCATCCGAGCCCGCGCCGCAAATGATCTGCGCCGGGTCCATCCCATAGACGCCACCGATTGCCTCGCGCAGCGCCTCATGCGCGCCCTCAGGATAAATGTGCAGATGGTCCGCCGCATGGCGGAACGCCGCCGTTGCCTTGGGGCTCGGCCCCAGCGGGTTTTCATTGGCAGAGAGCTTCACGATCCGGTTTGCGCCGCGGATCTGGCTCTCGCCTTGCACATAGGTCTTGAGGTCCAGAATACCGGGCCTTGGTTTGAGGGTCGGGTGCATTGCGCGCTCCATCTCAGCGAGGCGAGGGGTAGCGCGATGGAACCGCTTTGAAAAGGGAGGCGCGCGACCTTCGCGCTTGCGAAACGCCGCCGGGTGAGAAACCGTGCGGATATGCTGCGGTATCTCACTCTTCGGGCTGTGTCGCTGGCGCTCACGCTGTGGGTGGCGTCGGTGATCATCTTCGTGGTGATGGAGGTGGTGCCCGGAGACCCTGCGGCCCTGATGCTCGGGATCAACGCACGCGAAGACACACTGGCGGCGTTACGCGCCCAGATGGGCCTCGATCGCCCAGTTCTGGTGCGCTACGGCGATTGGGTGCTGGGCCTTTTGCAGGGCGATTTCGGCGTCAGCTACACCTACCGCGTGCCGGTGTCAGAGCTGATCCTCGACCGGATTTGGATTTCGCTACCCCTCACCATCTATGCCCTCATCCTCTCCACCGTGATCGCCTTCCCGGTGGGCATCGCTGCTGCGATTGGCCGAGGCGGGCCGACGGATTGGGGGATTATGGGCGTCACGCAACTCGGCATTGCAGTGCCAAACTTCTGGTTCGCGATGATCTTGGTGTTTGTTTTTGCGGTCACACTGGGCTGGTTCGGCGCGGGCGGCTTTCCGGGGTGGGAGGAGCCGCTCGCTGCTATCTGGTCCCTCACCCTACCTGCCTTCGCCCTCGCACTCCCCCAAGCCAGCATCCTCGCCCGCGTTATGCGCTCCGCCCTGCTAGAGACGCTGGACGAAGATTACATCCGCACCGCCCGCGCCAAGGGCCTCGCGCCCTGGGGGGTCCTTTGGCGGCACGCGCTGCGCAACGCGCTTATCCCTGTGCTCACGATCATCGGCCTGCAGTTCTCGTTCCTGCTGGCCGGGGCGATCATCATCGAGAACGTGTTTTTCCTGCCCGGCCTGGGTCGGCTCGTGTTCCAAGGCATCACCCAACGCGATTTGATTGTGGTGCAATCGACAGTGATGCTCCTTGTCTTCGCCGTCATCGTCGTAACCTTCCTCATCGACATCGCCTACGCCCTCGTTGACCCGAGGCTGCGCAAATGAGGCTCTCGCTGTGGCTGGGCGGAACGTTAACGCTCGCGACGGTCCTCGTGGCCCTCGTTGGCTTCGTCTGGACGCCCCACGACGCCGAAGCGCTCAACATCGCCAACCGGCTGAAAGCGCCGGGCGGGGAGTTCCTCTTCGGCACAGACCATTTTGGCCGCGATATCCTCTCGATGATCATGGTCGGTGCACGCACCTCGCTGGCCGTGGCGCTGGCGGCGGTGGGCATTGGCATGGGTCTTGGCGTGCCCTTGGGGTTGTGGGCGGCGGCGCGGCAGGGTGGATTGCTCGACGAGGTCATCATGCGCTCCAACGACCTCGTCTTCGCCTTTCCCTCGCTTCTGATCGCCATCATGCTCGCCGCCCTGGCGGGCCCCAGCGTTATGAACGCCATCATCGCGATCGGTGTTTTCAACATCCCGGTCTTTGCGCGCCTGACGCGCGGGGCCGCCCTCAGCCTCTGGCAACGCGAGTTCATCCTCGCCGCCCGCGCTGCCGGAAAAGGGGCGGCACGCATCAGCTTTGAGCACATCCTGCCGAACCTGATGAACCTGCTGATCGTGCAGGGCACCATCCAGTTCTCTGTCGGCATTCTGGTCGAGGCTGCGCTCTCTTACGTCGGCATCGGCGCGCAACCCCCCACACCCAGCTGGGGCCGGATGCTTGCAGAGGCGCAAACCATGGTCAGCTTCGCGCCGCATCTCGCCCTCTTCCCCGGTTTCGCGATCATCCTCAGCGTGCTCGGCCTCAACCTCCTCGGAGACGGCCTGCGCGACTGGCTCGACCCGAAAACGGTGCGCCGATGAGCATTTGTATCGAAGGGCTCAACCTGCGCATCGGCGCGGCCCCGATCCTGCAAGACGTCTCTTTCACCGTCGCGCCCGGAGAGGTTTTCGGCCTCATTGGCGAGTCTGGCTCCGGCAAGTCGATGACCGCACTCGCGACGATGGGTCTGTTGCCCAATGGTGCTCAAACCAGCGGCGCCATCCGCTTTGAGGGCGAAAACCTTCTTGCCCTGCCCGAGCGCCGCCGCCGGGCCCTGCGCGGCGCGCGCCTCTCGATGATCTTCCAAGAGCCGATGACCGCGCTCAACCCGCTTCGGTCGATTGGGGATCAGGTGGCGGAGACGGTCTCGCTGCACAGTCGTGCCTCCGCCTTTGAGGCGCAGACCCGCGCGAAAGAGGTGCTAGATCGCGTCGGCCTCGGCCGGTTTTCACTCGACACGTTCCCCCACCAACTCTCCGGCGGGCAACGCCAGCGCGTGATGATCGCGATGGCCGTCGCTTTGAAGCCCGCCCTCCTGATCGCTGATGAGCCTACAACCGCGCTCGACGTCACCACCCAAGCGCGCATCCTCGCACTCTTGCAAGAGTTGGTAGCTGAGGAGGGCATGAGCCTCCTCCTGATCACCCACGACCTTGCGGTCGTCTCCGGCCTCGCCGCAAATGTCGCGATCATGGAGAAGGGCCGCGTGGTAGAGGCCGGCCCCACGGCTGACGTCTTCCAGAGCCAAACCCACCCCTACACGCAACGCCTCTTTGCCGCTTCCACCCACCAACCCGAGCGCCACCGTGTGGTCGGAGAGGCCTCGGTGCTGCACGCCGCCGATGTGCGCCGCAGCTACACCCTCCCCCGCAAAACCCTTTTCGCCAAACCGGGCCGGATCGAGGCGGTGAAGGGCGTAAGCTTCACCCTGCGCGAAGGCGAAGTTCTGGGCCTCGTCGGTGAAAGCGGCTCTGGCAAATCCACCCTCGCACGCGCGCTGCTGGGGCTGGAGCCGGTGGATAGCGGCAGCCTCACCCTCCGCAACACCCCAATCGCGCAAACCATGTCCCGCGCAGACCGCCGCCGCATCGGCGTGGTGTTTCAAGACCCCTACGGCTCGTTCAACCCTCGCCACACCGTCGCCCGTCTGATCACTGAGCCGTTCCACCTGCTCGACACCCCCCCGAGCACTGCGGAAAAAGCAGACCGCGTGGCCCAAGCGCTCACGGATGTTGGCCTCTCCCCCGATGACGCCTCCAAATACATCCACCAATTCTCCGGCGGCCAACGCCAGCGCATCGCCATCGCCCGCGCGCTGATGGTCCGCCCCGAGGTGCTGCTGCTTGATGAGGCGGTCAGCGCGCTCGACGTCTCAATTCGCGCCCAAATCCTAGACCTGCTCGCCGACCTTACCGGCCGGTTCGCCCTCTCCACCCTGTTCATCAGCCACGACCTCACGGTCGTGCGCTCCATCGCCGACCGCGTCCTGGTGATGAGAGACGGTGAGGTGGTGGAGCAAGGCGAGACGGAAACCGTCTTCACCGACCCAAACCACCCGTACACCCGAGAGCTGATCGCCGCCGCACCGGTGTTGCGCGTGAATGGGGGCCCTCCCGCCCGTCGTTGATGCGCTTGCGCACATCGCCTCCCGTTGGGCCGGGCGCCACTGCGCGGCGGAAGAAGTCGTTAAGAGGCGCTTGAAGGAGACGCTGCTCCCTCAAGTCGCCTCTTCCAGTCTGGGGATGTGAGTCGCGCCTGCCTCAAGGGTTCGCGGCTCCGCCGCCGGGCATTCGCCCGCCCTTGACCCAGGCCCGACTCACGTCTTCGTCGGTTTTCAAATATTCCGGGGTGAGGGCGCGCAGCGTCCGAGGGGCAGCGCCCCTTCTCCGCTTGCAGCACTCCCGCACCCGCGCCATGGTCGCGGACGACAGGAGGGCGCATGGCAGACACGATCATCCAAGGCGGTACCGTTGTCACGGCGGAAGGTGTTTTGACGGCCGATGTGGCGATCACCGGCGAGGTCATCTCTGCCATCGGTGACGGGCTGACCGGATCGCACATCATCCCGGCGGAGGGTAAGCTCGTATGCCCTGGCGGCGTCGATCCGCATTGCCATGTTGAGCAAATGTCCGGCATGGGCCTGATGAACGCCGATACGTGGGAAACCGCGACACGCTCGGCAGCGCTCGGCGGCACGACCACGCTTATCTCCCATATGCCACAGCTTCCGGGCCAACGCTTACGGGATGCTATGGCCGATTATTTTGCCCGCGCCGAGCGGGGTGCCGCAATTGACCATGCCTTCCACATGATCGTCGCCGATCCGGAGGCGGAGGCCCTGCATGACGACCTCGCTGCGCTCATCTCCGACGGGCATCGCACGCTCAAACTCTTCACAACCTACAACATCGGCCTCTCAGACCGCGCAATCCTCGAGGCGATGGCGACCGCGCGCAAAGCCGGCGCGTTGGTCTGTGTGCACGCAGAAAATGACGGCATGATCGGGTTTATGAAGGCGGCGCTGACAGACGCGGGCCTCACCCGCCCCAAACACCATGCCCTCTCCCACCCGCGTCTCGCCGAGATCGAAGCGATTGAGCGGATGTGCCGGTTTGCGGAGTTCCTCGATCAGCCGCTCATGATTTTCCATGTCTCGACCGCAGAAGGGGTCGAGGCCGTGCGCACCGCCAAATCGCGCGGGGTGCCGGTGGTGGCAGAAACCTGCACCCATTACCTCTTTCAGACCGCCGAAGTGCTCGACCAACCCGGAATGGAGGGTGCGAAGTGGATGTGCTCCCCCCCTCAGCGCACCCCCGCGGATCAAGAGGCGCTGTGGGCGGGCCTTGCAGATGGCACGCTTAGCCTCGTCTCCTCCGATCACGCACCTTTCCGCTTTGACGAAACCGGCAAGCTCGCTAACGGCGCTGAGCCGCCCTTTACCGCAATCGCCAATGGTCAGCCCGGCCTCGGTCTGCGCAATACGTTGATGTTTGACGCTATGGTTTCAAAGGGTCGGATGGGTGTTGCTAAGTTCGTTGATCTGACCGCCACAACCCCTGCAAAGCTCCACGGTCTAGACCGAAAAGGCCGCATCGCCCCCGGCATGGATGCCGACATCACCATCTGGGACCCTGCCAAAACCTACACCTACCAGGCCGACGATCTGCACGATGCCGTTGGTTATAACCCCGCCGAGGGCACCACCGTTACCGGCTGGCCTGAGCGGGTGATCCTGCGCGGGCACACGATTGTGGAGAACGGCACCTTCACCCTGATCAAGGGCCGCTGGCAAAAACGCGACCGTGTTGGCCTTTCGCCTACCGGCCGCCAAGCGCCAGAGCTCGAATCCATGAGGACAGCATGACCAAGCGACCCGAGGGTGCGACCCTCACCATCACGTTTCTCTACTACGACGACATCCACGCCGCGCAGGCGTTTTACGAGGATGTCATGGGCTTCACCCTGGCCATCGACCAAGGCTGGGCCAAGATCATGCACATCGGCGGCGGCGCGCATGTGGGCCTCGTCGATCAGACCAAGGGCATGAACTCCTGGCAGGAAGAGAAATGCGTGCAGCTTTGCGTGCGGGTGCCCGATGTGGATGCGTGGTATGCCTATTGCGGTGAGAAAGGCGTGCCCAACCTCTCGGAGCTGTTCATCAACGACGAGATTGGCATTCGCGCCTTCGTCTTCGATGACCCCGAGGGCTATCAGGTAGAAATTCAATCCGCGACAAGGCCCGGCGCGTGACGCTGCACGTCATCAACCCCAATTCCAACGAAACTGTAACCGCAGGCATCGACGCCGCGATGGACCCGTTGCGCGGGACGGGGGTTGAGATTGCGTGCCACACGCTCAGTGCCGGTCCGCGCGGCATCGAAAGCCAGCGAAACGCGGATAGCGTGATCCTGCCGCTCTGCGCCCGGATCGCAGAGTTGGAGGAGAGCGCCTCCGCCTTCGTCATCGCCTGTTTCTCTGATCCGGGGCTGTTTTCGGCGCGCGAGACAACTGCAAAACCCGTCCTCGGCATCATGGAAAGCGGCGTGCTCACCGCCCTCACCCTCGGCCACCGCTACGGCATCATCGCGATTTTGCCAAACTCCGTGCAGCGCCACATCCGCACCCTGCGCGGCCTGGGCCTGACCGAACGCCTCGCCGGAGATCGCCCGCTGGGCCTGCGCGTCGAAGAGCTCAGCAATCCCGACCGCACCGCCGCCCGTATGGCCGAGGTGGGCCGCACGCTGCGCGACCAAGACGGGGCGGATGTGCTTGTGATGGGCTGCGCCGGCATGGCCCGCTACCGCGAGATGCTGCAAACCGAGACCGGATTGCCCGTGGTAGAGCCTTGCCAAGCCGCCGCCGGCCTTGCCATTTCTCGGATCAAACAGGGGATTTGAACCATGCTTGATGAAACCGCCAAAGGCGTCTTTACGATTGCCTGCACACCGTTTCTGCCCGACGGCGCGCTTGACTGGGACAGTGTCGACCGGATGGTCGATTTCTACGAAGAGAAAGGCGCTACCGGCCTGACAATCCTCGGCATGATGGGCGAAGCGCCCAAACTCTCCGCCGAAGAATCCGTTGCTGTGATCAAGCGCGTCGTCTCCCGCGCCTCTGTGCCGATTGTCGTGGGTGTCTCCGCCCCCGGTTTCGCCGCGATGCAGGCGCTCGCGGGTGAGGCGATGGATGCGGGTGCCGCCGGTGTGATGGTCGCCCCGCCCGGATCGCTCAAGACCGACGACCAGATCGTGGGCTACTATCGCAACGTCTCCGAAACGCTCGGGCAAACGCCCTGGGTGCTGCAAGACTTTCCGCTCGTCACCGGCGTGCAAATCGCGACCTCGGTGATCCTGCGCATCGTCGAAGAGTGCCCCACCTGTGTGATGCTCAAACACGAGGATTGGCCGGGGCTGGAGAAAATCTCTGGCCTGCGCGCCGCCTCTGACGCGGGCGCACGGCGGATCAGCATCCTCTGCGGCAACGGCGGGCTGTTTCTGCCCGAAGAGGTGGAGCGCGGCGCCGATGGCGCGATGACCGGCTTCGCCTTCCCCGAGATGATGGCCGATGTCGTGAAAGCGGTGACCGCCGGAGACATGACCCGCGCACTCGACCTGCATGACGCCTACCTGCCGCTCATCCGCTTTGAAACGCAGCCGGGGCTGGGCCTCGCGATCCGCAAACATGTCCTGGCGAGCCGGGGCGTGATCGCCCACCCAACCTTGCGCAAACCCGGCCCCAAACTCTCCGCCACAGCCATCGCCGAAGTGGACCGCATCCTCGCCCGCCAATCCGCACGGCTGGAGGCGCTGGGATGACGCCCAACGCCAAATTCAAACAGCGCGTGGTCGCCCGAGAGCGGCTGCTCGGCGCCTTTCACAAAACCCCCCACCCCATCGCGGTGGAGGTTATGGCGCTCGCGGGGTTCGATTTTCTGGTGCTTGACGCCGAGCACGCGCCCTTTGATCGCACAACGCTTGATAGCTGCCTGATCACCTCCCGCGCGCTCAACATCCCCGCCATCGTGCGCATTCCCGATCCATCCTGGGCGCTCAACACGCTCGATGCGGGCGCCGCGGGCCTGATGATCCCCCATGTCGAAACTCCAGAGCAGGCCGCCGAAGTCGCCCAGCTTTGCAAGTACGCCAAAGGCGGCGGCCCGGGCGTGCGCGGCTTTGCCGGGACATCTCGCGCTGCAGCCTATGGCCTACGCCCCTTTGCCGAGCATCTGGAGGAGACCCAGCACGAAGTGACGATTATTGCCCAGATCGAAGACCCAAAGGGTGTCGAAAACGTGCAAGCCATCGCCGCGACCCCCGGCATTGACGCGCTGTTCGTTGGGCGCGCCGACCTCGCCGTCTCCCATGGCCTCAGCGGCTTCTTCGACGAAGAGGTCAGCGCAATGACCGATCGCTGCCTAAGCGTAGAGACCTGCGCCACCGGCCTTTACTGCGCCCCCGGCGAAGACACCGCGCGCTGGACTGACGCCGGAGCCAGCCTTTTCGTCGTCGGCTCTGATCACTCGCTCATCCTCTCAGGAGGCAAAGACTTGCGGGCAGCGTTTGACGGCTAAACGCATAGAGCCCTCCCGCGCCTTCGGCTTGGGCCCAGCCCGCGCTGCGCGCGGGTCCGAAACCTGTTGAGAGGCGCTTGAGGGAGACCCTGCTCCCTCAAGTCGCCTCACTCAGTTTGGGGATGTGAGTCGCGCCTGCCTCAAGGGTGCGCAGCATGCGCTGCCGGGCTGCGCCCGCCCTTGACCCAGCCCCGACTCACCTTCTTCATCTTGATAGAAATACCTCGGGGTGAATGGCGCCGCAGGCGACAGAGGGGCAGAGCCCCTTATTGCTTTCAAAAACCCCGATTGCACCTCACCGCGACCTCGCTCAAACTCTGCGCAAACCAGTCTCGGAGGCCCCATGCCCCTCGCCCTTGCCAATGCAGAAACCGCTGAGCTTCAGGCCCTCGATGGTGCGCATCATCTGCACCCGTTCATGGACACTAAAGAGATCCGCGCGCGTGGTGCACGGGTGATCACGCGCGCCGAGGGGGTGTGGCTGACGGACAGTAACGGCAATCGCATTCTCGACGGGATGGCGGGCCTTTGGAACGTGAACATCGGCTATGGCCGCACTGAGCTGGCAGAGGCCGCCGCCGCGCAAATGCAGGCGCTGCCCTTCTACAACACCTTCTTCATGACCACTCATCCGCCCGCTGTGGCCCTCAGTCAAAAGATCGCCGAAGTTTCGCCCGAGGGCATGACCCGCGTGATGTACGCCTCGGGCGGGTCAGAGGCGAATGACACCAACATCCGCCTTGTGCGCCATTACTGGGCGGCGCGCGGCAAGCCCGGCAAAACCACCATCATCGCCCGCAAAAACGCCTATCACGGCTCCACCGTGGGCGCGGCGAGCCTTGGTGGCATGGCCGCGATGCACAGCCAGGGTGGCTTGCCCATCCCCGGCATCCACCACATCGACCAGCCGCATTGGTGGGCTGAAGGGGGCGATCTCTCTCCCGAAGAGTTCGGCCTCGCCCGCGCCCGCCAGCTTGAAGAGGCGATAGACCGGATCGGCGAAGACAACGTCGCCGCCTTCATCGCTGAGCCGGTGCAAGGCGCAGGCGGCGTGATCATCCCGCCAGAGACCTACTGGCCCGAGATTTCCCGTATCTGCGCTGAGCGCGAGATCCTGTTGATTGCCGACGAGGTGATCTGCGGGTTTGGTCGCCTCGGCCAGTGGTTTGGCACCGATCATTACGGCCTGAAACCCGACATTATGACCATCGCGAAGGGGATGTCCTCGGGCTATCAGCCCATCGGTGGCTCGATTGTCCGCGAAGAGGTGGCGCAGGTCATCGAGGATGGCGGCGAGTTTTACCACGGCTACACCTACGCTGCGCATCCCGTTGCCGCCGCTGTCGCGCTCGAAAACATCCGCCTTTTGCAGAACGAGGGCATTATCGACCGCGTCCGCACCGAAACCGCCCCCTACCTTCAAGCGCGCTGGGCCGAGCTGGGCGAGCATCCGATGGTCGGAGAGGCGCGCATGGTCGGACTGATGGGCGCGCTCGAACTCACCCCCGACAAAGCCGCCCGCGCGCCCTTTGCCAATGGCGGCGCCGTGGGCCTGATGACCCGCGAGCGGTGCTTCGCCAACGGGCTGGTGATGCGCCATGTCGGTGACAAGATGATCCTGTCGCCACCGTTGGTGATCACGAAACCTGAGATTGACCAGCTGATCGAGCTCGCCTGGGCGTCCCTTGATGAAGGCCTGAAAGACGCGCAGGAGGCGGGCGCTTTCGCGGCATGAAGCTGCTTTTTGCCAACGACCAGCCGGGCCAATACCCGCCAAGCTACTACGCCGCGACCACGCAAATCGGGCCGATCCGCCCGGCCCTCACCAGCGCCGAACGCGCCGACGTTTGCGTCATTGGCGCAGGCTACACCGGCCTCTCCGCCGCATTGCACTTGGCCGAAGCCGGCCTCTCGGTGACGGTTCTAGAGGCCCACCGCGTCGGTTGGGGTGCCTCTGGCCGCAACGGTGGCCAAGTTGCAACCGGCCAGCGCGTCGATCAGCCTGAGTTGGAAAGGCTCGTGGGCAAAGATCACGCCCGCGCGCTCTGGGCGCTGGGGGCAGAGGCCAAAAGCCTCGTAAAGTCGCTGATCAAACGGCTGCAAATCGACTGCGCGCTCACCCCCGGCATCGCCTATCTCACCCGTCGCGCCAAAGACACCGAGGAGTACCGCCACTATGCCGCGTTCATGGCCGAGCGCTACGACTACCCCCACATGCGCTTTCTTGACCGTGACGCCGCGGGTCAAGAGGTCAATTCCCCTGCTTATGTCGCCGGTGTGCTCGACAGCGACGCGGCCCACCTCAACCCGCTGAAATACGTCCTCGGGCTCGGCGCTGCGGCGGAGCACGCAGGTGCGCAAATCTTCGAGAACAGCCAAGTCATCAAAATTGACCGCGACACTGGCCGCGTCTTCACCAAGCACGGCACGGTCACGGCAGAGCACATCCTCTTGGCCACCAACGGCTATCACGACGGCCTCGTGCCCGAGGTTTCCACCCGCGTGATGCCGATCAACAACTTCATCGTCGCGACAGAGCCCTTGCCGAACGATGGCCGCGACCTCATCGCCAACAACATCGCGGTCGCCGACGACAAGTTCGTGGTGAATTACTTTCGCCTCTCCGAGGATGGCCGACTGCTTTTCGGTGGCGGAGAGACCTACGGCTACCGCTTCCCAAACGACATCCGCGCCTTCGTCCGCAAACCGCTACAAGAGATCTTTCCCCAAATCGCTGACATGCCCCTGGCCTATGGCTGGGGCGGCACGCTGGGCATCACCATGACCCGCCTGCCGCATTTCGCGCGCCTCTCGCCCAAAATGCTCTCCGCCGCCGGATACTCCGGCCAAGGGGTCACGCTTGCGACACATGCGGGCAAACTCATGGCTGACACCGTGCTCGGAGAGGCCGAAAGCTTTGAAACCATCGCCCGCCTCCGCACGCTCCCCTTCCCCGGCGGCAAAGCCCTGCGGTGGCCGCTCTTGGTGGCGGGGATGAGCTACTACGCTTCCCGCGATCGCCTCTGATCCGTCTTCATCTTGAGTGAAATACCTCGGGGTGAATGGCGCCGTAGGCGGCAGAGGGGCAGCGCCCCTAATCCTAGCGCCGTGCCCCACCAAACCGCACGGTCGAAACCTTATGATCCCACTCCGCCTCTTGCGCAAAGCGGTACTCGGCAGCGGGACGACCGGCGGCGCGGCGAATCTCCGCCCCCGTGGCCTCAACCAAGCCGGAGCCGGTGATCATCCGGCGGAAGTTTTGCTTGTGTAGCGCCTGGCCGGTCACAGCCTCCGCCGCGTCTTGCAGGTCGCCCAGGGTAAAGGTCTCTGGCATCAGGTCAAACAGCACGGGGCGATATTTCAGCTTCGCCCGCAGCCGCCCGATCCCGGTCGCAAACACTCTCCGGTGATCAGCGGCCAGATGCTGGCCCAAAGGTGGCAAATCTTCCGGGATCGGCCTTTGCCGGTCGATGTAGTATTCGGGCACGAGGCCAAGGCTGTACATCAGCTCATAGCGCTCCAGCACCAGCTCATCCCGCCACGCATGCCCCGCCAGCCCAAACGACAGCGCCGCGCGCTCGCGCTGCGTCGCTGTCAGCTCCATCGCCTCAAGCCGGGGTAGGATCGCCTCGGTCAAGATCGGCGAAGGGCCATCGCGGCGGTCCTCCCACGGAAAGAACTGCCCCCAGGGCAGCCAGTCAGAGCCGGGTTTGCGCTCAGCGCTCATCGGCACCACCGCCAGATACCCGATGGAGACTTTATGCGGTGCACCCGCGCTCAACGTCGTATCCCGTGCCCGGTCTCCGAAGGTGTAAAGCTGCTCGACAAACCCAAGCCGCAGGCCCGTCGTCCCCTCCACCCAATCCCGAATGGCCCGCTCCAGCGTCCGGTGCTCATCCGGGTCAAACGCACGAGACGGGAGGTCCGGCCCCGGGGCCGTCAGCACATGCGGCTGGGTTTTTCGCCCTTGCCCGGCAAGGCCAACCAGCACGGCTGACAGCTCGACAACAAAGTCTCGCCTCACGGTGACAGCCCCGCGCTCAAGGCCTCAAACCGCCCGATATAATCCGCCTTTACGGCCATCGGCGGGCGCGGAGAAAGGGTGATCGCCTTTAAATCGTCGCTGCGTGGCGCACCAAAGAACCGGTTCGCCTCTGCCTCGGTGAAGCCCGCGATCTGCGTCGCCTCCAACCAGGCAGAGATCTTATCCGCGCGCTTGATCCGCGCCTTCACCGTCTTGGGCAGTACCGCAGGCAACCCAAACCGCAGATGCACTGCGGCCGTGAGCCGATCATCCAGTGCTTTGTAATCCGGCCCCACCGCGGCTTTTACCGGAGAGATCATGTCCCCGATCACATACTCCGGCGCATCGTGCAAAAGTGCCGCCAGATGCCATTTCGCCGGCGCGCTCGGCCCGATGCGGGCGAACAGATCGACGACAAGCAACGAATGCTCTGCAACTGAATACGCAAAATCCCCGGTCGTTTGCCCATTCCATCGCGCGACAAAGGCGAGGCCATGGGCGATATCCTCAATCTCCACATCCAGCGGAGACGGATCGAGCAGGTCCAACCGCCGCCCCGAAAGCATCCGCTGCCACGCGCGCTGGGTCATCTCTTACTCGTTTGCATGTCTATTCCCACACTGCGCGCGACCGCGTCATTGCCGCAGCCTGTGCACCCTGCTATCTGCCCGGCGAGTTGAGATCAAAGGCCGAAACATATGACCGCTGCAGACTACATCGTAAAAAACATTGCCCTCGCCGAGTTTGGCCGCAAAGAGCTGGATATTGCTGAAACCGAAATGCCGGGCCTGATGGCGCTGCGTGAAGAGTATGGCGCGTCCAAGCCGCTTGCAGGTGCTCGCATCGTCGGCTCGCTGCATATGACCATCCAGACCGGCGTGCTGATCGAGACGCTTGTGGCCCTCGGCGCCGATGTGCGCTGGGCCTCGTGCAACATCTTCTCGACCCAAGATCACGCTGCCGCCGCGATCGCGGATGCGGGTGTGCCGGTGTTTGCCATTAAAGGTCAGACACTTGAGGAGCATTGGGATTACCTTGACAAGTCCTTCATGTTCGCCGACGGGCCGAACATGATCCTCGACGATGGCGGCGACGCGACGCTCTACATCCTCCTTGGTGCCCGTGCTGAGGCTGGTGAAGAGATCATTCCGGTGCCGACTTCCGAAGAAGAAGAGGTCATCAAAGTCCAGATCGCGAAGCGCATGGCTGCTTCTCCGGGCTGGTTCACCAAGATGCGCGACCAGATCAAAGGTGTGTCGGAAGAGACGACCACCGGCGTGAACCGCCTCTACCAACTTGTGCGCGACGGGATGCTGCCTTTCCCCGCGATCAACGTGAACGATTCGGTCACCAAGTCGAAGTTCGACAACAAATACGGCTGTAAAGAGAGCCTTGTTGACGGCATCCGCCGCGCGACTGACACGATGATGGCCGGCAAAACTGCCGTTGTGTGTGGCTACGGCGATGTCGGCAAAGGCTCCGCAGCCTCGCTGCGCGGCGCAGGTGCCCGCGTGAAGGTCACCGAGATCGACCCGATCTGCGCGCTGCAGGCCGCAATGGACGGCTTTGAGGTGACCACACTGGAAGATACGCTGAAAGACGCGGATATCTTCATCACCACCACCGGCAACAAAGACGTCATTCGCATCGAGCACATGCGCGAGATGAAGGACATGGCGATCGTCGGCAACATCGGCCACTTCGATAACGAAATTCAGGTCGCAGCGCTGAAGAACCACAAGTGGACCAACATCAAAGATCAGGTCGACATGATCGAGATGCCCTCGGGCAGCCGTATGATCCTCTTGTCTGAGGGCCGCTTGCTGAACCTCGGCAACGCAACCGGGCACCCGTCGTTTGTGATGTCCGCGTCTTTCACCAACCAGGTGCTGGCGCAGATGGAGCTTTGGATGAAGGGCGACGAGTACAAGAACGACGTCTACGTCCTGCCCAAGCACCTCGACGAGAAGGTTGCCCGCCTGCACCTCGCTAAGATCGGCGTGAAGCTCACCGAGCTCGACAAGGATCAGGCAGACTACATCGGTGTCTCTACCGAAGGCCCGTTCAAGCCGGACCACTACCGCTACTGATTTTCCAATCACGAACTGCAAAAGCCCCGCCCACCGGCGGGGCTTTTTTTTATGATGCCCTCCAGTTAGTTTGGTGTGAGGGCTGAGAGGGCAAAAGACTGATCAAAGTCACCAATGAGAGTGTCGCCAATGTTTTAACTGGCAAGGTTTCAGAAATTGAAGTGGGCACCCTTCCGCTCGAGGTGCGAAAACATCTCGGTTGTTCGCGTGATACGGTCTTTCTTACAACAGAAAGTGCGCGACACATTCTTCGAAGGCACGGTGATCACATCACGACTAAAGAATTAACCTATCTTCCGATAATACTGCAGAGAGGTTTGTGGTTGTCAGATCGGAAAGAGACACAAGTCGTCGTGACGCATGAGATTCCCCCATATCGCTACAAGGTTCCGATCAAAGTCACTGTAAATCGTAGTCGAACGCTCGTTCTTACGATTCACCGAATGGCCAAAAAACAAACCAGATCACTTATGCGAAGGGGGACAGTACTGCGGACGGTCTGGTAGTTTGGCCATGCGGTGGGGCCTGCCGGGAACCCCACAATGCGCTCCCACCGAAGTGGTGCTACGGCCGGCAGAATATCACCGTGTCGCGCATGGCCAGCGTATTAGCAGCGGGCTAACACGATGAAAGTGTAGCAGTTCATAGGTGCCGTTTCAAGAATCTATCAAGAGATTCAACAGTTTAGTTAACTCTTTGAAAATAGAATCCTTTTAGCGTTAATACCGCCTTATCCACAGATTTCTTAACAGAGCTTTTCGAACCGTGCTTCAGGTCCCACCGTGAGTGTTGCTCGCCGCGCTCTGATCCTTGCCGTTTTACTTTAGCACGTTAGGCTCCGAAAGGGACAAGCAACCACTCATCACTAACATCGCCACCCCTACGGCGCCGGATATCCCATCGCCTCATAATCATGCGCAAAAAGCTGGCCCAAAAGTGTGGTTGCGCGTGGGGTCATGTGGGCCTCTACAATCGTTTTGCCCTTGCTTGACGGTCCTGCGCGATGCACAGGCTTCTCTGCGTCAAAGACCCGGTTAAGGACATGGGGCAGGTCCTCTCCCAGCCGCTCAAACCGACCGACAAAGTCGAAGTTTTCCAGCGGGATCAGCAGGCAATCGGTCTGCGGTGCCCAATGCGGATCATCGTAGAGACCGCCATCCGCGAGATACTCCAAGAACTGCTCAAAGCTCGGATCCTCCACACTACCAACCCGCTTAGCCCAAGCGGCGTAAAGATGTTTGCGACTGCCTTTCCCGATCTTATCGAGATAGGCAGAGAGCGTCCGCGTCGTCGGATCGCGGGTGAAGACGAACTTGAAATAGCCCTCCGGAATGGCTCGCGCGACAGCCGAAGACACCTTCGACGGCCGCGCAAAAAATCCCTTCGGATGCGCCCCCACGTCCACGCCCTGCCGCGCCGCAGAGGCGCGGGCGAGGCTTTCCATGATCGTTGAATTGGCGACCTTAGGCGTGCGGTTGTAGAAAAACCGGTCCGCCTCAGAGACCGCCCCCCGCGCATCCGCCCGCGTGATCGGCATTGCGCCGCGATACGGATACACCCTGAAAAACGGAGAAATCACCGGCGCAATCGCGCGCTGAAAAGGCTCTAGCGAGGGCATGCCAGTTCGATACCCGCGATGCTTGCGGGGGGGAAGGGGGGAGGATAGCGTCGCGCCATGGCAAACCCCGCCCCCAAGATGCTCTACGACAGCCCCCGCGCGCCCAACCCGCGCCGGGTGCGAATGTTTCTGGCGGAGAAGGGCATTACCCTGCCCACCACCGACATCAACATCATGGACGGCTCTCAGTTCAGCGCGGAGTACACGCAAAAGATCGGCACATTCCGCGTGCCAGCACTAGAGCTAAACGACGGTCAAATCCTGACCGAAACCACTGCGATTTGCCGCTATCTTGAGGCGCTCCACCCGACGCCCAACCTGCTCGGGGAAACCGCTCTTGAGCAAGCGCAGATGGAGATGTGGTCTCGCCGGATCGAATTTGAGCTGATGCTGCCCATTGCCTTCGTCCTGCGCCACTCCAACCCGGCGATGGCCGTGATGGAGAGCCCGCAATGCCCGGAATGGGCTGAGGTTAACCTGCCCAAGGTCCACAAGGCCATCGCCTGGCTCGAAACGGTCCTCCAACGCACGGCCTTTATCGCCGGTGGCCGCTTCACCATGGCGGATATCACCGCGCTCGTGTCGGTCGAATTCATGCGCACCATCCGCACGCCTATCCCTGATGAGAACACCGCCACCCTGGCCTGGCTTGAGCAGATGCGCGCTCGCCCGGGGTATGTGAAATGACCGACTGGCACGGAGATTTGGCGGAAGCGCTGATCTTTCAGGTCAACGCCGGCGCCGATGAGGCGATCCTCGATGACCCGGTCAACCGGTTTGAGGCACCCGCTCCAGTGCCAGAAAAACCTGCCGCCACTCCCACTCCCCAAGCCCAACCTTTGCGCGAGACCGCCCCTGTCGAAGACACGTCAGCCCTCGCCGCGCATTGCACCGACCTCACCAGCCTGCGTGCGACTATGGAGGCGTTCGACGGCTGCGCGCTCAAGAAAGGCGCGCGCAATTTCGTCTTTTGCGACGGCAACCCCGCAGCACCTCTGATGGTGATCGGAGAGGCCCCGGGCGCGGAGGAGGACCGTCAGGGTAAGCCCTTCGTCGGTAAATCGGGCCAGCTTCTCGATCGGATGCTCGGCGCCATTGGCCTCGACCGCCATGCCAAAGACGCGAGCAAAGCCGCCTACATCACCAACGTCATCCCATGGCGCCCCCCCGGCAACCGCGACCCGTCGGCGGATGAGATCGCGATGATGCGGCCCTTCCTGATGCGCCACATTCAGCTCGCGCAGCCGAAGGTGATCATGCTGCTCGGCAACCCCTCGATGAAAACGGTCCTGCAGACCAAAGAGGGCATCACGCGGATGCGCGGGAAATGGGCCGAGGTGGAGGGCATCCCGGCCATGCCCTCTTTCCACCCCGCCGCTCTCTTGCGCGACCCGCTCAAAAAGCGCTTTTCGTGGGAAGACCTGCAAGCCGTGCAGCGCAAACTGGATGGGAGGGGCTGATGGGCATTGATGAAAGCCGGGAGTTTGTCCCTTGTCGCATTGCCGTGCTGTCGGTCTCTGACACGCGCGGGCCGGAGGATGACCTCTCTGGCAACCTTCTTGTCGAAAGGTTGGAGTCGGCAGGGCACACCCTCGCCGCCCGCACCATGCTGCGCGACGACCGCACCGCTATCGCAGATCAGCTGCGGGCGTGGAGTGAAAGCCCCGAGATCGATGTCATCATCTCCACTGGCGGCACCGGCCTTACGGGCCGTGATGTGACGGTAGAGGCGCACCGCGATGTCTATGAGAAAGAAATCGACGCGTTCGGCACCCTCTTCACGATGATTTCAGTGCAAAAGATCGGCACCTCCGCCGTGCAATCGCGGGCCTGCGGGGGCGTGGCCAACGGTACCTATCTCTTTGCGCTCCCGGGCTCACGATCTGCTTGTAAAGACGGGTGGGATCAGATCCTTGCGCTGCAACTCGACTATCGCCACCAGCCCTGCAATTTCGTCGAGATCATGCCCCGCCTCGAAGAGCATAAACGCCGAAAATAATTTCGACGGAACGCGCCCCGCTTTGCGTGTAAGCGATCACGGCCTATCTAACGAGGCATTCTGAGAGCGAGCGGAGCATGTGATGCGAATGTTTGGGCGGGCACTGGGAGGTGCAGCACTCACAGCGATAACCTTCGGATTGTTGATCGTCGCGGCGGCATTGTTCCGCCCCAACGACAATGACGAGAACGGTCGTGGCGAATTTGGCTCAGGCCCACGCTTGCCTGCGGTTGTCGTAGAAACGGTCTCATACGAAACCGCCACCCCGGTGATCTCCGCTTTTGGCACAGTCGAGGCCGCGCAAATGCTGGAGTTGCGCGCCGCCGCCTCTGGCCCGGTGATCGAGATCGCTCCGGGTCTGCGCACCGGCGGGCAGGTCAGCGTCGGGGAGCGTTTGTTGGTCATTGATCCGGCAGATGCCGAAGCCGCCCGCGACCGTGCCGCCGCTGACCTTGCCGATGCAGAGGCGCAGCTGCGCGAAAACACCTCCGCCCTCGATCTGGCCCAGGCGGACCTGCGCACCGCCCGCACACAGTTTGAGATCCGCCAACGCTCGCTGGAGCGCACGCGAGAGATCGCCCGCCGCGGTGCCGCCACCGATGCCACGGTCGAGGCCGCTGAGATTGCCGCGAGCCAGGCCGAGCAAACCGTCATTTCGCGCCGGCAAACTGTCTTGAGCCTAGAGAGCGCCATCGCCCGCGCCGAGATCGCGGTGGACCGCGCCAATCTTGCCCTGACTGACGCCGAGCGCACCCTCGCCGACACCGTCATCACCGCGCCGTTTGATGCGATAGTGGATGCCGCAGGCCTCTCCCTCGGCCGCCGTGTCACCGAAAACGAGCAAATCGCCACTCTGATCGATCCCTCGGCACTGGAGGTATCCTTCCGCGTCAGCACTGCGCAATACGCCCGCCTTTTGTCACCCAATGGCGGCCTGCGGGATCAATCCGCGAAGGTCACTCTCGATCTGGGCGACGTCCCTTTCACCGCCTCCGCCGTGCTTGAGCGAGAAGGCGCCGCCATGGCCAGCGGAGAGACGGGCCGCAGGCTCTATGCCCGGCTGGATCCGGCCTCCGGCGCGGTTTTGCGCGTGGGTGATTTCGTGTCTGTCGAGGTCGAAGAGCCCCCGCTCCGCCGCGTTGCCAGCCTTCCCGCCGCCGCGCTTTCTGCCGGGGGTGAAGTTCTAATCGTCGGCGAAGACAACACCCTCGCGGCCACCACCGTGGAAGTGCTCCGCCGCCAAGGCGACAGGGTGCTCGCGCGGGGCCTTGAGCCCGGCGTGCAATACGTCGCCGCCCGCGTGCCAACCCTGGGCGACGGTATCCGCATCTCGCCGCTCGTTCGCGACGGTCACCAACTCGCCACCGCCCAGCCAGAGGCCCCGGCAACCATCACCCTCGACCCTGAACGCCGCGCACGTCTGATCGCTTTCGTTGACGCCAACACGCGCATGCCCGCCCCCGCAAAAGCCCGCATGCTCACAGCACTTGAGCAACCCGAGGTGCCGCGAGAGATGGTGGATCGCCTCGAATCCCGCATGGGGGGTTAACCGATGCGCACCGGCTTCCTCGCCTATTTCGTCCGCCACCGCACCGCCGCCAACCTGCTGCTGGTACTGATGGTCGCCCTCGGCCTGGTCTCCATCACGCAGATCCGCGCGCAGTTTTTCCCGGATGTGGTGGTGGAGAACGTCCGCGTGTCGGTCAACTGGTCCGGCGCTGCCGCCACCGACCTCGACACTGGCGTGGTCGCCGTCATCGAGCCTGCCGTGCTTGCGGTGGAGGGTGTGGACAGCACGTTCTCCACCTCCCGCGAGGGCGGCGCCAGCGTGCGCGTCGACTTTGAGCCCGGATGGGACATGGCCCGCGCCCAAGCCGATATCGAAACCGCCGTTGGGCAAATCCTGGGCAACCTGCCAGACGGTGCCGATGACCCGACAATCACTCGCAGCGCCTGGCGTGATCGCGTCACCAATGTGGTCATCTCAGGCCCTGTCGCGATTCAACAGCTGGGTCGATACGCCGATGAATTCACCGCGCGTCTTTTTGCCGAAGGGGTCACCCGCACCAGCGTCAACGGCATATCCGCCCAGTCGATCACGGTCACGACCGACGAGGGTGCGCTTGTGCGCTACGGCATCACCCTGCAAGACGTCGCCCGCGTCATTGCGGCCGAGGCAGATGCGAGCCCCTCGGGCGACGTCTCTGGCGGCTCTGCTCGCGTGCGTACCGGCGTCGAAAAGCGCACGGTTGAGGAAATCTCAACGCTGGTCGTGCTGACCCAAACCGACGGCACCGTGCTTACCGTGGGCGATGTCGCGGAGATCGTGCAGGATGAAGCCGCCTCTGAGCGCGCCTTCTTCCGCAACGGCCAACCCGCCCTGCAAATCCGCGTTGATCGCGGGGCAGAGGGCGATGCCATCGGCCTCCAGCGCGCCGTTGAAGAGGTCGCAGAGAGCTACGGCGCAGAGCTGCCAGAGGGTGTGCGCATCGAGCTGACGCAAACCCGCTCGCAAATCATCTCTGACCGCCTTGATCTGCTACTGGGCAACGGTATCGCGGGCCTTGTGCTGGTTGTCTCTCTCCTCTTCCTGTTCCTCTCTGCCCGCACCGCGTTTTGGGTCGCGGCGGGCATTCCGGTCGCCATGATCGCGACTTTCGCGATGATGTTTGCCTTCGGGATCACGCTCAACATGATCTCGCTCTTTGCGCTGATCATCTGTCTGGGCATCGTTGTTGATGACGCCATCGTTGTGGCCGAGCATGCCGACTATCGCCACCGCGACCTGGGCGAGCCGCCAGCAGAGGCCGCCACCCGCGCCGCCGAACGGATGAGTCTGCCGGTGCTGTCTGCCACCATCACAACAGTGCTCGCCTTCGCCTCCCTCGCCGTCATCGGCGGGCGGTTTGGCGACTTGATCAGAGACATTCCGCTCACCGTGCCAGTCGTTCTGCTGGCCTCACTCATCGAGTGCTTTCTGATCCTGCCCGCCCACATGCGCCACGCCTTTGAGGCGCAGGCCAAATCGGTGCGCGGGAGCCTCCTTTCGCTGTTCCTGGCCCTGTCGCTGATCCCGATCCTCCTCGGGTTCGCGATCATCGGCCTGTTGGGCATCCGCCCGACGCTGAGCGGCCCCTATTGGCCCATCGGCGAAGGGTGGGAGGTGTTGCCCTTCCTCACCTTTGATTTCGTCTTCTTCGGCTGGGGTGTGTGGTCGGCCCTCACCATCGCCATCGCGCTGGGCTTGCTCGTCGCGATCCGCCTGTCGCCCCGTCTGCGTGCGGGCTTTGCGGGCGCGTGGTTTGACCGGCCCAGTACCGCCGTAAACCGCCACTTTGACCGTTTTCGCCAGCGCATCTTCCGGCCCGCGATGGTCTGGGTGATCCGTCTGCGTTACCCGGTCATGGCGCTGGCCGTTGTGGCCCTCGCCGGCGCCATCAACCTCTTCCAAGCCGAAGAGGTTCGCTGGCGGTTCTTCAACTCGCCCGAGCAGGGGTCCATTTCCGGCAATATCGCGATGCTCCCCGGCACCCCGCGCGAAGAGACACAGGCGATGGTCTTTGAGCTCGCCCGCGCGGCAGAGGCCGTGGGTGCCCGCTATGAGGCCGAAACCGGCACCAACCCCATCGTTTTTGTCATGACCCAAGTAGGCGGCACCGCCGGGCGCGGTCTGTCTGGTGAAGATGCCATCGAGCCCGACCAGCTGGGCGCCATCAACATCGACCTGATCGATGCCGACCTGCGCAGCGCCTCGTCCCGCGAAATCTCTGCCGAGATCGAGGCGGAGGTTGTGCGCCCCTCTAACCTCGAAATCTTCGCCTTTCGCGGAGGTCGCTTTGGCCCGGGTGGCGACAATCTCGATGTCGCCTTCACCGGCGCGGACACGCCGATTCTTAAAGCCGCCGCCGTCGATCTGATCGCGCAGATGGAGCAATTTCCGGAGGTCACAGGGCTGGAGGATACGCTCCCCTACGACAAAACCGAGCTGGTGCTTGATCTCACGCCCGCAGGCCGCGCGCTGGGCTTTGAGATCGACCAGATCGCCAGCACCCTGCGCGACCGCTTTAATGGGATCGAGGCCGCGCGCTACCCTGATGGCCTGCGCACCGCCACAGTCACCGTGCGTCTTGACCAAGACACACTGACTGCCGATTTCCTCGACCGCACGCAAATCCGCGCGCCTTCGGGTGGCTTTGTGTTCCTCTCAGAGATTGTCTCAGTCACCGAGCAGCAGGGCTTTGCCTCCATCCGCCGCGACTCGGGCACCCGCACCGTGACTGTGACTGGAGAGATTTCTGAGGATGACCCAGACCGCGCCGCCGAGATCACCCAAATCCTGCGCGACAGCATCCTGCCAGAGATCGCGGGCCGCTATGGCGTGACCTATCTGGAGGGTGGGCAGGCCGAGCAAGAGCGCGAGTTTCTGACCGAAGCGCTGATCGGCTTTGGCCTCGCGATCCTGGGCATCTACCTCACCCTCGCCTGGATTTTCTCCAGCTGGACACGCCCGATGGTGGTGATGGCGATTATCCCCTTCGGCCTCGTCGGCACAATCTGGGGGCATTACATCTGGGATGTTCCGATGTCGATTTTCACGGTGGTGGGCCTGTTGGGCATGACCGGGATCATCATCAACGACTCCATCGTCTTGATCACCACCATCGACGAAAAGGCCAAAACCCGCGCGCTCATCCCGGCGGTGGTCTCTGCCACCACAGACCGTTTGCGCGCGGTGCTGCTCACGACACTCACCACCGTTCTGGGTCTTGCGCCGCTTCTCTACGAGACCAGCCAACAGGCGCAGTTCCTCAAGCCCACGGTGATCACGCTGGTCTATGGTTTGGGCTTTGGCATGGTGCTGGTGCTGCTCATCGTGCCCTCCATCGTGGTGATGCAGGCAGATGTCGCGCGCTGGCTGCGCAGCTTCCGCATCGGGTTTGGCGCACAGGTTCTACCGACGCGCCAGCAGGTTGTGCTTTGGGGCGTGGTTCTGGCGCAATTCGGACTCATCCTCAGCACCGTCGGCTGGGTGGCCCTCACGGGCGCACCGTTACTGCCCCTACCAGGAGAGGGCATCGCCCCCGCCTTTGGCGCGATGGTCTTGGGAAGTGTTGCACTCAGCCTGATCGGAGCCGTCTTGGGCTTCAGCAGCCGACCTGCTCGAAAACCCGATCCGGCGTGATCACGTTCAGCCGGATGCTCTCGCGCTCAAGGATGAACGCACCGTCACCGAAATAGTCCATCGTGGCATCGGCAACGAGGATTTCGCCCACGTAATAAGCCTCCGCCCCGCCAATCCAGAGATCGGCGATATCGGTCTCAAACACCACAATCGGCGCGTCGCCAAAGGCAGTCGCATCATCAAATTGCGCGGTGAGCATCATCATCCCGTGCTTGCCGGGCAGCATATCGCACGAAATGCCCGTGATCCCCGACATCTCCATCGGCATCGGGCCTTCGGCCAGTGCCGCCCCAATCGGCGCGGTATTGGTCACCATATTAAGGTCAAACACAGCCGACGTCGTGACCTCCGCCGGAATGCAGATATCCGCACACACCCCAAAATAGAGATGCAGATGCGCCATCATTTCACTCGCGCCGGGCGTCGGCTCAAAGATCACCGGCAGAACGACCTCCCGGTCATACCCGATGGTGCGCATCCCATAGGTGTCAAAGGCGGCGGGCGTGGGCCACTGCACCTCTGCCCCCGTGAGGTTGCGGGAACCCTCCCAGGTAAACTCCGACGGAATGCCGCCCTCGCCGGGTGTGCGCCAATACGTCTTCCACCCCGGTTCCAGCTCGATGCGGACAGCGCCCACGTAACTGCCATTCGCCTCCGCCCAGCCGGGCATGAGGGTGACAGAGCGCACGCCCTCTTGTGCCACGGCAAAGCCGGGCAACAGGGCGAGGGCAAGGCTGGCGGTAAGCTGCTTGGTGGTCATGAGGCTCACCTATCGTCTCTTGCGGTAAATGAAACATCACAACTGCGCGACAGGCATTCTCCTTGCAACCGCGCGCCAAAACCCCATCCTGAAAGGCATGAACGATGATCCCACCTTTCTGACCGGGCAGCTTTTGATCGCGATGCCCAGCATGGGCGACCAGCGGTTCTCGCAATCGGTGATCTGTATCTGCAATCACGACGAAACCGGTGCGCTGGGGCTGGTGATCAACATGCCCATTAGCGGGGTGAAATTCGCCGATTTGGCCGAGCAGCTTGAGCTTGGAGAGGTCACGCGTGACGTCCCCGTTCGTGCTGGCGGCCCGGTTGAGCGCAATCGCGGATTTCTCCTGCATGATGATGGCTTTTACCTGCCCGACGTAACCGTGGAGGTGACCGACGGCCTCTCTATGACCACCACGCTGGAGGCGCTGCAACAGGTCGCCCGCGGCGAAGGGCCAGAGGACGCACTCTTGTGCCTCGGCTACTCCGGCTGGGGGCCGGGCCAGCTTGAGCGAGAGCTGCAAGACAACGCCTGGCTAACGGTCGAGGCCACGCCAGAGCTTGTGTTCTCCAACCCCGAGGGCGCCTGGATGGCGGCCATCGCCGCCATCGGCATTGACCCACGTCTCCTTTCAGCAGAGGGCGGGCAGGCCTAGGGCGTCGCCCGCGGCCCGAACTGCGGCACGCCCCCAGACAAATCGACAGAGCCAGAGAGCACGCGGATTTCCGGGATCGAGGGCAGATCGCGCAGTGATACCGTCGTCTCCCAATCCTCCTCCTGCACGAGCACGTAGCGCTCTGACATTCCCGCCACGAAGCTGCGGAGCGTTCCAAAGCCAAACCAATGCATCGGGATCACAATCGAGGCGCGCAACCGCTCGGTGATGCGGATCATCGTCGGCACATCCACCGTCAGCCCGCCATCCACCGGCACCATCACCACATCAAGCCGCCCGATCAGGGCATATTGCGCGTCTGACGGCTCGTGATGCAGATGCCCAACATGGCCTATGCAGAGCCCCCCGGCCTCAAAGATAAAGATCGAGTTGCCATCTTCCTGCCGCCCCGAGAATGAGCGGATGTCGGTGGTGACATTGCGAATGAGCGTGTCCCCAAGCACGAGGCGGTGCTGCGCCGGAAAGCTCCCATCGACCGACTGCCACCCGCGCAGCACATGCGGGATCGCGGGGTCCGGAAAGTCTGTGTAATGGCTCGAATGCGCGCGGTTCATGGTGACGACGTCGGGCGTGACGCCGTTGCCCGCGTAACCGGTGAAATCGGTGGCGATCTGATAGCCCTCGGGCGTGGT
>JBCBGM010000013.1:0-62634 GCA_038526735.1 Pseudomonadota bacterium | reverse complement strand
ACCTTCCAGAACATCGCGCTCTTCAAGGGTATGAGCACGCTCGACAACATCATGACGGGCCGCTTCACCCACATGCGCGCCCCGTTCTGGAGCCAGGTTCTGTGGAAGGGCAAGGCCGAGGAAGAAGAGATCGAAAACCGCGAGGTCGTGGAAAAGATCATCGACTTCCTTGAGATCCAGGCGATCCGCAAAACCCCCGTGGGCCGCTTGCCCTACGGTTTGCAAAAGCGGGTGGAGCTTGGCCGCGCGCTCGCGGCGGAGCCGAAGCTGCTGCTGCTTGACGAGCCAATGGCTGGGATGAACGTTGAGGAAAAAGAGGACATGTCCCGCTTCATCCTCGACGTGAACGATGAGTTCGGCACCACGATTGCCCTCATTGAACACGACATGGGCGTGGTGATGGACATTTCCGACCGCGTGGTGGTGATGGATTACGGCGCCAAGATCGGCGATGGCACGCCCGATGAGGTGCGCTCTAACCCACAGGTGATCGATGCGTATCTGGGGGTGAGCCATGACTGAGCGCGGCGCACCACTGGCAGGATGCGACCAGCATCCGGCCGCGCCCTCCCTCCCGCACGGGAGGGCGCTTACAACGCTCGGCCTTTATTCGCCGGGCATGCAGGTTGGCAAAGATAAATCGCGCAGATCGGCCGTTTCGAACGCCCACCCGAGGGAGGGCGCACCCTCCCCGTGCAACCCCGTCCGGGGCCTGACCCGGGACCTCGGTGTCATGCCCACAAGGCCCCGGCGCATAGGCCGGGGCGTGGTCTACCTTACCTCCGCAGCAGGAGCCTCACATGTCCGCTGATTTTCTGAACCTGATCGAGGTTATCGTAAACGGCCTGATGGCCGGGGTGCTCTACTCGCTCGTCGCACTCGGCTTTGTGCTGATCTTTAAGTCCTCAGGCGTGTTCAACTACGCGCAGGGCGTGATGGCGCTCTTTGCGGCGCAAACGCTTGTGGGCCTTCAAACCGGTCAAGTCCCCTTCGCCCACCTGATCAACGCGATGCTCGGCACTAAGGTGCACCACTTCGGATGGGACGTGCCGACGATTGCCGCGATCCTCTTAACGACGGCGATTATGGTGTTCTTCGCCTGGGTGGTGATCAAGGTGATCTTCGTCCGGCTTGTCGGGCAGGAACCGATCATCCTCTTCATGGCGACCATCGGCTTGGCGTATTTCATGGAGGGCTTCGGCGACCTGATGTGGAACTCCGAGGTCAAGCGCCTCGATGTGGGTATCCCCTCAGGCGGGTCGTTCTGGATTGAGGACGTCACCCGTGAATGGGCCGCCGAAGGGGAGCGTTACTTCGGCATGTATGTCGATGTGCTCGACATCTATGCGACCGTGATCGCCGTGGCGCTCGTGGCCTCGCTCGCCGCCTTCTCACAATACACCAAAGCGGGCCGGGCGATGCGGGCGGTGGCCGATGACCACCAGGCGGCGCTGTCGGTGGGCATCTCGCTCAACCGGATCTGGATCATGGTCTGGGCGCTCGCAGGTTTTGTTGCCCTCGTGGCGGGCATCATGTGGGGCGCGAAATCCGGCGTGCAGTTTTCGCTCTCACTCATTGCACTCAAGGCCCTGCCGGTGCTGATGCTCGGCGGGTTCACCTCGATCTCCGGCGCCATCATCGGTGGCTTGATCATTGGCGTCGGTGAGAAGGTGTTCGAATACACCATCGGCCTGCCCTACCTCGGTGGCGCGACAGAGAACTGGTTTGCTTATGTGCTGGCGCTGGTGTTCCTCGTGTTCCGTCCGCAGGGCCTCTTTGGGGAGAAGATCATTGAACGCGTGTGATTTCAGCCCGTCTGGGGCGGATGCGACCAGCATACGGCCCGCGTATGACCTGCCCCTCGCACAGGCGCATTTCAAACACTGCAGACCGCACACCCGTTCAGCGGCTTTGAGCCATAAACCGCGCCGTGGCATCGCCATGATGCGCCAGCCCCAGGTCAGGCGCGCGCCGTCTGAAGCGCTGACACTGAAAGGAGCCCTCTGATGTTCTACCGTGAAGCCGGAGACTTTAAGACCTCCTACGTCGCTGACAATCAGACCTTCCCGATCGCGTTTGATCGGAACCGCTACTACGCGGTGCTCGCAGTTGCGCTGGTCATCATGCCCTTTGTGATGACTGACTATCTGGTCAACGCGATCATGCTGCCGTTCCTGATCTACGCCATCGCGGCGATCGGGCTGAACATCCTCACCGGCTATTGCGGGCAGGTCTCGCTGGGCACCGGGGGCTTCATGGCTGTGGGGGCCTATGCTTGCTACAAGTTCATGACCGGCGTCGACATTTACCTCATGCAAGACGGCGAGTGGGTGCGGTATGCGCTCCCGCAAATCAACATCTTCTTCTCGGTCATCCTGTCCGGCTTTGTGACGGCACTTGTGGGCGTGCTCTTTGGCCTGCCCAGCCTGCGGATCAAAGGCTTCTACCTCGCGGTGGCGACACTCGCGGCGCAGTTCTTCCTCGTGTGGATGTTCAACAAGGTCAGCTGGTTCTACAACTACTCCGCCTCCGGCCAGATCAACGCGCCAGAGCGGCACTTCCTCGGCCAAGCCGTCACCGGCCCCAACACGGAGCCGTGGGCGGTGTATCTCTTCTGCCTGTTCTTCGTCGTGGTGGTCGGCGTCATCGCCCGCAACCTCACGCGCGGGCGGATCGGGCGCTCTTGGATGGCGATCCGGGATATGGACATCGCGGCAGAGATCATCGGCGTGAACCCGCTGTGGACGAAACTGTCGGCCTTTGCCGTGTCGTCGTTCTTTGTCGGCATCTCGGGTGCGCTGTTCTTTGCGGTGTATCTAGGCGCGGTGGAAGTGGGCGAGGCCTTTGGCATCCAGAAGTCATTCCTCGTCCTGTTCATGATCATCATCGGCGGCCTCGGCTCGATCTTCGGCTCTTTCGCTGGGGCGGCGTTCCTGGTGCTGCTGCCGGTGATCCTGAAGCTGCTGATGGTCGACACGCTCGGCTGGCCTGCTGATATCGCGGCGCATTTCCAGTTCGTGATCGTGGGTGCGCTGATTGTCGCCTTTTTGATCCTGGAGCCGCACGGCATCGCGCAACTTTGGCGGCTGGCGAAAGAAAAACTGAGACTCTGGCCGTTCCCGCATTAATGTGGGCGGTCCAAACAACCCGGATCAACCGGGAAAATACGCTTCGAAAGACCTTAGGGAGGACAACATGAAGCTCAACAAACTGGCAACGGCCTCGGTCGTGGCAATCATGGCGGCAAGCCCGGTGATGGCAGACCTCGTGTTCCCATCGCTCTCATACCGCACCGGCCCCTATGCGGCGGGCGGCATCCCGTTCGCGGATGGCTACGCGGATTACTTCACCCTGCTCAACGAGCGTGACGGTGGCATCGGTGGCGTGGCAACCCGCGTGATCGAGTGCGAAACCGCCTACAACACCGAGCGTGGCGTGGAGTGCTATGAGGCGACCAAGGGCGAAGGTGCTCTGGTGTATCAGCCGCTCTCGACCGGTATCACCTACCAGCTGATCCCCCGCGCCACCGCTGACGGTATCCCGATCCACTCGATGGGTTACGGGCGGACGTCTGCGGCCAACGGTGCCGTGTTCAGCCACGTCTTCAACTACCCGGGCAACTACTGGCACGCGGCTTCGGGCATCATCAACTACCTGCTGGAAAGCAACGATGGTGACCTGAACGGCAAGAACATCGCGCTGCTGTACCACAACTCCGCCTACGGCAAAGAGCCGATCCGGACGCTTGAGGGCCTCGCTGAGAAGCACGGCTTCAACCTGAGCCTCCTCGCGGTCGATCACCCCGGCCAAGAGCAGAAGTCGCAGTGGCTGCAGATCCGCCGTGAGCGCCCTGACAATGTCATCATGTGGGGTTGGGGTGTGATGAACCCGACCGCCATTCAGGAAGCCGCCAACATCCGCTACCCGATGGAAGACTTCATCGGTGTCTGGTGGTCCGGCTCTGAGAATGACGTGCGCCCGGTGGGCGAGGCGGCCAACGGCTACAAGGCGATCACCTTCCACGGTGTTGGCGATGACTACCCGATCTTTGAGGACATGCAGCAGTATGTCGTCGATGCGGGCCTCGCTGCAGGTTCCGGTGATCAGGTCGGCTCTGTGCTCTACAACCGCGGCATGTACGCGGCGATGATCGCGGCCGAGTCGGTGAAGAAGGCGCAAGAGATCCACGGTGTCATGGACATCGACGCATCCATGATGCGCGACGGCATGGAAGCGCTGGAAATCAACGAAGAGCTGATGGCCTCCCTCGGCATGCCGGGCTTCGGGCCGGAGTTCACCGCGTCGTGTGCCAACCACGGTGGCCCGGGCCTCTCGGCCATGACCCAGTGGGATGCCTCGACCGAGACCTGGAGCTTTATCTCTGACTGGTCCGAGCCGGACATGGAGATCATCCAGCCGCTGATCGATTCAGACAGCTCTGCCTTCGCAGCCGAGAACAACATCACACCTCGCTGCTAACCAACGCGGGCGCGGGGGACCTCTCCCGCGCCCATGACTTTTGCCGGAGCCATTCACATGTTCGACGCCGACAAGACCGAAACCCTGCTCGAAGTGAACAACATCGAGGTGATCTACAATCACGTGATCCTCGTGCTGAAGGGCGTCAGCCTGACCGTGCCCAAAGGGGGCATCACAGCGCTTTTGGGCGGCAATGGTGCTGGCAAGACGACCACCCTCAAGGCGATCTCTAACCTTTTGGAGTCAGAGCGCGGCGAGGTCACCAAAGGCTCAATCATGTATCGCGGTGACCGCGTGCAAGACCTCAACCCGGCAGAGCTTGTGCGCCGTGGCGTGATCCAGGTGATGGAGGGGCGGCACTGTTTTGAGCACCTCACCGTCGAGGAAAACCTGCTCACCGGCTCCTACACCCGCTCCAGCGCTGAGGCGAAGCAGGGGCTTGAGATGGTCTACACCTATTTCCCCCGCCTCAAAGAGCGCCGCACCTCGCAGGCGGGCTATACCTCGGGCGGTGAGCAACAGATGACAGCGATCGGCCGCGCGCTAATGGCCCGCCCCGAAACGATCCTTCTGGATGAGCCGTCGATGGGCCTCGCCCCGCAGCTCGTCGAAGAGATCTTTGGCATCGTGAAAGCGCTCAACGAGCAAGAGGGCGTATCCTTCTTGATCGCAGAGCAAAACACCAACGTCGCGCTGCGCTTTGCGCACCACGGCTACATCCTCGAGAGTGGCCGCGTCGTGATGGACGGCCCCGCCGATGATCTGCGCGAGAACCCGGATGTGAAGGAATTCTACCTCGGTGTCTCCGAAGAGGGCCGCAAGTCGTTCCGCGATGTCCGCAGCTACCGCCGCCGCAAGAGATGGCTCAGCTGATGCGCGTCGTTCTCGCCCTCCTGATCGCTCTCATCACGGCCCCCGCCTTTGCGCAGGACATTTCCCGCGAAGAGATCCGCCGCGCCGCTGTGCCCGGCTCTGAAACGATGGAAGTTGTGGTGATGCGCCTCACGGTGCCACCGGGCGCCACGATCCCGCTGCACACCCATCCGGGCGATGAGCATGGCGTTGTGGTCACACCCACCCGCGCCCAAACGCCGGGCGGCAACATCATCGAATTCCCGGTCGGGGCGACGCTCTACTTCCCCGAAGGTGAGGTGCATGGCGGCCTGACGAACGTCGGAGAGAGCGACATGGTCGCGATCACAACCTTCGTGGTCCGCGTCGGGGAGCCGCTCTCAACACTCGCCCAATGACCGACCAGAAAGTCGCCTGCCGCATACCCGCCGCAGAGGGCGTGACCAACATCCCCGCCTGGAAGTTTGACGCCGTCCGCCGCGCGATCAAAGCCGCCCTCGCAGATGGTGAGCAGCCGTTCAAAGGCTTCGCCCAACGCGTCGGCACTTTCCTGACAGAGGATGAGCTCGCAAAACTGGGTTCACTTGGCTGGCACTCCACCACCGTGAAGCTAGAGCTTGAAGTGCGCGGCGACGTCTCCCGACGGCCCGGCTCCCCCCAATGCATTGTCTGGAGCGGGGATTAGTGCGCGAGCTCTGCCCGGATCTCTTCAATCCGCGCCAACGCCTCGTCGCGCGTGTTGCGGATGTTGGGGCGAAAGCCGCCGGACTCGGCGCGCATTCGGATATCCACTTCCGTCTCAGACCCTGGCGCATAGCGCACCGAACCGAGCGAGAACCGCTCGTTCATCGCCTTGCCCCTTTGCGCAAACCTGACCCACGCCGACGGGTCGATCTGCGTGCCCTCGTAGTTCATCAAAAAGAACCAGCGCTGGCCGGTGCCCTCAAGCCGCGCCTCAAGCGCGTCCTCAAAGTCATCCACGTCACGCGAGTGCGCAAAGCTGTAGCCCGAGAGATCAATATCCGCGATTTGCTCTTTCGGGCGCAGCCGGATGCGCGCGGCGATCTCATCTGGTGTGTGCGTCGGAACATGCACGATCTTTTTGCGGCGTTGCGAGGGCAACCCCTGCAGCCGCGCGATTGCCTTGTCCCGGTCGCAAAAGAGGTTGGGATCGAACGCCTCGGTCCCCGCATCCCGCTCGATCTGCGCGCGGGTGCACTCGGTGGTGTCAAACCGCACCGTGCCCATCGAATGCGCGAGGTTCAGCGCCTTACCGCGCCGCGAGAACGAGAACCAGCAGTTCTGCTCCACTTGCGTGCCGCCATAATCGATCAGGAAAAACCACAGAGGCTCCCCGGTCGCCTCGATACGCTCCTCCACCCGGTCATAGATCGCGTTGACCTCAGCCGTGCAGTGCAGATGCAGATCGCGAAAGTCGATCTCCATGATTTGCAGCTCATCGAGAAAGCTGATCCGCGCGTCGATCTCGTCGGGGGTCAGCGCTGCAGGTGTGTCGAGCATCGCGATCCTCTTGGAACTCTCGTTGGGCGTGGCATAAGGGCCCGCCATTCTACTCACAACTCCGTGAATTGCCGCATGACACGGATCAAGACCCGCCGGAGACGTCACCCATGACCCATTACGACACCCTCGAAACCCGCAGCGCCGACGCCCGCGAGACCGCCTTGGCTAAGCACTTGCCGCAGGTCGTGGCCCGTGCGCAGGCAACCGCTGGGGGTGCTGCACACTTGGCGGGTGTTGAGGCGAGCGCGATCACCTCGCGCGCGGCTCTGGCGACGCTTCCGGTTCTGCGCAAATCCGCATTGGTGGAGGCGCAGACGGCTTCGCCGCCCTTTGGTGGATTTACCTCCCACGCCGCGAGTGGCTTCGCGCATGTTTTCCAGTCCCCCGGGCCGATCTATGAGCCGGGGATGCGCGGCGGCGATTGGTGGCGCTTGGGGCGGTTCCTGCACGCAATCGGCATCGGGCAGGGCGACATCGTGCAAAACTGCTTCGCCTACCACATGACCCCGGCGGGCATGATGTTCGAGAACGCGGCACAGGCGGTGGGGGCTGCGGTCTTTCCGGCAGGCACAGGGCAGACTGCGCTGCAAGCCCAGGCGGCGGCGCATCTGGGCATCACGACCTACGCCGGCACGCCCGACTACCTGAACGTGATCTTTGAGAAGGCCGACGAGCTGGGCTTGAAGCTGGGCATCACAAAAGCCGCCGTCTCTGGCGGTGCACTCTTCCCGGCGATGCGAGAGGCCTATGCCGCGCGCGGCATCACCACCCGGCAATGCTACGCGACTGCGGATTTGGGCAACATCGCCTACGAGTCTGAGGCGATGGAGGGGATGATCGTTGATGAGGGCGTCATCGTCGAAATCGTACGCCCCGGCACCGGCGACCCGGTGCTTGAGGGCGAGGTCGGAGAGGTCGTTGTGACCACGCTCAACCCCGACTACCCACTGGTGCGCTTTGCCACCGGGGATATGTCTGCGGTGCTGAGCGGTGAAAGCCCCTGCGGGCGCACAAACCAGCGGATCAAGGGCTGGATGGGTCGCGCTGATCAGACCACCAAGATCAAGGGCATGTTCGTGCGCCCCGAACAGGTGGCCGAACTGGTCGCGCGGCATCCAGAAGTCTCCAAGGCCCGCGTGGTCGCCACCCGCGACGGCACCGCTGACGCGATGACCGTGCAGTTTGAAGCGATCGGCGCAGATGAAGCCGCCCTCGCCGCCTCCGTGGCCGAAACGCTCAAGCTGAAAGGGAAGATCGAGGTCGTCACTCCCGGCAGCCTGCCCAACGACGGCAAGGTGATCGACGATCAGCGCTCTTACGAGTGACCCCGCGCCAAAAGATCAGCGCCGCCGCAGCTCCGCTGTCTCGCGGCGCATCTTGGTCTTGCGGTAATAGTCCCGGATAAACGCGCGGTCAGGCAGTGGGATGCGGTCCCAATTCACCCAGGTGACATCATAGCCGTTCACCCCGGCCATCAACTCCATCGCACCCTTCGTGGGAACGGTCGCCAAAGGCTCCGGCCCACCGGGGCCAGGCCCCTTCGCGCGCACGACGCGAAACACCGCATCCTCGCGCTGGATGAACTCGCCATCAAACAGGATCAACTCCGGGCGCAGACCCGCCACCAAGCCGGACAGCCGGATCGGATCGGTCACATTCCCTAAGGTCGAAAAGCCCACCACGATGTCGAACTTTTCACCAGCCGCGGCGGCAGCCTCTAACGCCGCATAGACATCCATCACCTTCCAGTTGATGCGCTCGCGGATAGATTTTTGCGGATAGGTTTCGATCAACGCGGCGACACTCGCGCGCCGCTCCACCGCAACCACCTCAGAGGCGCCGGCGGCCGCCAAGGCATAAGACCAGCGGCCATCCTTGGCACCCAGATCGAGCACGCGGGCGCCCTCAATCTCTTCGCGGTAGGGTTCGACCAGCAGGTCGTACCGCGTGTTTAGGCGCACTTCTGGGTACGGATCTCGACCGAAATGGTCGAGTTCAGATACGAAATCAAAGAATCCCATCGTGCCCTCCAGCGCGGTCAATCTACGCTGGCTCTGCTGCGATGCAACCAAAACGAGAGCGACTGTGTGACCTAGGTCTACTCCGCGGCCAGTGCTTGGCGCGGCTGCTCCAACCAGGACCACATCCGCATCGGGGTGAGCGGCATATCTATATGGTGCACACCCTGGTCCCAGACCGCATCAAGCGCTGCATTCACAACAGCGGCCAAAGCGCCAACGGTGCCTGCCTCACCACAACCCTTCATGCCGATCTCGTTGGCGGTGGAGGGGACAAGCTCTGTGTGAAATGGCATCTGCGGAATGTCAGAGGCGCGCGGCATCGCGTAGTCCATATACGTGCCGCTCAAAAGCTGCCCCTCGCTGTCATAGACAACGTTCTCCATCAGCGCCTGCCCGATGCCCTGCACCACTCCGCCATGCACCTGACCCTCGGCGAGCATCGGGTTCATCAAGACGCCGAAGTCATCGACGACCGTGTATTTCACCACCTGCGTGACGCCGGTCTCGGGGTCGATCTCAACTTCCGCGAAATGCGCGCCGTTCGGATATGACCGCCCCGGCAGTGTGTGCTTGCCCTTCGTGGACAACAGCTCCTCCATGCCCTTGCGCCGGGCAACTTCGGCCAGCTCCATCAGGCTGACGGACTTGTCGGTGCCAAGGATGCGGAACTCCCCATCCTCAAAGTCGATATCCGCGCTCGCAGCCTCCAGCTCATCCTCGGCCAAGGGGCGGAAGCGGCGGATCATCTCGTCGGCGGTGGTGTTGATCGCGTTGCCCTGAACAGTGACAGAGCGAGAGCCACCCGTCCCGCCGCCATTGGCGATGCGGTCAGAATCGCCCTGCACAAAGCGCACCTTCTCAAACGGAATGCCCGCTCTGGCGTGCAGGATTTGCGCAAACACAGTCTCATGCCCCTGCCCGTTGGACTGGGTGCCGACGTAGAGGTCCACCATCCCATCCTCAGCAAAGGCAATCTCCGCCCCCTCGCTCGGAGAGCCCAGGATCGATTCGATGTAGTACGACAGGCCAAGCCCCCGCAGCTTGCCGCGCGTGGCACTTTCCGCGTGCCGCGCCGCGAACCCGTCGATGTCAGCCTCCCGCTTAGCGCGCTCCAGAACGCGGGCAAAATCGCCGACGTCATAAAGCTCTCCGGCGGCGGAGCGGTAGGGCATCTGCTCAGCCTTGATGAAGTTGCGCGCGCGCAGCTCAATCGGGTCAACGCCCAGCTGGCGGGCGGCAAAATCCATCAATCGCTCAATCACATAGATCGCCTCGGGGCGGCCTGCGCCGCGGTAAGCGTCGGTGGGCGTGGTGTTGGTGTAGACGCCCTCCACCTCAAACAGCGTGGTCTGGATGTCATAGACCCCGGTAAACACCTTCAGCGCCAGCTCGGACTGGATGAACTGCCCGTAAGAGGAGTTATAGGCCCCAAGGTCCGACCAGGTTTTGATCTTGAGGCCGATAAGCTTGTGCGTTTCATCAAAGGCGGCTGAGGCGCGGGTGTCGAGCGCCCGTCCGCCATTGTCTGAGAGGTGGCTTTCAGAGCGATCGGCGATCCAGCGCACGGGCTCGTCAAGCTCTCGGGCGGCAAAGGCGACGGCGAAATACTCAGGGTAGTTGAACCCCTTCATCCCGAACCCGCCGCCCACATCCGGGTTGGTGACCCGCACGTCACTGGGCTCTATGCCAAACTTCGAGGCGATCTCGTTTTTCGCGCCCCACACCCCTTGGCCGTTGATGGCGACATGCAGGCGGCCACCCTCAAGCGTTTCGGCAAAACAGCCCCGCGGCTCCATCGGATCGGCGAAGACGCGGTTGTCGGCAATGTCGAGCGAGATCACATGGGCCGCCTTCTCAAACGCCTCAGTTACGGCCTCCGCATCGCCATGCGCCCAATCATAGGCGCGGTTTTCCGGCGCCTCAGCGTGGATCACTGGCCCACCGGGGCGCAGAGATACAGAGACCGGACGCTCCTCATAGTCCACAAAAACAGCCTCAGCCCCGTCTTTTGCGGCCGCCAGACTGTCTGCAATAACCACAGCAACGGCCTCTCCGACATAGCACACACGCTCTTCGGCGAGGATTGGGCGCACTGGGTTGGCGCCTTTGGTGCCGTCGCGGTTGGTGACGCGGGAGAAGTCCATCGCGTTCTTCATCTTGCCGGTGAAATCGGCAGCGGTGAAAATGGCGCGGACGCCGTCGATGCTCAGGGCGTCTTCGGTCTCAATCGAGCTGATGTTCGCATGGGCGATGGGGCTGCGCACGAAGACAGCGAAGAGCGCGTTTTCAGGTGCAATATCATCGATATAGCGCCCCTGACCTGTCAGAAAGCGTTGATCTTCCTTGCGGGGAACGGATTGGCTGATACCGAATTTCGTCATGGTGGCGGGTCCGTGGTCATATAGCTGCCGATGATCGGAGAGTAGGGGCGCGTGCGGCCCTGTCCAGCATGCTTTCATG
Source organism: Pseudomonadota bacterium (assembly GCA_038526735.1). Classification (GTDB taxonomy): domain Bacteria; phylum Pseudomonadota; class Alphaproteobacteria; order Rhodobacterales; family Rhodobacteraceae; genus Rubricella. The sequence goes on along the minus strand of JBCBGM010000013.1, from coordinate 51,298 downwards.
CAAGGAAAGGTGTTTTTCATGATGGGTGAGATCACGGTGTCTGAGGGGCTGCGGGGTGAGATGTGACTGAAGGGTTAACGCGGGTTCTCCGGTATCTGGCGAAACTAGAACGAGATCGTACTAAGATGGTCCGAAATCGTACTATTTTTCTGTCGATAGACGGGCGCAGCGGGGTGGGGAAATCCACCTTTGCGGCGCAGATCGCGGAGGCGGTCGAGGGGCAGATTATCCACGGTGACGATTTCTTCGCGGGTGGTGTGGAGGTCCGACCAGAGCCGGCGGAACAGTTGGCCGAGGTCTGCATTGACCGCCGCGCGGTTGCCTCGGTGCTAGAGACGCTTCGTACCGGCCAAACCGCCCGCTATCACGCGTTCGATTGGAAGAGGTTCGATGGGCGGCTGAGGGAGAAAGAGACTGTCGTCTCCCCCGGTGGTCTAATCATCCCCGAAGGCGTCAACAGCAACCACCCGGAATTGCGGCTGTTCCTCGATTTATCCGTGTTGATCGAAACGTCAGACGACACCCGTTTGCGGCGGCTGATAGCCCGCGAAGGGGACATTACCGCGTGGGAGCGGCAATGGCATAGGGCGGAGGATCACTACTTTGCCAAACTCGCCCCGCCCGAAAGCTTCGATCTGGTCATAAAGACCTAACCCTCAGCTCTCATCACGCGCCTGCTTGGCTTTGCGCAGGTCGCGGATGCCGGTCCAGCCGTAGTAGATGAAGAACAAGCCGCCAAAGACCGCGAATTCCATCGCGATGATGTCTTTGGTGAAGTCCTCGCCCCGGCTGACGGCGAGGGTCACGGCGAGCCCAAACCCGAAGATGGAAAAGATGATGCGACCCCAAGGGCTCATGCGTGCGCTCCCTGCTCTAGCGAATGAGATGTGCCAAAGTACGCGGTTGACCATACCGCTGGGTGAAAGCAGCCTGCGGGCAATATCAGCAAAAAAACATGCGAGGAAATCAGGATGACCGATGTCGTAATTCTCTCGGGCGCGCGCACCGCGATTGGCACCATGGGCGGCAGCCTGGCCGCGACCCCACCGATTGAGCTGGGCGCGCATGTCGCGAAAGAGGCGCTGGAGCGTGCAGGTGTTGAGGGCAAGCAGATCGGTCATGTTGCGTATGGCCATGTCATCAACACTGAGCCGCGCGATATGTACCTCTCGCGCGTCGCCGCGATTGAGGCGGGCATCCCCGACACGACCCCGGCGATGAACGTGAACCGGCTTTGCGGGTCTGGCGCGCAGGCGATTGTTTCGGCCGCGCAGTCGGTGATGCTGGGCGACGCGGATTTTGCGCTGGCTGGCGGTGCAGAGAGCATGACCCGCTCACCCTACATCATGCCCGCCGCCCGGTGGGGGCAGAAGATGGGCGATGTCTCGATGCAGGACATGATGCTTGGTGCGCTCTCTGACCCGTTTGGTGCTGGGCATATGGGCGTGACAGCAGAGAACGTCGCCGCAGAGCATCAGATCAGCCGCGAGGCGCAGGATGCCTTTGCTCTGGAGAGCCAGAACCGCGCGGCACACGCCATCGCGGAGGGGCGGTTCAAAGAGCAGATTGTGCCCATCGAGGTGAAGAAAAAGCGTGAGATGGTGCCGTTTGACACCGATGAGCACCCCAAGGCGACCTCGATGGAGAAGCTCGGGGGCCTGCGCACGGTCTTTAAGAAAGACGGCACGGTCACGGCGGGCAACGCCTCTGGCATCAACGACGGGGCGGCGGCGCTGGTGCTGGCCTCTGCCGATGCGGCTGAGCGGGAGGGGTTGAAACCTCGCGCGCGCATTCTGGGCTATGCCCATGCGGGTGTGCGCCCAGAGGTGATGGGGATCGGCCCGGTGCCTGCCGTGACCAAGCTTCTGGCAAAGATCGAGATGTCGGTGGGCGATTTCGACGTCATCGAGTCGAACGAGGCGTTTGCGGCGCAGGCCTGTGCGGTGAGCCAGGGCCTCGGGCTCGATGCGGCGAAGGTGAACCCCAACGGCGGTGCGATTGCGCTGGGGCATCCAGTGGGGGCGACGGGGGCGATCATCACCGTCAAAACGCTCTATGAGCTCGACCGGATCGACGGGAAATACGGCCTCATTACGATGTGCATCGGCGGGGGCCAGGGCATCGCGCTGGCGGTTGAGCGGCTTTAAGGTGGGCGCTCCGGCGCCTAGCGCTTAAGGAAGCGCTCCACCGCTTCGAGAAACGCGTTGGGCTGTTCGGCATGCAGCCAATGGCCCGCGCCCTCTAGCTCTGCGAACTCAGCGTTGGGGAAGAGCGCGGTCGCGGCTGCGCGCCCTTCGGCGGTGACGTAGTGAGACGCGCCACCGGAGAGGAAGAGCGTGGGGCCGGAGTGGCTTGCGCTGGTGTCTGGGAAGCTCAAGACCTTCGGCATTTCGCGCTCCAACGTCGCGATGTTTAGCCGCCAGCTTGGGGGCTTTTCGGTGAAATCGAGGGATTGGAGCAGGAACGCTCTGACCGCAGGGTCCTCCACTGCAAAGGCTTTGTCGGCCTCGGAGCGGCGGGTGAGGGGGGCGAGGTCGAGGGATTTCATCGCGTTGATGAACTGGCTTTGGTCGTGGTCGTAGGTGACGGGGGCGATGTCTCCGACGATCAGGCGGTCGATCAGTGAAGGTTCGGTCAGGGCCAGCATCATCGCCGCTTTGCCGCCCATCGAGTGGCCCAGCACGTCCCATGTGCCGCCATGGGCTTTGAGGGTGCGGGATAGATCCTCCGCCATGTCGGCGTAGCTGTGGGTGTCGCTCCAGGGGCTTTGGCCGTGGTTGCGCAGGTCCACTGCAAGCACGGGGCGGGTGAGGGCAAAGCGTTTGCAGAGCGCGCCCCAGTTTTTGGCGGCGCCAAAGAGCCCATGGATCACCAGAAGCGGCGGGTTGGCCGCCTCGGACGGGTAGTTCACTTCTGCCAGAATTTCGACCATGCTGCGCCCTCATCGTGTTGTTTGGGCATGCCTGAGAGGATTTGGAGGTGCAAGAGATGAGCCAGAGGTCATGCTTGCGCCTGATTGCCACGACCGATGTGCATATGCACCTCAGTGCGAAAGACCCGATCCGCGACGTCGCTGTTGCCGCCGGGTTGGAGGCGCTGGCCCCGGTGATCCGCGCGGCGCGGGCGGAAGTGGCGCAGTCGCTGACGCTGGACAATGGGGACATTCTGCAGGGAACGCCGATGGGCGAATGGCAGGCGCGTGCGGGTGAGGGCGCGCATCCGGCGCGCAGTGTTTTGCACCGTTTGGGCTACGATGCCGCGACGCTCGGGAACCACGAGTTTGACTTTGGGCTGGCCCATCTCGCACGGGCCTTGGCGGATGACGGCCCGCCTGTGGTGTGCTGCAATCTGGAGAGTGAACTGCGGGTGCCGCCCTCGGTCATGATCACGCGCATGGTCGATGGCCGCCCCTTGAGCATCGGCGTGACGGGCACGGTGCCGCCGCGGATTATGGTGTGGCACCGCGAGGCGCTTGCCGGAAAGGTCTCTGTGATGGCGACGGAGGAGGCGTTGGCGGGTGCCGCTGAGGCGCTTCGGGCCGAGGGTGCTGATCTGGTGGTGTGCCTCGCGCATGCGGGGATCGTGCCAGCAGGGCATCCGGAGGAGGATGGGGAGAATTCGGCGGCCAAGATCGCGGCGACGGGCGCTGTTGATGCGATCATCTGCGGACACCAGCACATGCTGTTTCCGTCGCCGGAGTTTCCGTATCGCGCGGATGGCATTGATCCGGAGGCGGGCACGCTGCACGGCGTTCCGGCGATTATGCCCGCGGCGATGGGCAAGGGGCTGGGTCTTTTGGACTTGGAGCTCACCTATAACGGGGGCCGTTGGTCTGTGGTGGGGCATTCTTGTGCGCATCGCAGGCCTGACAGCGCGGAGTCTGACCCGGAGCTGAGAGCGATCCTCACCCCTGCCGAAGAGGGCACAAACCGGCGGTTGGATGCGCCCCTAAGTGTAACACCCGTTGCGCTCACCACCCGATTTGCGCTTGCGGAAGATACCGCCGCGATCCGCCTGATCCATGCGGCACAGCTTTGGTGGCTGGAGCAGCAGGGGCTGACCCTTCCGGGCTTGTCGGTGGCGGGGCCGTTTAAGACGGGGGGGCGGAATGGGCCGGACTTCTTCACCGATATTGCCCTGGGGCAGATTACCCGGCGGAGTGTCGCCGATCTCTATCCGTTCGAGAATGCGCTCACGGCGCTGGAGGCGACGGGGCGGGATATTCGGCTGTGGCTGGAGATGTCGGCCTCGGTCTTTAATCAGGTGAGTGATGTGCCTTGCGGGTTGATGGAAGAGGGGCGTGCCGGGTTCAACTTCGATAGCATCTCGGGGCTGAGCTACGAGATTGATCTTGGGGTTCCGGGGCGGTTTGACAATTCGGGGCGCGCGGTGAGTGATAGCTGGCGGATCAACGATCTGCGCTGGAATGGGGAGCCGTTGCCGGAGGACGAGCATTTCGCGGTTGTGACGAATACGTACCGATCTGGGGGCGGAGGGTCTTTTCCGGGGGTGGCGGATTTGCCGGTTTTGCGCGCGCCCGAACAGCCTGCGAGCGAGGTGATCGCGCAGTTTTTGGAGGCGCATCCGAAGGGGCCGTCATTGCCTGCAGCGTCTTGGTCATTGCGCGCGCCTAAAGGAGCCGTTGCACAATGGGTGACGACGGCTGGGGAGGCGCCGGAGGGGTGGCAGTGCGTGGGGTCTGACGCGGGCTCAGTGGTCTTTGAACGGCGGTTTTGAGCCGTTTTAGCCGCCGAAGAACAGCATCCAGGCGAGGGTCGGGGCAACTTGTGCGATGCCCGCGATGACGATGACGCTGCGGGCTGCCCAGCCTGAGAACCTCCGGAATAAAACGATCAGCAGGGCGAGGCACAGCAGGGCCTCGAGCGGTGCTACGATGTTGCCGTAATGCGCCGGGTCCCAGTAGCTGACGGGCGAGACGAAGACCCAGTCAGAGACCGGCCAGAAATGCGCGCGCCCGTCGTCGTTGTGGAGCGGAAAGTCGAGCGCGATGTGCACCAGAGCGGTGATCGCGGTGATCGAAATGACCTCGCGCTTTTGCCAGAGGGCGACGGCCAGAAGTGCCCCCCAGACAAACACCGAATTGTCGATGGCCATGATCGCCTGCATCTCGGGGCGGTAATAGTCGATGCGGAAAAAGACATCGGGGGAGCGGCCCAAGACGAACACCGCCCAGACAAATCCGAAATAGAGCGAGAAGTCGGGGAGGAAGCCGCCGATGAGTGCGGCGGCCGTTCTGTGCCTGTTGCCATCCGATTTGGTGGCTTCGGGGCGGGCGTAAAGATAGGCCGAAATGATGAGATGCGCGGGCGTGTTCATGCCGCGACAGTAGTCACAAAACGCGCAAGGTCACGCGCAGAACGCGATTCCGGCTTACGGAACTGGCAAAACAAGCCACAGGGCGCAACCTAAGATTGTTTGCGCTCAGATGCAAAAATATCTCATTAAAAACAGATATTTAACGGATAATACTTGGAAATTTAGACGCAAGTTTCTCAATTTTAGGGTGTATCTTGCGCAAACTTCCACAGCGTTATCCACAATTTTGCGCAAATTTTTCCGAAGCCACTCGGAGGAGCGTTAACTGTTTGTTAAGCGGCGGCGCGCGTTATCGCTGCGAACACTCCGCAGTGAGAGAGAGCAGATGACTGTATTGATCGCGACGCGCGACCCGCATCTTCAGGGAGAATGGTGCACAGAGTTGAGGCAAAATCTGGGCACTGTTGTGTGTTGTTCGTCTGAGCATGAGGCGTGGCAAAAGGTGCTCGCCGAGGATGTCACCTGCGCGATTGTGGACATCGAGGACGCGTCGCTCGGGGCTTTGGCCTTGGCAGATTTTATTGCGTTTCGGCACCCGCACGCGCCAATTCTTCCCATCATTCGCGGAGAGAAGCTCACAGATGCGTCTGTGCTGACGACCTTGCCCAACGCAGGCTTGCACCTGCGCCCTGAGATGACGCCCGGAGAGGTTGCCGCGGCGGTGGAGTATTGCCTGCCCACACCGCCCGAGGCGATGGCCAAGCGCGCTTAAGCGGCGGAGAGCGCGTCGCGTCCGTGGGGGGCGTGCCAGTCGATCTGTTGCGCGATGGGCAGGATCCGGTGCGGGTTAATGCTCTCGTGGCTGCCGTGGTAATGCTGCCGGATATGCTCCATGTTCACCGTCTCAGCCACACCGGGCCACTGAAAGAGTTCACGGGTGTAGGCCCAGAGGTTGGGGAATTCGATGAGCTTGTTCCGGGCGCATTTGAAATGGCCGACATAGACCTGGTCAAACCGCGCGAGCGTGGGGAAGACGCGCCAGTCCGCCTCTGTCACGCGGTCGCCTGCGAGGTAGCGGCGGGTGGAGAGGATGCCTTCGAGCCAGTCGAGTGTGTCAAACACCTCTCCGACGGCTTGGTCATAGGCGCTTTGGGTTGTCGCAAAGCCGGAGCGGTACACGCCGTTGTTGAGGCCCGGGTAGGTACGCTCGTTGATTGCGTCGATCTCTGCGCGCAGGTCGCTTGGGTAAAAGTCGAGCGTGTTGCCGGTGAGCTCGTTGAAGGCGGAGTTAAACATCCGAATGATCTCGGACGACTCGTTTGAGACGATGGTCTGGCGCTGTTTGTCCCACAAAATCGGGACGGTGACGCGGGTTGTGACCTTGGGGTCGGCGGCTTGGTAGATCTCATAGGCAAAGTCTTTGCCCATCAGCGTGTCGCCGGTCGCGCCCTCTATGCTGTCGTCAAACGTCCAGCCTTTGTCGAACATATCCGCATGCACCACCGAGACGGAGATATGCGGCGTGAGGTTTTTGAGCGCGCGCAAGATCAGCGTGCGATGCGCCCAGGGGCAGGCATAGGAGACATAGAGGTGATAGCGCCCACTCTCGGCTTTGAAGCCGCTGTCGCCCGAGGGGCCGGCGGACCCGTCAGCGGTTATCCAGCTGCGAAAGCTCGACGGGCGCCGCTTGAACGCGCCATCTGCGGTGCGCGGAATGAGTTGTTGTTCCGTCCAGGCGCCGTCCACCAGCATGCCCATATCGATCTCCTTTGGTTGGGATCAGATATAGACCGCTGAGATTAGAACCAAACAGCAGATTTCTTGTCAGTTTGTTGTGGTTTTGGAAACGTCAGTCGATCACGATCCGCCGATAGAGGTGCCAAGAGGCGTGGGCGAGGATCGGCAGGGCGAACAAAAGGCCCAGGAACAGCGGGAAGCTCGCGACCGCCAGAACGAGGCCGATAAAGATGCCCCAACTCAGCATCACCACTGGGGATTTGAGGACCGCTTGAAAAGACGTGACCATCGCGGTGATGAAATCCGCGTCGCGGTCGAGGAGGAACGGGAACGCCAGCACAGAGATTGAGAATGCGACGAAGGCAAAGACGGCGCCAAACCCATGGCCGACGATCAAAAAGCTCCAGCCTGTGCGGGTCTCGAACATCGTGGTGAGGACCTCGTGAAAGGGCGCTGGGTTGAACCCGAAATGGGCGTAGTAAACGACGAGGCCCACGCGGCTCCAGACGGCGAGCCAGAACATCAGCACAAAGCCATGGTAGATGATCTGTTTGCGTGCGGTGGCTGCGATCATGCCGGGGATTTCATGCCAGTCAAAGCGACGCCCGCGCTCAATCCGACGAGAGATTTCATAGAGGATGGTGCCGCAAAACGGGCCGATCAGAGCAAAGCCTGCGATGAGGGGGAAGGTCAGCCCCTGATACTCGCGTATGTCCGCCAGATAGATCAGGCCGATCCCGCCGAGGGCGTAGAGCAGGCCCACGCTCATCCCGATCCAAGGGGCGCGGCGGAAATCATCGAGACCGGCTTTGAGCGCCTCCCGCAGATCGCCAAAGGTCGCGCGCCGCAGGTCTGGAACACCGTCCGCGGGGCGCCACGGACCATCATGCTCAACGGAATCGGTCATTAAGTGGCTCCCAAAGAACAGTTATTTTGTCGCAGCTTAGTAGAAAATCGCGACTAAAATTTGTCCTGGATCAAGTTTCCGATTGGCGACGTCCCGTCTGCCAAAAACGGTGCGGTGGCGCGGTCCCTCGTTGCGGAGCGAGACGGGAGGGATTGCGCGGGGGTTTCTTTCTCATATCAATCGTTTTGACACGCCCGGAGGACATACGATGATTCACCCGCCCTATCTGCTGTTTCTGGGAGATGCGCCCGATCCGCTGGCCGCGAAGGTCGCTCAGGGGATCAAGGACTGGAACCCGTCGGTTGCTGCGGGTCAGTTTCGGATGGAGGGGTGCAAGGCCGATATGGGCCTGCCGGATATGAGCATCGCGGATGCTGTTGCGGCTGGGGTGAAAACGCTGGTGATCGGTGTGGCCAACCGGGGTGGTGTGATCTCTGAGGCGTGGCTTGCGGTGTTGGAAGAGGCGCTGGCGGCTGGGCTGGATGTTGCTTCGGGGCTGCACAACCTTCTGCGGGATGAGCCGCGGTTGGTCGCGGTGGCGCAGACGCATGGCCGGGCGCTGCATGATGTGCGGATCCCGTCGGTGCAGTATCCGATTGCCACGGGAGTAAAGCGCGCGGGCAAGCGGTGCCTGGCGGTGGGCACCGATTGCTCGGTCGGCAAGATGTACACAGCCCTTGCGATGGAGCGGGAGATGACCGCCCGCGCGATGAAGGCGAGCTTTCGCGCCACTGGGCAGACAGGGATTTTGATCACCGGTGATGGCGTGCCGCTTGATGCAGTGATCGCTGATTTTATGGCCGGGTCGATCGAGTATCTGACGCCCGACAACGACCCCGATCATTGGGATTTGATCGAGGGGCAGGGTAGCTTGTTTCACGCGTCTTATTCCGGGGTCACGCTGGCGCTTATCCATGGTGGTCAGCCGGATGCGCTGATCCTCTGCCATGAGCCGACGCGCGCTCATATGCGCGGGTTGCCGGACTATAAACTCCCGCGTCTTGAGGTGTTGCGCGACACGGCCCTTGCGATGGCGCAGGTGGTTAATCCGGCGTGTCAGGTTGTGGGTGTTTCGGTGAACACGGCGGCACTGCATGAGGAGGCGGCGGAGGAGTATCTCGCAGCGACGGAAGCGCGGCTTGGCTTGCCGTCAGTTGATCCGTTCCGGCAGGGTGCGGCGCGGCTGGTTGATGCGCTGGAGGCGCTGTGATCCGCACATCCTCAGAGGCGTTTCGCCTCGCCCAGCCTTTTGTGATCGCCCGCGGTGCCCGGACCCACGCCACAGTGGTGACGGTCGAGATCACCCGCGACGGGATCACCGGGCGGGGCGAATGCACGCCCTATCCGCGTTATGGCGAGAGTGTGGAGAGTGTTTCAGAATTGATTGCGTCGCTTCCCGACGGGATCAGCCGGGACGCTTTGCAAGACGCGCTGCCTGCGGGTGCCGCGCGAAATGCCGTCGATTGCGCGCTGTGGGATTGGGAAAGCCAAGCGCAGGATCGGCCCGTCTGGGCCTTGGCTGGTTTGGAGGCTCCTAAAGCGCTTGAGACGGCCTACACCCTCTCGCTCGGCACATCGGAAGAGATGCACAGGGCGGCCGTTGCGGCGGCGGAGCGGCCGTTGTTGAAGGTAAAGCTCGGGGGCGGTGCGGAGGATGTGGAGCGTATCCGTGCGGTGCGAGATGGTGCTCCGGCCTCGCGGCTGATCATTGATGCCAACGAGGGGTGGAGCATCGCGGAGTATGAAACCCTCGCGCCGGTATTTCTGGAGCTCGGCGTGGTGATGGTTGAGCAACCGCTCCCCGCCGGTCAGGATGCCGCCCTTGCAGAGGCGAACCGCCCGTTGCCGGTTTGTGCGGATGAGGCGGCGCATGATGTGACCGGGTTGCTCGCGCTTATGGGTAAATACGACATGATCAACATCAAGCTCGATAAAACCGGCGGGCTGACCCACGCGCTTGCGCTGAAAGAGCGCGCGACGGCGGCCGGGTTTCGGGTGATGGTTGGGTGCATGATGGGCTCGTCGCTGGCGATGGCGCCGGCGGCGCTCGTTGCCCAGGGTGCAGAAATTGTGGATCTGGATGCGCCGCTCCTCTTGGCAGAGGACCGCGACCCACCCATGCACTACACAGGTTCAACGCTACAGCCGCCACCAGCGGCCTTGTGGGGAGGAGGGGCACGATGACCCGCACAGTTTACGTCAATGGAGAGTATTTGCCGGAGCAGGACGCCAAAGTCTCGGTCTTTGATCGCGGGTTTTTGTTCGCGGATGGTGTCTATGAGGTAACGTCGGTGCTGGAGCGCAAGCTCGTGGATTTTGCCGGCCACATGGCGCGGCTGCATCGCTCTCTTTCTGAGCTCAAAATGCCGGTGCCGGTGAGTGACGACGAGATGGAGGCGATCCACCGTGAGCTCGTGGACCGCAACGATCTGGATGAGGGGTTGATTTACCTGCAGGTGACGCGCGGTGCGGCGGACCGAGACTTCGCCTTTCCGCCAGAGGACACGCCGCAAAGCGTGGTGCTGTTTACCCAGAAAAAACCGCTGATCCACACGGCCGCGGCGGAGAAGGGCATCAAGATTGCCTTTGTCGAAGACATCCGCTGGGGGCGGAGGGATATCAAAACGGTGCAGCTTTTAGCGCCCTCGCTCTGCAAGATGGAGGCGCGGGCCAAGGGTGCCGATGATGCCTGGATGGTTGAGGACGGGTCTGTGACCGAAGGCACCTCAAACAACGCCTATATCGTGACGAAAGAGGGGGTGCTGGTGACGCGCAACCTCTCGAACTCGATTCTGCATGGGATCACGCGGTCTGCGGTTTTGCGCATGGCGCGGGAGGCGCAGATGCGGGTTGAGGAACGCCCCTTTACGCCGGAGGAAGCGAAAGACGCGAAAGAGGCGTTTGTCACCGCCGCATCAAGCTTTGTGCAGCCGGTGGTGGAGGTGGACGGGGTCACCTTGGGCGATGGAACACCTGGCCCCACCGCACGCCGGTTGCGGGAGATTTACGTGGAAGAGAGCCTCAAGACGGCCGTCTAGGCGGCCCGTCAAGACTTGTTGGTGACGTTCTCTTCAAGGGCAGTTTTGAAGGCCGCCTGCTGCTCTGACGTCGCCTCGGTCTGATACTTATCTCGCCATTCGGGGTAGGGCATGCCGTAGTAGATCTCGCGTGCCTCATCCTTGGTCATCTCGATCCCGCGGGCATTGGCGGCCTCTTGATACCAGCGGGAGAGGCAGTTTCGGCAGAAGCCTGCGAGGTTCATCATGTCGATGTTCTGCACATCCGCGCGCTCAACCATCAAATGGTCGCGCAGCGTGCGGAATGCGGCGGCCTCTAGCTCCAAGCGTGTTTGATCATCCATGTGGCTGTCCTCCGGTTCGATCAAAGATGCGCATCGTTTCGGGCTCTTCAAGAAGCGGTTTCACATGTTGCGCCAAGAGATGCCCCCAGCCGCGCTGGGTTTCGGGCGTAGCAATCAGGTCATTGCGGACTTCAAGGAGCGTGCCGGGCAGGCCCTGCGCGTAGACCTGGGAGGCCATGGTGTCGCCCGGAAACGTGCCTGAGTAGGGCTCATTGTCACCGACCACGATGTCCGGGTCTGCGCCGAGGCTCGCGATCAGTGGTTTTGCGAGGCGTCCATCCACTTCGTCCCACAGGATGCCCACATGCCAGGGGCGCGGTGCTTTTCCGATGAGTTGCGGGGTGTAGCTGTGGATTGAGAGGATGATCGGCACCTCGCCGCGCGCTTTGATGAGGTTGAGCGCGCTCTCGATCGCGGCGTGATAGGGGCGGTAGTAGGTGTTTATCCGGCGCTGCTGCTCTGCGTGATCGAGGTGCAGGTTCGCGGGGATGATCACGCCGTCGTAGATCGCGCGCATCAGGGTAGGGTCATCGAGGCCGCGGTTGGGGTCGATCACGAGGCGCGAGTAGGTGCTCAGGACGAGCGTTGCATCCAGTGTTTCCGCAAGGGCACGGGCGACGCCTTCGGCGCCGACATCCCAGGCGATGTGCCGCTCCATACGCTCAGGGGGGAGGCCCAGCGTCTCTGGCAATTCTGGGGGGACGGTGTTGCGGGCGTGGTCACAGATCACCACCACGCGGGAGTTGCTTTGGCTGCGGCTGAGAAGGAACGGCTCGAACATTCGCAACGCGTAGGGCGAAGTGCCGGCGGGAACAAGGCGCGCGGGGGCTGTTTGTGCACGGCTCATTGGCGCAACGTGAGATGTGGGCTGCTTTGAGCTCGACTGAAGTGCGGCCCGCGCAGCGCTTCCGTGTTCTAAGAGTAACGTCTGTCTAGAGTTGCGGGTCAAAACGACAGAAAATGTCACGGATTTTCCGTTACATGCCGTTAGAGTGTCGCTAAACCCACGCACAAAAGCGGTTTGAAGACCGCCGTATACGAGGGCAGGGCATGAAGCGAGATCGTCGAGTTAAAGTGGTCGCAACCTTGGGGCCGTCATCCTCCACCCGTGAGAGCATCAAGGCGCTCTTTGAGGCGGGTGCGGATGTGTTTCGTCTGAACATGTCCCACGGCGGGCACAGCGACATGCGCGAGCGCCACCACATGATCCGCGAGTTGGAAGTTGAGCTGCGCCGCCCGGCGGCGATTTTGGCGGATTTGCAGGGGCCGAAATTACGCTGTGGCGTGTTCGCGAATGGGGCGGAGATGCTGGAGATCGGGCAGGCGTTTCGCTTCGATCTGGATGATACTCCGGGTGATGCGACGCGCGTGATGCTCCCCCATACCGAGATTTTTGAGGCGCTTGAGCCGGGGGCGACGCTCTTGGTGAACGACGGAAAGATTCGGCTGACGGTGAAAGCCTGCGACAACTCCAGTGCTGATTGCGTGGTGGAGGTTGGGGGCGAGATCTCCAACCGCAAGGGCGTGAACGTGCCGGACGTGGTGCTGCCCGTGGCGGCCCTGTCTGACAAAGACCGCGCTGACCTGGAGTTTGTCTGCGAGCTGGGGGTGGATTGGCTGGCGCTCTCGTTCGTGCAGCGGCCTGAGGATGTGGAAGAGGCGCGCGCGCTGGCGAAGGGGCGGGCCTCTATCGTGGCCAAGATCGAGAAGCCGGCGGCGCTGTCTCAGTTTGACGATATTCTCGCGGCCTCGGATGGGATTATGGTGGCGCGTGGCGATTTGGGCGTTGAACTGCCGGTGCAATCTGTCCCGCCGATCCAGAAGCGGTTGATCCGCGCGTGCCGGGCCAAGGGCAAGCCAGTCATCGTGGCCACGCAGATGCTGGAGAGCATGATCACCTCACCGATCCCGACGCGGGCCGAGGTCTCTGACGTTGCACAGGCGATCTATGAGGGTGCGGATGCGGTGATGCTCTCAGCGGAGTCTGCCGCTGGGGACTATCCGGTTGAGGCTGTGCAAACGATGGACAAAATCGCGCAAGAGATCGAGCGCGATGGGCTCTACACCCAGATCATCGAGGCGTCGCGGACGCCTCCGGGCAAAGGCGTTTCGGAGTCGATTACTGTGGCCGCCCGCGAGGTGGCAGAGACCATTGACGTGAAGGCCATCTGTACCTTCACCCATGGCGGCACGACGGCGATGCTCGCGGCGCGCGAACGCCCAAAGGTTCCGATCATCGCGTTGACGCCCAAGATCGAGACGGCCCGCAAGCTGATGCTCGTGTGGGGGCTGCATTGCGTGCAAACGCCTGAGGTGGAGCGGTTTAAGCTCGCAGTCGTCAGTGCCGCGCGGGCCGCGAAGGAAGAGGGCTTTGCCACCGAGACGGACAAGATCATCGTGACTGCTGGCATCCCCTTCAATGTTTCGGGTTCCACGAATATCCTGCGCGTCGCGCCGTGTCGTGAGCAGGAGATTTTTGAAGGTGAAAAGGCCTAACCGTCCATGAGCGACGGCGATCTGTTGATCATGGCGGGCTATGGTCTGCTGCTTTTGATCACGGTTGCCCGGGTGGTGATTGCGATCAGCCTCGATCAGCCGGGATGGCGCCCGGTTGTGTGGGTTTTGGCCTGTGTTTCGGCGGCGCTTTATCTTGAGGTGACAATGCCGCTTGGTGCGTCTCTCGACGGAGTCATGCGCGGCCTGATCTATGTGGTGGCCTTTATCCTATGAGCCTTGATCGGCGGTGGCTGGAGCGGGCAAAGCGGCTTCAGGCGTTAGCCACGACGGGGCAGCATTTTACGAAAGACCCTTATGACCGCGAGCGCTATGACGAGCTGCGCGCGATGGCGGAAGCGATGCTTGCGGATTTGGCGGATGTGCCGGTGGTGCGCATCGAGGGGCTCTTGAAGCCCGGAGAGCAGGGGTATGCGACGCCGAAGGTGGATGTGCGAGCCGCGATCATCCGGGAGGGGCGTCTCCTTTTGGTGCGAGAGAAAGCCGACGGCAAATGGGCGATGCCGGGTGGCTATGCGGATGTGGGCCTGTCGGCGGCAGAAAATGCGGTGAAAGAGACGTTTGAAGAGGCGGGGCTGCGGGCGACGGTGCAAAAGCTCTATGCGATCCACTATCAGCAACACCCCAACCACAGCCTGAAGGTGCGCGATTTCTACAAGCTGCATTTTCTGTGTGAGGCGGAAGGCACGCCCAAGCCCGGCGCAGAAACCCTCGATGTCGGTTTTTTTGCCGAGGATGCGTTGCCCGAGCTCTCGGTGAACCGCACATGGGCTGAGGATATTGCAACTGCGTTTCGTCATGCGCGTGATCCGCACAGGCCAACCGAGTTTGCCTGACGGCCCTTGCAAAGCCCCGCAAACGGGCGTATTCGCCACGCTCTGAGTGATCTTCCCGGCCAAAATGGGCTGCCGCGGTAGGTCTGAACGCAGCATCCTGACAAGGAGGCCGAAATGCCCAAGATGAAGACCAAGTCAAGCGCCAAAAAGCGCTTCAAGGTGACAGCCAAAGGCAAAGTGCTTGCAGGCCAAGCAGGTAAGCGCCACGGCATGATCAAGCGCACCAACAAATTCCTTCGCAATGCCCGTGGGACCACGACGCTGTCTGATCCAGACGCGCGTATCGTGAAGTCTTACATGCCATACGATCGCTGAGGGGGATTGAGATATGTCACGCGTTAAAGGCGGAACCGTCACCCACGCACGCCACAAGAAGATTATCAAAGCCGCCAAGGGCTATTACGGCGCACGGAAGTCGAACTTCCGCACCGCGACCCAGGCTGTTGATAAGGCGCAGCAGTATGCAACCCGCGACCGTAAGGTCAAAAAGCGGACGTTCCGCGCGCTCTGGATCCAACGGATCAATGCTGGTGTGCGCGCACACGATGCCGAGATGACCTATTCGCGGTTCATCAACGGCCTGTCGCTTGCCGGGATCGAGGTGGACCGTAAGGTTCTTGCAGACCTGGCGGTGCATGAGCCCACAGCGTTCAACGCCATTGTAGATCAGGCGAAAGCAGCGCTTCCAGCGTAACGCACCTCCACTTTCGATTATGAAAAAGGCCCGGATTTTCCGGGCCTTTTGCGTAAATAGACTGTTTACCACATACTGACGACGCTGTCGGGGGGCAGTTGTGAGTCGCATTGCTGCCAGTTCTGAGGGGACTTCATGGCGCGTATCAGCGAGATGCACTACTCAAACGCATTCGCGCGCACGACGGGCGTGGATGAGTTTTTGGAGATCTCGCTCTCTCCGACCGAGCACCTCAACCCCGGTGATTTCACGGCGGCGTTTTATCAAGCCGATGGCACGGTTGGCTTTACGGTCACGCTCGATACCGTGGCCGACGTTACCTATGACACGAATGCGAATGAATATATTTATGTCATCTCAGCAGACGTTTATCCGATCTTTTTGACCGATCCGGACGGTGGCGGCGCGACCAATTACGAAGCCTATGCCATCGTGAATACGGTCACCGGGTCGGTGGATGACTTTTACGACATTGGCGGCGGCACGCAGAATATCACCGCGCTCGATGGCCCTGCGGTGGGGGCCACGTCGGTCAATGTGCCCACGCCCGTGGGGCCCGATAGCACCACAACCTCAATCCAGTTCAACAGCCCCGCGCCTGATACTGTAGTCTATGAGACGCTGTCGCCGGGTGATGCGGGGTTTTTCTGTTTTGCGTCGGGGACGATAATCTCTACCCCCTATGGCCAGCGCCCGATCGAGAGCTTGCAGGTGGGCGATATTGTGCTGACGCAGGATCGCGGGCCGCAAGCGATCCGCTGGCGGGCGTCTTGCTCGGTTCCTGGGTTTGGGCCAGCAGCGCCGATTTGCTTTCACCCCGGTGTGCTGGGGGCTGATCAGCCGCTGTTCGTCTCGCCACAACACCGGATGGTGCTGAAGGGCTGGGAGGCGCAGCTGAAGTTCGGAGAGCATGAGGTGTTTGCCCCCGCGAGTGCGCTTTTGGGGCTGCCGGGGGTGGAACGAGTGCGGCGCCTGTGGATCACCTATCACCACCTCCTGTTAGACAATCACGAGGTCATCTTCGCCAATGGTGTCGAGGCGGAGACGTTTTTGCCTGGCCCGGTCAGCCTTGAGGCTGTGGCGGAGCTTGATGTGGACCGGTTGCTCTCGCTGCACCCCGGATTGCGCAGCGCGCCGCGGTCTTATGGGCTTTCGGCGCGGCCTATTCTGCGGCGCGCCGAGGGTGCACAGCTGTTGCGCTGCGCTTAGAGTGGCAGGTCGAACGCAGCATCTGCGCTGATGATTTGGCCTGTGGTGGGGTCAACATAGACTGACTGATCTATCACGACGCTCGCCAGCACATCTTCGGCCGTGAGTTGGTTGGTTCTGCGCGGACAGGGCAAGTGGTCTTTGGTAAAGCCCCAGTTGGAATAAAATGCGGTGCCGAAGGTGTGCACCTCGCAGCCCCGGATCGCCGCCTCCAGCCCAACGCCGGAGCTGATCGTCGCCACAATGGGTTTTTGAGCGAGCATCGGGGTGGCGTTGAAGCGCCCTTCGAGTTGGATGACGTTTGGGTGGTTGGCTGCGATTTCTGCGGCATCGGCCTCTAGCGTGGTGTTGTAGGGGTGCGGTTTGAAAAAGACCGGCGCGCCGTCTGCGATATGCTCCATCACCAAATCCACAAGGCCCGGGTTGGTGCGGGTGAGGGCGGGGGTCGCCTCGATCGCTTGGTCTCCGGTGCATTGGCCGATGATCAGCACGGCACCTTCGGGGAGCTTGGTGTCGTCCTTCTCTAGCTCGTATTTCGTTAGGCCTGAGCCGGTGATTTTGGCGATCAGGGCGAGGGCATCGGGGTGCTGGCCGCGGCCGGGGGTGAGCGCGTTGAGCGCGGTTTCAACATCTGAGGGCGCGTGGCCATCGTAGTAAATGCCCTCTCGGCAAGCGATGAGGCTGGTGCGTTTGTTTTTGGGGTGCTTGCGCCCGGAATAGAGCCCTGCCTCCACGCGGTAGCCCTCGCGGGCGGGGCGCACGAGATCGCTGCCAAACTCCTCGATATCCCGGCGACCCCAGACGGCAACGGCGATGGGGCGGCGATTGCTGAGTGCGGCGACCAGCTCTGCAAACCGCGCGCCGTCACGCTCTCGCCAGCCGCGTTTCTGTTTGGCGAGGCTGATCGCGATATGCACCGCCTCGGGCTTGATGGCGGCAAGGGCCAGGCTTTCGGGTTTGTTGAAATAGACCCCCAGCACCACCGGCCTGACAAAAGAGATCACCCAGGCCGCCCAGAATTGCGCGCGTACGATGGCCCAAGCGTAGCGGCGGCGGGCGGCCCAGGCGGCAGGGCTTCGGGTGGGCAGGGCGGTGCGTGGCACGTGGCCTCCTGTGGAGTGCTCCGGTCGGCCTAGCCAAGCGCGCATATGATTTCAACGACGCGCATTGGCACTGCCCGCGCGCTTTGCTATCTGCCGCGCTGAAACCTGCCTGAGGGAACCGACCGCATGGACCTTTCTGATCTCAGAACCGCTTGGCTAGAGCGCATCAATGCGGCCTCCGATGAGGCTGCGATTGAGGATGTTCGTGTCTCGGCGCTTGGCAAAAAGGGCGAGGTAAGCCTCAAGATGCGCGAGCTGGGCAAGATGAGCCCGGAAGAGCGCCAAACCGCAGGCCCGGCGCTGAACGCGCTGAAAGACGAGCTGAACTCGGCCGTGCTGGCAAAACGGGCGGCGCTCGCGGATGCAGCCCTTGAGGCGCGGTTGGCGGAGGAGTGGCTTGATGTCTCAGCCCCGGCGCGCCCGGCGGCGATGGGCACGCTGCATCCGATCAGCCAGGTGACCGAAGAAGTCTCCGCGATCTTTGCCGACATGGGATTTGCGGTGGCGGAAGGGCCGCGGATCGAGACGGATTGGTACAATTTCGATGCGCTGAACATCCCCAGCCACCACCCCGCGCGGGCGGAAATGGACACGTTTTATATGCACCGCGCTGAGGGCGATAATCGCCCGCCGCATGTTCTGCGGACACATACTTCGCCGGTGCAGATTCGCTCGATGCAGGATCAGGGCGCGCCGATCCGGATTATCGCGCCCGGCGGTGTGTACCGCGCGGATTACGACCAGACGCACACGCCTATGTTCCATCAGATCGAGGGGTTGGCGATTGATCGCGATATCTCGATGGCGAACCTGAAATGGGTATTGCAAGAATTCTGCAAGGCGTTCTTTGAGGTGGACGAGGTCGAGCTGCGGTTCCGCGCCTCGCACTTCCCGTTCACTGAGCCGTCTGCCGAGGTGGATATCCGCTGCTCGTGGGAGGGCGGCACGCTCAAGCTTGGCGAAGGGGATGACTGGCTGGAGATTTTGGGCTCTGGCATGGTGCATCCGAAGGTCCTGCAGGCGGGTGGGATTGACCCGAATGAATGGCAGGGGTTTGCGTTTGGCATGGGGATCGACCGGATTGCGATGCTGAAATACGGCATCCCTGACCTGCGCGCCTTCTTCGACAGCGACCTGCGCTGGCTGCGGCACTACGGCTTTGTGCCGCTGGATCAGCCGACGTTGCATGGCGGTTTAAGCCGGTAGTCGCTCATAGAGCGAAAGCGTGGTGGGCGCTGTCAGGCCCGACGCTAACTCTCTCCGCATGAAACACTGGCTCCGGCAGCATTGGCAGAAGGTTTATTGGGCGGCGATTGCGGCGTTGGTGATCGGCGCGCATGTGGCCCTCCTGTCTTCGCCCGATGTGCCGAACGACATCGCCCTGCGCCTGACCACCACCAATGCGATGATCTGGGCAGTGTTGATCGTGCCAGCGCTGTTTTTGACCTGGCGCGTCGCCCAAATCCGGAAACGGCGCTCAAAGGACTGAGGCCTTTCCTCCCCCCGCGCGCTGGGGTATCCCGCCCGCGCCCGCCCTTTGCGCTGTGAGACACCACCATGAAGTTCACCCTGTCCTGGTTGAAGACCCATCTGGAGACCGATGCCTCCCTCGATGACATCCTCTACGCCCTCACCGATCTGGGGCTCGAAGTGGAGGAGGTGGATGATCCCGCCGAGAAGCTGGGCGCCTTTACCGTGGGCTACGTCAAAACCGCCGAAAAGCATCCGGATGCCGACCGTCTGCGGGTGTGCATGGTCGAGACGGATCAGGGCGAGAAGCAGATCATCTGCGGCGCGCCGAATGCGCGGGCGGGTATCAAGGTCGTGGTGGCGCATCCGGGCACTTATGTGCCGGGCATCGACACGACCATTCAGGTTGGCAAAATCCGGGGTGTCGAAAGCCACGGGATGATGTGCTCCGAGCGAGAGATGATGGTTTCGGATGAGCATGACGGGATTATTGAGCTGCCTGAGGCGGCGGAGGTTGGGCAGCGCTATATCGACGTGGCGGAGCTTAACGACCCGATGATCGAGATTGCGATTACCCCCAACCGCCCCGACGCTCTGGGCGTTGCTGGGGTTGCGCGCGATCTCGCGGCAAGGGGGTTGGGCACGGTGAACACGCCCGAGACGGTGCCTGTGGCCGGTGCGTTTGCCAGCCCCATCGGCGTGTCGCTGCGCGATGAGGTCAAAGACAGCGCCTGCCCGGTGTTTGTCGGGCGCTACATTCGCGGCGTGAAGAACGGCCCCTCGCCCAAATGGTTGCAGCAGCGGCTGACCGCGATTGGGTTGCGGCCGATCTCTGCGCTGGTGGATATCACCAACTTCCTGACCTACGACCGCGCGCGGCCATTGCATGTGTTTGATGCGGACAAGGTCTCCGGTGATATTCACGTGCGGTTTGCTGATGAGGGCGAAAGCATCCTGGCGCTGGATGGCAAGGAATATCCGCTGGCGGATGGCATGACAGTGATCGCGGATGACGCCGGCCCTGAGGGGATTGGCGGCGTGATGGGCGGAGAGGTCTCTGGCTGCACCGAGGAGACGGTGAACGTCTTCATCGAGGCTGCGTATTTCGACCCGATCCGCACCGCGCACACTGGCCGCAAGCTCAAGATCAACTCCGATGCGCGTTACCGGTTTGAGCGGGGTATTGACCCGGCCTTTACGCCCGAGGGGATGGAGATTGCCACGCAGATGGTTCTCGACCTTTGCGGTGGGGAGCCGTCGGAGGTTGTCGTCGCCGGTGCGGTCCCTGACACCGCGCGCAGCTATGCGTTTAACCCTGCGCGGTGCTCTTCGCTGGTGGGGATGGATATCCCCGCGGATGAGCAAGAGCGGATTTTAACCGCACTAGGCTTTGTCGTTGAGGGCGACCGGGTGCATGTGCCGTCGTGGCGACCGGATGTGCAGGGCGATGCGGATATCGTGGAAGAGGTGGCGCGCGTGGCCTCTCTCACTAAGCTGGAGGGCAAGCCCTTGCCGCGCCCCGCTGGGGTGACGCGACCTGTGCAAACGCCGATGCAGCGGCGGACCTCTGCTGCTCGGCGGACGATCGCCGCACTCGGCTACAATGAATGCGTGAGCTACTCGTTTATCGAGCAAAAGGCCGCGGCGCTCTTTGGCAAGGGCGATGACGCCACGATGCTGGAGAACCCGATCTCTTCCGATATGAGCCATATGCGGCCTGATCTGCTTCCAGCGTTGCTGGCGGCGGCGGCGCGCAATCAGGCGCGGGGGTTTGCTGATCTCGCGCTTTTTGAGGTCGGGCCGGTGTTCTCGGGCGGGGAGCCGGGGGAGGAGGCGCTGCATGCCTCTGGTCTGCGCTCTGGGGCCACGGCGCCGCGCAATGCCCATGGCACGCGGCGGATGGTCGATGCGTTTGACGCAAAGGCGGATGCGCAGGCGGCATTGGCGGCAATCGGCGCGCCGGTCGAGCGGCTGATGGTGATGCGCACAGCGCCCGGATGGTTCCACCCAGGCCGCTCTGGTGTGCTGTCGCTGGGGCCGAAGAATCCGCTGGCTTACTTCGGAGAGCTGCATCCGAAGGTCTTGAAAGAGATGGATGTGAAGGGGCCTGCAGTCGCCTTTACGGTGCTGCCGGAGAATGTGCCCTTCCCGAAATCGAAGGGGACGACGCGCGCTGCACTGGCCATCTCTGACCTGCAATCGGTGGAGCGAGACTTTGCCTTCGTTGTCGACGCGGACCTTGAGATCGACAAGCTGGTCAAGGCCGCAACCGGTGCTGACAAGGTGCTGATCGAGGCGGTCTCGGTCTTTGATGTCTTTGCCGGTGACAAGGCCGAGGCGCAGATGGGGGCGGGCAAAAAGTCCGTCGCGATTGCGGTGCGGTTGCAGCCACGCGACGCCACGCTGACGGATGCAGAGATCGAGGCGGTGTCGGCCAAGGTCGTGGCCGCCGTGCAAAAAGCGACGGGCGGCAGCCTGCGCGGATAAACTAGGGAATAGGGCAGTTCAGATGCATTACACGGTTTATCTTTCGGGTGAGATCCACACCGACTGGCGCGATGAGATTGCGGCGGGTGTTGCGGCGGCTGGGTTGCCTGTCACGCTGACGGCGCCGGTGACGGACCATGCCGCCTCGGATGATTGCGGGGTGGCGATCCTCGGGGCTGAAGAGAACAAGTTCTGGCACGATCACAAGGGTGCCAAGGTCAACGCGCTGCGCACCCGCAAGCTGATCGAAGAGGCGGATATCGTAGTCGTGCGCTTTGGTGAGAAGTACCGCCAGTGGAATGCCGCGTTTGATGCGGGCTACGCGGCGGCCCTCGGCACCTCGTTGATCGTCATGCACCAAGACGAGCATGCGCATGCGCTCAAAGAGGTGGACGCGGCTGCGCTGGCGGTCGTGAAAACGCCAGCGCAGGTTGTGGAGTTGCTGACCTACGCCATCGAGGGGCGCTTGCCGGGCTAGGCTCAGCCGGCGCGGTCCGGGATGTTGAGCGCCGCCTCGCTTGCGGGGCGGGCGAGCATTGCGGCCAGATAGCGGGTCACATTCGGGAAGCTCTCAAGCTCCAGCACTTCGCCACCGCCATAAAAATCGATGACCTTTAGCCACGGCCAGATCGCCATATCGGCGATCGTGTACTGGCCCGCCGCAACGAAGTCTTTGCCCTCAAGCTGGGTGTTGAGCACGCCCAAGAGGCGCTTTGCCTCGCCAGAGTACCGGTTGACGGCGTAGTCGTCGGTGGTTTTGTCGGCGGCGAATTTGTAGAAGTGCCCGAACTGGCCAAGCATCGGGCCAAGGCCGCCCATCTGCCACATCAACCACTGCATCGTCTCGGTGCCTGCGTCCCCTGCGGGCAGGAACTTGCCGGTTTTCTGAGCGAGGTAGACCAGGATCGCACCGCTCTCGAACAAGGTCACCGGCGTGCCCTCGGGGCCGTTGGGGTCATAGATCGCGGGGATCTTGTTGTTGGGAGAGATCTGCAAAAAGCCGGGGTTGAACTGATCGTCGCGCATGATCGAGATCGTGTGCGCCTCGTAGGGGAGGCCGCTTTCCTCAAGGAAAGCACCGATCTTGATGCCGTTGGGGGTGGGGAAGGAATAAAGCTGTAAAACGTCGGGGTTCTGCGCTGGGCGGAATTCATTAATCGGGTGATCGGTCAGGCTCATACCGCGTCCTTTCAAAGTCGAGTGAAGCGCAGATAGGCCTTCCGCAGGATGATAAAAGCCCCGATTTGGAAACAGCGGTTGGGAAAGCGGGAAATTGTTTAGAGAAGCCAGAGCAGCAGGTAGAGCGTGGCGAGGCCCGCTACGATGCTCCCGAGCGTGTTGCGGCTGAGGGCGCCGATGATGAGTGCGGCAAAGGCGGCGCCGAGCCGGGCGGCGTCAGGCTCACCGCCGGTGGCGGCGGGGAACAGCACCAGCGGTGCGACGAGGCCGGGCATCACGGCGACTGGCACATAACGCAAAAGTCTTAGCGCCCAGCTGGGGATTTCGCGGTCACCCACGAGCCCGAGAAATGAGAACCGCAGGCTGAAGGTGCCAAGGCCCAGGAGGGCGATCACGATCCAGAGGTCGGGGGAGAGGCTCATTTGCGCTTCTCCAACCAGTATTCGGTCAGCGCGCCTGCGGGCATCGCGACGCAAGCTGCGATGATCAGGCCGAGCGAGAAGGGCACCCACAGCAACGCGAGGGTCAGCACCACGGATGTCACGGCCGCAACAAGATGCGGCAGCGAGCGCAAGAGGGGGGCGACGAGCGCAATGAAGGTGATGGGCACGGCAAAATCGAGCGCATATTCGGGTGGGATCGCAGCGCCCGCGACCGCTCCGAGATAGGTTGAGGCGTACCAGATCGGGATGATCAGCGTCACGAAGCCAAAGAAGTAGCTCGCCTTTTCGGTGGTGCTGAGGGTCGGAGCCTCTTCGTAGCGCGCGGCTGATGCCGCGTAGCTTTGATCGACCAGCATGTAGGCGACGAGCGCGCGTTGCCAGATGGGCGCTTTGCCCAAGTGCGGTGCCATGGAGGCCGAGTAGAGCGCCATGCGCAGATTTACGGCCAGAGCGGTCAAAACGACGATCACGGTGGGGGCGTTCTCTTCCATCAAAGCGATGGCGGTGAACTGCGCGGCACCAGCAATCACCAGAAACGTCATCGCCATCGTCTCAACGAGGTTCAGCCCCGCCTCGGTTGCCACAACGCCGAACAGGAGGCCAAACGGGGCAACCACCAGCAGGAAGGGCAGACTCTCCCAAATCCCACGCAAAAACTCTGCGCGGACGCTGTTTTCTGGCTGCGTGGTGGTGGACATGTGTGAGCGACTTTCCAACTACGACGGGACGCTATACTCAGGAGCGTCCGGATTGCCAATCAGGGATCGTTGTTGGTGGCATCACTCTCAAACATGGATCTAGAGCCGCTGCCGGTTGGGCTGGTGCACGGGCTTGGGCGCGGCTCTCCGTCGATGATGCTTTTGGCACACAGGCTGCTGGCGGCGCGGTTTTCGGTCTTTCTCGTGGAGTATCCGTCGACGACCGGCACCCTCTCTGAGTTGCGCCATATCGTGGGCGAACAGGTGCAAGAGGCCGTGGGCGACGCGCGCTGCGATCTGGTGGGGCATTCGCTGGGTGGTATCGTTTCGCTGCAGTTGAAGGTGGGGCTGTTGTCGCGGCAGGTGCGGCGGGTGGTGCAGATGGGCTCTCCGAACCTTGGGTCCCCTTTGGCGGATGTGGCGCGGAAAATCCCAGGTGTGGCAGAAGTCTTCGGCCCGACGCTCGATGCGTTGGCCGAGCGCGATATCGACCTGCTGCATCTGCCCGACGATGAGCGGATGCTCCTCGGCGCGATTGCAGGCACCGGGGGTTGGCGGACCGTGACGCAGTTTTATGGGCTTGAGGATGCCAATGACGGCAAAGTCTCCGTCGAGAGCGCCTTGGGCGCCGGGCCGGGCAATGCGGTGTTGGTGGAGACGAGCCACACGATGCTGCCGGTGAGCTCTGTCGTCGGCGCGCATGTGAAAAGCTTCCTGCGGCAGGGTTATTTCGATGGCATCGGAGAAGACGCTTGAGCCAGCCGCCCATCGCTCTGGTGCACGGCCTGGGGCCTCGGGTCGGGGCGATGTGGCCGATGGCGCGCCGGTTTCGGGCGGCTGGATTGCGGGCTGTGTGCCTTGGTTACGACACGCGGCGGCTTGAGCGTGCGGCGGCGAAACGCGCGGTGCGTCAGCAGATGCTGCGCATCGCGCCGGATTCTGAGTGGGACGTTGTGGGCTTTTCCATGGGCGGACTGCTGGGCGCTGAGCTGATGTTTGATGAGGCGCCGCCTGTGCGTCGTCTGGTTCAAATTGGTAGCCCCAACGACGGCTCTCCGCTCGCGAATCGGGTGTTGGACTGGCCGGTCCGTCCGCTCGGGCGGATGGGGGAGAGTGTGCGTGTTGGCGAGGGTTTGACTGTTGATCTCGCTGATCGGCGCAATGACATCACGGTGATTGTGGGTACGGGCTGGGGTGATCGGTTTGGCTTGGGCGCGGGCAATGACGGGATGGTCCCCGCGGCCTCTGCCAAGGCCGTGCCGCATCGGGTTTGTGTCGAGGTGGCGGGGTTTCATGCGCGGTTGCCGCTGATGCGCTCGGTGCAGGACGCAGCCCTCGCCGCGATTACCGCGCCATGAGTGCCGCGCTCAAACCGCAGGCGTTGCGGGCAGGGGCGCTTTACGCGCTGATCTTTGGGGCGCTTGGGGCACATCTGCCGTTCTGGCCGCTGTGGCTTTCGGAATGGGGGCTGAGTGCGGCGGAGGTGGGGTTTTACACCGGCTGCGGCGTGTTCGTGCGCATCTTTGCCGGGCTGACGCTGCCGCTGCTTGCGGATCGTTTGGGCGCGCGGCGGCAGGTGGTGGCGATCATCTCCGCGATCGGGGCGACGGTGTTTGCGCTGCATCCCTATATCGAGGACCGCACGGTCTTGCTCTTGGCGACATTAGCGACGGGGCTGGTCTATCCGGGGATGATCCCAGTGACCGATGCGCTGACAAGTGCGGCCGGGCGGGCGCATGGCTTTGCGTTTGGGGTTGCGCGGGCCTGGGGGTCACTGGCGTTTGTTGTGGCGAATTTTGCGGTTGGCTGGCTGATCGGGAGCTATGGCGCGGATATGGCGAGGGTTTGGATTGTTGCGTGCCTCTTTGCGGGGATTTTCTTTGCGCTGCTGCATCCGGGGGGTGGGCTGACACCCGCTGGCACGCGACCGGGGATGCGCGATGCGGTCTTGCTCGCCCGCAAGCCGGTCTTTGTGCTGTTTCTGCTGGCGATCGGATTTTCGGAGGCCAGTCACGGCGTCTACTACGCCTACGGGTCGGTGCATTGGCGGGCGCTGGGGCTTGAGACGGGCACCATTGGCCTCTTGTGGGCCTTCCCGGTGGCGCTAGAGACGTTGCTGATGTTCCTGCTGGGGGCGGCCATCGTGCAACGGCTGGGGCCTGTGGGGGCGATTGCGGTTGCCGGGGCTGCGGGGGTGCTTCGGTGGAGCCTGATGATGACCGATCCGCTGGGCCCGCTGCTCTGGGCCGTGCAGGCGCTGCATATCGTGACGTTTGCGGTGGGGTATCTGGGTGCCATCGCCTTTATCGCGGAGGCGGTGGAGGACCGTCTTGCCTCCACCGCGCAAGGGCTTTTTGGCGCGGCGTTTGGAGGGTTTTTGACCGCCTGCGCCATGGCAGTGTCGGGGCTGATTTACCCTGCGCTGGGCGGGCTGACCTATGGCGCGGCTGCGGTGATGTCAGCGACGGGCCTTTTCGCCGCATTGGTGTTGCGGCGCTATTGGTCTGGTGGCCCGGTGTGAGTGGCTTAGCCGTAGGTGATTTCTAGGATCTCGTAAGAGCGGTCGCCGCCGGGGGTTTTGACTTCGACGGAGTCTCCGACGTCTTTGCCGATCAAGGCGCGGGACAGTGGCGACTTGAGGTTGAGCCTACCGGATTCGAGATCCGCCTCATGCTCCCCCACGATCTGATAGGTCTTTTCCTCGTCGGTGTCCTCATCGACGATTTTGACCTTGGCACCGAACTTCACCGGGCCTGAGAGCTCTTCGACTTTGATGACCTGCGCGAGGCTGATCACCGCCTCCAGCTCTTTGATCCGCCCCTCGATGAAGGACTGCTTTTCGCGCGCGGCGTGGTACTCGGCATTCTCTGACAAATCGCCATGCTCGCGCGCCTCTGCGATGGCAGAGATTACGGCGGGGCGTTGCTCCATCTTGAGGTTGCGGAGTTCCGCATCCAGCCGCTTGAAGCCTTGTTCTGTCATGGGCAGCTTTTCCATGCTGTCCTCACCACTTTCCTGGCCCTCTGTTCAGGGCGCGTTGATAAAAAGGAGGCCGCGCTTCTGCACGGCCATTCCATCACAAAGCGTATGAACCCACCCTGTGGCGCGCAACCCCCCGGAGGCTGGAAAAAACCGCTTAAACCCTAAGTCAGCGGGGTGGATGACGCCTCGTCTGGTTTGACCCCAACGTCAGCGGTCTATACTGCGGTGCGGCACAGACGATGGAATGCAGCCAGGAGCCAGACATGTCCGAGATTGAACGTGAGTCGATGCCCTATGACGTCGTGATCGTTGGCGCAGGCCCGGCGGGCCTGTCTGCGGCCATTCGGCTCAAACAGATCAATCCGGACTTGGACGTCGTTGTCCTCGAAAAAGGCTCTGAGGTTGGGGCGCATATTCTGTCAGGTGCGGTGCTTGATCCGATTGGCCTCAACGCGCTGATCCCGGACTGGAAAGACAAAGGCGCGCCGATCAAGACGGAGGTGAACGCCGACAAATTCATCGTGCTCGGTGAGGGTGGTCAGGTCGGTATTCCGAACTTCGTGCTGCCCCCGATGCTGCACAACCACGGCAACTACATCGTCTCGATGGGCAATGTGTGCCGCTGGCTTGGGGAGCAGGCAGAGGCTCTCGGGGTGGAGATCTTCCCCGGCATGGCCTGCTCTGAGGTTGTGTATGGCGAGAACGGTGAGGTGAAGGGTGTCGTTGCGGGCGAATTCGGCCTGCAAAAAGACGGCACTCCGGGCCCCAGCTACGAGCCGGGGATGGAGCTTCATGGCAAGTATGTGCTGTTCTCTGAGGGCGTGCGGGGATCGCTCTCTAAAGAGGTGATCGCGCGATACGGCCTCGATGCAAACGCGGATGCGCCGAAGTTTGGCATCGGCATGAAAGAGATCTGGGAGATTGACCCGGAGCAGCACAAAGAAGGCAAGGTCGTGCACACGATGGGCTGGCCGCTCGGATCAAACGCGGGCGGTGGTGGTTTTATCTATCACGCTGAAAACAATCAGGTTTATCTCGGGTTCGTTGTGCATCTTAACTATGAGAACCCGCATGTGTACCCGTACGGTGAGTTTCAGCGGTGGAAGCACCATCCTGAGGTTGCCGAGCTGCTGAAAGGCGGAAAGCGCGTGGCCTACGGTGCGCGCGCGATCTCTGAGGGTGGCTATCAGTCGATCCCGAAGGTGACCTTCCCGGGTGGCGCGCTGCTTGGATGCTCCGCCGGTCTGGTGAACGTGCCGCGCATTAAGGGCAACCATAACGCGATGCTCTCGGGTATCGCGGCGGCAGAGGCTGCGGCGGCGGCGATTGCTGCGGGTCGCGAGAGCGATGAGTTGCCCGATTACGAGGTGGCCCTGCGCGAGGGCGAGGTCGGCAAAGACCTTAAGAAAGTGCGCAACGTGAAGCCCATCTGGTCGAAGTTTGGCCTTGTGGCATCGCTGGTCGCGGGCGGTGCGGACATGTGGTTTGCTCACTTCACCGGCAAGACGCTGTTTGGCACCGTGAAGCACGGCAAGACGGATGCAGAGGCGACGGCGCCCGCGTCTCGTTTCAAGCCGATTGAGTATCCCAAAGCCGATGGAAAGCTGAGCTTTGACCGGCTGACCAACGTCTCTTTCTCGGCCACCAACCACGCCGAAGAGCAGCCGGTGCATCTGAAGCTGGCGGACAAAGACCTCCCGATCCACGTGAACCTGCCGAAATATGCAGAACCGGCACAGCGCTATTGCCCGGCGGGGGTGTATGAGGTGGTGCGCGAGGAGGACGGCTCTAACCCGCGCTTCCAGATCAACGCGCAAAACTGCGTGCACTGCAAAACTTGCGATATCAAAGACCCCAGCCAGAACATCACCTGGGCGGTCCCGCAGGGCGGTGAAGGGCCGAATTACCCGAACATGTGAACGGAAAGGCGCGGTTGCTGCGGTTGCAGCCCCGCGCCTGCCTCTCTACCCTCAAGGGCTCCTGCAGTGAGGGCTGGCATGCGCATCATTACATCCGTTTTTTACTTGGCGTTTGCGGTGCTGGCGGTGGCAGAGCCTGTGTCTGCGCGCACCTTGTCGGGGGCCTATCTGGCCGCACAGCAGGCGGATGCGCGCCTCGATTACGAGGTGGCCGCTGACTATTACGCGCGGGCGCTGCGGTATGATCGTGAAAATCCGGTGCTCTTTGATCGCGCGATGCGGGCGGAGATTGGGCAGGGCGATGTCGCCGCTGCGATCCGCTTGGCGGATCGGTATCCGGGCAACGTGCTCAATCCGCTTGTGTCTATGCTTGAGATCACCTCGGCGCTGGAGGATGGGCGGTTCACCGATGCTTCTGCCCGGCTCGATGGGGCTGGCGACGCGGTTTTGCCCATCTTGAGTGACCTCTGGCGTGGCTGGCTGTCACTCAACATGGGGGAGGAGGACGCCGCCTTCGCGTTTTGGGCGGGGATGAATGACAACCGCACGACGCGGCTGTTCGCACGCTATCATGCCGGTTTGGCCAATATTGCTTTGGAGCAGTACCAGCAGGCCGCCGCGGAGTTGCTCGATCACCCCGATGCGCCGCTCATTCTGAACCGCGATGCCACGCGCACGCGGGCGGAGTTGGCCGCACGTCTTGATCGGCGCGCAGAGGCGGTCGCGAGCCTTAACCTCGTCTTGAACGGCACGCTCGGGGATGAGGGGTTTGAGGCGCTGAGAGACAGTATCGCTGCGGGCGAGGACGTTGGCTTTAGCGCCCTTGAGATGCCCACGCAGGGCTTCGCCCGCGCGCTTTATGATGTGGCCAGCGTGTTCGGAGAGGACAATGACGAGGTCGCGCTGATCTACACCCGCCTCGCCACGCATCTTGACCCCGAGTTGTGGGAGGCGTGGTTGCTCGCGGCTGAAATTCTGGAGCGGCAGGGGCAGTATGACCTGGCGGACGAGGCTTATGCGCAGATCCCAACAACGGTTCCACAGGCGGTGGATGCCGGGCTTGGGCGTGCGAGTGTTTTAATCGCGGCGGAGCGGACGGATGACGCGCTGACGGTGTATGCCCGCCTTGCAGCGGAATACCCAGAGAGCCTTCGCGTGCACTACTACTACGGCGAAGATCTGCGCCGCGCTGAGCGTTTTGATGAGGCGATCATCGCGTTCGACCGCGCTGAAGAGCTCGCTCTCGCCCGCGACAGCGTCTTTTGGCAGCTCTATAACGCGCGGGCGATTGCCTATCACCTCTCTGAAACTTGGCCCCCCGCAGAGGCTGATTTTCGCACAGCGCTCGATCTGGCACCCGAGCAGCCGTTTGTGCTGAACTACCTCGGTTACAGCCTTGTAGAGCAGGGGCGGAACCTCGAGGAGGCGCTGGATATGATCGAGCGCGCCGCCGCCCAACGCCCCAGCAACGGCTTTATCGTCGATAGTCTTGGGTGGGTCTATTTCATCCTGCAGCGCTATGACGAGGCGGTTGAGCCGCTGGAGCGGGCCGTTGCGCTTGAGCCGATTGACCCGGTGATCAACGACCATCTTGGGGATGCGTATTGGATGGTTGGTCGCGAGCGAGAGGCGGAGTTTCAATGGAACCGCGCGCTTTCGTTTGATCCGGAGCCTGAAGATCGCACGCGTATTTTGCGCAAGCTTGAGGTTGGCCTCGACGCCGTGCGCCTAGAAGAAGGTTACGTTCCGCTGCAAGAGGCGCGGAATGTGGACTGATCTAGGCGACGGCGCAGAGCTCGCGCCCGCCAAGGTTAATCTGACACTGCATGTCACCGGGCGGCGGCCCGACGGGTATCACATGCTCGACAGCTTCGTGGTTTTCCCGCGCGTGGGCGATGTGCTGCGCTATGAGCCCTCGTCACGGCTGGGGCTGACGCTGGGTGGGCCGTTTGGCATCGATCTTGCGAGTGACGCGGACAATCTGGTGGTGCAGGCGGCTGAGTTTATGGGGAGCAAGGGCGCGCTGCACCTCGACAAACGCTTGCCGCTGACCTCGGGCATTGGGGGTGGCTCCTCGGATGCGGCGGCGGTCTTGCGGCTTTTGGCGCGGGAGACGGGATTGCCGATGCCGGCGGATGTCGTCTCCCTCGGTGCGGATGTGCCGGTGTGCATCAACCCGGTGCCGCAGCGCATGTCTGGGATCGGGGAGGTGATTACGCCGCTGGCGGGGGTGCCGCCGCACTGGATGGTGCTGGTCAATCCGGGGGTCGCGGTCTCAACGCCAGAGGTGTTTCGCGGGTTGGAGCAGGTGCACAACGCGCCCTGCGACCCGTGGCCGGAGCTGCGCGATGCAGAGAGCTTGGCTGGCTTCCTGGCCACGCAGCGCAATGATCTTAAGGCCCCTGCAAAGCTGCTCTGCCCGGTGATCTCGGAGTGCCTTGATGCGTTAACCCAGGCGGATGCGCTTTTGGCCCGGATGTCTGGGTCTGGCGCGACCACGTATGGGATTTTTGCGAGTGAAAGCGCGGCTTTGAGGGCTGCCGATAGGATCAGAAGCAACGCACCAAAGTGGTGGGTCGCGGCGGCACCTGTTAACTGATTCGCCGCACCACGTATTCGGTGAGGTCAGAGAGGGTGTCGGTCAGCGCGCCCTGTGGAACAAGCTCCAGCGCGCCGCGAGACGCCTCCGCCCAGGCCAGTGCGCGCTCTCGGGTTTCTTCCAGCGCGCCGGTCTTTTTCAGGATCGAGAGCGCGTGCTCCACATCGCCCTCCTGCACTTTGCCACGGCCAATCACGCGCTCGAAGAACGCGCGCTCGTCGGCGTCGCAGCGGGCGAGCGCGATGATGATCGGCATGGTCATTTTGCCCTCGCGTAGATCATCGCCGGTGTTTTTACCGAGCTCCGCTGCGACCCCTCCAAAGTCGAGCAGGTCGTCGGCCATCTGAAACGCAATGCCGAGACCGTCACCATAGGTGCGCATCGCCTCAACGGCATTGGCGGACGCACCCGCGATTACCGCGCCCACCTCGGTTGCCGCAGAGAAAAGCGCCGCCGTCTTGCCCCGGATCACCTTGATGTAGGTCTCTTCCGTCACGCCAAGATTGCGCGCGACGGAGAGCTGCAAGACCTCCCCCTCGGCAACCACTGCGGCGGCGTTTGCGAGGATGTCGAGCACGCGCAGGCTGTCGGTTTCGACCATCAGTTGGAAGGAGCGGGCGAAGAGGTAGTCGCCGACCAAGACGCTCGATTGATTGTCCCACAAAAGGTTGGCGGTGGGGCGACCGCGGCGCTGTTCGCTCTCATCGACCACGTCGTCATGCAAGAGCGTCGCGGTGTGAATGAACTCCACCGTCGCCGCGAGCTTTACGTCGTGGTCTCCGTCGTAGCCATTCACCGCTGCGGATGCCAAGGTGAGCAGGGGGCGGACGCGTTTGCCACCCGCCTCGACAAGATGCGCGGTCACCTCTGGGATGCGCGGCGCGTGCTCAGAGGCCATCCGATCCCGGATGAGGGCGTTGACGGCGTCCATTTTCGGGGCCAGATCAGTTTGGAGCCGCTCAACCGGGTTCATTTCAGGGGTGATCCTTTCGGAAGGGACTTGAAATCTATGGAAGAATTGTTCCGCACCAATGATCCGACCGAGATCGCCTTCATCACTGCACTCCTCCGCGCCGAAGACATAGAATGCTTCGTGATGGACGTCCACATGAGTGCGCTGGAAGGGTCCATCGGCATCTTGCCGCGCCGGGTGTTGGTGGAGCGTCGGGCGAAGTTTCGTGCCGCCGCGATTTTGCGCGACAACGGGTTTGATCTGCCGTGACCACCACGCGCGATGCGTTTTTGGGCGGGCGGGTGATGCTGGAGCAGCCCGCCGTTGGCTACCGCGCGGCGACGGATGCGGTTTTTCTGGCGGCGGCGTGCCCTGCAAAGCCCGGCGAGAGTGTATTTGACCTTGGTGTGGGGGTTGGGGCCGCGAGTTTGTGTGTGGCGGCGCGGGTGCCTGGGGTGCAGTTGACTGGGTTAGAGGTGCAGCCTGAATATGCCGCGTTGGCAGAGCGCAATGCGGCTTTCAACGCGGCTTCGCTTGAGGTTGTGGTGGGGGATGCGGCGCGGATGCCGGAGGCCGTGCGCGCCCGGAGTTTTGACCACGTGATCTCCAATCCGCCGTTCTTTGACCCCGACGAGGGGCATGCGTCGGATGATGTGGGCCGCAACATGGCGTTTCGCGAATCAATGGACCTTGGGGCGTGGATTGACGTTGCGATCCGGCGGCTGAAGCCGCGCGGGACGATCAGCCTGATCCACCGCACCGAGCGGTTGGGTGAGATGCTCACTGCCCTGTCGCCGCGCGTTGGGGCGGTGCGTATCCTGCCGCTGCAGTCTCGGACCGGGCGGCCTGCGAAGCGAGTGATTTTGCGCGGTGTGAAGGGTTCTAAAGCAAAACTGGAGCTTTTGGCGCCGTTTACTGTGCATGCAAATGCCAGCCACGAGGGCGATTTCACGGATCTGACCGAGGCAGCAATGCGAATTTTGGATGGGGGAGAAGCGCTCTAGTAGCGACGTTGCGCGAACAATACGCCTAAAATCTTCAAAATTCCAGAAGTGACTTTGCGCAGCTCTTGTGGTGCGCTGAACCTCCAAAACATCAGCACAGGAGGGATGATATGAGCGTTACAGCACATCTGGAGGAGCTGCGGAGAAAGCACGCGGTCCTGTCCCAAAAAGTTGAGGAAGAGGAGCGTCATCTGGCGGCCGATGATCTGGAAGTGCGCGCGTTGAAGCGCGAAAAGCTGAAGTTGAAGGAAGAGATCTCACGTCTCGGGCACTACGCCTGATCGTTGCTGAATACACCGGCGGCGATCACCGCGCCGCCGGTGATGAGGATCGCAGCAAGCGCTAGAGTGAGCGTTAACGGCGCGGCACCTACACCCACGAGAATAAGCGTTGAGAGCAGCGGCGCGGCATAGGACGTGGTGCCCAAAAGCTGAATATCGCCGTGCTTGACGCCGATGTCCCAGAGGAAAAAGGCAAGCCCGACGGGCCCGAGCCCTAATGCGGCGACGCTGGCCCATCCGAGCGTGTCGCTTGGCCAAACGGTGGTTTCCAGAAAGAGATGCGTGGCCGCTGAAAGGGCAGCGGTGGCGAGGCAGAAATAGGCCACTGCCTCTGTCGGGATGTCGCCGACGACGCGGCTGAGGACCGAGTATCCGGACCAGACGAAGGCGCAGGCGATGGCGGCGAGGTATCCGGTCGCGAATCCGCCTGAAAAGCTGACACCGCCGCCGATCAAGATGAGTGCTGCACCGCTTCCGGCGATGACTGCGCCGATGAGGTGCCGGGCTTTGAGGGCCTCTCCGGGCAGGAGGCCGGAGAAGATGACGATCAGCAAGGGCCAGAGATAGGCGATTAACCCGGCCTCGGCGGGTGGGGCGTTTTGCAGGGCGGTGAAGTAGAGCGCGTGGTATCCGAACAGCCCCAAAACCCCTATCGCCCAGACCCTTAGCGGAAGACGGCCCGGTTTGCGCCCTGTCGCGGCCATCCAGATGAGGCCGAGTACCCCGGCCAATCCGAAGCACAGGGCAGTGAGTTGGAAGGGTGGGATGTCAGATGCGCCAACCGTGAACAGCGCCAGGGTCGCCCAGAGCAGAACCGCGCCAAACCCGATGGATGTGGCGCGGGTGCGGCTCATGCCGCGTTGCGCGCAACCGCGTCTTTGAAAAACTTCACAAATACTTCGGCCCAGGCTTGCGAACTGGTGGGCGTGGTGAGGGTCGCACGGGCACTCTCGGCTTGCTCTTTGGTAAAGCTATGGCCTTTGCGCAGGTCGATGATGTCTTCGACAAACCCGGCCTCAAACTCGGGATGCGGCTGCACTGTTATGGCCTGTGGCGCGTTCGCGTCGCCGTAAAACAGCGCTGCATTCTGGCAAAACGTGTTTGTTGCGAGCACCGTGCCGGTGGGCGGCACCTCGACAACCTGATCTTGGTGCACCGCGAAGTTGGTAAACGATGCGCCGATGGGGGAGGCCCAGGTGGGGGCGTTTTCCAGGGTGTAGTGCTGTGCGCCGAGGCCCCAGCCTTTGTCGGATTTTACGACTTTGCCGCCAAGCGCCTGCGCGAGGATCTGGTGGCCAAAGCAGATGCCGCCGATGGGCACGCCTGTGGCGATTGCATCGCGCAGGAATTGCTCAAACGCGGGAAGCCAAGCGTGATCTTCATAGGCGCCATAGGCAGAGCCGGTGATCATCCAGCCATCGGCGTCGTGTATGTTTGGGAGTGCACCCTCGTAGGCCAGCACCGCAAACGTCTCGATGCTTGGGTCGGCGCGTTTGAGAAAGCGATCAAACATCGGCGTGTAGGGGCCGTGTTGATCTATGAGTGCCGGGTTCACAGGCCCCGTTTCAAGAATTCCGATGCGCATGGTTGCCCTCCATTTCTTCGCCTACCGCCGCCCGCGGGCGGCTTCAAGGGTCAGCCGACGGGGACGAGATCGCGGCCTTCCATCAGGTCTTTCATCTTGGCCGATTCCGCGAAAATCCAGTCGTGGAAGCGCTTGATCACGGGCCGCGTCTCGTTGCCCTTTGGGCAGACAAAGCGGTAGTGCGCGGGGGTGGTGAGGGAGAGCGGAAAGGGCATCACAAGCCGCCCGTTGCGCAGGTATCGCTCGGTGACGGAAAGACGCGCGAGCACGGGCCCCGCGCCCTCTAGTGCGGCATCGACGGCATGATCGGCCTGGCTGAATCGCACGCCTTTGGAGGTGTCCACGTTCTCAAGCCCCGCCTTGCGAAACCACTCGGCCCAGGTGGGTTGGACCTTGAGAAACGCCATGCTGTCGTCGTGGATGAGGGGCATGCGCGCGAGATCTTCGTAGGTTTCGACCTGTGCTGCGACCTCCGGCGTCATCATCGGGGTGACGAAGCCATAGAGTAGTGGCTCTGAGTAAAGACCTTCATCGCCGCCGGTGCCAAAGCGGATCGCGACATCAACCTCGTCGCGGATGAAATCCACGATCTTGAGCGAGGCGGAGAAGCGCAGCTCGATGTCAGGGTTCTGTGAGGCGAAGTCGAACATGCGGGGGGCTAGCCATTTGGCGGTAAAGCCGGGGCCGGCCGTGACTGTGAGTTTGGTGTCATCCTGAATGCGCTGGGTCGCGCGCCAAGCCGAACGCAGCGCTGCAAACCCCTCAGAGGTGCCTGGGAGCAGCGTCCGCCCAGCCTCTGTCAACTCCACGGCGCGGTTGAGACGGTGGAACAGGGGCTCGCCCAAGTGTTCTTCAAGATTTTTGATCTGATAGCTGAGGGCGGCCGGTGTCACCGCAAGCTCATCAGCTGCTTTTTGAAAGGAGAGATGGCGCGCAGCGGCCTCAAAGGCTCGAAGTGCGGTGAGTGGGGGCAGGCGGTCTGACATGGTCAGTTAAATACAGCTTGAGTGAGAGGTTGGAAAGACTCGTTTGTCGGGTAGGCTTTCTTTCCCCATGTTTGACCCATCGAAACGAACACAACTGCTGGAGATCAGACATGACCCGCACCGCCCTCAACACCCCCGCCACCCGCGCCGAAGCCATCGCCGCAGGCCGCCGCGCCCGCTCTGAAGCTGCGCATGAGGCGATCCGCGCGCTCAAGGCATCCTTGCGTGAGCTTTTCGCTGGCCACGCATTCGGCCACCGCGCGCACTAAACTCGCAGCGCAAGGTCGACGAGTTAAAGCGTATCAAGGCCGTTGGCGATAAGGCGTTGCCAACGGCGTTGTCGCCACCGGTAAAAGACCCATGCAAACACCCAAACGGGCAGCGTGAGCACACCTGCCTCAATGTCCACCCGGTCGCGGTAGAGCGTCCCTTTTGGGTGGGCCTCCAGCACGATCAGATGATCCCAGCGACGGACCAAGTCGCCCCGGCCATTGTCGCGCAGGCTCATCGGAGTGGGGTGGCTGATCACGATCCATTGCCGCCCCAACGGGAAGACGCCTGCAAACAGCAGCCATGCCCGGTATTCCCCGGGCGTCCAGCGTTCTGGAAACGGCGCGCCAATCGGTCGAAAGCCCAAAAGGGGCCACGCGATAAACCGCAAGAGAGCGGGGTTGTCTAACGCTGCGCGCACCTCGTTGGGTGCCGCTCTTAAGACTGCTTCGACTGCAATACGCATGTTCCGACAATACCATAAAAGGCCCGATCTTTCGACCGGGCCTTTCCTGTGTCGTCTGTCGGAGGGACGTCAGACGAAGAATTGTGCGCCGTTGGCCGAGATCGTGGAGCCGTTCACAAAGCCTGCATCTTCTGCGGCGAGGAACGCCACGCAGCGGGCAATCTCTTCCGGCTCGCCGAGGCGGCCTGCAGGAATGCCCTTGATGATTTTCTGGCGGACCTCTTCGTCGATCGCCATCACCATCTCGGTCGCGATGTAGCCAGGGCAGATTGCGTTGGCGGTGATGCCGAAGCGTGCGCCCTCTTGGGCCAATGACTTCACGATGCCCAGATCGCCCGCTTTGGTCGCGGCATAGTTTACCTGACCGGCCTGACCCTTTTGACCGTTGATCGAAGAGATCACGATTACGCGGCCAAACTTGCGCTCGCGCATTCCCGCCCAGACCGGGTGCACGGTGTTGAAGACGCCGGTGAGGTTGGTCGCGATGACCTCGTTCCACTGCTCAGGGGTCATGCGGTGGAACATCGCGTCGCGGGTGATGCCCGCGTTGGCGACGACCACGTCGACTGGGCCGAGGTCAGCCTCGACCTGCGCGAGGCCCGCCTTGGAGGACTCGTAGTCTCCGACGTTCCACTTGTAGGTCTTGATGCCGGTGGCCTCGGTAAACGCGGCGGCTTTTGCATCATTGCCCGCGTAGGTCGCGGCAACCGAATAGCCCTCGGCCTGGAGTTTCTTGGAGATAGCCTCGCCGATACCGCGAGAGCCACCAGTGACAACTGCAACACGTCCCATGGGATTTCCTTCCGTGTCTTTTTTTGTTGGGGGATGGGGGGCAGTGAGCCCCCCGATCAGATCAATCAGTCGCGCTCAACGCAGAGGGCCACGCCCATGCCGCCGCCGATGCACAAGGTTGCGAGACCTTTTTTGGCGTCGCGGCGCTGCATTTCGAAGAGGAGCGTGTTGAGCACGCGGCAGCCGGAGGCGCCGATCGGGTGACCGATAGCAATCGCGCCGCCGTTCACATTCACAATCGACGGATCCCAGCCCATGTCTTTGTTCACGGCGCAGGCTTGGGCGGCGAAAGCTTCGTTTGCTTCGACGAGGTCGAGGTCATCGACAGTCCAGCCGGCTTTTTCCAGCGCCTTGCGGGAGGCGTAGATCGGGCCAACGCCCATGATCGATGGGTCGAGGCCAGCGGTCGCGTAGGAGGCGATGCGCCCGAGCGTCTCGATGCCCCGCTTCTCAGCGTTTTCGGCGGTCATGAGCAGGGTCGCTGCGGCTCCGTCGTTGAGGCCAGAGGCGTTGGCCGCCGTGACCGACCCATCCTTCGAGAAGGCCGGGCGGAGTTTGGCCATGGCTTCCATCGTGGCGCCGTGGCGGATGTACTCGTCGGCATCGACCACGATGTCACCCTTGCGGGTTTTCACGGTGAAGGGGGCAATCTCATCAGCAAACCTGCCCGCCTTTTGAGCGGCTTCGGCTTTGTTCTGTGAGGCAACGGCGAACTCATCCTGCTGCTCGCGGGTGATCTGCCATTGCTCGGCGACATTCTCAGCGGTGGTGCCCATGTGGTAGCCGTTGAAGGCATCCCAGAGGCCGTCTTTGATCATGGAGTCGATGAACTTCATGTCGCCCATCTTTTGACCCTTGCGCAGGTTCGCGACATGGGGGGAGAGCGACATGCTCTCTTGGCCACCGGCGATCACGATGTCGGCGTCGCCGAGTTGCACATGCTGCGCGCCAAGCGCCACAGCGCGCAGGCCAGAGCCGCAAACTTGGTTAAGGCCCCAGGCAGACGCCTCTTTCGGCAAACCCGCGTTGATGTGCGCTTGACGGGCCGGGTTTTGGCCCTGACCAGCGGTCAAAACCTGACCGAGGATCGTTTCAGAAACCTCTTCCTTGGCGACACCGGCACGGTCAACGACGGCCTCGATCACAGCGGCACCCAGATCATGAGCGGTGGTGTTGGCAAAAGAGCCATTAAAAGAACCCACGGCGGTGCGGGCGGCGGAAGCGATGACTACATTCGTCACAGGGCGTTCTCCCAGAACTGCCCGGCGCCGAGGTGACGCCGGTTCATATTGCGGTGCAGCATTTACAATTGCAGCACGCGTCGACCCATCCGATGAATGGTCGCAGCGCGCTTTGATCTATCACAGTTTTTTAAGGAAACCTATGATCGGGTCCACGACGCTGGCTTTGCTGCGACGACTCACCACCATCCCGACATGGCCCAGATTGGGGCGCAAAACCTCTGCATTGGGGATGAGCCCTGCCAGTGCTTCTGCAGAGCCTGGGGGCGCAATTCGGTCATTTGGGGAGCAAAAACACAAGCTGGGTTGGGAAATTGCCGCCGGATCGACGCGGCGACCAAGCGCTGACCACAGCCCAGAGCCGGTTGTGTTGAGCAGGTGCCAATCAACCAAAACCGTCTCTGCGATGCTGGTCGGAACGGGCGGGCCATCGTTCAGCCAATCCTCAACCGCGACAAAATGCTTTGCGTCGGTCTCCGTGTCGCACCCCTCGCTGAAGCGGGCAAACTTGCGCAATGTGCCTGTGGGGTCGAGCTGGGCGAAGAGGCTTTGGAACACGACATCGGGAATCGCCCCCAGTGCAAAGCCCATCCCGCGAAGAGAGTAGCGCAGGCTCAAGCCGCCGTCAGGCTTGAGCGCGTCGGCGATTCTTTCTGTGACCCAGATGCGTTTTTCAAAATCCCATGGGGTGCCGATGGTGATGACGGCGCGCACATCCTGCGCCGCATTGGCTGCGAGTGCCGCGGCGAGCGTGCCGCCCATACAGTAACCCAACACCGGCACGGGCCCTCCGCCCAGCACCCGCGCGATGGCCAAAGCGGGGCGCAGCCGCGCGGCGATCATATCCTCAAGGGTGAGCTCTTGCTCGCGCGGCGTTGGCTGCCCCCAATCTAGCAGTAAGGGCCGGTATCCAGCGGCGGCGAGCGACCTGAGGAGCGATGTCTCTGGCATCAGATCAAGCACATATGCGCGGTTGATCATGGAGGGGATCACTAGGATCGGCGGGCCGTTTGGGTTCGCCGCCTCGGGCGTTGCGCCATAGTCGAGCAGGTGGCTCGACCCCTCGCTCCAGATCGCTGGCGGGCGTTCGACGCTGCGGCGGTAGGGGGCGCGGCGCCAGGTTTCGATGCCATTGAACATCGACGAGAGCTGTTCGAGGGCGGATATGAGCACCGCGCCCTGCATCGGCGCGCTCTCGCTCAAGCCGTAATGCTCTGCCAAGGGTGCGAGCGCGACGCCCTGTTGCAGCGCATGTCCTGCGAGTGCGAGGTGTAGCGGCAGGGGCGTGGGGCCAGCGATACGGTGCTCTGCGATGATGGGTTGGCCGTCACTCATCGCCTGCACCTTTGGCATCCGCGTCTCGCATCTGCGGAAGCACCTTTTCAGGCCCGTTAACCATCATCCGCGACAGCCCAGAGAGCCACGCTGCGAGATACGCATCCGCCTCTTGTGCAGCAGGGCTTGGGCCAGCGCTGGGCTTTGTCTTGTTGTTTTTTTTCGCAGCCATTCTG
Source organism: Pseudomonadota bacterium (assembly GCA_038526735.1). Classification (GTDB taxonomy): domain Bacteria; phylum Pseudomonadota; class Alphaproteobacteria; order Rhodobacterales; family Rhodobacteraceae; genus Rubricella. Next base: position 10,795 of record JBCBGM010000013.1, on the reverse strand, counting down.
AGCTCTGTGCCTCGTTGGTCGATATACGCCACGAAATTTGCGTTGCAGCAAGGCGGCATAACGGCCAGAATGCTGCACCATAACAAGCCCTGGAGGAGCCGCAGATGACCACCGACCAGGCGGATACCACGCCCCCGATTATCATCAAGAAATACGCCAACCGGCGGCTCTATAACACCGACAAGTCCACCTATGTGACGCTGGAAAATCTCGCGGAAATGGTGCGCGACGGGCATGATTTTGTCGTCAATGATGCCAAAACCGGGGAGGATATTACCCGGTCTGTGCTGACCCAGATCATCTTTGAGGAAGAGGCGAAGGGCCGCAACATGCTGCCTACGAACTTCTTGCGACAGCTGATCCGGCTGTATGGCGACACGTTGCAGGGTTTCGTGCCGGGGTATCTCGATGCCTCGATGGACACGTTCACCCGCAACCAAGAGCGCATGCGTGAGCAGGTTCGTGTGGCCTTTGACGCCAACCCGGCGATCGCAAATTTTGAGGCGATGGCGCGGTCAAACATGGAATGGTTTGAAAACACCGTACGCATGTTTAGCCCGTTTGTGGGCGCGGCTGGCGCCGGGCGGCCAGAAGATGCGGCTGGAGAGGCTCCGGCCGCCAGCGCTGAGCCGAGCGCGGATAAAGATGTCGAGTTGGAGGCATTGAAATCTCAACTCGCGCAAATGCAAAACCAGCTTTCGGATCTGGTGAAAAAGGGCTGATCGCCGGGGCGTCGTGATTCCCCGTGACCTTCCAGAGATTGCGCTTTCTGTCCGTCAGCCCTGGGCATGGGCGATCATCTTTGCGGGCAAGGATGTCGAGAACCGCAGCGCGGGGTCTATCCGCGTGGGCAAAATGCGGCCCGGCCGAATAGCCCTGCATGCCGCCAGCGGGATGCGTGAGGCGGAGTATGCTTGGGCGGTTTGGCGGATGGCGCAGGATGGTGTCAGCGTGCCGCCACCTGGCGAGTTGGTGCGCGGCGCGATCATCGGCAGCGTCGAAGTGGTTGAGATCATCACCGAATCAGACAGCCCATGGTTTGGCGGCGCGTCTGGCCTGAGCCTGAAAGATCCTGAACCGATTGAGCCCATCCCCTGTAAAGGCGCGCTTGGGTTTTTTCGATGGGAGCGGGCAAAGGCATTCGCTGGGCCCGTCCCATGGATGAAAAAGTGGCCAACGGCGCAAACCTCTGACCAAAGCGCGCAATCAGGGTTGTTTGACGCCCTGGAGGTTCAGTTCAAAACGCCGCCACCCAAACCATTCGGTACAAAGAAGTAACGTGGCGCACGCTAGGCCACCGCAAACTGCTGCTGCGCCTTGAGCTTGCGTGTCGGGCGACCGTAGAGAAAGCCCTGCAGGCCATCTACGCCGTTTTTGATCAGCCAGTCGGCATCGGCGCTCCGCTCCACCCCTTCGCCGATGACCATCAGGTCAAGTTCGCGCCCCATGCGTAGAAGGGCGCGGGCAATGGCACGTTTCGTGGCATCACCCGCAAGCCCATCTACCAAGCCCCGGTCGAGCTTGAGGCCATCGCAAATGCCAGCGCGCACCAAATCGAGCGACTGCGCACCAGCACCAAAATCATCAATTAGGATCGAAGCACCCTGCGCCCGGATATCGCGCAACACCGCAAGGCCATCCGCATCGACCAGCGCGTTTTCGGTGACCTCGACAAAAAGCCGCTCCATCAACGCCGTAGGGGTCGCAGCGGTGGTGGCGCGAAACACCTCTGTCGTAAGGCTTTTCGGGTGCACGTTGACCGAAATACGCGCCGCTCCGCCCCGTTCAAGCACGTTGAGGGCGAGGCTGAAGGCCACGCAATCCATCTCTGCTGTCAGGTCCTGCGCCTCTGCCACCGGAATAAACGCCGCTGGCGCTGCCTCTGACCCATCTGCAAGCAGCAGGCGCAGCAGCGCCTCTTGAAACAACACACGCCCCTGCGCATCAACGATGGGCTGAAACGCGAGGGCGCCATGCCCGGCCTCAAGCGCGGCAAGGATCAGGTCATCATCGGGGGGGATTGCGGCTTGCAGCATCTTGGGGCTCTCGGTTGGGGCGTGACACGCTGCAAATGTTCCCCTAATGTTCTAATCTATCGTTAACGGAGGTGCGACATGAGCGACCAGACGTCGGACCGCTGCCCGTGGTGTGGCACTGACCCGCTATATGTCGCCTATCATGACATCGAATGGGGCGTGCCGGAGTATGACAGCCGCGCCCTCTTTGAAACGCTCATGCTGGAGGGGTTTCAGGCTGGCCTGAGCTGGATCACCATCCTGCGCAAGCGGGAGGCGTTTCGCGCGCGGTTTGAGGGGTTTGAGCCCACGCGCCTGATGCAGTGGGGGGAGGAGGAGATCGCCGCCGCCCTCGCGGACGCAGGCATCGTGCGCCACCGGGGCAAGATCGAGGGCACCATCGCGGGCGCCCGCGCCTGGGCCGAGATTGACGCGCGCGAGGGGTTTTCGCGCTGGATTTGGTCGAATGTCGATGGGGTGCCGCTGCAAAACAACGTCGCCACGATGGCAGAGGTTCCGGCGGAAACGCTGCTTTCAAAGCGGCTGTCGAAAGACCTCAAAAAGGCCGGGTTCAAGTTCTGCGGGCCGACGATTGTGTATGCGTTCATGCAGGCCGCGGGCCTTGTGAATGACCACCTCACCAGCTGCCCCCAACATCGCGCGCTGGGTGGGGCGGGGCATTAGAGGCCCATGGACAGGTTTATTGGGCGGTTTGAAACCGGCGCGTCGGTTTGGGCGTCGATGCCGAGGGCGAGGTTGTGGGTATAGAGGAAAACGCGGATGGAGGCCGGGTCTCTCGGCGCTGCGGGGAAATTGCGGGCATAACGGCGCTCGCGGGCGGTTAAAGGCTCGCGATACAAGATCACGTTATATTTCTGGGTTTCGCCAAACTCGTTGATTACACCGAAAATCTCTGCGCGGTACTCAAAGCCGTCAAAGCTTTCTCGCAAAAAGTCAAACCGGATTAGGTCACCACGTGGCCCTGGGAGTCGGATTAAATTGTACTCGTGTTGTGAGAGTGTCTTCACAGGTTGAGCCAAACTCGTCTCTACACAAGTGCGGGTGTGCACCCAGGAAAGTCAGTAGAATGAAACGAGAGTTCACCGCGCGAGGCAAGGAAGAAGCCAAACTCAAATGATCTCAATCCTCCCTCCTCAAACTGCATAAAAAACCCTTCGAGGAGGGGCTTAGTCTCACTGCCGGAGCCAGTGATTGCGAGCTGCCCATACCCATTCGCCCTTACCACTGGCCGCCCGAAGACCTCCTCCGTCAACGCAAAGCCGGGCATGATCTCAAGCACCTGCTCCTTGAACTGGGCGTCGGTGTTCTGCGCCGGGCGGTAGTTGCAGGCTGCGAGGATGATCAGCGTAAAGAGCGCGATGACGCGCGAAAGACCCAAACCCTTTTCCATACCGCTACGATACTCCAATAGGGCCGCAGCGCCAGAGCATTGCTACCCGTCAATCGCGGCTTGGATCACCGCGCGGGCCTCAGGCGCATTCCAGTCGGCGATGCCCTCGACCCGGCCGAGCACGTTGCCCTCGCGGTCCATGAGCAGGGTCACGGGCAGGCCCCGCACCTCGGCACCGCGCGCAACGGCGCTTTGCGGATCAACGTAGTCGGGCAGGGTCTCAACGCCGATCTCACTGAAAAAGGCCTTGATCGCGGAGGGGTTGTTGCGGCCCGTGGCCAAGGTGACGACGGCAAAGTCGTCTCCGCCGAGCGCCTGATTGACCGCCTCTAGATGCGGCATCTCCACCCGGCAGGGCGCGCACCAAGTGGCCCAGAAGTTCAGCAGCACGACCTTGCCCTGATAGTCGGTCAGATCACCGGCGACACCGTCGAGCGTGGTAAACGCAGTGGCGGGCAGCGGGGCGGGCGCCTCTTCCAGCCGCAGCTTGACCATATCGCCCTCCAACAGCCCCTCAAAGCTGGGCGCTGCTTGAGCGTTTGCACCGGCTGACGCGAGCGCATAGACACCGCCCAGGCTCAGGACTGCCATCAGCGCGATCAGGGGCTTTTTCATTCCGTTCTCCTGTGCCGAGGCCGCGCCATGTCTGACACAACCAGCTCTAACGCCATGTGGGGCGGCCGCTTTGCCGCCGGACCGGATGCGCTGATGGAGGCGATCAATGCCTCGATCTCGTTCGATCAGCGCCTCGCCCGGCAAGACATCACAGGCTCTCGCGCCCATGTCGAGATGCTCGCCGCCTCTGGCATTGTCACACATGCCGAAGCGCAAACGATTTCGGAAGGGCTGCTCACGGTCTTGTCAGAGATCGAGGCGGGGGATTTTGCGTTTTCGGCCGCTCTCGAAGACATCCATATGAACGTGGAGGCCCGCCTCCGAGAGATTATTGGCCCCGTCGCCGGAAAGCTCCACACCGCGCGGTCGCGCAACGATCAGATCGCTCTCGATTTTCGGATGTGGGTGCGGGACCAGTGCGATCAGGCGATTGAGGGGATCACGGCCCTGATCGCCGTGCTGCTGGATCAGGCCGAGGCCGGTGCGGATTGGGTGATGCCTGGCTTCACCCATCTCCAAACCGCCCAGCCCGTCACCTGGGGCCACCACATGATGGCCTATGTGGAGATGCTGGCCCGCGACCGTGCCCGTTTTGCTGATGCCCGCGCCCGGATGAACGAATGCCCGCTCGGTGCTGCCGCGCTCGCGGGCACCGGTTTTCCCATCGACCGGGTGATGACGGCCAAGGCGCTGGGCTTTGACCGACCCACGGCCAACTCGCTTGATACTGTCGCGGACCGCGATTTTGCTTTGGAGTTTCTCTCTGCGGCCAGCATTTGCGCGATGCACTTGTCGCGCCTGTCAGAAGAGCTGGTGATCTGGTCCTCGGCGCAGTTTCGGTTTGTGGTGATGTCGGATCGCTTCTCCACCGGCTCCAGCATCATGCCGCAAAAGAAGAACCCGGATGCTGCCGAGTTGATCCGCGCTAAAGTTGCCCGGATCATGGGAGCGCAGGTGGCGCTAACGACGGTGATGAAGGGCCTCGCGCTGACCTATTCCAAGGACATGCAGGAAGACAAAGAGCAGGTCTTTGATGCCGCCGACAGCTTGATGATCTCGCTTGCTGCTATGACCGGCATGATGGCCGACCTAACCCCGCTGAAAGACAACCTGCGCGCAGCGGCAGCCTCTGGCTTTTCCACCGCTACAGACCTCGCCGATTGGTTGGTGCGCGAGGCGGGGTTGCCGTTCCGCGACGCGCATCATGTGACTGGGGCGCTGGTGAAGTTGGCTGAGGATAAGGGGTGTGACCTGCCGGATCTGAGCTTGGAGGATATGCAGGCCGTTCACCCCGACATCACCACTGATGTTTACAACGTGCTTACGGTTGAGGCCTCGGTCGCCTCCCGCACCTCTTACGGCGGTACCGCCCCGGCAAACGTCCGCGCCCAAATCGCGCGGTGGCGGGCGGCGGAGGGATGAGGCTCTTCGTTCTCCTCGTACTGGTCTCGCTCGTGTCGTTTGGATGTGGCCGAAAGGATGATCCGGTGCCGCCCTCGCAAGCCTCCGAGCAGAGCTAGGCGCGCCGCCTGCTCAGCCACACCACGACCAGCCCCAGCACAAAGAACAGCGCTGCAAACCCCACAAGTTTGAGCAGCACCGCGCCGTATCCGAACCGCCCCACATCGAGGAAGAAATACGGGTACTCCGCGGTCACAGCGCCGCGCAGCAGCACATATCCTCCGTAGCCCAGCGGATACACCAGCCACACGATTGCATCCTTAACCACCAGACCCACCTGCGCACTTGCCACCCAAAACCACACCGCAACACCCAGCGGCACCAGCGTATGAAAGGCGTGGTCGGTGTAAAACTCCGGGTCACTTGGCGGCAACCCGCGATAGAGAAGCGCCCAATAGACCAGCCCCACCACAACGATCCACAGGGTCATCGCGCCCGAGAGGCTCCCACCCGGCACACGCCCGGTGAACCCCGCCCGCAGAAACACCACGGCGATGACGAGGTTTGTCCAGATCGTGAAAAACTGTAGCATGAACCAGATCGCACCCAAGGGCCCGTCGCCGCTCTCGGCCATGTTCAGCAGTACTTGCCCGACCAAGGCCAGCGCCGCCAATCCACCCAATCCCCAGTACCACATGCCATCCTCCCGCGTTTCTTTTGCGCCAGCCAACGCGGCCAATATCGTGCCGTCCAGCCTGACGTGGCGTGAGGCTGATGCTTCAATGGTCCGACAAATATGCCCGCCGGAGGCTGCTGCCCTTTGACCTTGGCGCATCCGCCCGCTACGTCGCGGCGAAAGCAGTTGAGGCGCGCGCCATGTCACCCCTTCGCATCACTTATCTCGCTCTCGCGATCATCGGCCTCTATCCATGGGTGTTTTTTTACGCCTGGTTTGAAGAGAATGGCTGGGATCTCGGCGCGATGATCAACGCTTGGTACGTGAACGATGCGACCAGCGGGTTGGTTTATGACCTGACCATCGCGGCCGTGGCGCTCACAGTTTATATCATCGCAGAGAGCCTTGCCCGGCGCGACTGGTGGGGGCTCTTGGCGATCCCGGCGACCTATATGGTTGGCCTCTCCTGCGGGTTGCCGCTCTACCTCTTCATCCGTTCAAGGCCGCTCGACTGATGGACCATTTTCTCTACAGACACGGCGCGCTTTACGCCGAGGATGTGCCGATCACCGAGATCGCGGCGGAGGTTAGCACGCCGTTTTACGTGTATTCGACGGCCACATTAGAGCGGCATTACCGGGTTTTCGATGAGGCGCTGTCCGGCATGGACCACCTCATCTGCTACGCGATGAAGGCGAACTCCAATCTCGCGGTCCTCAAGGTCATGGCTCGCATGGGCGCGGGGATGGATGTGGTCTCCATCGGTGAATACCGCCGGGCGGTTGCCGCAGGGGTTGCGCCAGAAAAGATCGTGTTTTCGGGCGTGGGCAAGACCGTTGCCGAGATGGAGTACGCGCTCACCCACGGCATCCGTCAGTTTAATGTCGAGAGTTCGGAAGAGCTCGAAGTGCTCTCCGCCGTTGCGGCTCGCATGGGAAAGATCGCGCCGATCACCCTGCGTGTGAACCCCGATGTGGATGCAAAGACCCACGCGAAAATCGCGACCGGCAAGAAAGAGAACAAGTTTGGCGTGCCCTTCGGCGATGCTCTGTCGGTCTATGCCCGCGCCGCCGCCCTTCCGGGGTTGGAGGTTGTGGGGGTCGATGTGCATATCGGCTCTCAGCTGACAGCTTTGGAGCCGTTTGAGACCGCGTTCACCAAAGTCGCGGAGCTGACGGAGGCGCTGCGGGCGCAGGGGCACAATATCCGCCGTCTCGATCTCGGTGGGGGCCTCGGCATTCCGTATGTGCGCTCCAACGAGGCCCCGCCGCTGCCGTTTGACTACGGTAAAGTGATCGAAAAGGCTGTGGGGCACCTCGATGTCGAGGTGGAGATTGAGCCGGGTCGGTTGATCGCCGGAAATGCTGGGCTGCTCGTCGCCTCCACGATCTACGTGAAGCAGGGCGAAGAGCGGCAGTTTTTGATCCTTGATGCCGCGATGAATGATCTGATCCGCCCTGCGATGTATGACGCGTGGCATGACATTGTGCCGGTCAAAGAGCCTGCGCCGGGGTTTGATCGTGCGACCTATGATATTGTCGGACCGGTTTGCGAATCTGGCGATACCTTCGCCAAATCGCGCGAGATGCCCCCGGTTGCTGCTGGAGATCTCGTCGCCTTCCGCTCTGCAGGGGCCTATGGTGCCGTGATGGCGTCGGAGTACAACTCCCGCCCCTTGATTCCAGAGGTATTGGTGGAAGGAGACAAGTTCGCCGTTGTCCGCCCGCGCCCGAGCTATGACGAGATGCTGGAGCGCGACCAAATCCCCTCCTGGCTGGACTGATCTCTGATCACAAGCTGGTCACCCTGCGGGATCAGGCTTTGACCTTCTGGGACTTCGCGATACCGTCGCTTGTAAGGGGGACGGCATGTCTTTGATCAGCGCGACTGCAAAGCGCCGTCTGGAACGGCAGATTACACTTAGCTTTTGGGCGATTGCGCTGGAGCGGCTAGTGCGGGCGGCGTGGCCGCTCTCTCCGATCATCCTGTTCTACCTCGCGGCTGAGGCGTTTGGGCTGTTTTACTTCCTGACGGGCCTACAACTCCTGCTGGTGCAGGGTGCGGCGGCGGTTGGGGTTGTGGTAACGGTGGTGCGCGCGGCGCGGCTCTACACACACCCCACGCGGGCCGAAGCGATGGCGCGGATTGATACCGCGCTGCCGGGCCGCCCGCTTGCGGCGCTAGACGACACGTTGGCGGCTGGGGCCGAGGACAAGGCCGCTCAGCAGGTCTGGAACGCGCATTTGCAGCGTATGGCCGAGCAGGCGGAAGCGGCTCAGGTCAGCAAGCCGGACTTGCGGCTGTCTTCGCGTGACCCCTATGCGGTCCGCCTTGCCGCTGTGACGATGATCGTGGCCGCGATCTTTTTCGCGCGCGGCCCTGTTTTTGAGACACTTGCCCCCGTGGGCACTGCGCAAGCGACGATCAACACTGGCCCCAGTTTTGAAGGGTGGGCGGTGCCGCCGGCCTACACGGGTTTGCCGACCCTGTACTTGCCCGACCTTGCGGAGCAGCCGGGTGCGATCAGCCTGCCGGTGGGCTCACAAATCTCGGTGCGGGTGTATGGGCAGACCGATGCCACACTCACACAGACCCTGAGCGATGAGACCGTGGCGCTCTCGCAGCGGGGCCCAGGTATTCAGGACGCAGCCTTTGATGTGAGCCGCTCGGGTGGGCTGGTGATCACCACCAGCGATGGGGAGGCAGAGTGGGCCTTCACCGTCACGCCCGATGCCGCACCCGCGATCTTTTTGCTTGAGGGGCCGTTGCGCGGTGCTGGTGGCATCACCGAGATGGCCTATGAGGCTGAGGATGACTACGCCGTGCAGTCTGCACGGGCGGAACTTGCGCTGGACCTCGACGCGGTTGTGCGCCGCCACGGCTTGAGCGTTGAGCCAATGCCGCGAGAACCGCTGGTCATTGACCTGCCGATGCCGCTCACCGGCGACCGCTCCAGCTTTGTGGAGGTGCTGGCCGAGGACTTCTCCGATCACCCCTTCGCCGGTCTGCCTGTGGAAGTGCGCCTCTTTGTTGATGACGCAGCGGGGCAGTCGGCTGAGAGCGATATCGTGCTTGCGCCCCTTCCAGCGCGGCGATTCTTTGAGCCTCTGGCCTCTGCGGTAATCGAGCAGCGGCGGGACCTGTTGTGGTCGAACGTGAACGCCGATCGCGTGTCGCGCCAGCTCCGTGCCCTGACCCATGAGCCTGAGGATTATGACCTGCCCGATGGCGCGTATCTGGCGCTGCGGGCCGCCATCGAACGCCTCGATATCGCCCGCGATGAGGGCGCCGTCATCACACGCATGGACGAGATCGCGGAGCTTTTGTGGGATGTCGCGCTGTTGATCGAGGAAGGTGCCCTCTCTGACGCGCAAGAGCGGTTGCGCCGCGCGCAGGAGCGGCTGTCTGAAGCGCTGGAGAACGGTGCATCCGACGATGAGATCGCTGAGCTGATGGAAGAGCTGCGCGAGGCGATGAACGACTACATGGAGCAAATGGCCCGCGAGCTGATGGAGAACCCCGATCAGCAGCAAGCACAGAACATACCGCCAAACGGCCCGCAAATGGACAGCCAAGACCTGCAAGACTTGCTCGACCAGATCCAGGAGCTCTCTGAGGCCGGTGAGCGTGAGGCTGCGCAGGCGTTGCTCGATCAGTTGCGCCAGATGATGGAGAACATGCAGATGGCCCTGCAGCAGGGTCAGCAAGGGCAGCAGCAGCCGGGGCAGGGCACGCAGGAGAACCTGCAAGACATGCTGCGAGAGCAGCAGGACCTCGCCGATGACAGTTTTCAGGAGTTGCAGCGCCAGTTCCGCGAGGGCCAGCAGGGGCAACAACCTCAGCGCGAAGGCCAGCTTGGTCAGCGCCCCCAGCAACAGGGGCAGCAACAAGGCGAGCAGGGGCAACAGGGCCAGCAGCCCGGGCAACAGCAAGGCCAACGCCAGCCCGGCCAGGGGCAAGGAGATGGCCAACGGCAGCCAGGTGCGCCGGATGGGCCGCAAAGCCTCGCCGATGGGCTAGGATCGCTGTCAGACCGCCAGGAAGCCCTGCGCGAGATGCTCGAAAATCTCCGCCGCGGCCTGCCCGGACCTTCGACTGAAGAGGGCCAGACCGGGCGCGAGGCACTCGACCGCGCGGACGAAAACATGGCCGAAGCCCGCGATGCACTAGAGGCTGAGGATGGCCGGGGTGCCCTCGATGCGCAGGCGGAAGCGATGGAGAATATGCGCCAGGCCATGCGCGATCTGGCGCAAGAAGCGCAGGAAAACTCGCAAAATCAGGCGCAGGCGCAAAACGGTCAGGGCGATCAGGTGGGCGACCCCAACGGCGAGCGTGACCCGCTGGGCCGCCCCACGGGCGGTGAAGGGAGCATCGAAGGGCGCGACACGCGCATCCCGGATGCCCAAGAGCTGGGCCGGTCGCGCGAGCTGGCGCAGGAGCTGCGCAAGCGCGCGGGCGAGCGGCAACGCCCCGCTGAAGAACGTGATTATCTGGAGCGTTTGCTCGACCGGTTCTAGGCCGACGAGACGCTTAGCCTGTCAGCCCGGATGTCGTTTGCTGGATCGCCAAGCGCAGCTGATCAATCCCAGAGGCATAAGCCTCCAGAAGTGGGGCCACGGGCGGGAGTGCCGCTGCGATGTCGGCTGACAGCACATAGAGGCTGAAGCCCACCGCAAA
>JBCBGM010000012.1:0-62731 GCA_038526735.1 Pseudomonadota bacterium | reverse complement strand
AGACTCTCGTTATGAATGAGGGACCAGCGGGGGGCAGGTCAGTCTCAAATTCGAAGATATGATCGCGGCCTTTGTTGCCGAGGTCCGAAGACTTGAAGATGTGGGCGCCGCCGTGACCGATGAGTAGGTCATTGCCGCTCCAGCCCTGAAGGGTGTCTTTGCCGTCTCAATCGATCAGTTCGTCGCGGCCGGCGTTGCCGCGCAGCTTGTCGTTTCGACCGCCCCCGCCGTTGACCTTGTCGCGCCCGCCGCGCGCATCATAGCTGTTGTCGCCTGCAAGGAGAGAATCGACGTCTCTCTTGTTTGTGCCTTGGAGCGCGTCATCGCCGAGGGTCGATTCGCACGTATCGTCGGCCCCCTCGACGGTGATCCGGAGAGTTGTGCTGGCGGTGCCATCGACGCTCTCGATCGTGAACCTGTCAGTCTCAACGTCGCCGTCGTTGAGTGTGGTGAGGTCGGGGCTGTCAGCATTCAGGCGGTACTCCCAGACGCCGGTAAAGGTGTCGAAATAGAGATCGCCCAAAAGGCCGCTTTCATAGAAGGGCAGGAAGTGTTTTCTCCCTCACCGTCGATGTCATCCTCACTCAGTCAAAGCCACCCGTCCGCTCTGAGATGAACGCGACTCCGGTACCGTCTTTAAGGATTATCGGGTCAGCGAGGATATTCATGTTTGGCGACGGGTCGCGCAAGAACGACTCTGCGCCGGCAGATTTCAGGTCCTTTATGTCAGCCTCTCCGCGGATCGTAACGCGCAAGTCAATCGGGGTTTTGTGGCCTTCCAAGATGACCCTAAGCGTGTCTTGCACTGACTGGCTGTCCTGCAAGCCCCTGGTGGTGGCGGTATCCACCGTGTAGCCCCAAACGCCTGTGGTGTGGTCGAAGGTGAAATCTCCAAACCGGCCTTTCAGGTTTGCAGGATCGACGGGCAAAAACGCGACAGGATCTCCTGCTTCGTCCAGCGCACTGACAGTTCCGCTTTGGGCTTCGGTTTAGTCTTCGGTGACAAAAAGCTGGGCGTTGCCGAAAACGCTGAGGTCAGAGCCCTGCACCAGCACGGTGATGAAACCGGTGTCACCACCAAGGATTTTAACTTCGAGCCGTTCGGTTTGCACCTCATCGCCCAACAGCTCTTGAGTCGCAGTGCGCGTGTTATCGAGGGTGTAAGTCCACTCGCCTGTTGTGACGTTAACGGTGAACGTGCTGTATTTTCCGCTCAGGTCCGGGGCATCCTGGGCGACAAGGGCAGCCTAACTTTCGTCGGTATCGCGGATGTCCAGCGTGGCGCTGATCTGGCGCGTGTCGGCGTCTTAGGTGACGCGCCGCGCCGCAAACTCCCCGATGATCGGATCAATGCGCCTCGATTATCACATCAAGGGAGGAAGCTGTGACAAAGCCCCCATTCTCCACGCCAACGATCGGCACGGAACGCATACCCACATCATTAAGCCGGATGATCGCAGAGTTCACCGGATTGGAAGACGACGTTGCGATCCTTTGGGATATTTTGCCCGCCCTTCGACGGCGTCTCATATGAGCGCGTTACTGCGGTAACACTGGTCGTTATCAACCAACGATGACGACACAAAGACAACTTTCGCAGCGTGTTATCATCCCGCTAAGCAATCCTGCTCTCAGCGAAAAAACAGCGTCACCTTCTATCTGAGAGCGATTTGGTGTGTAGGTAAGTCAGCTTGAAGAGGTTCTGTTCACTTTGCGTACACGGTACGAACTCTGAATATTGATCAAAAATCAAAAAGCTGATTTAGTGCTCGGAAGGTGAACCAAAAAGCGCAGGGACATGAACCTGCGCAACGGGGGGCGGTGCGTTGGGACCGATAGAAAACGACGAGGACGGAGGCTCCTCTTTCAAGCAAATCGCGATTGTAGGCTGTGGCTTGATTGGACAGGCTTGGGCCACGGTTTTTCTAAGGGCTGGCGCCGAGGTGCGCCTCTTCGATGTGGTGGAGGGGGCAGCTGAGCAGGCCGCCGCGCAGATCAAGGACCGTCTGCAAGAGCTTCACCGTTTTTCCTTAATCCCGGACGACGTGCTACGCGATGCGCCGGGGCGCATAGCGGTCGCCCACACGCTCAAAGAGGCTGTTGCTGATGCGGAGTATGTGCAGGAGAACGGCCCAGAAAACCTTGAGATTAAAGCAGCACTGACCCGCGACATCCTGAGCTTCTCTGCGCCAGACACTCCGGTTGGAAGCTCCACCTCGGGCATTCCTGCCTCTTCCTACGCCGAGCATCTTTCGGGTCGCGAGCGCTGTCTCGTCGCCCACCCGATCAATCCGCCACATCTGGTGCCGTTGGTGGAGGTTGTGCCGTCCGTTTGGACCGACCCTCAGGTAACCCAAGCCGTTGAAACCCTGTTGCGGACTGTCGGACAGGTGCCGATCCTGCTGCGCAAAGAGATCGACGGGTTTGTTGTAAACCGCTTGCAGGGTGCGTTGCTGCGAGAGGCCTTTAACTTGCTCGACGCGGGCGTTGCCTCGCGCGAGGCGATCGATCTGGCGGTCAGCCGCGGGTTGGGCCTGCGGTGGTCTCTCATGGGGCCGTTTGAGACGATCCACCTCAACGCGCCAGGTGGGGTGGCGGATTATGTGGAGCGGTTTGGCCGCATGTATGCAGAGATGTTTGCAGACGAGCGGGGCGCCTCGCCTTGGACAGATGTGGTTGCGTCAGGGTTGGGCGCAGACTTGGCGCGGCACACTCCGGCAGAAGGCATCCCAGCTGCGCAGAAACAGAGAGACGAGGCTCTGATGACGCTTCTGGCGGGGCAGAGCTAACCTTGCCATGTCGGTCGTAGAGGGTTTTGGTTGGGAGTAGCGCTATCAGAGCCACAGAGATGTAAAAGGCTAGGCATGTTTGAAAACGAAAAACCCATTCATAAAAACAAGCTGAACAATCAGGTTTTCGACCGCCTATGCGCTTTGCTGCGCGAGGGAGAATTCACCCCCGGCGAGCCAGTACGTGTCGCCCGAATTTCAGAGGCGTTTGGCGTGAGCGCTATGCCAGTGCGCGAAGCGTTGACCCGTCTGTCTGCAGTGGGTGTTTTGGCCAATGTTGCGGGGCGCTCGGTCGGTGTTCCGACCCTCACGCGCGAAGAGCTCACAGACCTGCGCGATGTGCGCCTCGAGATAGAAACAAAAGCAGTCGAATGGGCGGTTGCGAACAAAACGCCCGCGCTTTTGTCGGAGTTAGAGCGCATCCTCGCCGCGATGCTTCAGGCAGAGACGGAGCGGGATATCCAGGGCTTCATCAAAAACAACTATGCATTTCATTTTTGTCTCTACCGGCAGTCTCAGTCCCCGGTACTGATCGATATCATCGACACGTTGTGGCTGCGGGTGAGTCCGCATCTCTATCATACCGATCAACGCTCGCGGCACCGGATCTCAAACGACAACCACCAGCAGATTATCGAGGCGGTCCGCTCCGGTGATGCAGTGCGTGCGCAGGCTGCGCTCGTCGCAGATGTTTCGGGATCCTATGATGATCTGGTACACGCGCTTTATTCGGCCGACTCTGCTTAAGCACCTCAAAATGCGTTTTTTTTCTGTTTCCAAGTGCGTTCGAAGCGCGGTTGAAAAACATTGTTGATTTTTGATCAAAAATCAAAGATCGTTTGATTAAGCGCTTCACATGAATGGGCGCGTGTTCAAAGAAACCGGGAGAAAACCACCATGAGAAACTCAAACATTGCGGCAGGTCTGACGGCCGCATCCTTCGTGCTCGGAGCGTCAGCCGTGCAGGCCGACATGCTCGATGTGCATATGTCGATCCCAAAAGATCTGACGTTTTTGGCCGATAGCGCAAAGCTGATGGACGAAACCCTGCGCTCCATGACTGGTGGCGATGTGGGGCTGAACCTCTACGGATCTGGTGAGCTGGTGCCCGCCGGCGAAATTCTTGAAAGCGTCAGCACTGGGGCGATCCCTGCAGGTTGGAGTTTCCTCGGTCAGTGGGGCGGGCAAATCCCAGTGGCACAGATCGGAGCCACACCTTTTGGCGCAGGGCCTGAGGCTTTGGCGGCATGGCTGCATGTTGGTGGCGGGTTGGAGATCATTCAGCGCGGCTTTGACGCTCAAAACATCAAGGTGCTCGCGTGCCACATCACCAACCCCGAGCCCGGTGGCTGGTTCAACAAAGAGATCACCTCCATCGACGATTTCAGCGGACTCAAGATGCGGATGGGCGGCGTCGGTGCGCGCATCCTCAACGAGTTCGGCGCGTCGGCACAGTTCTTGCCCGCGAGCGAGATTTACCTTGCGCTTGAGCGGGGCCGGATTGACGCCAGTGAGTTTTCACTCCCAATCATCGACAAGGACCTTGGGTTCAACCAGATCGCTGATTTCTACTACTACCCCGGCTGGCATCAGCCCGGCAGCGTTGATGTGCTGATGATCAACATGGACGTCTGGAACGCGATGCCCGCCTCTGAGCAGGCGATGTATGAGGCGGCGTGTCAGGTCAGCATGGCCTGGACGCTTGCCTACGCACCGGCAGCCCAAACCCCTCAGATCGAAGAGTTTGAGGCAGGCGGCACCGTCGTAAAGCGCTTCCCCGATGAGGTCTTGGTTGCACTGCGCGAAGCCACTGACCGCGTTCTTGGAGAAATCGCAGCTGAGGATGAGCTCTACGGTGAGGCCTACACCTCGATGAAGGCGTTTGTCGCGTCATCGGGTCGTTGGACCTCGCTGCAAAGCCTGCCTGAGTAACTCAGGGCGGCGTGATGGAAACCCAAGCCCACTCCCCAGAGCTTGGGGCCGGGCCGGTTCAGGCGATGCTGAAAGCAATCGCCTGGGTCGGCCGGGCCGCAGCCTGGCTGATCATCCCGATCCTCGTGCTGGTCGTGCTCGGTGTGGGCTTTTCCGCACTCAAGGTTGGCACAATCCTCGCATGGGAGGGTGACGTGTTCCTCTTTGGCTCAAAGCTGACGCTGGCAAGCCTGGGAGATCTGCAATGGCATCTCTTTGGGATCATGCTGATGATGACCATGGCCAGCACGTTGGTCACAAACAACCACGTCCGCGTCGACTTCCTGCGCCAACACATGAGCAACACGCTCAAGCGATGGGTCGATCTCGTGGGGCATTTGCTGTTTCTGATGCCGCTGGCCCTCGTGGTGATTTGGCACGGGTATGATTTCACCCTGCGCTCATTCTCGATGGGGGAGGGGTCCAATTACGATGGTCTGTATGACCGCTTCGTTCTGAAAGCCTCGATCCCCATCGGATTTTCATTGCTGGGCCTCGCGGGCGTAGGCTTGGCGTTTGTTCGTCTCAAAGAGCTTTTGCAGCGCAACAGAAGTGAGTTTGACTGATGGAATATGCGCTCCCTCTAACGATGGTGCTTTGCCTGTTGCTGGGCATTTTCAGCGGTTATCCGGTGGCGTTGGTGCTGGGTGGCATCGGGGTTCTGTTCGCCTTTATTGGTGAGCTGCCGTTTGCCTTCCTCAAGATCGGCGTGTCGCGGATCTATGCGGGCGTCATTGAAAACTGGCTTTTGCTCGCCGTTCCGCTGTTTGTGTTCATGGGCTCCATGCTCGACAAATCGGGCCTCGCACAAAACTTGCTCTACTCGCTCGAACGTGCGCTCGGTCATAAGCGGGGCGGGCTTGCGATCTCTGTCGCGCTGTTGGGGATCATCATGGCCGCCAGCACCGGGATCGTAGGGGCATCGGTGGTGATGCTGAGCGTGCTGGCTCTGCCGATCATGCTGCGCGAGAATTACAAACCAGAGCTTGCGGTCGGGACGATTGCCGCCTCGGGTACGTTGGGCATTCTGATCCCACCGTCGATCATGTTGGTCTTGGTTGGCGACATTCTTCAGATCTCTGTGGGCGAGCTTTTTCTGGGCGCCATTGTGCCGGGCTTCCTCTTGGGGGGGCTTTATATCGCCTACATCATTTTCGTCGCTCTCACCCGCCCCGGCGATGCGCCCGTCCCGCAATCAAAGGCGGCAGAGGGTTCGGTTCTTTTTGCGCTCATGCGCGATCTGATGGCGCCGCTGTTTTTGATCCTGACGGTGCTGGGCTCCATCGCCACAGGCACCGCGACCCCAACAGAGGCTGCAGGGCTTGGCGCGATCTGTGCGATGCTTCTTGCTGCCTTTAACCGCCGGCTGACGTTCTCGACGCTGTCCTCCTGTGTACGCGAGACTGGCAGCACGTCTGCGATGATCCTGACCGTGCTCGTAGGTGCCACGATCTTTGGCATGGTGTTTAAGGGCCTCAAGGGCGATCAGATGATAAAGGATGCGATCTTTGCCCTGGATCTGAGCGCTTACGGCACCCTCGGAGTGCTGCTCTTGATGATCTTCATCCTCGGCTTTTTCCTTGAGTGGGTTGAGATCAGCTTCATCGTCTTGCCGCTCTTTGCGCCGATTGTGGCGGTGCTCGACTTCGGATTAGGCCTGAGCACCCAGCAACAGCTTTTGTGGTTTGCGATGTTGGTGGCGGTGAACCTTCAGACGAGTTTTTTGACCCCGCCGTTTGGATACTCGCTGTTCTACATCAAAGGCGTGGCCCCGCCCGAGATTAGTATCGGGGTGATTTACCGCGGCATCATTCCGTTCGTGGTGCTGCAACTCACTGGCTTGGCGCTGCTGATCCTGTGGCCGGGGCTCGTGCTCTGGATGCCCGGTGCCGTGTTTGGGAATTGACCAGTGGGTGCAGCGCCAACAGAGCTCGCCCTCCCAGGGCTTGAAGGACAGCGCGTGCTGGTCACCGCCGGGGCGCGTGGGATCGGCTTTGCGATCGCGTCGGCGCTGGCAGGGCAGGGCGCACGGGTGGTGGTCTGCGACATCAATCCGGAGGCCTTAGAGGCTGCCGAGGCAGATCTTGGCGCAGCGATGGTTGCACAGGCCGATGTGACCAATGCTGCAGACCTCGACCGCATGTTCGCCAAGATCTGCGACGGGCTTGGAGGGCTGGATGCGGTGGTCAACAACGCCGGGGTGCCAGGGCCCACCGCCCCGATTGAAGACATTGACGATGACGCGTGGCGGAGATGCCTTGAGGTCTGTCTGACGGGGCAATTTCTGGTCGCCAAGCGCGCGGTGCCGCTTCTGAAACGCGCAGGTGGCGGCGCAATCCTCAACATGTCCTCCTCCGCAGGAAAGCATGGCTACGCGCTACGCACGCCTTATTCAGCTGCGAAATTTGGGGTGATAGGGCTGACCGAAAGCCTCGCCAAAGAACTGGGGCCCCACAACATCCGGGTCAACGCGCTCCTGCCCGGCTTTGTCGAGGGGCCGCGGATGGATGGCGTGATTGAGAGGAAGGCTACCGCCACGGGCACCTCTCTGGCTGAGATGCGGGCAACCTATCTGCGCTCTGTGTCCCTGCGCCGGATGGTGAGCGCGAATGACGTCGCCCAGACCGCATGCTTTTTGCTCTCGGACGCGGGTGTGAACCTCTCGGGCCAGTCTTTGGCGGTCGATGGCAACGTCGAATATCTCTAGGAAACGAAAGAACGTGCAAGATGGATAAGGCGAACACGCACCGCGATAAGGTCATCATCACCTGTGCTGTCACCGGGGCGATCCATACCCCGTCGATGACCCCGCATTTGCCCATCACCCCCGATGAGATCGCCACCGCTGCGATTGAGGCAGCGGAGGCGGGCGCGGCCATTCTGCACTTGCATGCGCGCGATCCTGAAACCGGGCAGCCCGATCAAAGTGTTGAGGGGTTTGCCGCCTTCCTGCCGCGGATCAAACAGGCGAGCAACGCTGTGATCAACATCACCACTGGCGGCAGCCCTTACATGAGCGTTGCCGAACGTGCAGCCCCTGCCGCACAGTTCGGTCCGGAGGTGGCTTCGTTGAACATGGGGTCGATGAACTTTGGCCTTTATCCAATGCTCAAGCGCTTCACGGAGTTTCAGTTCGCGTGGGAGCGCACGCATCTGGAAGGGTCCAAAGACCTGATCTTTCGCAACTCTTTCGGCGACATCGAGTATGTGCTGGAGACATGCTACGGCAACGGCACCCGGTTTGAGTTTGAGTGCTACGACACATCTCATCTGTACAACTTGGCCCATTTTGCCGACCGCGGCCTCGTGAAAGCGCCGTTCTTTGTGCAGTCTGTGTTTGGGCTTTTGGGTGGCGTGGGTGCGCATTCTGAGGATGTGATGCACATGAAGCGCACCGCAGACCGGCTTTTTGGCGAAGACTACCGTTGGTCTGTGCTTGGGGCAGGGTCCGCGCAGTTGAGGATTGCGGCCCAAGCGGCGGCGATGGGCGCGAATGTGCGCGTGGGGCTTGAGGATAGCATTTGGGCCGGGAAGGGGGCACTTGCGACCTCGAATGCGGTGCAGGTCCGTAAAGTGCGCCAAATCATCGAGGGGCTAGGCCTCTCGGTCGCGACCCCGGATGAGGCGCGTGCGGCGCTGGGGCTTAAGGGCGGGGACAGCGTAAATTTCTGAGTCGTTTTTAGGCCGCACATTGCGGTCAACGCTCACAGGATGGGGAAGAAGGTCAAAAGGCCAAGCACCACCAGGGCCAAGAACAGGGTTTGCGCGACGATCATGATCACGGCGTAGCGGCCGACCTTGAGGATCGAGGCGGGTTGGGTTTTGACGCCGACGGCGGCGATGGCGGCGAGGAGCAGCCAGCCTGAGCTTTCAATGGCGAAGGTGAGCAGGATCGCGGGCAAGGTGACCGTAGAGTTGAGCACGGCCAGCAAAACAAACGCCGCCAGAAAGCCCGGCACAATCGGGGGTCGCTCGCCGCCGCTTGCGGGTGTCGCGGAGGCCCTGAACGCCAGCGCCACCAGCACCACCACCGGGGCGAGCATTGCGACGCGCAGCAGCTTGACCAGAATGGCTGTCTTTCCGGCTTGGTCCGAGACCGAGAAGCCGGCCCCCACGACTTGTGCCACGTCGTGGATGGTCGCTCCGATATAGACGCCCGCGGTGACATCATCGAAGGCGAGGGCCGCGCTGAGCACCGGGTAGAGGATCATCGCAACGGTCGAGAGCACGGTTACGCCCACGACGGTGAAGACCAACAGCTGCTCCGCATCGTCCCGCTTGGGCAAAGCGGAGGAGATGGCGATGGCGGCGGAGGCGCCGCAAATGGCTACAGCCCCCGAGGTGAGCACGGCGAAATAGCTCGTGAACCCCAAGAGGCGCCCAAGGATGAGGCCAAAGCCGATCGTGCCGATGACCAGCCCGACCACCATCGCAATCACGGGCCAGCCCAAGGACGTCACCATCTCGTAGCTGATGCGCAGCCCCAGCAGCGCCACGCCGAGGCGTAGCATGGTTTTGGCGCAAAACTCGATGCCGGGCACGGTCGCAGGGTTGTCTGCCATGAAGTTGAGGCTGATCCCGAACAACAGCGCCAGCAGCATCGCGGGCGCGCCGTAGTGCTCTGACACAAACTCACTCGCCAGCGCGATGATCGCCACCAGGATCAGCCCGCTGGAGAGGGTCCGCGCGCGGTGCAGGAGTGTGTCGGGCGCAAACGCTGTCATGCCAGGTCTCGGGTGTTTGGGGTATGCTCGGCCCAATCGGTGGGCCGAGCGAAGGAGCATCAGGCCGAGCGGTAAAGCTTGGTCATGGAAAACTCGCGGTGGCCCAGAGCCTCTGCCGCGGTGTTGCGTCCGTTTGCGGTGCGGCGGATCATGTCGATCAGCGCATCGCCGGCCTCGTCGATGGTCTGCTCGCGGCGTAGGATGCCAGAGACATCGATATCCACATGCTCGCCCATCGTGCGCACGGTGCGCGGGTTTGCGGTGATCTTGATCACCGGGACAATCGGGTTGCCCACCACATTGCCCTGACCTGTGGGGAAGGTGTGGATCACCGCACCGCCCGCCGCCATCAGCGTGACGCATTCCGCCGCGGCCGAGGACGAGTCCATGAAGTAGAGACCCGCGCCGGAGTTCGGCATCTCGGCCGGTTCCAGAATGTCGATGTACTGCGAGGTGCGCCCGATCTTCTCAAGATTGCCCAAGGCCTTCTCTTCGATGGTGGTCAGACCGCCCTCGATGTTGCCCTTGGTCGGCTGGCTGTCAGACAGGTCATCGGTCTGATGCGCAAAGATCACCTCGTCCTGATAGGCCTTCCACATCTTGTACCAGCGCGCGCCGACCTCTTCGTTGATCGCGCGGCTCTGGCAGATGTGCTCGGCCCCGGTGATCTCTGACGTCTCGCCGAAGAACCCGGTGATCCCTTCGGGCAGGAGCTTGTCATACATGTTGCCGACCGTCGGGCAGGAGCCAAGGCCGGTGGTGGTGTCGCTCTCGCCGCATTTGGTGGAGACCCACAGATCGTTGATCGAGCACTCCTCGCGCTGATACTCAGAGGTGAGATGCACGAACTCTTTCGCCGCCCAAGAGGCTGCGCGGATCGTCTCGAAATCCCCTTTCTGCTCGATGGAGAACTCGGCGACCGGCTTGCCGGTCTCGCGGATGCCGTCGGCGATGCGCTTGGTCCAGCCGGGCTCAATCCCGATGACGACCACGGCGGCCACGTTGGGGTTCGCGCCGGTGCCGATCATCGTGCGAAAGTGCAGCTCTAGGTCTTCGCCAAACTGCAAACGACCATAGGCATGCGGGATCGCGAGCGTGCCTTTGACGTTGTTGGCAACCGCCTCGCAGGCGGCATTAGAGATGTCATCGACGGGCAGGATTAGGACGTGATTGCGGACGCCCACGCGGCCATTCTCGCGGCGGAACCCTTTGAAGGTGATGTTGGAATATTTCGACATCTGGGCTCTCCTCACCAGCGCTTTGTTTTGACGTTGTGGGTGTGGACATGGCCGCCTTGCGGGATGCCCGCGACAACCTTGCCGATGTCCTCGCCATACTTGATCGCGGTGTCGCCCTCGTTGAGGTCCTTCAGCGCGATCTTGTGCCCGATCGGCACATCCGCGCCCGCGGTCAGGCGAAAGGTGGAGTTGTCATGGGTGATGCAGACGAGCATGTCAGTGCCAGCGGTCAAACCCTCCACCACGACAACACCAACATTGTCAGCATGCTCATGCACCAAAAGGTGCGGAATCTCATTCGGGGCAGGGTGCGTCATCGGCGTCTCCAGTCGTTTTATTGTGTTTTTGGGTCTGCGATGCGCCCGGTGCAGCCCTCACCCAGATCGCGCGCCCCGCTTAGGCGGCTTTCGATCAAGACGAGTGCACCAGGTGCCCCGCAGACATTGCGCCAGAGGTATCGCGGAAATCTTGAGCCGTATAGATGCGGGTGCAGCTGCCCGGAGCGCCCGTCGCGTCACTTTAGGTTTGATTTGGCTTCTTTTGGAGGGGCGGGGCGAGCGCGCGGCATAATCCTACTGCCCGTCGCGCCCCAGCCGCTCCATCTCTTGCAAGAGCTTCTCGACCGCTCCCGGTTTGGGGTGTGAGGCGGGCGCGAAGAAGGTGATCTTCACCGGTTTGAACCCGACAAACCCCAAGATCTGTTTGCGCAGCTGATGCTGGATCGCGTCGCGATAGGCCAACCACATGAAACTGCGCGGCGTGTCTGAGGTGATCAACACCCGCGCCATTCGCCCTTTCAGCAGAGGGGCGGGCAGCCCTATGGGCGTTGTCTCTTCGGTGGTAAAGGTGCGACCGAGGATAAACACCCGGTCGATCCAGCCTTTCAATTTTGCCGGAAAGCCACCCCACCACAGCGGAAACGCGAGCACGAAATGCGTGCACCATTCGAGGTTGGAGAGCGACTCCTCCAGCACCGGCTCCAGTGGCTTTGCGTTATCGTATCCGGCCTTCCCCCGGTCCGGGTCAAAGCTGAGGTCGTGGAGGTGAGAGAGCCGCACGTCGTGGCCAGCGGCTTGAGCGGCGGAAACATAGCGCTCCACCGCGTCCCGCGTGATGGACGTCTCGCCAGGATGGCCATTCAAAACGAAGATACGCTCGGGCATGGTGTCGTCTCGGCCGTGATCGTGAGAAGTGCTGTGCAGTATTTGCAGATTCACACTTCAAGATACAGACGGGAGGGAGAGCAAAAGGTCGCTCCAAGCGCATTGGTGGTGAGGCGGGTTGGCGGCCTAAGGTGGCCTTTCTGCGCTACTCAAGAGGCGTGCTCTCCAAACCTTCGAGAAAGCGCAGCACGTCGCGCAGGCCACCTACGCTGAGCAGATTGTTGTGAGTACCGTTCTCGAACGTGACGAACTCGGCCTCTCGCGCAGCTTCGCTCAATGTGCGGCCGTTCTCGATGGGGACAACGCGGTCTTGCTCTCCGTGAAGGATAAGGATGGGCGCATCTACACCGCCGATTTTGTCGAGGTTCTCAAACCGGTGCCTCAGCAACAGCCGGACCGGCAAAAACGGTACGCGCTGTGCTGCGACATTGGTTAGCGAGTCAAACGGTGCTTCCAAGATCAGCCCAGCCACCGGCACCCGTGCCGCCAAATCCACCGCGACGCCCGAGCCAAGCGACATCCCATAGGCAACTACCCGCGCGTCCGCCTCTCGCAAAAACGCATAGCCCGCGTCGGCGTCGAGATAGAGGCCGTCTTCGGAAGGGCGGCCGGTGCTCTTTGGATAGCCGCGATACTCTAGCAACAGCACGCCATAGCCCTCGGCACTAAGCACGCGCCCAAAGGGTAAAAGGCCGGTCGCGCTCATGCCGTTGCCGTGGAACATCAGGAGTGAAAGGTCGCCGGCGCGGGGTGGGGCATAGACCGCGTAGAGGGTCTCCCCATCCGAAGTGGTGAGGCTGACCTCTTCAAACTCGGGGGGCAGAATGTCGTATCTTTGGGTTTCCGGCGCCGGGAAAATCAGTGCCTCTTGTAGGGCACAGGCCCCCAGCGACGAGAGGATGAAGGTACCAAGGGCGATCCGTAAGCCGCGCCAGAGCAGGTTGCTCACACGCGAAAAGGTTCGGGTTGGTTCAGACGCATCACTCATCCGCCCATTAGGTAAGATACGCGGCCACCTTGGCCAGCGCCAAAACTGCGATGCATGCATCCCGACTCACAGGTCTTCGCGAACATTCATCGCCGCGATCTTGCGCAGTGCTGACCGGTTTCACAGCAAAACGAAGCAATCCGATCCGCACGCCATCAAAATCCCTTGCGCTTTTGACCTTTTGGTCGATTAATTTGCCTACCAACACAGGGAGAGGTTGCATGACCTATATGAAAACCGCTGTGGTCGCAGGGCTTTTGGCCACCACCTGCATGACCGCAGTTTCCGCTGAAACACTCCGCTGGGTACGCCAGGGCGACGCGCTCACCCTCGACCCGCATGCCCAGAACGAGGGGCCGACGTCAGCGCTTGCGCACCAGATCATGGAGCCGCTGGTGATGCGCGACATGACCGGCGCCATGGTGCCGGCGCTTGCCACCGAGTGGGGCCCGTCCGCCGACAATCCGAACGTCTGGGTCTTTACCCTGCGCGAGGGCGTAACCTTCCACGACGGGGCTGAGTTTGATTCCGAGGACGTTAAGTTCTCTCTTGATCGCGCCATGACCCCCGACAGCGACTACAAAGAGCTGCTCTCTTCCGTGGTCGAGGTGCGTGCGCCCTCGAAGTACACCATCGAGATCGAGACCAACGGTCCGAACCCGATCATGCCGTCAAACCTGACCAACATGTTCATCATGGACAAGGATTGGGCCGAGGCGAACAACGCCGTGAAGGTGCAGGACTATGAGGGTGGTGAAGACACCTTCGCAGCCCGCAACGCCAACGGCACCGGCCCCTACATGCTCGTCTCCCGCGAGCCCGATGTGCGCACCGTGCTCTCCATCAACGAGAGCTACTGGGGCATGGGCGAGTTCCCGATGGAGGTGACGGAAGTTATCTATACCCCCGTCCAAAACCCCGCGACCCGCGTTGCAGCGCTGCTTTCGGGCGAAGTGGACTTCATCCAAGACGTGCCGGTGCAGGATCTTGAGCGGGTGGCCGCGGCCGATGGCCTCGACGTGCGCACCGCGCCGCAGAACCGTGTGATCTTTTTCGGTCTGAACCTCGGCGATGACGACCTGATGCTCGACAGCGTTGAGGGTGCAAACCCGCTCGCAGACCTGCGCGTGCGGCAAGCGATGAACATGGCGATCAACCGTGACGCGATCCAACAGGTCGTGATGCGCGGTCAGTCCCAGCCCGCAGGCGTGGCGATGCCGCCCTTCGTCAACGGCTGGACGCCTGAGCTCGATGTCGTGCCCGAGACCAACGTTGCGATGGCGCAAGAGCTGATGGCCGAAGCAGGCTACGGCGATGGCTTCTCGATCCAGCTGGATTGCCCGAATGACCGCTACATCAACGATGAGGCGATCTGTCAGGCGGTTGTCGGCATGATGGGTCAGATCGGGATCAACGTGAACCTCAACGCCCAATCCAAGGCGCTGCACTTCCCGCTGATCGCGAACTACGAGACCGACTTCTACATGCTCGGTTGGGGCGTTCCGACCTACGACTCTGAGTATATCTTCAACTTCCTAATGCACACCCGCACGGACCGTGCAGGCTCTTGGAATGGCACGCGCTATTCCAACCCGGAGCTGGACGAGATGATCACATCGCTCGCGTCCGAGACCGACCTGGAGAAGCGTAACGCGACTATCGGGATGATCTGGGAGCAGGTGCAGGAAGATGTGCTCTACCTGCCGGTGCACCACCAGGTTTTGAACTGGGGCATGGCTGAAGGTGTCGGCACCATCGTGGCGCCGGATGACACGCCGAAGTTCAAGTACTTCGAGATGAACTGATCCCGCTGAGGGTAAATCTGAAAGGCCCCGGTTTCGCCGGGGCCTTTTTCGTTTTGGTGGTATTGAAGGGGTTCTTGGGCAGAGGTTTTTGTTGTGGAAACAGTGCCTGCACGTCGCCTGCCTGCTAACTCACTGTTTTTAAGCGAAGTTTCGCGGTGCCACTCTCGTTTCCGTGTGGTGACGCCGCTCTCATTTCCGTGTTGGATGCACCATCTTGTCCGCTCCGGCGGACGCATCCCCATGGAGACCCCCATGCGCCACCTCGCCACCGCCGCCGTGATCGCGGCCCTCGCCGCGACCTCCGCTTCAGCAGAGACCTTCCGCTGGGCTGGCACTACCGACCCACAGACGATGGACCCGCACGCGGTCAATTCGGCCCCAGTGCTGGGCTTTCTCAACAACGTCTACGAGGGCTTGGTTCGGCGTGGCAAAGACATGGCGATCGAGCCAGCGCTCGCAGAAAGCTGGGAGCCGATTGGCGACGGAGAAGGCTGGCGTTTTAACCTGCGCGAGGGCGTGACCTTTCAGGGTGGTCAGGCGTTTAATGCGGATGATGTGATCTTCTCCTATGAGCGGGCCTCGTCTGAAGAAGCTGATACGTCGTCGTGGTTCGCGCCCGTCTCTGAGGTGGTGAAGGTCGATGACTTCACGATCGATATCCTGACCTCTGCCCCCAACCCAATCTTTCCCGACAGCATCGCCAACTGGATGATGATGGACAGCGGCTGGGCCGCCCAGAATGACGTTCTCCGCCCCAATAAGGACGAGGGCAACTTTGCGACGCTGAACGCCAACGGCACCGGCGCGTTTATGGTCTCTGACCGACAGCCAGGCCTCTCGACCACGCTGGTGCCATTTGACGGCTGGTGGGGCGAGGTGGAGCACAACATTACTGAGGCGACCTTCACTCCGATCCAGAACCCGGCCACAGCTGTCGCCGCGCTCTTGTCGGGCGATGTGGACATGATCAACCCCGTACCGATCCAGGATGCAGAGCGCTTGCAAGGTCGTGACGGGGTGCAGGTCATCCAGGGCATCGAGGCGCGGGTCATCATGCTGGGCTTCAAGCAGGATGAAGAGGTGCTGCGCTACGGCAACGAGGGTGCTGCAAACCCCTTCCTCGACCCCCGTGTGCGCGAGGCTGTGGCCAAGTCGATCAACGTGCCCGCGATCTTGCAAACGATCATGCGCGGCAATGCAGAGCCTGCGAGCCAGTTGGTCAGCCCGGCGATGCGCGGCTTCTCCGCCGCAAATGACGTCCGCCCGACCTATGACGTTGCTGCCGCCCGCGCGCTGCTGGCGCAGGCTGGATACGCGGATGGCTTCTCGTTCGGTCTGAAATGCCCCAACGATCGCTATCTCAATGACGAGGCGGTCTGCCAGGCCGTGGTCGGCATGCTTGCCCAAGCCGGGATCGACGCGCAGCTAGAGGCGATGCCGGTGCGCACCTATTGGCCGCGCCTGCGCGAGAACGACTTCGACATGTATCTGCTGGGCTGGTCGCCGGGCACGTTCGATGCAGAGCATCCGATGCGCTTCTTGGCCTCTACCCCCAACAGCGAAAAGCGCCTCGGTTCCTGGAACTTTGCGGGCTATTCCAACGCGCGCATCGATGAGCTTTTGCCGATGATCCAGTCAGAGATTGACGAGGGCGCTCGGCAGGCGATGCTCGATGAATACGCCAGCATCCTGCAGGCCGAGCACGCCTATGTGCCGCTCTATGTGCAACCACTGGTGTGGGGCACGGGCGACAACATCTCGCTCACGCAGCGGCCTGACAACTTCTTCATCCTGCGCTGGGTGACCGTGGAGTAACATGGTGCGGGCAGACCCATCGAGGGTCGGCCCAACCCTTAAGGGGCGCTGCCCCTCACCAGCCGCATCGCCTTCGGCGAGCCGGCTGGTTCACCCCGGGATATTTTGAACTCTGCAGAAAGGTCGGCGCATGGGCGTGATGATCGAGGGTGTCTTTCATGTGGACGATCCGGGGCCTGATACTCAGGCGGGCGGACAATTCCAGCGTGCGAAGGCAACGATCCGGAATTGGATCACGTCTGATGGCGCGCCTGGCCCGACGGGGGAGGGTGGGTTTTCGCCCGAGGCGGGGCGGTATCACCTTTATGCGGCTTGGAACTGCCCCTGGGCGCATCGGGTGTTGCTGGCGATTGCGCTCAAAGGGTTGGGAGATCAGATCAGCGTGGCCTACGCGCTCCCAAACCGGACGGATCAGGGGTGGGTTTATGAGGAAGACCCGCTCTTTGGTGTTGCCGCCTTGCACGAGGCTTACGCACGGGATGCAGCGCTCTACACCGGGCGGTTGACGGTGCCGCTTTTGTGGGATCGCGAGCAGAACCGTGCAGTCTCCAACGAAAGCGCTGATCTTGTGCGGATGATCGCGCAGGCGTTTGACGGTGGGCCGGATCTTGCGCCGGAGCATCTGGTAGGCGAGATCGATGCGTGGAACGCGGAGGTCTATGCCAACATCAACAACGGGGTCTACCGCGCGGGCTTTGCGCGCACGCAGGA
Organism: Pseudomonadota bacterium; assembly: GCA_038526735.1. Taxonomy (GTDB): domain Bacteria; phylum Pseudomonadota; class Alphaproteobacteria; order Rhodobacterales; family Rhodobacteraceae; genus Rubricella. The sequence goes on along the minus strand of JBCBGM010000012.1, from coordinate 45,527 downwards.
GGCCTATGAGGCCGGGTTTTGGGATGTGTTCACCGCGCTCGACAAGATCGAGGCGCATCTGGCGGACAATCGCTATCTCTGCGGGGACGTCTTCACCGAGGCGGACGTCAGGCTCTTTCCGACACTCGCACGCTTCGATGTGGCCTATCACTACGCGTTCAAGTGCAACCTGCGGCGGTTGACCGAGTATCCAAACATCTGGGCCTACGCGCGGGAGATTTACCAGATGCCCGGCGTGGCCGAAACGGTACGGTTTGACATCTACAAGCGTGGTTATTTTTCGCGCTCTGATCTGCGTAATCCGCTCGGAATTGTGCCACTTGGGCCCGAGATAGACTGGAACCTGCCCCATGGGCGCGGCGAGGCTTGACCATTTGGTCCAGACCCATAACGCTGCACCAAACCAACCGGCGGGGCTGAAATGGTCACCTATGTTGTTCAGCGTGTGTTGCAGTCTCTCTTAGTGCTTCTGGTCACGGGGCTGATCGCCTTTTCGATGTTTCGCTTTGTCGGCGACCCGATCGAAAACATGCTTGGCCAAGAGCGCACCATGGAGGATGTGGAGCGGTTGCGGGTGCAGCTGGGGCTCGATCAGCCATTTCCGGTGCAATATTGGAACTTCCTTGAGCAGGCGATGCAGGGCAACTTTGGCGTGAGTTATCGCCAGGGTCGGCCGGTGGCGGATATCTTGGTGGAGCGGGCGCCCGCGACATTGGAGCTGGCGGCAGTCTCTGGCCTGTTTGCGATCTTGGCGGGGATTGGTTTGGGGGTGTTCACGGCCATCCGCAGGGATGGGTTTATGGCCAATACCGTGATGACTGTGTCGTTGATCGGGGTGTCGCTGCCAACGTTTCTGATCGGGATACTCTTGATTTATCTGTTCTCGGTTGAGCTCGACATGCTCCCAAGTTTTGGGAGGGGGGAGACCGTGATGATCGGCAGTTGGTCAACGGGCTTTTTAACACAATCGGGGCTGATCGCGCTGATCTTGCCGTCGATCACGCTGGGGCTTTACCAGATGACGCTGATCATGCGGCTTGTGCGCTCTGAAATGCTGGAGGTGCTTAGGCAAGACTTCATCCGGTTTGCCCGTGCTCGGGGGCTGAGAGACCGCGCGGTGAACTTCCGCCATGCGCTTAAAAACACGCTGGTGCCGGTGATCACGGTGGTGGGGTTGCAACTCGGCTCGATCATCGCCTTCGCCATTGTGACAGAGACGGTTTTTCAGTGGCCCGGGGTGGGCCTCTTATTCATCAACGCGATCCAGTTCGTCGATATTCCGGTGATGGCGGCGTATCTGATGCTGATTTCGGTGATGTTTGTCGGGATCAATCTGGTGGTGGACCTGCTCTATTTTGCGGTCGATCCACGCCTGCGGGCACGGGGGTGAGGCCATGGTAGACGTCAGCGAAAACACCACCCAGCAGCCTGCCGCCAAGCCTAAATCAGCGCTTTCGAGGTTCTTTGACTCCGACTTTTTCTACGCGTTCCGCCGGTCTCCGGTGGCGGTTGTCTCATTCACGGTTGTCGTGATCTTGGTGTCTGGCGCGGTCTTTGCGCCGCTTGTGGCGCCGTATGATCCGTTTAATCCGGCCTCTCTGAACCTGATGAACGGGTTCTCCGCCCCGATGCAGCCCAATGCTTTTACCGGGGATACGTTCTGGCTTGGCACCGATGATCAGGGGCGGGATGTGTTTTCGACGATCCTGTTTGGCATGCGCATTTCGCTGTTCGTTGGGTTCATGGCGGTGGCCTTGGCGATGGTCATTGGGATCACGCTTGGCCTCATCGCAGGCTATGTCGGCGGCTGGGTTGAGACGGTGATCATGCGTGTCGCGGATGTGCAACTGACCTTCCCGGCGATCCTTGTGGCGATGCTGATCTTCGGCATCGCGAAGGGCGTCACGCCGGTGGAGTATCGCGATCAGATGGCGATTTGGGTGCTGATCCTGGCAATTGGCCTGTCGGATTGGGTGCAATTCGCGCGCGTGGTGCGCGGGGCCACGCTGGTGGAGAAGAACAAGGAGTATGTGCAGGCCGCGCGCTTAATCGGGCGGTCGCAGACTGCGATCATGCTGCGGCACATCCTGCCGAACGTGCTCTCGCCGGTGCTGGTGATCGCGACGATCTCGCTGGCGTTGGCGATCATCGCGGAGGCAACGCTGAGCTTCCTCGGTGTCGGGGCACCACCCACGCAACCGTCGCTCGGCACGCTCATCCGCATCGGGCAGGGCTTCCTGTTCTCGGGCGAATGGTGGATACTGTTCTTCCCCGCGATGACGCTGCTGGCGCTCGCCCTCTCGGTCAACCTCCTCGGCGACTGGCTGCGCGACACCCTGAACCCGAGGCTGAAGTGAGGAGCCTTTCGCAAACGCAAATTATACAGTCGCTTGGTGAGGCTCTCACTTGGCGCGAACGGGAATTGGCGTGGGGCACACCTGCACAAGAATTGAGACACCTCACGGGCAGAATCGGCGAACTTTATGCGGCGATGATTACACGGGGCCAAATGGCAACGTCAGTTAATAAAATGGGCTACGACGTTGTGGGCAGGAGTGGTGAGCGCATCTCCGTGAAAACTGTCACAAGCGGCAATCATGTGGCCTTTAAGAAAAGCACGATCTCCGAGGTAGATCGAGTGCTGGTTCTGCGAATTGAAGACATAGATGGAGAGACTACGATAGACGAACTCTACGATCTCTCCGTGGACGAACTCGGCGAAATCGGGCGTCCATATGAAGATACGTTGCGCCTCACGACCAATCTCAAACAGTTTGAGAAAATGGAGCGCCCTGATGCACGCAGTGTCGTAGAGGTCGTACACGAAGGTTACGATATTGCGGCGTTAGAGACTGGAACGATCCGCGTGGTGCGCGACGGCGTTGAGGTTGCTCCAGTGAAGCCTGTTCTGCGGCGTCTCGCAGATCAACTCAACATCACAATCCTAAACGCGAACGGTAACCCAAAGAACACACGCTCCCTCGGCGCAGACGTGATAACGGCCATACAAGAGGTCCAGTCGACATGACCCTCCTCGCTATCGAAGATCTCACCGTCAAATTCCCCACCCGCCGGGGGGAGTTTGTTGCGGTCAATGCGGCCTCTCTCACTGTGGAGCCTGGGCAAATCCATGGGCTTGTGGGCGAGTCTGGGGCCGGTAAATCCACCATCGGGGCCGCCGTGATGGGCCTGCTTGACCCGCCTGGATACATCGCCGGCGGCACGATCAAGCTGCGGGGTGAGGCGATCTCTGGTCGCGATGAGGCCGGGATGCGCGCGCTGCGCGGCAAGGTCGTCTCGATGATCTTCCAAGACCCGCTGACCTCGCTCAACCCGCTCTTCACCGTTGGGGAGCAGTTGGTGGAGACGATCCAGCTGCACCTCAACAAGAGTGAGGCAGAGGCGAAAGCACGGGCGATTGAACTGCTAGAGCGGGTGGGTATTCCAAACCCTGCGGTGCGCGTGAACCAGTATCCGCACCAGTTTTCGGGTGGGATGCGCCAGCGCGTGGTGATTGCCCTTGCGCTCTGCTCAGAGCCCGACATCATCATTGCCGATGAGCCGACGACGGCGCTTGATGTGTCGATCCAAGCGCAGATCCTTGACCTGATCAAAGAGCTCGCGGCGGAGCGGCAGGTGGGCGTGATCTTGATCACCCACGACATGGGCGTAATTGCGGATACGACCGACAAGGTCACGGTGATGTATATGGGGGAAGTGGTGGAGAGTGGCGACACGGCCCAAGTGCTCGGCGCGCCCACGCACCCCTACACCCGCTCACTCATTTCGGCGGTGCCCCGCCCCACGGTCAAACTCCGCCGCTTCCCACTGATCAGCTACGGCGGGCGCGTGACGGAGTTTGCGATCGAGGATCTGGCCCGCAACTGGGGGCAGACGCAAAAGTCGAGCGACGGCACGGTCTTGCGGGTGCAGGGGGTGACGAAGACCTTCCTGCAAAAATCCGGCTTGCTGCCCTCACAGCGCGAATATTTCACCGCCGTTGATGGCGTGACCTTCGACATTCGCGATGGGGAAGTGTTTGGCTTGGTTGGAGAGTCCGGCTCCGGCAAATCAACCGTCGCTCGGATGATTGCGACCCTCTATGAGGTGAACGGTGGCAGCATCTTCTTCGACGGGCGAGAAGTGACCGCGCTCCGCTCCAAGGCGGATTTGCAGGCCTATCGGCGGCAGATCCAGATGATCTTTCAGGATCCGTTCTCTTCCCTCAATCCACGGATGAAGGTGGCCGATATCGTGGCAGAGCCGCTGCGGTTTCATAAGCTGCTGGAGGGGCCCGCGGTGATGCACCGCGTTGCGGAGCTCTTAGAGCGTGTCGGCCTCGGCGCCGACGCCGCTGTGAAGTTTCCACATGAGTTTTCGGGCGGGCAGCGTCAGCGCATCTCCATCGCGCGGGCGCTGGCGACGCAGCCTCGGTTCTTGATCTGCGATGAGCCGACTTCGGCACTCGATGTCTCGATCCAAGCGCAAATTCTGAACATCCTAAAAGACCTGCAAGAGCATCTGGGCATCACCATGCTCTTTATCTCTCACGACCTGCCTGTCGTGCGCCAAATGTGCGACCGCGTCGGCGTGATGCGCAACGGCAAGCTCGTTGAGGTGCAAGAGACGGAGGCCCTCTTCGCAGCCCCCCGCGAGCCCTACACGCAAGAACTGCTCGGCCTCATGCCCAAACTCGATGGTCTGTCGATGGAAGGTGTCGAGGAGCAGATGGCCTGAGGCCGTTTATGCGGTGACGTTCGCGTGCCAGTCGTCAGGGGTGCGGTAGTCCATACGCCGCCAAAGAAACTCCAGATCAAACACGCCAAGAACCTCAAGTGACGACCCATCGGTGAACTCGAGAATGATGCCACGGTCCTCAACAACCGTTGCGACGTTGCCGAGCAAAACACTGCCACAATCCACATGCAGCGACCCGCGGTCGGGGTGATCATAGCTGTACTTAAGCTCAAGCGTATCATCTTCTGAGAAGTCGGTGATGGCGTCGTTACCCTTGCCGACGCGGAAAGCGAAATAGTCCGCCCCTTCGCCCCCGGTCAGCGTGTCACTGCCTTTGCCGCCAAAGAGCCTGTCATCGCCGCTGCCGCCAATCAGAGCATCATCGCCCTCTCCGCCGCGCAGTGTGTCGTTCCCGCGACCGCCATCTACGAGATCGTTGCCCGCGTCTCCTCTCAGCCGGTCGTCGCGGAGATTGCCATAGAGGGTGTCGTTGCCGCGCCCACCAAAGAGCCTGTCATCCCCCCATGACCATGGATCTTCGAGCGTGAGTTCTTTGAAATCCAAAGAGGGGGTTTTGTCGCCGTAGAGCACATCATTGCCGTCACCGCCGAACAGCACATCACTGCCAAGCTCACCCCGCAGCGTGTCATTGCCCTCATTGCGGTAGAGCTTGTCTGCATAGTTGTGACCCGCAACGATGTCGTCCCCGCCTCTGCCGAAGAAGGTGATGTCGAGCACCTCGTAGTTCAGCGGGTTACATGCGCCAGTTTCAGGCTGGTGGAAGAAACCGCTCCGCATAACCTTGTCGCCGTTATCCCCCTGCGCCCAGAGAGAAACCCAAGCGGGCGCTATGCGAAAAAGTGTGGTGCAGACGTCATCTTCCATACGCAAATTCTTGGTTTCCCATCGAAACCAATTCCACATCGCGGAAGGTCTGTATCCTCTAAAAAACTGTGAGCAGCCTCACATTACACGTTCAGCAGCAAATGCTCCCGCTCCCACGGGGAGATTACGCGCATAAACGCCTCATGCTCGGCGGATTTGATGGTGCAGAACGTGTCGACAAAGGCATCGCCCAGCACACTGCGCAGCTCGGATGAGCCGCTGAGGGCTTCGGTCGCCTCCAGCAGGCTCATGGGCAGGTCGGGCTTCCGGTCGTAGCTGTTGCCCTCAATGGGCGCGCGGGGTGCGATGCCCTGCACAAGGCCTAGGTAGCCTGCGGCGAGCCCCGCAGCGATAGAGAGATAGGGGTTCGCATCCGCCCCAGCCACGCGGTTCTCCACCCGCCGCGCAGGAGGGTCGGCACGTGGCACGCGCAGCCCGGTGGTGCGATTGTCGAGCCCCCAGTCAAGATTGATGGGGGCTGCAAACCCTCCAACCAGCCGCCGGTAGCTGTTCACATAGGGCGCCACGAGGGCGGTCGCGTTGTAGTAATAGGTCTGCTGACCACCGATGAAGCTCTTGAAGGCCTCGGTCTCTTGCCCCGTCGCAGGATCAGAAAAGATGTTCTGCCCCGACGCATCGCTCACCGACATATGCACATGCATTGCGCTGCCCGGATCGGGGCCATAGGGCTTTGCCATGAAGGTGGCATAGGTCCCGGTGCGCAGCGCCGCCTCTCGGATCAGTCGCTTAAACAAAAACACCTGATCGGCAGCGGCCAGCGCATCGCCATGCAGCAGATTGATCTCCAGCTGCGCGGGCCCGGCCTCTTGAATGACCGTGTCGATCTCGAGGCCTTGGGCATCGGCGTAATCGTAGATTAGCTCAATGAACCGGTCATACTCATCCACCGAAGACAGCGAATACCCCTGGTTGCCGCGCGATTGCCGCCCCGAGCGCCCGATGGGCGGCTCCAAGAGCTCGTTGGGGTCGCGGTTGGGCTTGGTGAGGTAAAACTCAATCTCCGGCGCCACCACCGGAAACCACCCCTGCGCCTCATAAAGCGCAATGACGCGGCGCAGCACATAACGCGGATCCAGCTCACAGGGTTTGCCCTCATGGGTGAGCGCGTCATGGATCACAATCAGCGACGGATCATTCGCCCATGGCACCGCGCGCGCCGTCTCTAGGTCAGGCACCAAGCGCAGGTCAGGGTCGGTGTAGAGCGTCGCTCCCACATCCTCTGCCCAGTCGCCATCGATGGTGGTGAAAAAGGTCGAGGTGGGCAGCCGCACGCCCGCTTCTTTCAGGAATTTGCCGGCGGGCATAACTTTGCCGCGGGCAATCCCGGCCATGTCAGCGATGGCGCATTCCACCTCTTCGATCCGGTAGCTGCGCATCCAGTCGCGTAGGTGTTCGAGAGGGTCCCCCTCCAAACCGGCGAAATTCGGCGAGGTGTCGAGGCTGAGGGCCGGGCGGGCGTCCATGGGGTCTCCGAGCGCAGCGGTTATGCTGCAATGCATCTTTTCACGACAATATATCCGGCTAATGTGGGTGAAAACCAGCAGGGAATCACCGTTATGAAAAAGCCTCTCATTGCTCTCGCCGTCGCAGGGCTTATCGCTTCCGCCAATGCTGCGACTGCGCAGGAGCGGGTGCTGAACGTCTATAACTGGTCCGACTACATCGCCGAGGACACGATCGAAAAGTTCGAAGAGGCGTTCGGCGTCACCGTGAACTACGACGTGTTCGACAGCAACGAGGTGCTCGAGTCGCGCCTTTTTGCAGGCAACACCGGCTTTGACATCGTGGTGCCAACGTCCGACTTCTTGCGCCGCCAATCCGAGAGCGGCATCTACCAGCCGCTCGACAAATCTAAGCTGCCAAACCTTGTGCACATGGACCCGGATTTGATGGCGAGCGCTGCGGTCTATGATCCGGGCAACACCTACTCTGTGATCTATATGTGGGGCACTACCGGTATCGGCTACAATGTCGAGAAGGTTGCAGAAATCCTCGGAGAAGACGCCCCCACCGACAGCTGGTCACTGGTCTTTGACCCAGAGAACATCTCAAAGCTCGCAGAGTGCGGTGTCTCGTTCCTCGACGCCCCGACCGAGATGCTGCCAGCCGCAATGAATTATCTGGGCCTTGACCCGCAATCGACCGAGCGCGCGGATTTTGAGGCCGCAGCGGAGCTTCTGTCCACCGTGCGCCCGCATGTGCGTTATTTCCACTCCTCACAGTACATCAACGACCTCGCCAACGGTGATATCTGCGTCTCTGTCGGTTGGTCGGGCGACGTGTTCCAGGCGCTGTACCGCGCTGAAGAGGTCGAGAACGGTGTCGAGATCGCCTATGTGATCCCGTCTGAGGGCGCGCTTCAGTGGTTCGACATGATGGCAATCCCAGCCGATGCGCCGAACCCTGATCTTGCGCACGAGTTCATCAACTTCATTATGGACCCGCAGATCACCGCCGACATCACAAACTACGTGTGGTACGCGAACGGAAACGCCTCCTCCCTGCCTCTCGTTGACCCTGAGGTGACGAGCGATCCCGGTATCTTCCCCACCGAAGAGACGAAAGCCGGCCTCTGGGCTGCAGAAGTGTATGACGCGCGCACCGACCGTCTCGTGAACCGCCTCTGGACGACTGTGAAAACCGGCCAGTGAGCGCGGGCGACGCCCCGATCATCCGCATCGCGGGTGTGACAAAAACCTTCGACGGCGTTACCGCCGTCGATAACCTCTCCCTCGACATCACCCGCGGTGAGCTCTTTTGCCTGCTGGGAGGATCCGGCTCCGGCAAATCCACGCTGCTGCGGATGCTCGCCGGGTTTGAAACACCCGATACCGGACACATTGAGATAGACGGGAGAGAGATGGTCGGCGTCGATCCGGCCGACCGCCCCGTCAACATGATGTTCCAAAGCTATGCGCTCTTTCCGCATATGAGCGTCGCCGACAACATTGCCTACGGCCTCAAACGCATGGGCACGCCCGATGCAGAGCGCACCGCCCGCGTGGACGAGATGCTCGCCCTCACTCGGCTAGAGCAATACGCCAAACGCAAACCGCACCAGCTCTCTGGTGGGCAACGCCAGCGCGTGGCCCTCGCCCGTGCTTTGGCGCGCAAGCCCAAGGTTTTGCTGCTGGATGAGCCTTTGTCGGCCCTCGATAAAAAGCTCCGCCAAGAAACCCAGTTCGAGTTGATGAACATCCAAGATCAGCTCGGCACCACCTTCATCGTTGTCACCCATGACCAAGAGGAGGCGATGGTCCTCGCCACCCGGATCGCGGTGATGGATCAGGGTGCGATCCGCCAGTGCGACACCCCGCGCAAACTCTACGAATTCCCCAACTCCCGCTTCGTTGCCAACTTCATCGGCGACATCAACCTGCTCCCGGCAACCGTCGCGGGGCCGGGGCAGGGCGAAGGCCTCGTGCATCTCGATTGCCCGGATATCGGCGCGGTTGAGGCGAGTTGTGAGGGAGAGATACCCTCCAGCGGCACCGAGGTTACCCTCGCCGTACGCCCCGAAAAGATCACCTTCGCCAAAGACAGCACCGCGCCGGGCTTCGACGCCGTGGTTGAAGACTTGGCCTATATGGGCGGCCAAACCGTCTACCGCCTCAAAACCCCGTCTGGCCGCATCCTCGATGTCACCCGCCCCAACGCCGAGCGCGCTGGAGAGCGCCCCGTCGAGTGGGAAGATGCCGTGCGCTACACCTTCGCCCCCCAAGCCGCGCTGGTGCTGACCACATGAGCGCCTCGCCGCGAGCAAAGACTGGGGCGAGCCGTTCAGTCCTAAATGCAGCGGCCTCCTGTCTTCATCTTGACCCAAATACCTCGGGGGAATTGAGCCGCAGGCTCAAGGGGGCAGAGCCCCACTGCGACAGGCTCCAACCATGACGTTCCGTGACCGCATAGGCGGCACGTTGGGCCGACGCCTCGTGCTCGGTCTGCCGATGGTCTGGCTCCTGGTGTTTTTCCTTGTGCCATTTGGCATCGTTTTCCTCGTTTCCCTCGGAGAAATCCGTTTCGGTGTGCCCCCCTACACTCCTGCCTTTGAGTGGGACGGATGGGTGCCGCGCTTCGTGGGCACTTGGAGCAATTACGTCTTTCTCACCGAGGATGATCTCTACTGGATCGCCTATCTCGGCTCGGTGCGCATCGCGGCAGGCGCCACCTTCTTTTGCCTGCTGATCGCCTACCCGATGGCCTACGTTATCGCGCGCGCAACCCCGCAATGGCGGACCATCCTCTTGCTGCTGGTGATCCTCCCGTTCTGGACGTCGTCGCTCCTCCGGATCTACGCGCTCATGGGGCTCTTGCGGCCCGGCGGTTTTATCAACTCAGGCCTCATGGCGATCGGTGTGATCGATCAGCCGATCCAGATGATGCAGACGGACTTTGCGGTCTATCTGACCATCGTCTTCACCTATCTGCCGCTGATGGTGCTGCCGCTCTACGCAACCCTCGAAAAGCTCGACGGCGCCCTCTTTGAGGCCGCCGCAGACCTCGGCGCGAGCCGGTTTCAGACGTTTTGGACGGTCACGCTGCCCTTGTCACTGCCGGGCATAATCGCGGGCTGCCTTCTGGTGTTCATCCCAGCCGTCGGGGAGTTCGTCATCCCTGATCTCATGGGCAGCCAGGACAGCCCGATGATCGGCAACGTGCTCTGGGGGGAGTTCACCCGCAACCGCGATTGGCCTGTAGCGTCTGCGGTGGCGATTGTGATGCTGGGGCTTTTGGTGGTGCCCTTTATGCTGCTCAGAAACTCCAGCGCCTTGAGGGATACCTGATGCGCTGGGTGATGGGCGGGTTGGCTGTTGCAGGCTTTGCGCTGCTCTATGTGCCGCTACTCATTCTGGTGATCTATTCCTTCAACGCGAGCCAGCTGGTGAGCGTTTGGGGCGGATGGTCCACCCGCTGGTATGCGGAACTTTGGACGAATGATCAGGTCTTGGGTGCCGCTTGGGTTTCGCTGCAAGTCGCTGTGTTTGCGGCAACCGTTGGCACGATCTTTGGCACGCTGATTGGCTATATCCTCTCCCGCTACGGCCCCTTCACCCTACGCACCCTCTTCACCGCAATGGCCACCGCGCCGATTGTCATGCCTGAGGTGGTCACGGGCCTGTCGCTGTTGCTGCTGTTTATCTCCATGGAGCAGGTCATTGGCTGGCCGCAGGGGCGGTCGATCATCACGGTGGTGATCGCGCACGCGACCTTCGGAATGGCCTTCGTTGCTGTGGTGATCCAGACCCGGCTGGCCGACTTTGACCGCTCTATTGAAGAGGCCGCACGCGATCTCGGGGCACGCCAGCCACAGATCTTTTTCGGGATCACACTGCCGGTTATCGCCCCCGCCCTTCTTTCCGGATGGCTGCTGGCCTTTACCCTCTCGCTCGATGATCTGGTGATTGCGAGTTTTGTGTCGGGGCAGGGCTCTTCGACGCTGCCGATGGTGATCTATTCCAAGGTCAGGCTGGGGGTCAGCCCGGATGTAAACGCGCTCGGAACCATCATCATCGCGGTGGTCGCGACGGGGTTGATCCTTGCAGCCCTCGCCTCTCGCCCGCGGCGGGGGCCTTGAGCACCGCTTGAACGCAGCGCGGGCGGGCGATAGACCTTTGCAAAACCCGCTTCAAAGGCCGCCCCATGACCGCTCATCCGCCTCAGCTAGTCTCGACCCAATGGCTCGCGGATCATCTGACAGCGCCGGATATCCGTGTGGTGGACGCAAGCTGGTATCTTCCGTCAGAAAACCGCGATCCGCGCGCTGAGTACGAAGAGGCGCATATCCCCGGCGCGCTCTTCTTTGACATCGACGCGATCTCAGACAGCGCGAGCGAGTTGCCGCATATGGCGCCGCCGGTGGAGAAGTTCATCTCCAGAATGCGCCGGATGGGCATTGGCGACGGTCACCGGGTCGTTGTCTATGACGGCGCCGGGGTGTTTTCGTCGCCGCGCGTGTGGTGGATGTTCCGCCATTTCGGCAAAGAGGATGTGGCGGTCCTTGATGGGGGCCTCGTCAAATGGCGCGCCGAGGGCCGCCCGATCGAAGACCTCGCCCCCATGCCACGCGACCGCCACTTCACCGCCCGGCGCAACGCCTCACTGGTGCGGGATGTCACGCAGGTGGCGCGGGCCGCGAAACTCAACGATGAGCAAATCGTCGATGCCCGCTCCCCCTCCCGCTATCGCGGCGAAGAGGAAGAGCCGCGCGAAGGGCTGCGCGCGGGCCACATCCCCGGCTCACTCAATGTGCACTTTCGTAGCCTCTTGAACGATGACTTCACCATGAAGGACGAGGACGGCCTGCGCGCCGCCTTTGAGTCCGCCGGCGTTGACCTCAGCAAGCCGGTCATCACAACCTGCGGCTCTGGCATTACAGCAGCCATCTTGGCGCTTGCGCTGGACATTCTGGGGGTCAAGCGTGTGTCGGTCTATGACGGGTCCTGGGCGGAGTGGGGCAAGTACCCCGACCTCAAGGTCGAGACCGGATGATCGAGCTGCAACCCGGCGACTGGGTTGATTTCGAGGTCAGCTATCTGGAGATGCCATCGCCGCCGCCAGAGCCTCCAAAACCTTTGCCTGAGGGCACTCAGGTTATCGAAATAACCGAAGCAAAAACCGACACCTTCATGCGGTTTTACGAGGCCGTCGGGGCAGAATACGAATGGACCGACAAACTCGCCCAACCGCGCGAAGAGGTTGAAGCGTTTATCGAGCACCCGGAGAGGGCCTTGTTTGTGTTGCTCGACCAGCAGGGGGCAGAGGCCGGGTTCTGCCTGCTTGATTTCGCCAAACCACCCATCGGAGATCTTGCCTATTTCGGGTTGCTCCCGTCCGCCATCGGCAAAGGCTTTGGCCGTGCTTGGCTTGAGCTCGCCGTTGCAAAGCTGTGGGCAGACAAGCGGGTTCAGAAGATCACGATCAACACCTGCACGCTCGACCATCCGCGCGCCCTGCCGCTTTACAAAAGCGTGGGCTTTCAGTTCTCTCGCAAACTCTGGGCGACGCGACAGCTCACCCAGCCCCGCACCATGCTCATCCAAAGGTCGCCATGACGATCCTGTCCGCTCTCCCGCCTCAGCCTGAGGACAAAATCATCGCCGTGATGGGGCAGTTCGCAGCGGACCCCCGGCCCGAAAAGCTCGACCTTGGGGTTGGAGTGTATCGCGACGATGCGGGCCAAACGCCGATCCTGCGCGCGGTGAAGGCCGCGGAAAGCGCCAATCAGGCGGAGGAGACCTCGAAGTCCTACAACCGCCTGATCGGCGATGCGGGGTATCTGGAAGCCGTTGAGAAACTCGTTTTGGCGGAGGCACATGATCCGGCGCGCGTGACCTCCAGCCAGACGCCGGGCGGCACCGGTGCGCTGCGGTGCTTGTTTGAGCTGGTGATGCTGGCCAATGCGGACGCCACAGTCTGGCTGCCGGAGCCGACATGGCCCAACCACATCGCCATCCTCTCTTATCTCGGTATCAAAACCCGCACGGCGCCCTACTATGACCACGCCAACGGTCAGGCCGATGTTGAGGCGTTTCTGGCCGGGCTCGGCGGGGTCAAACCGGGTGATGTCGTTCTGTTGCATGGCGCGTGCCACAATCCAACGGGGGCTGACCCGTCGCCGGAGGGTTGGCAGGCTATCGCCGAGCACGCCTCCACCCACGGCTGGGTGCCACTCATTGATCTGGCCTATCACGGGCTCGGCGATGGTCTGAACGAAGATGCACAGGGCGTGCGCCTTTTGGCGCAAAAGCTCCCCGAGGTGCTTATCGCCGTGAGCTTCTCAAAAACCTTCGGCCTCTATCGTGACCGCGCGGGCGCGGCCCTCGCGATTACACAGCGCAAGAGCCATGGCGTGACCGAAGACACCCTCTCTGCCATCAACCGCCTTGCGTATTCCTTTGCGCCGCATCCGGCTGCCGCGATTGTGCGCCGTATCCTGACCTCCCCCGACCTGCGCCACGACTGGGAGGCGGAGTTGGGAGAAATGCGCGGGCGAATGAGCGGCCTGCGCAGTTCCCTCTCAGATGCTCTGCGCCTTGCGACCAACACGGATCTGTTCGAGGCTGTGGCGACGCAACGCGGGATGTTCTCACAACTGCCCATCGACCCGCGGAGCGTCAGCCGTTTGCGCGCGGAGTTCGGCATCTACATGGTCGGCGATGGCCGGATCAATATCGCCGGCCTGACCGAAGAGGCGATCCCCCGCTTCTCGCGCGCCGTCGCGACTGTGTGCCGATGAGCGCGATCCCGGTCATCACGCGTGCGGAGGTGGAGCACAAACTCTCTTGGAGTGCGGTGTGCGACGCGATGGAAGCGGCGCATTGTGGGCCCGCTGCCCAGATTGAGGATATCCTGATCGAGCAAGGCGCGGGCAAGATGCTCTCCCGCGCGGCTTGGGTTCCAGGGATTGGCTTTGGCGTGAAAACCGCCTCCATCGTGCCTGAAAACGCGACACGCGGCCTGCCGACGGTTCAAGGCGCGATGCTGTTCTTCGATGAAGAAACAGGCACACCGCGCGCGCTGATCGAGAATGCCCTCATCACCAAGTGGAAGACGGCTGCAGACTCGGTTCTGGGCGCGCGCTTCCTCGCCCGCAAATCCGCCGAGCGCTTGCTGATCATCGGGGCAGGGGATGTGTGCGCGTCGCTCATTGAGGCCTATCCAGCCGTTCTGCCCGGGATCACAACCATCGAGGTGTGGAACCGGACGCCAGCTCGGGCAGAGGCGGTCTGTGAGGGGACGATCGCCACTCCGGTGACTGACCTTCCCAATGCCGTCGCTGCCGCAGATATCATCGCAACCGCCACGCTCTCGTCCGAGCCCGTGCTCTTGGGCGATTGGCTGCGCCCCGGCCAGCACGTCGATCTCATCGGCGCCTTCACTCCCACGATGCGCGAGGCGGATGACGCGGTTCTGCGGCGGGGCAATCTCTTCGTTGATAGCCGCGCAACCACGCTTGAGCATATCGGAGAGCTGAAAATCCCGCTCGCCGATGGCGTAATAACCACCAGCGATGTGTTGGGGGATTTCGCCGAAATGGCGCAAGGCAAGGCCGGGCGGCGGTCAGAGGATGAGATCACAGTGTTTAAGAACGGCGGCGGGGCGCATCTCGACCTGATCACCGCGAAAGTGATCCTCGACGCGCTTTAGTCACTCAGCCGCGGCGCGGCTCACCAAAGTTCGGGGCAGGGAGACACGGAAGGTCGCGCCCGGGCCGCCCTCCACAATCGTGAGATTGCCATCGAGGTTGCGCATGATCTCGCGGCTGATCGGCATGCCCAGCCCAGCCCCCCCGGCGAGCGAGGCCTCTTCCAACCGCGCGAACTTTTCAAACACCTGCTCATGGTCAGCCGCTTTGATGCCCGGACCGTTGTCTTTGAAATCCACAAAAACGCGGGTGTGTTTGGTGTAGACCGTCACGGAGATTTTCGGATCCGCCCCGCGCCCGTATTTCACTGCATTGGTGATGATATTGATGAAAACCTGCGCCAATCGGTCAAAGTCTGCGTTCACCAGCGTCGCGCGGGGGCCAGAGAGCGCTAGCTCCACGCTGTGCTGATTGCGCAGGGGTTCTGTGGCGGCAATCGCATGGTCCAGCGCCGCCCCGATCTCGAACCGCTCCAGCCGCAGCGAGATGCGACCACTCTCCAGCACCGACACATCGAGAATTTCGTCGAGCAGTCGCGTTAGCCGCAGGCTCTCGTTGTGGATGATTGAAATGAAGCGATCTGCTTTGTCAGGCGCCACGTCATGCGCGTCTTTCAGGATTTCGGCGAAAGACCTGATCGAAGTCATCGGCGTGCGCAACTCATGGCTCACCTGGCTGAGGAAGGCGTCTTTTTGCGCGCCGAGGGCGGTCAACTGCTCGTTGGCGCGGCGAAGTTGTTCGGCGGTTTCCTCAAGCTCGCGGGATTTGTCCTCAAGCTGGTGGGCGTATTCAACGATCTGCGCCGTCTCATCCGCCATCTTCATCAACTCATCGACGGAGACACTCCCCCGGCCAGAGATCTGAGAGACCATTGCATGGGCTGACGCCGCGCCGATCGCGCCTGCAAGTTCCCGTTCCAGTGTCTCGGTCAGGCGGGGTGTTGCGTCGGGCAGCCCGCTGGGCTTGCCCTGACCTCGCGCGATGTCGGTAAAGAGTGTGTGCGCCGGCTCCCGCCCTAAAATCCGCTGGCCGAGTTCAAACAGATCTTCGGACCGGGCGGTGCGCTGCAGGCTCAGCCCCGGCGCTTCAGCTGACAGTGAAAACACATCGACAAACTGCCGGGTTTGCAGCCGTTCCAGCGGTCTCTGTCTGCTGAGAAGTGAGCCAGAGACGAGGGCCAGCAGGTTGAGGCTCATACTCCAGAACATCGCATGCACGAGTGGATCGCCAAAATCACGGTTGAAGAGAGCCTGTGGGCGCAGCGCCTCCAGCCCCCAGGGCCCTTGTGTGATGACCGATTGGGAGATGAGGAGCGCGCCCTCGAACGTTGGCAGAAACAGCGTATAGGCCCAGACCGCAAAGCCAATCCCGATGCCCAACAAAGCTCCTGTGCGCGTCGCGCGTTGCCAATAGATGCCCGCGATGACGGAAGGCAAAAGCTGCGCGGCCCCTGCGAAGGAGATCAACCCGATCGCGGCGAGAGAACCACTGCCCCCCGTAAGCCGATAATAGATATAACCCAACGCCAAGATCACCCCGATGGAGACCCTGCGCGACACCAGCAGGATGCTGCGGACATCCCCGCTCGTGCGCGGCCCGCCTTCGGTCATGCGCAGCCACAATGGGATCACGATGTGGTTGGAGATCATCGTTGAAAGCGCGATGGACGAGACGATCACCATTGAGGTCGCCGCTGAAAATCCACCCAAGAACGCCAACAGCGCAAGCCCCGTCTGCCCCTCCGCCAAGGGGAGCGAGAGGACATAGAGGTCTGGGTTCGCCCCCTCGGGCAGCACCTGCGCCCCGGCAATCGCGATGGGCAGGACGAAGAGCGAGATCAGAAAAATATACGCCGGAAAGGCCCAAGCGGCGGTGGAGAGATGCCGCTCATCCACATTCTCCACAACGATCACCTGAAACATCCGTGGCAGGCAGATGACGGCTGTGGCGGAGAGGAAAATCAACGTCGCCCAGCGAGCGCCGAACATATCCTCCTGCACAAAGCTGTCAGCGGGCACGCGGGCGAAGAGCTCCGCCGGGCTGTCAGAGAGGCCGAAAACGACGAACAGCCCCACGCTGGTGAGGGCCACGATCTTTACGACCGCCTCCAAGGCGATGGCTGTCACGACGCCATAGTGCCGCTCATTCACATCGACGTTTCGGGTACCAAAAACGATGGTGAAAAGTGCAAGGCCTGCGGCAATCCAGAATGCTGTCACTCCGCCAAACTCAGCACTGGCGCTTTCGGCGGAAGGATCCTGAAAGACCGAGAAGCTGACCGTCAGCGATTGTAGCTGAAGCGCGATATAGGGCGTCGTTGTGATCGTCAGAAAGATGGTCGCCATAACTGCAATCCGCGCACTCTTGCCATAGCGAGAGGACAGAAGGTCAGCCAACGAGGTGGTGCGCTGCTCGCGTGCGATGCGCACCAGTTTACGCAGGATGAACCACCAGCCAACAAACACCAGCGTTGGCCCGATGTAGATCGTCATGAACTCCAGCCCGTTTCGGGCGGCAGAGCCGACGGCGCCGTAATACGTCCAAGCGGTGCAGTAGACCGAGATTGACAGGGTATAGACCAGCGGAGAGCGCAGCCATCCGTACTGACCTTGCGCGGCGCGCTTCTCAGCCCAGTAGGCGACCCCAAACAGGAGCGCCACATAGGCCATGCAGGTGAGCACGAGGGCGTTCAGCGACACCATGCTCAGCGCTCCGTGTCGTGCGTGTCGTCTTGGGCCTGTTGCAGGAGGCGGGTCAGCCGGATCGAGACGAGGATGATCGCCAGCCACACGCCAAAAAGATAGACCACCACCAAGGGCAGGCCAAAGACCTCTCCGGGCCGTGCGAAAAAGCCCGCGAAGGGGGGGAGTAGGGCGATTGCGCCGCCCAAGGGCACGAGCAGTGCCGCATCATGCCGGCGGCTGCGATCACGTTTTGGGCGGCGAGTTTGGGCAAATCGCGGCAGCTCAGACTTTGATACCGCCGGTTGCTCTGCCTCTCCGCCCTCGGTCATGCGTCTTTCTTGCCTTCCGCCAACTCCCTGACACGCTCAACAATCTCGACGTTAGAGAAGGGTTTTGTCACAAAAGCCGTCGCCCCAAGCTCGTTGGCCCGGTCGCGATCCCGCGATTGACCTTTGGCGGTGAGCATCATCACAGGCGTGCGCGCGGTTGTGTCAGAGGCGCGAATATCGTTCAGCACATCAAAGCCGCTGCGGTTTGGCAGCATCACGTCCAAGACCACGAGGTCTGGCCTGCTCGCATGCACAGCATCAAAGGCCGCTGCCCCATCAGACAGCAAAGAAACTTCATATCCCTCCCGTTCCAGCAGAAACGAGATGGATTCAGCGATGTTTGCTTCGTCTTCCACGATTAAGACGCGTTTCGACACGGCGCGCTCTCCCAGGGTTCGGGTCTTGTGCCCGATTGATTGTCGTTGACTTTAGAGAGCAGAGCTTCCGCGGCGCAACGACTTTCTCATAAACCACATGGAAAGACAGTATTTTGAGGGTTTTGGCAAGCTACCGTTTGGCAAAAGCAAATTCCTCCGCATCGCCGCGCACCGCGATCAGCATCGTAGACATCAGGCTCGGGCGGTCACTGAGCGTTTTGGGGTTTTCCCGCACCGCCACAGCCACGGTCTCAAAGGCGAGGCCGTTGGGCAGATCGATGCTGCCGGTAAACAGTCGTCCGACATCGTGCAGCGCTTGAAACAGGGGCCAATGCTCGCACGGGACGCCGGGCCGTGGCGTTGGAAAACCAGAGATTGGCTGCCGGTCCACCACATGCCCTGCGCCATTCACCCGGATCAGGCCAAAGAGCGGATCGTCCCGCTCAGCACTGCTGCGGGGCAGGGTGGCGAGGCGACGGAGGACGGCATCCACCGGGGCGTTGAAGCGGTGCGACAGCACGAGCGGATCATAGTAGCTACGCAACGCCTCGTGCAAAAACGCCTCCTTTGGCATCGCAGCGGCATCGTCGGCGTAAAGCCGAAATGCAGCTTCGGCCTCAGTACGGGTTTCTCCGTCAGAGAGGCTGGGCTCTTGTGCGATCAGGTCTGCAATCGCATGCTCGACGTCGTTTGCACCCTCCAGCTCTTCAATCCGGTATTTCCGCTGCTCCAGAAACCGCTCCAGCGCGAGGCCCGGCAGTGTCGGGTTTTGGTCGATCTCGACGGTGCGGTCGAAGTAGCTGGCAAGCTCTGCGGCCACATCCGCGAGCCGGTCGCCCTCGGCATAGAGGTTGCGCAGAAACCGCGTGCGGCGGTCAGCGGGCAGGTCTTCGGCCTCTTGCAGGATGCCCGCCGTGGAGTGCACGGCAGTCACACGGGTGAGCATCTCGTGCACGGTTTCTTGCAGCACCGGGTCATGGGTCAGGCGGTTGGTCATCGCCTCCATCGAGGCGCGCTGATGCTCATTGGAGCGATAAAGCGTGTCTAGCAGGCGCGCCCAGCCGGGATAGCGGCTGACAAACTCCTCGGTCACATCCGTCTCTGCATCTGAAAAATCGGTCGCGTCGGCGGCGTGCCTCAGGTCGCTGATCAACGACATCTCCGCCTCTTTCGAGAGGGCAGAGGGGGGGAGTTCGAGCGCATCAGCGAGAGCGATCAAAACGCGCCCCGCGATTCCGCGTTTGTTGTGTTCGATGAGGTTGAGGTAACTCGGTGAAATTCCGGCCGCCCCCGCGAGAGCAGTCTGGGAGAGCCCCAAAGAGCGCCGACGCTCACGGATTCGTAAGCCTGCAAACGATCCTTTACCTGCCAAACCCCTGACCTTTCTTTGTTTTTTGCGCTGCAATGCAAATTAATTTACATTGTTGCATCGCAAACCAATACTTCTTTGACAAAATTTTTGTTTAAACGCAATGACTTATTGCGCCCTTCACAATTCATCGCTCATATTACAGCTGGAGGCGTAAAAGCCCCAGCGTGCGCTCGAAACGCACGGCATGAACGACATGAGTGGGAGGAAACGCATGTCAGATACCAAAACCACCCGTCGCGGTGTACTCAAGGGCGGTGCAGCTCTGGGTGCTGGCCTGGCGACACCGATGTTCTTTGGCTCCACCGCCAACGCATACACCAATGAGCCGGGCCCAGGGTCTGTGACGCTTGGCTTTAACGTTCCACAATCTGGCCCCTACGCGGATGAGGGTGCGGACGAACTGCGCGCCTATGAGCTGGCTGTCGAGCACCTCAACGGTGAAGGCGACGGCGGGATGCTCAATACGTTCTCGTCCAAGGCTCTGCAGGGCAACGGTATTCTCGGCCGCAAGGTTGAGTATGTGACCGGTGACACCCAGACCAAGTCTGACGCGGCACGCGCATCTGCTCGCGCGATGATCGAGAAAGACGGCGCGATCATGATCACCGGCGGCTCGTCCTCTGGTGTGGCTGTGGCTGTGCAGGCGCTCTGCCAGGACGCAGGCGTGATCTTTATGGCGGGTCTGACCCACTCCAACGACACGACCGGTAAAGACCGCCGTGCCAACGGCTTCCGCCACTTCTTCAACTCCTACATGTCGGGTGCAGCGCTCGCACCGGTGCTTGAGGCCAACTACGGCAAAGACCGTAACGCTTATCACCTCACCGCAGACTACAACTGGGGTTACACCACCGAGGATGCGGTGCGCACCTCGACTGAGGCGCTGGGCTGGAACACGGTCAACACCGTCAAGACCCCGCTGGCAGAGACTGACTTCTCCGCCTACATTGCGCCGGTTCTGTCGTCGGATGCGGACGTGCTGGTTCTCAACCACTACGGCGGCAACATGGTGAACTCGCTCACCAACGCTGTGCAGTTTGGTCTGCGTGACCGCGTTGCCAACGGCAAAAACTTCGAGATCATCGTGCCGCTCTACTCGCGTCTGATGGCGAAGGGTGCGGGCGCCAACGTGAAGGGCATCTTCGGCTCCACGAACTGGCACTGGTCGCTGCAGGATGAGGGCTCTCAGACCTTCGTGCGCTCCTTCGGTCAGAAGTACGGCTTCCCGCCGTCCCAGGCTGCGCACACCTGCTACGTGCAGGCGCTGCTTTATGCAGATGCCGTACAACGTGCCGGTTCGTTCAACCCATGCGCGGTTGTCGAAGCTCTCGAAGACTTCGAGTTCGACGGCATGGGCAACGGCCCGACCCTCTACCGCGCCGAAGATCACCAGTGCTTCAAGGACGTGCTCGTTGTGAAGGGTAAAGAGAACCCGACCTCCGAGTTCGACCTTCTGGAGATCGTCGAAGTGACGCCAGTGTCTCAGGTCACCTACCCGGCCGATCACCCTGCGTTCTCGGGTGGTGCACTCGGGACCTGCAACCCAGGCGCATAAGCCGACCTTTCGATCAACTGCCCCGGCCGCCCACGCGGCCGGGCGCTCGTTCGCCTAAGGGCTGCGGCGTCTCCCTGTCACGCCTGCGCCCCCAGCATCAAGGAGCACGCCGATGGACGCGATCGTCATCCAGATCCTCAACGGCCTCGACAAGGGCTCTGCCTATGCGCTGATCGCGCTGGGCCTTACACTGATTTTCGGAACACTCGGCGTGGTCAACTTTGCCCACGGTGCGCTGTTCATGATCGGCGCGTTCTGCACGGTGGTGCTGAACAACATCTTCTCTTGGTCGTTTGAGACCGTCGATGAAACCCGGACCGACTTTTTGGGCAACCCCCTCAAGGTCCAGACGCCCTATGTGGAAGCGTGGTTCGGAGATTTCGGAAGCTCGCTCATAGAATACTCCGTCCTCTGGGCGATGATCTTTGCCGTGCCGGTGATGATCATCGTCGGCGTGGGCATGGAGCGCGGCCTGATCAAGTATTTCTACAAGCGCCCGCACGCGGACCAGATCCTCGTGACCTTCGGCCTTGCGATCGTTCTGCAAGAGATCATCAAGCAGATCTTCGGTGCCAACCCGATCCCGCAGCCCGCACCTGACGCCTTTGTCGGCGCGGTGGATATCGGTGTTTGGCTGGGCTTTGCGGAGTTCAGTGTCGTCTATCCGATGTGGCGGATGATATACTTCTTCTTCGCGCTCCTCGTGATCGGTATCGTCTTTGCCTTCCTTCGCTTCACCACCTTCGGGATGGTGGTGCGGGCCGGCATGGCCGACCGAGAGACGGTGGGCATCCTCGGCATCGACATCGACAAGCGCTTTACGGCGATGTTCGGGATCGCAGCCATCGTGACCGGCCTGGCTGGCGTGATGTACTCGCCGATCTTGTCGCCTAACTACCACATGGGGATGGACTTCTTGGTTCTCTGCTTCGTGGTTGTTGTTGTGGGCGGCATGGGCTCGTTGCCCGGCGCGGTCGCTGCAGGGTTCTTGCTCGGGATCATGCAATCTTTCGCCGCCATGACGGAAGTGAAGAACTTCTTGCTCGGCTTCTCCATCGACCAGGTGATCATCTACCTCGTCGCCGTCATCATTCTGCTCACACGTCCGCGTGGCCTTCTGGGGCAAGCTGGCGTGATGGAGGACTGATCCATGAACGTTATCGAAAAAATCCGCAGCAACGACAGCGCCTTGATGCTCTTCTTCTGCATCATGGTGCTGGCTGGCCCGATCATTCTTGCCCCGTTTGGGGCGGGCTACCCGGACCTCATGCAGCGCTTCGCGATCTTTGGCATCTTTGCCATTGGCTTTAACCTGCTTTTCGGCCTCACCGGCTACCTCAGCTTTGGCCACGCGGCGTTTCTGGGGGTCGGCTCTTACTCTGCCGTCTGGATGTTCAAGCTGCTGACCATGAATGTCGTTCCGGCGATCATTCTGGCGGTGATCATTGCGGGCGTCTTCTCGCTAGTCATCGGCTACGTGAGCCTTCGCCGCTCGGGCATCTACTTCTCGATCCTGACACTGGCCTTCGCGCAGATGTCGTTCAACCTGGCCTATTCGGTGCTAACCCCGATCACTGCCGGAGAGACGGGCCTGCAACTCTCGCTCAACGACCCGCGCATTCTGGATGGGGCGTATACCACGGGGCAAATCCCAACGCCGTCGTTCTTTGGCATCTACATGAACGATACGTGGGAGGTGATGCTGATGGGCATGCAACTCCAGTTCAACGTGGGTTTCTACGTCTGTGCCGCCTTCTTGATCGGCGCGTTCTATATCGCGCTGCGCATCTTCCGCTCTCCGTTTGGCATGATGCTGCGGGCGATCAAGTCGAACCAGACACGCCTCAACTACACCGGCATCAACACCAAGCCTTACGCGCTGGCCGCCTTCGTGATCTCGGGCATGTACGCTGGTCTTGCCGGTGGCCTAATGGCCGCGATGGACCCTCTCGCAGGGGCAGAGCGGATGCAGTGGACGGCGTCTGGTGAGGTCGTTCTGATGACCATCCTGGGCGGTGCAGGCACCCTCCTTGGCCCCGTGCTCGGCGCAGGCGTGATCAAGTACTTCGAGAACATCTTCTCTCGGATGAACGATCAGGTTGTAGCCAGCTGGTTCACCTGGATGCCCGAAGGCGCCTCCGAGTTCATGGTCACGATCATCCACCCCTTCGTGGGCAAGGGCTGGCACCTGTCGCTCGGTCTGATCTTCATGGCGGTGGTGATCTTCCTGCCCGGTGGTCTGATTGAGGGCGCAAACCGCATCGGTGGATGGATTGGGCGTCGCTTTGGCGGCGAGAAGAAATCCTCCGACCCTGCCACCACGCCTGCCGAATAAGGAGCCAAGACGATGGGAATCCTCGAAGTCCAGGGCGTCAACAAATCCTTCGGTGGTCTGAAGGCGCTCTCTAACGTGAACCTCAACGTGGTCGAAAACACCGTCCACGCGATCATCGGGCCGAATGGGGCGGGCAAGTCTACGTTGCTCAACTGCTTCATCGGCAAGCTGATCCCCGACACGGGCACGGTGATGTTCAACGGGAAATCTCTCTTGGGGCTCAAGCCCCACGAGATCAACCAAACCGGCGTCAGCCGCGTGTTCCAAACGCCAGAGATCTTTGGTGATCTCTCTGTGCTGGAGAACACGATGATCCCGGCGTTTGCCTCTCGCGATGGGGCGTTCAAGCTGCACCCGTTTGCCCGCACGAGCTCTGAGAAAGACCTCTACGGCAAAGCTGAGCAAATGCTTGAGCGTGTCGGCATGGCTGAAAAGCGCAACATGATCGCCTCAAGCCTCTCGCGCGGTGATAAGCGGCGGTTGGAGATGGCGATGTGCCTTGTCCAAGACCCAAAGCTCCTCCTTCTGGATGAGCCGACGGCTGGCATGGCCCGCGCTGACACCAACAACACCATTGATCTGCTCAAGAAGATCGCCTCCGAGACCGACATCACCTTCGTCGTCATCGAGCATGACATGCATGTGGTGTTCTCGCTAGCCGATCGTATCAGCGTGCTCGCGCAGGGCACGGTGATTGTTGAGGATCAGCCTGAGAACATCAAAGGGCACCCGAAGGTGCAGGAAGCCTATTTGGGGAACGCGCACTGATGGTTGAAACAGTCCAACATTTCGACAGCAAGCACCGCATGACCGAGAGCCATGCCTCGCATGCGCCTGCGTTCTTCTCTGCCTGGGATATCCACGCCTACTACGGTGAAAGCTACATCGTGCAGGGGGTCTCCCTGAACATCCACGAAGGGGAGATCCTCGCGCTCTTGGGCCGGAACGGTGCAGGCAAAACCTCAACACTGCGGGCCATCGCGCGCATGGATGATCCGATGATCACCCATGGTGAGATTTGGCTCGACCACAAACCCTTGCACGAGATGAAAAGCCATGACGCGGCTCAATGTGGCGTGTCACTGGTGCCAGAGGACCGGCGGATCATCGCCGGGTTGACGGTGGAGGAAAACCTCAAGCTCGCGCAAATCGCCCCGCCCCGCGGCTGGTCGATTGAGCGGATCTATGAGCTTTTCCCCCGCCTCGGCGAGCGCGCAAAGCAGATCGGCACAACGCTCTCGGGGGGAGAGCAGCAGATGTTGGCCATCGGCCGCGCGCTCGCCAGGGACATCAAACTCCTCCTCCTGGACGAGCCCTATGAGGGCCTCGCCCCGGTCATCGTGCAGGAGATTGAAAAGACCCTGGTGCAGATCCGCGACCTTGGCATCACCACAGTGATCGTTGAGCAAAACGCGGTTGCGGCACTCAAGCTCGCAGACCGCGCCGTCATCCTCGACATGGGGCAGGTGGTGTTTGATGGGCTGGCCCAAGAGGTGCTCGACAACGAGCAACTCCGGCAAGAATATCTCGCGATCTGACGGGTATTCTTCACCGACGCACACAGCAGGGCGGCCCGACCGGTGCCGCCCTTTTTCGTGTTTCCTTTCTGGACAGACCGCCAGAGGATTTCGATACTCAGGCTCAAGGACGTGGCGAACACAGCCGCGCATCATCTGGGGAAACGCACATGACCGACAAACTCTATCCACCCTCCGCCGAAGTTGCCGCCAAGGCCCATGCGGATGCCGCGACCTACGCGGATATGTACGCCGCTTCTGTGAAAGACCCGGAGGCATTTTGGGGCGAGCACGGCAAACGCCTCGACTGGATCAAGCCCTATACGACGGTCAAAAACACCTCGTTTGCGTTCGACAACATCGACATCAAATGGTTCGACGACGGCGAGTTGAACGTCTCCGCCAACTGCGTGGATCGCCACCTCGCAACCCGCGGCGATCAAACCGCGATCATTTGGGAGCCGGATGACCCGTCCGAGGCCGCCCTCCACATCACCTACAAAGAGCTGCACGAAAAGGTCTCCCGCACCGCGAACGTGTTCAAGCGGCTGGGTGTGGGCAAGGGCGACCGGGTGGTGATCTACCTGCCGATGATCCCACAGGCGGCCTATGCCATGCTCGCCTGCGCGCGCATCGGTGCTGTGCACTCGATCGTCTTTGCAGGGTTCTCCCCCGATGCGCTGGCCGACCGGATTAACGACTCCGGCGCCAAGATGGTCATCACCGCCGACCACGCTCCGCGCGGTGGCCGCAATACGCATCTCAAGGCCAACACAGACGCCGCGCTCCTGCGCTGCTCGGACCGCGTTAAGTGTCTGATGGTCGCCCGCACTGGCGAGCAGACCACTTTTGTCGAAGGGCGCGATTATCACTACGAGGAGCTGATGGCCGCGGTCGCTGGCGAATGCGAGCCCCAAGCCGTCGAGGCCGAAGACCCGCTCTTTGTTCTCTACACCTCCGGCTCCACTGGAAAGCCCAAGGGCGTGGTGCATTCTTCCGGCGGCTACCTCGTCTACGCTGCGATGACGCACCAATATACCTTCGACTACCACGAGGGCGATATCTTCTGGTGCACGGCAGACGTCGGCTGGGTCACGGGCCACAGTTACATCGTCTACGGCCCGCTTGCGAATGGCGCGACGACGCTGATGTTCGAAGGCGTGCCCACCTATCCCGATGCGGGTCGTTTCTGGGAGGTCTGCGCCAAGCACAAGGTCAACCAGTTCTACACCGCGCCCACTGCGATCCGCGCTTTGATGGGCAAGGGGACCGAGTATGTGGAGAAGCATGATCTGAGCGACCTACGCATCCTCGGCACCGTCGGCGAACCGATTAATCCCGAGGCCTGGAACTGGTACAACGACAACATCGGCAAAGGAAAATGCCCCATCGTTGACACCTGGTGGCAGACCGAGACGGGCGGCCATCTCCTAACGCCCCTTCCGGGTGCCACTCCCACCAAACCCGGCTCCGCCACCACACCCTTCTTTGGCGTGCAACCCGTGGTGCTCGACCCCCAAACCGGGGAAGAGATCACCTCGACCGAGGCCGAAGGTGTGCTCTGCCTTAAAGACAGCTGGCCCGGTCAGATGCGCACCGTCTACGGCGACCACGAGCGGTTCCGCGATACCTATTTCAGCCAGTACAAAGGCTACTACTTCTCCGGCGATGGCTGCCGCCGCGACGCGGATGGGTATTACTGGATCACTGGGCGGGTGGACGACGTCATCAACGTCTCTGGCCACCGGATGGGTACGGCCGAAGTCGAAAGCGCGCTGGTGGCCCACGCAAAGGTCGCAGAGGCCGCCGTGGTTGGGTATCCGCACGACATCAAAGGGCAGGGCATCTACTGCTATGTCACACTGATGGATGGAGAGACGCCCAGCGATGATCTGATCAAAGAGCTGCAAACCTGGGTCCGCACCGAGATTGGGCCCATCGCCAAACCCGATGTCATCCAATGGGCGTCAGGCCTGCCGAAAACCCGCTCGGGCAAGATCATGCGCCGCATCCTGCGCAAGATCGCCGAGAATGACGTGGGCAGCTTGGGCGACACCTCCACCCTCGCCGACCCGTCTGTGGTCGATGATCTGATCGCCAACCGCGCCGGCGCTTAAGCGCGCCCGCCCTTCGGTCGGGCACGGCCGGGGGGCCAGCCCCCCGGCCCCCCCGGGATATTTGAAACTCTGCAGGAGGAAGAGCGCACGCCCTTCGTCTTCGTCGGTTTCGAAATATTCCGGGGTGAGGCGGCGTAGCCGACGAGGGGCAGCGCCCCTCACATCACTTCGGCGCCATCCGGATCGCGCCGTCTAGGCGGATGACCTCGCCGTTCAGCATCGGGTTCTCAGCGATATGGCGCACGAAGGCGGCGTATTCGCCTGGGTCGCCAAGGCGGGACGGGAACGGGACCTGCGCGCCGAGGCTGTCTTGTGCCTCTTGCGGCAAGCCTTGCAGCATCGGCGTGAGGAAAAGGCCCGGCGCGATGGTCACCACGCGAATGCCCGATCGCGACAGGTCGCGCGCCATGGGGAGGGTCATTCCAGCAACCCCGGCCTTGGAGGCGGCGTAGGCGATTTGCCCTATTTGACCGTCGAACGCCGCAACGGAGGCGGTGTTGACGATCACACCCCGTTCTCCGTCGTCATTGAGCGGGTCGAGGGAAGCCATCATCGCTGCGGCTTGGGTGGCGACGTTGAAGGTGCCGATGAGGTTGATGCCTACGGTCTTGGCGAAGAGATCGGCGGCATGTGGCGCGCCGTCACGGTCAACGGTTTTGGCGCCCCAGGCGACGCCGGCGCAATTCACCACGAGCCGCGGAGGGCCGATGCGTTCGTGCAAGACCGAGAGAGCGGCACCCACACTTGCGCTGTCCGCGACATCGACCTCAGCCACGGCACCGCCGATCTCATCGGCGACCGTGCCGCCCCGCTCCGTATCGCGGTCCAAAATGCCCACGGTCACGCCCGCTGCAGCCAGCCCGCGCGCGGTGGCTTCTCCCAGCCCCGAGGCGCCTCCGGTCACATAGGCGGTTTGTCCTTCAATCTGCATTGCTCCCCCTTAGCCCGGCATCTGACGGCCGATGATGATTTTTTGGATGTCGCTGGTGCCCTCGTAGATCTGGCACACGCGGACGTCGCGATAGATCCGCTCCACCGGATACTCGCTGAGATAGCCGTAGCCGCCGAACACTTGGATGGCGGCGGAGCAGACCTGCTCTGCCATCTCTGAGGCGAAGAGTTTGGCCATCGCGGCCTCGCGCAGGCAGGGCATCCCTGCGTCTTTCATCCGGGCGGCGTTCAGCACGAGTTGGCGGGCGGCCTCGACTTGGGTTTCCATTTCAGCGAGGCGGAATTGCACGGCCTGATGGTCAAAGAGCGGCTGGCCCATCGACTGACGGTCGCGGGCATAGGCGAGTGCGTGGTCGAAAGCGGATTGCGCCATGCCCACTGATTGCGCGGCGATGCCGATGCGCCCTGCCTCCAGCGAAGAAAGCGCGATGCGGTAGCCTTCGCCCTCTTCGCCGATGCGGTTTTCGATCGGCAGTTCCATCGCGTCGAAAGACAGCGCGCAGGTGTCGGAGGCTTTCTGGCCAAGCTTCTCTTCGACCTTGGCGACCGTGAAGCCTGTGCTGTCTTGGGGGGCGTAAAACGCTGAGATGCCCCGTTTCCCAGCAGCAGGATCCGTCACGGCAAACAGGATCGTCGCGCCACCAATCCGGGCGGACGAGATGAACTGCTTTGAGCCGGTAATGACGTAGCGGTCGTTGCGCTTTTCAGCGCGGGTACGGATCGCGGAGGCGTCGGAGCCTGCGTGCGCCTCGGTCAGGGCAAAGCAGCCGATGAAGGCACCTTGCGCAGCGGGCACCAGCCAGTCTTGCTTTTGGGCGTCAGTCGCGAAGCGTTCTAGGATCGCGAGAAACGGCGCGTTGTGCACGCTGACCATGGTGGAGACGGAGCCGTCACCGCGGGCGAGCTCTTCAAGCGCCAGCGCATAAGACACATAATCTGCGCCTGCGCCGCCAAATTCGGGGTCGATGGTCATGCCGAGAAAGCCGAGTTGGCCGAGCGCGGAGCGGACCTCCGGCTCAATCTCGCGCTGGGCCTCACGGGCGGCGGCACCGGGGGCGAGCACATCGTCGGCATAGCTTCGGGCGGTGTCGCGGATGAGGGTTTGATCTTCGGTCAGGAGGGTCATTTGGTGGCCCCGCGCTCATCCAGCTCAACCGCGCCGCCGCCCTCTTTCCAAGCCCCGAAGCCGTCTTCGATGTGGGAAACCCCTGCGAGCCCCATTTCTTGTGCGGTTTGAGCCGCCAGCGCCGAGCGCCACCCGGCGGCGCAGAAAAACACGTAGCGCCCGCCCTTTTGAAACACCTCTTGGGCATAAGGGGAGGTGGGGTCGAGCCAGAACTCCAGCATCCCGCGCGGGCAGTGAAATGCGCCGGGGATGCGCCCTTCGCGCTTTAGCTCCCGAATGTCGCGCAGATCGATGAAGGTCACATCGTCCTGCCCGAGCAGCGCCATCGCCTCTGAGGCAGGCATATGCTCAACCAAGGAATTGGCGGCATCGACCATCTCTTTCGCGGTCTTCATCACGTTTCTCCCTTCGGTTTGCGCGGGCGGCTGAACACCATCTTTTGTGCGGCGAGTTTGTCGGGCGCGCCGTGCCATGCGTAGGTGAGCAATGTCGGCTCAGAGTCGCCCGTCGTGAGCCGGTGCATGCGGCCCGGCGGGTTGAAGATCATCGAGCCGGGCGCAAACACGCCGTCGTCATTTTCTGAGACTGCACCTGAGAGGGTGTAGTAGCTCTCGGTGATCCCGTCGTGCGCATGGGCCGGGTAGGTGCATTTTGGCCCAAAGAGCACGATACCGAGGATCACGCGCTCCGTCACAACGGGGCCATGGGGGCCTGCAAGCTCTGCATAGGCGAATTTGTTGCTGAGCCCGCGCGGCACTTTCTCATAGCCGTAAAGCCACGAAAGCTCTGGCAGTACACTCTCCAAAGCGCGCACCATCGATTGCGTGGTCTCACGCCGGCCCTGATCGAGCGCGCGTTTGAGGTGCATCGTGACGGGTTTGTCCTCGATCGGCTGCGGGCGCACCTCTGGGTTGTCGGTGATCACCTTCGAGATTGCCTCACGCACCGCGCGTTGATGGGTGCGAATGCGGGCAGAGCCGCCGGCGCGCCCGCGCCGGTACATCTCGTAAAATTCGCGCAAGAGATAGCCCCAGTCGGGGGCGGAATTGAGCGTTGTCACACGACCTCCACAGCCATTGCGGTGCCCTCGCCGCCGCCGATGCAGATGGCAGCCAGACCACGTTTCAGACCGCGTGATTTAAGGGCGTGGATCAGCGTGACCAGTATGCGCGCGCCAGAGGCCCCGATGGGGTGGCCAAGCGCACAGGCACCGCCGTTCACATTCACCTTGTCGCGGGGCAAGCCAAACTCGTGCATGAAGGCCATGGGCACCACTGCAAACGCCTCATTCACCTCAAAAAGATCCACGTCATCGACCGTCCAGCCCAGCCGGTCCATCAGCTTGCGGGCGGCGGGAACGGGCGCGGTGGTGAACCATCCGGGTGCCTGCGCGTGGGAGGCATGGCCGAGCACGCGAGCCTGGACGCTCAACCCCCGCGCCTCTGCCACACTCTCGCGGGTCATCACCAAAGCGGCGGCGCCGTCGGAGATGGAGGAGGCATTCGCCGCTGTCACCGTGCCATCCTTGCGGAACGCGGGCTTAAGCGTCGGGATCTTGTCGGGCCGAGCGTTGCGCGGTTGCTCATCGGTCTCAATCACAGTCTCAGACCTGCGAACTTTAACCGCCACCGGAGTGATCTCTGCCGAGAAATCCGCGCTTTGCGCCGCCGCCAAAGACGCCAGTGCATACTCATCCTGTGCCTCGCGGGTGAACTGGTAATGTTCCGCGCAATCCTCCGCAAAGGTGCCCATCAGACGGCCCTTGTCATAGGCATCTTCGAGCCCGTCGAGGAACATGTGATCGACCGCGGCGCCATGGCCGATCCGCGCGCCGCCGCGCATCGCGGGCAAGAGGTAGGGCGCGTTGGTCATGCTCTCCATCCCGCCTGCGACCACGATCTCACCGTTGCCGAGAGCGAGCTGATCATGCGCAAGCATCGCCGCTTTCATGCCAGAGCCGCACATCTTGTTGAGGGTCGTTGCGGGCACCTCTTCGCCCAGACCCGCCGCAAACCCAGCCTGCCGAGCTGGAGCCTGCCCTTGCCCGGCGGGCAGGACGCATCCCATCAGGAGCTCGCTCACATCGGCGGGCGAAACACCCCCACGCTCAAGTGCTGATTTGATCGCGACGCCGCCGAGTTCTGCCGCTGTGGCCCCCGCCAATTCACCCTGAAACCCGCCCATGGGCGTGCGTGCTGCCCCTGCGATGACAATCGGATCCGACATCTCACTCCCCTTGTGAACGTTTGTTCAGTTTTCTCGAAGGTGCCACGCGTTGCGCCTGCGATCAAGACTGCGACCGAACACCGCTTGACGGCACCCATAGCTTTTCCACATTTGGCGCATGGTCTGGCGACGCTTCCTCCTTTTGCCGCTTTTGGCATTGGCGCTTTTGACGAGCGGGCTGCACCGCGCGCCGTCGCTTGACCCGGTGCAGTTCATCTCTGGGCCGTTTGGCCTGCCGATGGTGATTTGCGGGCCGGGGGCGGAGGACGGATCCCACCACTCCACCGCCTGCGAAGCCTGCGCCTTTGCAGCTGCTTTGCCCACACCCGCGCCCAGTGGCGCGCCGGAGTGCACCAACTACGTTGCCGTCGCGGCCCCTCTGAGCGGCTCTCAATCGCTCCCCAGCGTCACCCCAACCGGTAATACCCCCCGCGCGCCACCACTGCCGGTCTGAATCACCCAACCTTCAGATCAACCGCAGTTTTGGGAGACACCCATGCGCATTCTTATGACCGTTTTGGCCATGGCACTGGCCACACCCGCACTCGCCCATGAATTCATGCTCGGCGACCTTCACATCGACCACCCCGTCGCGCGCGCGACCACGCCGATGGCGCAAGCCTCTGGCGGGTTTATGACCATCCACAACCGTGGCGATCAGCCGGACCGCCTGATCGCTGCCACCTCCGATGCCTCCGCCCGCACCGAGATCCACCTCACCGAAGACGACAACGGCGTCATGAGGATGCGCGAGGTTGAGGGCATCGAGATCCCCGCCGGTGAGATGGTTGAGCTTAAGCCCGGCTCTTTCCACGTGATGTTCATCGGCATTAACGAGCCCTTCAACGAAGGGGACACGCGCACCGCCGTGCTGACCTTTGAGAAGGCCGGCGAGGTTGAGGTGACTTTCAACATCGAGCAGATCAGCGGCGGCATGGATCATAGCGGCCACGGTCACGGAGATCACAGCGGCCATGGCGGCATGGACCACAGCGAGATGGACCATGGCCATGACCACGGCTCGTTCTGGTCCTTCCTGCCCTGGGTGGACTAAGCCCTATAGTTTCTCGAAGGTGATAAAGACCTCACCCACCGGCAGGCCCCAGCGGCTCATATAGGCGCGGTTAAAGAGGATGCGGTCGTCTTGCAGCCACATCCAGTCATCAAAGCCCACGCGGATGGTGGAGCCATCTGAGAGCGGTAGGTCGATGACATACGCCCAGTTGAAGGCATGGCCATTGGTCTCCCCAGTGGCCACGCCGATTACGCCGGGGGCGCTTCCCTCCCAGGTGGTTGGACCGGTTTTGCGGAGTGTCCAGATGCGCTGCTCGGTGTCACCAGCGGCATAGGTGAAGTCCTCGACGAGCGTGAGGGTTTCCCCATCCCACGTGCCCTCGATATCGACGATAAAGCGGCGCGAGATGTTGCCGAAGATATCTTGAAACTGCCCCCAGGCGCGGGTTTGCCCCTCGAAATACTCTTCCAGCACCAGAGGCGGCGTCTGCGCCTGATCCTCAAGGTCGGGCCGCCCAGCGCAGGCGGCCAGCAGGAGGGTGAACGAAAGAAAAGCGGCGCGCAGCATGTCAGCTCCATCATCGGTAATGAGCCGGAGCTAGAGCGCGCGCCGCATTGGGCGAGCCACAGGCTCGTGAGCGGTCAGAGCATCCGCTCCATGAGCACCTGCGCAACGAAGCCACTGGGCGTGCGAATGTGCTCGCGGAGCGCCCCGACCTCTTGAAAACCGTTCTTGGCGTAGTAGCCCAGACCATGGGCGTTGTCGGCTCGGATCCGCGCCGTGAGCTTATGATACCCGGCGGCTTTCGCGGCGACGGCCATCGCACTGATCAGCGCGCCACCCACGCCCTTCCGGTGACTGCCCAGCCGCACAAACGTACCGATATCGCCGCAATGGACAGAACCCCAAGGCTCCGGAAACACCTCTTCAAACCCATGATCTGCCCCGCCTCGTCTGTGGCCAATCGCAGAACGGCCCGCTCGGGCAAGGTGGAGAGGAAGGTAAAGGTCTCGTCCGCATCGAACGGGATTTGCATCGCTGAAAAGCGCCCCGATACGATCAGCGGGGTCATCAAATCCGAGATTTGCGCGGCATCGTCTGGCGTTGCCGCGCGCACCGTCAGCATGGGTGTCACACGCCCCGGCGGATCGCGGCGACGCCGGTGCGCGCGACCTCTTGCAG
Source organism: Pseudomonadota bacterium (assembly GCA_038526735.1). Lineage (GTDB taxonomy): Bacteria > Pseudomonadota > Alphaproteobacteria > Rhodobacterales > Rhodobacteraceae > Rubricella. Next base: position 11,953 of record JBCBGM010000012.1, on the reverse strand, counting down.
ACCAAGCGGCACCATCAGCTCCATGAACGCGTCGATCTTTTCGGGGGTACCGGTGAGCTCAAACACAAAGCTCTCAAGCGTGCTGTCCACCACCTTCGCGCGGAACACATCTGCCAGCCGCAGCGCCTCGACCCGCTCGTTGCCAGTGCCCTCGACCTTGAACATCGCAAGCTCACGCTCGACGGATGGCCCCTCAACGGTGAGGTCAGAGACCTCATGCACCACAACCATCCGCTCCAGCTGCGCCTTGATCTGCACGATCACTGCGGGTGTGCCGGTGGTGACGATAGTGATACGGGAGCGTTTGCCGGTGTGATCGACCTCCGCCACGGTCAGGCTTTCGATGTTATAGCCCCGCCCCGAAAACAGCCCGATGACCCGTGCCAAGACCCCGTCGAGGTTATCAACCAAAACCGCGAGCGTGTGCCGCTCCTGCACATCCTCGAAGTTTGGACGCAGGTTGTAGGCCGAATGCGAGCTGGAGCCCTTTTTGATGTTCATTGCGTTCATGACGTTTCCTCAGGTCAAATCGGCGCGACCGCTTTGGGTGCCGGGCGTTTATGGCCTGCCCAGTCGGCAGGCAAGCGAGAACGGACCATGCGCATGAACGCCTCTGAGGTGTTCAGGTCATGCTCCATCTTGTACGGAAAATTCTTGGCGTGATCGAAGCTGTGGCGCATCGCCGGATTGAGCTCGTAAATGAAGATTTTGCCCTCGTTGTCGATCGTGAAATCGATGCCAAAAAAGTCGAGCCCCGTGACCTCCGCCAGCCAATAGAGGTGTTCGGCATTGCCCGGGCCCACATAGCTGCGCCAGTCACTCAAAAAGGCCTTCTCTTCGGCCATCAGCGCCTCATCGGTTCGCATGATCTCTTTGCGGTTGCCGCCGTGCACGTTCCAGACCTGATCGATGTGGCACACGACCGGGTAGAACTCGCCATCGATCTGGAAGAGGCGGAGCTTGCGGAAGTATTTTCGGTTCCACAAAATCTGTCGGTAGGCGATCACGAAGTAATCGCCGTCGAGCCCGTCTTTGGCATAGGTTTCAAGCTCGAACACATTGGTGACAAGCTGCGTCGTGCGCCCGGTCTGTGTGCCCGCCTCGCGAATGATGAAGGGCAAATCCACGCCCAACTCTGCCACGCGGCGCAGCACCTCGGGCGCTTCGGCTTTTTCAAAGCTAATCCGCCGCGTTTCTGGGAATGTGAGCCGGTCCGTATCTTTCAGCCGCTCATAATTGCGGTCCCGCGCGGTGTGCCAGACGTTGTGCGGGTTGTTGATGACCGGGGCAGAGGGGTTCGCCTCAAGGTGCTTCGTGAACGCCTCCAGCGAGCGCCCTTCGATGTCGGGCTCGGCAATCGTGTTGATGATCAGGTCATGCTCAATCGGGATGCCCACCCGCGCGATGTTGTCATTCGCAATCGTATAGGTTCGCAGAGCGAAATCGGGCTGAAGCAGCAAAAACTGCGTCGTGAAGTGACCGCCGCGCAGACGAGGGCGAAACCCGCCAGAGCTTTTAAAGACGATGGGCCGCGTTTTATGAAATCCGCGCATCCGCAGCACGAGCGGGCGTTCGGGCGCGGCGCGGCCTGAGTCGAGCGGAAACTCCTCAAAGTACCCCCGCATGAGGCCCATACCGTTCTCAAGCTGGCCGTCATGGCCGAGGATCGCGGCCATGGTCAGATGAGCGAGCCGATTGGAGCGGTCATGTTTCACCAGCCGCTGATACGCATCAAACGCTGCCGAAAGATGCCCGCTCGCAAAAAGCCCCCCCGCAACCGACGCCAAGTCTTGCACGGCGGGGTGCTTTTCTGGCGTCGCAGGGGCAGCAGGCTTTTTAAGGCGCGCCAGCAGCTTTGGGTCTGGCTTGCGGGGCCGGGGCTGCTGGCGTTTGGGCATCGCGGCGGAACCTTAGACTGAGGGGCGCCCAAGAGCGCCCCAAACTGCGTTACACCAGAACGGCGCCTTCGGTTTCAATCGCGCCCTGGGTGTCGGCCTCTCCGAGAAGCATCTCGTTGTGCGCTTTGCCGGACGGGATCATCGGGAAGCAGTTCTCATGCCGCGTGACGAGGCAATCAAAGATCACTGGCCCGTCGTAGTTCAGCATCTCCATGATCGCGTCATCGAGGTCTGCCGGGTCTTCGCACAAGATGCCCTTCGCTCCGAACGCCTCCGCCATCTTCACGAAGTCGGGCAGCGCCTCTGACCATGAGTGCGAGTAGCGCTCGCCGTGCAGCAACTCCTGCCACTGGCGCACCATGCCGAGGCGCTCGTTGTTGAGGATGAACTGCTTGACGGGCAGGCGGTACTGCACCGCGGTGCCCATCTCTTGCATGTTCATCAGCCAAGAGGCCTCTCCAGCGACGTTGATCACCAGCGCATCCGGGTGTGCGATCTGCACGCCCACCGAGGCGGGCATGCCGTAGCCCATGGTGCCCAGACCGCCCGAAGTCATCCAGCGGTGCGGATCCTCGAACTCCAGGAACTGCGCCGCCCACATCTGGTGCTGACCGACTTCGGTGCAGATGAAGCGGTCCTTGCGGTGCTTGGTGAGGGCTTCCAGCCGCTCCAGCGCGTATTGCGGTTTGATCGTCTTGGTGTCGGCCGTGTAGGCCAGCGACTTGATCTTGCGCCACTCGGTGATCTGATCCCACCAACGGGCGAGGCCCTCTTTGTTGACCTTCGATCCGCGCGCTTTCCACAGGTCTAGCATCGCTTCGAGCACATGGGTCACGTCGCCCACAATCGGCACTTCGACATGCACGTTCTTGTTGATCGACGACGGATCGATATCGACGTGGATTTTGTTGCTGCCGGGAGAGAATGCATCAAGCCGCCCAGTGATCCGGTCGTCAAAGCGCGCCCCGATGTTGATCATGCAGTCACAGCCGTGCATCGCCATGTTTGCCTCATAGAGGCCATGCATCCCCAGCATCCCCAGCCACTGCGGGCCAGACGCCGGATAGCACCCGAGCCCCATCAGCGTGGAGGTGATTGGAAAGCCCGTGGCCGCCACAAACTCACGCAGGAGTTCAGTGGCACGCGGGCCAGAGTTGATGACGCCACCCCCGGTGTAGAAGATCGGCTTCTCCGCCGTCTCCATCAACTCAACCGCCGCCTCGATCATCGCCGGATCACCCTTGAGGCGCGGCTGGTAATGGGGCGTTTCGGCGGCCTGCGGCGGGATGTACGTGCCATCGGCGAACTGCACATCCTTGGGTATATCGACCAGCACCGGGCCGGGGCGCCCCGTTGTTGCGACAGTAAACGCCTGATGGATCGTATCAGCGAGGTTGTCGGTCTCTTTCACCAGCCAGTTCATCTTGGTGCAGGGGCGGGTGATGCCGACGGTGTCAGCCTCCTGAAACGCGTCATTGCCGATCATAAAGGTCGGCACTTGCCCGGTGAGCACGACCAGCGGGATCGAGTCCATCAACGCATCGGTCAGGCCTGTCACGGCGTTTGTCGCGCCGGGGCCAGAGGTCACCAGCACCACGCCCGGCTTGCCGGTGGAGCGGGCATAGCCCTCGGCAGCGTGGGTCGCGCCCTGCTCGTGGCGCACCAGAATGTGCTTGATGTCATTCTGCTGGAAAATCTCGTCGTAAATCGGAAGGACAGCGCCGCCCGGATACCCGAATACGGTATCCACGCCCTGATCCTTGAGCGCTTTCACAACGATCTGTGCGCCGGTCATCAGTTGGCTGTCCATGGCCTGTCTCCCTTTGTTGGCCCGTCTCGCCCCGTAGGCATAAAAAAACCCCCTTCCGGGGGTCATGCGCGCTTTCTTCCGTGGGTGATTACCCCCGGATCAAGCGCGCCAGCCTACAAGTACGATGTCGTTTGTCATGGGAGAGGCTTTTACTGTGGGTGAATAAGGCGTCAAGCACAAATTTGCGAAATGTCGCTGATGGGGCGCAAAACGTAATATAATTTCGCAGCTTATGGGGGCTGGCTTTGCAAAAATGGATCGCACATCAGACATTTCTTTCGTGCTCCGGAGAGACCCATTTAGCACGCCCCTCCTACCCAACGGAAACTGCACATTTTTCGTACAGGGCTTTTAAGGCTTCGTGCGCAATCAAAACTGAAAACGCGTCTAACCCCTGATTTTTCCTGTTTTCTTAGGGAAAGCGCGTCGCTAACGTCGCGTCGCATGAAAACCGCTTGCTCTCCTTTTCGACGTCCGAGGGCAGGCACTTACGGGAGGTATCTATGGACCGTCGTTCCTTTCTAAAGAATTCCGCCATCGGTGGCGCTGCCACGGCTGGCACCGCACTGGCCGCTCCGGCCTACGCACAGGGCCGTCGCACCCTGACCATGGTCACCTCGGTGCCCGATGGTTTCGCGATCTTCGACGACGCAGCAACCATGGCTGCGAACGCAATCACCGAGATGTCTGACGGCATGCTCACCATCAACAAGATGCCCGCGGGCTCCCTCGTTGGTGCGTTCGAGGTGTTTGACGCTGTGTCCTCGGGCCAGGCAGACCTCTACCACTCGGCTGAGTACTACTTCCTCAACCAGCACCCGGCGTTTGCCTTCTTCACCGCAGTGCCGTTCGGCATGACCGGTGTTGAGATGCTCGCGTGGTACTACCACAAGGGCGGCATGGCGCAGCACCAGGAGCTGGCCAGCCTCTTCAACCTCAAGCCGTTCCTCTGCGGTAACACCGCGATGCAGCCTGGCGGCTGGTTCAACACCGAGATCACCTCGGCAGACGACCTGCAGGGCCTGCGCTTCCGGATGCCGGGTCAGGGTGGTCAGGTGCTCGGTCGCCTCGGCGCTTCCGTGCAGAACATCCCCGGCGGCGAGATCTATCAGGCGCTCGCGTCTGGCCAGATCGACGGCGCAGAGTGGATCGGTCCGTTCGCGGATGAGCGTCTGGGCTTCCAGGAGGTCACCAGCACCTACTACACCGCAGGCTTCCACGAGCCGGGCTCCGCGCTTGCGCTTTCGATGAACCTCGACGTGTGGGAGTCGCTGACCCCGGCACAGCAGAAGATGGTTGAGGTGGCCTGTGAGGCGACCCACGCGAACAACCTCGGCATGTCCTGGGCTGAAAACGGCGCAGCACTTGGCCGTTTGCAGGCAGCAGGCGTCCAGGCGCGTGAATTCCCCGATGATGTCTGGGAAGCGTTCGGCCGTGCGGCAGCAGAAGTGCGCGAAGACAACATGGGCGACCCGATCTACGCGGACATTGCCAACAGCTACTTCGCAGCGCTCGAAGAGACCTCCTCCTGGTGGGAGATCGGCGACGGCGAGTACATCCGCCAGCGTAACCGCGTGAACGCGGGCTAAACGCCAAGACTATCCTCTCCGCGCGGCGACAAATCGTCCGCGCGGAGAGACCCCCTAACGACAATTCCAAACAGTTGATATACGCGGTCCACCGAGAGGTTGCGCCAAAGAGGTGAGCACATGATCGACACCCTTGTTTGGGCCTTGCAAAATTTTGCACTCGCGCCTTACCACCTGTTCATCGCTCTGACGAACCCGGGTGCCTGGCTGAACTGGGCAGATCCCGCCTCGGTGATGCGGTTCATCTATTACGGCGCGTCTGTTGAGTTTTTCTTTGTCGTCATCTTCACCTTCGTTCTGATCACCGCCCTTGGGATGCTCTGGAAGAAAGACATCCTGTGGTGGGGCGTGCGTATCCTAGAGGGTGTGGGCAACACCGTGGGCCGCACCGCTGCCTGGGCGGGCCTGATCATGGTGCTCATTCAGGTGATGATCGTCTTTCTGCAGCGCATCTTTCGCGTTGCCGAAATCCAACTCGGGCCGCTCGGCACTGCGGTCGCATACGACCTGAGCTGGTGGGCCGAAGGTCTGAAGTTCTGGAATGCCATCGTCGTCTGCCTCTGCGTGGCCTACACCTTTGTGCAGGGCGGCCATGTGCGGGTTGATCTGGTGTACTCCGCCGCCAAGTACCGCACCCGCAAGATGATCGATATGTTCGGCTGCATCATCTTCATGATGCCGGCCATCGTCATCACTTACCTCTATGCTTGGTTCTTCATGTGGCGCCACTTGATGACGCCCTCCGTGACCTCCACCGGCAACCTTGACCGGATGATCCTGCAGTCACGCATCTTCCGCTGGAATGTGGAGACGATCGGTTTCAGCCCGAACGGCTTTAACGCCTACTTCCTGTTCAAGGTGCTGATCGTGGTGTTCTGCGTCATGGTCTTTTTGCAGGCGGTGGCGTTCTTCTGGCGCTCCTATCTAGAGCTGCGCGAAGGGCCCGAAAGCGAGGGCAAGTACCTCGACAAAGACAAGCTGGGTGACGAAGCAGAAGAGCTGGAGCACGCGATCCACTCCGGATCGACCTAAGCCAACATCATCACAACGGACGCCGCCTTGCCGCGGCCCGACTGAAGGGACTACAAAGCATGCCGTTTGGATTGGATGGGGTTGAGGTTGGCCTGATCATCGTTTTCCTGACCCTCTTTGCAGGGATCATGACAGGGTTTCCCGTAGCCTTCGCGATCGGCGGCGCAGGGGTGATTTCCTTCGCGATCATCGCCGCCTTCGACTCGGCGGGGCTGCTCATTCACGAGGCGATCGATACCGGCTCGGCAGAATATGCCGCCCTTCTCGCCGAAGGGGTGGTTCGAGAGAGTATCTCGACCTTCAGATATCCGGAGATTCCGCGCATCCAAGAGGCCGTCTTCCCTGGCGGGTGGGAACAGGCGATGGAGCGGAACCTGTCGTTCATCGTGAACCGGATGAATGAGCGCGTGATCGCTGGCCAGTCCATCGAAACACTGCTCGCCGTTTTGATGTTCGTGATGATGGGCATCACGCTCGAGCGCTCAAAAATCGCCGAGGACCTGCTGACCACCATGGCCCGCGTGTTTGGTCCGCTGCCGGGCGGTTTGGCGGTGTCGATCGTGATTGTGGGTGCCTTCTTGGCCGCCTCCACCGGGATTGTGGGCGCGACTGTGGTGACCATGGGCCTGCTGGCTCTGCCAACGATGCTCCGCAACAACTACTCGCCCGAGCTCGCCACTGGCGTGATTGCGGCCTCTGGCACACTGGGCCAGATCATTCCGCCCTCCATCGTGATCGTTCTGCTTGGCACGCTCGTAGGCGACCTCTACGCCACGGGCCAAGAGACACGCGCCCAGCTCGCGGGGTGTGGCGATGCACTGACCTTCCTTGGCGAGCCTGCGGTTCTGTCGGTGGGCACGCTCTTCCAAGCGGCGCTTTTGCCGGGTCTGTTCCTGGCCGGGCTTTACGCAGCTTATGCCTTTGGCTTCGCGCTTTTCCGCCCGGAAAACGCGCCGCCTGTCATCTTCACCAGCGACGAACGGGCTGAGATTATCACCCGCAACGAGGCGCTGACCTGGTATCTCTTTGCGCCCGTTGGTTTGATTGTCGCGGTCGTGCTCAGCGCCAGCGTCGGCCTGATCGGCAGCCAGACGGTCACCGTCTCAGACTACGCCGAGCGGGGTGAGGACCCGAGCCTCCGCACCACCGTCTCTGAGCAGTGCCAAGCGTCGATGATTGACCTGCACGGCCAAGAGGCATGGGATGAGGCGGTCGCCCAACGCGCCGCACAGATCAGCTCTGGCAATACCGGCGAAGTGGTTCTGCTCACCGAAGAAGAGCGCGCCGCCGCCCGCGAAGCAGCCCTTGCAAGCACCGCACCTATCGGCAGCGGTGTTGCGACCATCCTCACCATCCTCGCGCTGATCCTGATTGTTGCGCGCGGTGTCTCCCCCTCCTCAGCACCGATGCCGCTGATCATCGGGGCGGGAGGGATCGTGCTGGGGCTCTTGGTAGATGGCCTGTTCATCTCGCCACTTTCGGGGCCGGGCAGCACCTTCCTGATCATGGCGATCCCGCTGATGATCGCGCTTTACGGATGCCGCGTGGCGATGGGGCGGTTGGCTCAGAACGAACTTCTGCGCGTCGTGTTCCCGCCGCTGGTTTTGATCGTGGCGGTGCTGGGCTCGATCCTGGGCGGCATCACCAACCCGACACCGGCCGCAGCCCTTGGGGCCGCAGGTGCGATCATGCTCGCCGCCTACCGCAAGTTGAAGGAAGAGCAGGGTAACTCGAAGCTGATCATCTGGGCCAGCTTCGCGGTCGTCATCATGATCCTGCTGGGCATCAACTTCGACCTGCGCATCACCCGCGAAACGGTGCCGCTCGGCGACTGGGTGGCCTATGTGCTGGCTCAAGGTGCCTATCACTTCGCCTTCTTCGGCCTCTTGTTCAGCTGCTGGGTGCTGTTGCGCTCCAACATCCTGACCCCGGTGGTGCGCGAAACGGCAAAGGTCACCTCGATGGTCTTTACCATCCTGATCGGCTCGCAGCTGCTGAACCTCGTGCTGATCTCCTTCGGCGGGGAACACTACATCCAGCAGTTCCTGCGCAGTTTCGACAATGAGATGATCGTCTTCCTCGTGGTGATGTTGATCCTGTTCATCCTCGGCTTCGTGCTCGACTTTCTGGAGATCATCTACATCGTGGTGCCGATCGTTGGTCCGGTGATCTATGGCGGCACGCTTGATCCGGCCTGGGTGACGATCATGATCGCAGTGAACCTGCAAACGAGCTTCCTGACGCCGCCGTTCGGATTTGCGCTCTTCTACCTCAGAGGGGTGGCGCCCGCGGGTGTGACGACGCAGCATATCTACCGAGGGGTAATACCCTTCGTCGGCATTCAGGTGCTGGGGCTGGCACTACTCTGGCTCTTCCCGGGCATCGTGACGATTGTGCCCGACCTGCTGAACTAGCAGCGCCGAAAACCAAACACGAAAAGGCCCGGATTGCTCCGGGCCTTTTGCGATAAGGAGCGTGGCTCGAACCTACTGCGGCCCACCGGTCAATTTGATCTGAGGCTCTGCATCGCTAAGCGCCCCCTCCACCAGCCACATCGGCTCTGACATCAGCTTGATGTCCCGAAGGTCCAGCGCCGGCAGGTCAAGGCCCATCCCATAGGACACCGGCAACCGAAATCCGGGCTTGGGGTTCAGCCCCGCCGCCACGGTCTTTTGCCCGAGCTTGAGATGATGCGCGATGTCCCACTCTCGCAGCAGATCCCCCTCTCGTATGACCACCCAACAGTGCATGTCATTGCACCAGTCGCGCTTTTCCGCCGGAAAGAACGCGCCCGTGACATAGCCCGCCTCAATGCCCGCCGCGCGCAGCATCGCGATGAAGTAGAAGTTGATATCGACACAACTGCCCACCGCCATGTCGCACAGATGCGGAAGCTCATCGAACCCGTCGTAGTAACGCTCTTCCGGATGGCCATAGGTGAAGAGAGCCGCGACATGCGACGCGATCTCTTCCACCGTTGCCCCGTCGAAGGACTGCGCCTCTGCGGCCAACCCTTCTGCGATCCGGGTGAAACGCGAGGTGTGGGGCGCAAACAGACCCGCCGGATACGCCCCTCCAGCCGCGTAGTGATAGCGGATCGTGATCTCGCCTGTTGCACCCTCAGCCACCAACACGGCTTGGCCTGTCCGAGGTTCGAGCACGGTCGAGGTGGCGGCGCCCGACACCTCCGTTCTCACAACGCTATGGTGTGGCGTTGAAATGCCGACGGGAATTATGAGCGCCCCCGACCGGGGCGCTACGGTAACGTCAATGTGCAAGGTCGTCTCCGAATTACAGGCTGGGCAACTGAATCGCTGCGACCTGATCTTGGATCGGATCTGTGGAGAGTGGATGACGGTCGGTACGGATATCACTCATACTGTCGAGGTCAGACCACTTGCCGCGATAGAAAATCTCCAGCGGCTTGAAGCGCGCCTTGTAATCCATCTTTGAGGAGCCGGGCACCCAATAGCCCAGATACACATACGGGAGGCCCAGCTGCCGCGCGATCTCCACATGGTCGAGGATGAGATACGTGCCGATGCTGCGCTTTGAGAGTGCTGGGTCAAAGAACGAATAGACCATCGACACACCGTCATCGAGCACATCGGTCAGGCACACCGCGGTCAGCGCCTCTGCGCCGTCGCCCTCGGTGCGGTGGTACTCGATGATGCGGCTGTCGACCGGGCTTTCCTCCACCATCGCAGCATACTCAAACATATCCATATCAGCCATGCCGCCGGTGGCGTGCCGCGCGTCGAGATAGGTGCGAAAGAGGGTGTATTGCTCTTCGGTCGCCCAGGAGGAGCCAATCGAGCGCTCCATATCCGCGTTGTTCTTGAGCGTGCGCCGGTGCGTTTTGGAGGGCTTAAAGTCTGCCACGCGAATCCGCGCAGACAGACACCCCGAGCAATCCGCGCAAGACGGCCGGTAGAGCACGTTTTGCGAGCGTCTGAACCCTTGCTGTGAGAGCGTGTCGTTCAGTGTTTGCGCGGTGGGGCCGGCCAGCGAGGTAAAGAGTTTGCGCTCCACGCGCCCCGGCAGGTACGGGCACGGCTGAGGCGCCGTGACGTAGAACTGGGGCATATTTGGGTGGAGATGACGCATCGCACCTTATCCTGCGCGCCACTCAGCCTATCTGAGCGCCGCGATGTGTAGCGTGGGCGCTCAGGCGTGTTCTGTCAATTGCGCTGCATCGCAGCAGGCCGCTTTATCGCGTTGCGTTGATCGCGACCGAGCCAACGATGTAGTCATGCAACGCTTGTCCTTTGGCTGTGGTCGCTATCAGGATCACATTCACCACCTGCGTGATGAAAAACGTCAGCGCCACGGTGTAGCCCAGCGTGTGCACCAAAGCGTCCCCGGAGTTGAACCGGTCGCCACGGCGGTTGCGAAATTCCATCCCGACAATCCGCATCCCCCAGGTCGCAGAGCCGGTGGCCAGCGTGATCACGCGGTAGCAGAACCCGACCACGAGATAGGCGATGGGCCAGATCCAGAAAGCGAGCGTGAGGGTGAGCAATCCGATCACTGCCACAAGCAGACCGATGATAATGTTGTCGATGAACCAGGCCATCAGGCGCTTGATCCCGACACCCTCGTAGAACTCGGGGTGCTTCTCGGGGTCGGGGTGGTCAGAGACGGTGTCGAGCGTTGTCATGGGAGGCTTTTTTCCGTGAAAGCGCGCCGCCCGACGTGGGCGACGCTGAGTGTGTATCAGGCGATGTCAGCCCTGTCAGGCCGGCATCGGGGCAGCACCGCCCTCATCCCGCGGGTTGGAGGCCATCTGAGCTTCTTCAGCGTCCGCTTTCGGGGCCGGGCGACGGCGGCGGTCATCCATGAACTGGTCAAACTCGGCCTGATCCTTCGCCTTGCGCAGCTTCTCAAGGAAAGCCTGGAAGGCCGCTTGCTCATCTTCGAGCCGCTTAAGCGTTTCCTCGCGGTAGGCGTCAAAGGCCACGTTTCCGGTGGGGGCGAAGCGGCTATCGCGGCTCCAGGAACGGGTGCGGCAAGATCTGCGGGACATTTTGTTGCTCCAAAGTGCGTAGAGAAGGATCGCAAGGCCGATGGGCCAGACGAAGATGAAGCCGAGCACGAAGGCGATGATCCAGGCCTTCGGGCCGCGCTCATCAAGCCAGTTTTCGGCGGATCGGAAGGCTTTGCTGACAGGTTCCATTGGTCTCCTCTTGGGGTTGGTCAGGATGTAAATGTAATTCACATTAACACAGGTGGTGGAGCATCCAGCGCCCTTCAAGGGTCGCCGCGGAAAAAAGTGAATCTTATTTACATTGTCGGCTCAGGACAGTTTTTCAGGCCGGGGCCTGCGCCCCAAAGAGCCGACCCTTCTCAACCCAAAGCAGGATCGCGAGCACCACCAGGCCGCACAGCAAAAACCCAGAAAAGAGCGGCACCATGGTGCCATCATAGCCTTGCCCGATGATGTATCCGATGAGCGCGCCCAAAAGCACACTGATCGCTCCGGTGAGGCTGGAGGCCATGCCCGCAACATGCCCCTGAGGCTCCATCGCCAGCGCGTTGAAATTCGCAAACACCAGCCCAATGACGATCATCAGCATCCCAAAGAGCGGCAAAAACACCCAGAGAGAGACCAGACCTGCCGTCTC